>DATFBS010000025.1:0-44615 GCA_035253695.1 Gemmatimonadaceae bacterium
CGCGATGTCCGTTCCGGTGCCGATCGCAATGCCGACGTCCGCGCTCGCCAGCGCCGGTGCATCGTTGATGCCATCACCCACCATCGCCACGACGTGCCCCTGCGCTCGCAGGCGCTCGACCTCGACCACTTTCCCTTCGGGGGAGACCCCGGCCACGACATGATCAATCCCCGTCGCGCGTGCCACCGCGTGCGCCGTCCGCTCGTGATCTCCCGTGAGGAGGGTGACGTGCAGACCGCGTTCGCGAAGCGCGCGCACCGTGCCTGCCGCGGCAGTCCGCACGGGATCCGCGATCGCGAGCAGCCCGCCTAACGCGCCATCGACGGCCACCAGCGTGGGCGTCTTCCCTTCCTCGGCAATACGGGCAAGCTCCAGGGCCAGCGGCGTCACGTCGACTCCACCGTCCCGCATGAAGGCCTCGTTCCCAATCGAGACCACCCGCTCGCCGATCGTGCCCCGCACGCCGCGCCCCGGACGCGCATGGAACTCACCGGGACGCTCGAGCGCAACCGCGTGATCCAGTGCGTGCCTGACGATCGCCTCCGCCAGAGGATGCTCGCTTGCCGACTCGAGCGACGCGGCCAACCGCCGCAGCTCATCCATCGTCACGCCGTTTGGCGCCGGAATGACCTCGGTAACCGTGGGCCGTCCCTCCGTCACCGTGCCCGTCTTGTCGAGCGCGACCAGCGTTACCTCGCCCGCTCGCTGCAACGCTTCACCGCCCTTGATCAGGACCCCCATTTGCGCGCCGCGCCCGGTAGCGACCATGACCGCCGTCGGCACAGCAAGTCCCATCGCACAGGGACACGCGATGATGAGCACGGATACGGAAGCGGCAAGCGCATGCGCGAGCGACGCCGACCCGGCGACCAGAATCCATACGATGAAGGTGAGCAGCGAGATCGCCAGCACGCTCGGAACGAAAACGGCGCTGATACGGTCGGCGAGCGCCTGCACGGGCGCGCGCGACGCCTGTGCATCGCGCATGACGCGGACGATGCGCGCGAGCACGCTATCCGCACCCAGAGTCGTCGCACGATATCGGAAGGCGCCGCTGCGGTTGATCGTGCCACCAGTCACGCGATCACCGGTCCGCTTCGCGACCGTCATCCACTCGCCGGTGATCATCGACTCATCGACCGCGCTCTCTCCGGCGATGATCTCTCCGTCGACGGGGATGCGCTCTCCCGGCCGCACGAGCACGATATCTCCACGACGCACCTGCTCGACCGGGACGTCTACATCGTCGGCACCACGCTCCAGACGCGCAGTCTTGGGTTGTAGAGCGGCCAGGGCGCGAAGTGCGGCCGCGGTATTGCGCTTCGCTCGGGCCTCGAGCGCATTGCCGGTGAGGATGAGCGCGATGATGATGATCACCGCCTCGTAGTACACGTCCGGTGTGAGGTTATGGCGGCGGAACAGTCCCGGAGCGACCGTCGCCGTCACCGAATACACGAACGCGGCCCCCGTACCGATCGCGATCAACGTATTCATATCGGGCGACCGGCGCCGGAGCGCGCGCCAACCCCGCACGTAGAAATGCCGGCCGGCCCAGCTCATCACGAAGAAGGTCGCGATCAGCAGAGCCCATGACACCGTGGTCGAGTGCATCGCGGGACTCATCGCGACCATCGACACGGCCATAGCGATCGCGCCAATGATTCCACTGACGATCGCCTTCAGTTTCAGCGTGCGATATTCCCGCGCCTGCCCCTGATCGCGCTGCTCCTGCTCCGCGAACGTGTCCTCGGCCGGAGAGGGAAGCTCGGCCTCGTAGCCCGTGCGCTGGATGGCTCCCACGAGCACGGTGGCGTTTGTGACGGCGGGATCGTAGGTCACCGCCGCACTTTCGGTCATGAGATTGACCGATGCATCCAGGACCCCGGGCTCCTTCGAGAGGGCCCGTTGCACACTCGCCTGGCAGGCGGCACACGTCATCCCGCCAACGGGAATGGTGATGCGCGCCGACGGAGCCGGCGCCTTCTCCAACGTCGCGGCCATTAGGGCACCGGGACCTTACGCGGCGACCGTGGGCTCGTATCCCGCGTCGCGCACCGCCTCGAGGATCTCGTCGACCGAGCGGCGCTCGGGATCGTAGCGGACCTCCGCGGCGCCAATGCGCACGCTGTCGACCTCGAGCCCATCGACCGTGCCCAAGGTCTTCGCCACGCGCGCCACGCAATGGCCGCAGGACATGCCTTTGATCGTCAGAGTGAGAGGTTGCATGCCTGAAGCTATATACCCCCCACCCCTATAGCAAGGTGCACCCTGCCTTACTCGCTCCAGCGTTCGATCGCGGCCACCCCCCTGACGAGGTCCCCGAGGTTCGTCCCGTAACCCAACGACATCCGCAGCGCGCCAACGGGCCGACCGAGACATTCGGACAACCAGGCGTGCGAAAAGGCGACGCGCTGCTCGCGCGAGGCGCGCAGGCAGTCCGCCAGCGAGGCGGAATCGATTCCGAGCGCACGCTCGGCCGCTCCGGGATTGCAGAAGCAGCCGCCGCGGATGGATACGCGCATCTCACGCGCGCGGGCCTCGACGCGCCAGTACGGAACGACGGCGCCGGATGGGTCGAGCACGTTGAAGGCGATCGTCGCACCACAGTCCTCACCAGCGTCCGCATATACCACGACGAGCGGAGCGCCATTGCGGTGGCGGAGGGACGTCAACCGGCGGCGAAGCTCAGCAGCGAGTCCGCGGACGCGATGCGCAATGCGAAGCATGCCGACGTCGCCCATGAACTCGAGCGCAGCGGGGACGGCAGCGACGCCGAGGAAGTTTACTGTGCCGTCTTCGAACGCTTCGGCGTCGCGTTTCATCACGTGCACGTCATCCCAGGCCGACACTGCCTCGACCGTTCCCCCCGAGAACGATGGGCGGCGAAGCCGGGCCAGGGCCTCGTGCCGCGCGACGACCGCGCCCACTCCCGACGGATAGCCAGCGATCTTGTACAGCGACAGGACGAGGAAGTCGGGTCTGACATCGCGCAGTGACAACGGGGACGTCGGCAGAAACGCTGCAGCGTCGAGAAGCACGTCGAACCCGAGCTCGTGCGCACGCCGGACGATGGCAAGGGGATGCCGAACCCCCGAGAAGTTCGACTGCGCCGGAAACGCGAGCAGCGAGGGTGCATTCACGACTTCGGCACCCAGCGCGTCGGCACCGCCTTGCAGGCGCAGCTGCGCATCGAGAGGAAGAATGCGCACAGTCGCCCCGGCATCGCGCGCGTACGTGCGAATGCCGTTGACTGAGTTGTGGTTGTCCGCCGTGAGCGCAAGCTGGGAGCCGGGAGCAAACGGATACGCCTCGCCGATCAGCCGGAGCGCACCAGACGCGTTCGCGCAAAAGCAAACGGTGTATTCTTGCGGTGACGCATCAAGAAACCCGAGGACGGCCGCCCGGGCCTGCGCAATCAATTCCGTGCTCGCACGCGAGGCCACACTGTCCGAGTGCGGATTTCCGAGGACGCTCTGATGGAGAAAGCGAGCGTGCCGCCGCACGAGGGACTCCGGGTGCAGGGCGCTTCCCGTCCAGTCGAGGTATGTCTGGCGCGTGCGATCCAGCCGGGACAGCTCGCGCGCCCGCAGCTTCGCAAAGAAGGTCGCGTCGCTTTCGCCCTCTTCTGCCGCTGGCGCCGTCACACGCATGCCCGTCAGCATCCGCGGCGCCTGATGCGTCCGAGCGCAGCGCGCAAGCTGTCACTCGCCGTTACCTGCGGTTCCCCAACGCGCGGCACTCCACCGAACCACCGACTCATTTCCGCGATCTCGCGCGACGCTCTTTCCTGCTCCGGAGATGGATGGGCTGGGAGCACGGGCGACGCGATGGTAGTTACCCACCCGGCTAGACCGTCTCTCAGAACAAGGGCGTCGCGGACTCCGACTGCGTCAAGCACCTCCCGTGCGCGCCACGCGAGGGGAGCGCTGTCCGCGTACACCACGACCTTCACCTGACGATCCCAGGGCACCCGCGCCAGATCCTCGAGCGAAATGCGCTCGGCGCTCGGAATGCTGAAGCCGGCGAAAGACTCGGCGTCTCGAAGATCGATGACCCGCAGATCTCGTTTCCCCTCGCGAATCCAACGAGCAAGCTCGAGGGCAGTGACCTCGCTTTCCGGAGCCACGACTCGGGACGACGCATCGCCACTCACGGCCGCCAGGACGCCGAGCGCGAGTGCGGCCGTGGCAAGTCCCCAATGAAGCCAGCGCCCTCGCGGCGCCGTCATCTGTCGACCACTCGCCGCGCCTCCAGCCACTCGGCGCCACGAAAGGCCGCCAGCGCCGTGAGGACAACGAGAAGCACGGTTGCGCCGTGAGGCGCGCCGAGGAGTTGTGGCAGCGTGAATGTGCCTCGAGGCGTCGCCATCGCCAGTCGCTCGACGATGGGATGCATCGCGCCATACGCGAGAATTCCCACCAGCAGTCCGCCGATCACGGCGACGCCATCGAATCGTCCTGTGGCGGCGGAGACGCATGCGGTGCCAGGGCAGAGGCCAGCGATCACCAGGCCACCGCCGAAGATCGCGCCGCCCACGAGCTGTGGGAGCAGGTACGTCTCGGGAACGTACACGCGCGCGAGATCGAGCGCGCCGAGCCGTGACAGCCAAAAGACGCCGAGCGATGCGGTCACGATCGCGGTGAACATCACCTTGAGCACCGTAAGGTCAGTGAGCCTGAACTGGGCGGAAAGCTTCCGCGCGCTGCCAAGGCCGGCGCGTTCGAGAAAGAACCCGAACGCGACTCCGACGCCGAGGGCGACTGCCAGTGCCCCACCCCCAGTGAGGGCGCCCGTTTCGTATAGGGGAGCATTCATCGCCATTCGCGCCTCACCAGCGGAGCGACGAGATACGCGGCCGCAAACGCCGCCACGATGAAGATCCAGCTTCCGACACTGAGCAGCGACCCGCCAGTGATCGCCTGGCCGCTCGTGCATCCCTTGGCCAGTCGCGCGCCGATGCCCATGATCGCTCCGCCGCCGACCGCGAATACCAACCGCCGGTTCACCGTGACGCGCTCGCCACGCTCGGTATCCGGCCGCAGGCGACCGGCGAGTGCCGCCGAGAGGAGCCCGCCTAACACAATTCCGATGACTTCGACGACGAACCAGTCGCCGAGGAGCCCACGCGAGCTGCTCGCCGCGTAGCCCTCCCAGGCGGGGAGCACCGGCGCGTTCGAAAGGCTGGTCGCGGCGGTGCCCACGACGCTCGTTAGGGCTCCCGAGACTCCGAGCCCATGGCCCATGACGACGTAGGTAACGAGCAACACGACCCCGATCCCAACCCCGGCAAGGTAAGGGCTCATGTACGGCGCCCCGCGGTCGTTCGAGCTCACCGGTCGCTCTTGCGCGAGCTTTCGACGGGCAGCTCCGTGCGACGCGACCAATCGTCGAACGACCCGTCGTAGAGCCTGACCTGGTGGCCGAGGGCGCGTGCAGCGAACAGCACGGCCGTCGCCTGCTGGCCAATGTGGCAATACGCGACCACGGTGTCCCCGTCTTTCACCCCGGCGGCGCGGAACTGCTCGCGCAGTGCATCGAGACTCGTCAGGCGCACGCTGTCGTCGGCGAGTACCGTGAAGGGAATGTTTACCGCGCCGGGGATGTGTCCCTGGCGGTGCTCACCGTGCTTCGGGCCGTCGTAAAAGACCGGCGCGCGCGCATCGATCAGGGCAATGCCTTTTCCGGGTGCATTTGCGCGGACCCACGCCGCGTCGACGATGAGGGATCTCGGTGTGCGCGACGACAGCTTCCCCTTCGCGGCGGACGGAGCCGCACTCGTCAGTGGGAGCCCGCGACGCTTCCAGGCATCGATGCCGCCATCGAGCAGCGCCGTGCGGTCGCCCAGTCCGAACCAGTCGAGCGTGAAAATCACCCGGGTCGCCGGCGACACCCATTCGTCGGCGTAGTACACGACGACTCGGGAATCATCCGAGATGCCGAACCGCTCCAGGTTGGCGCGCAGTTCCTCTACGGGGAGCATCTCCAGCGTGTTGCCTCCCGCGGCTTGACCACGCACCGCGATATCCCCAAAGGAGATGTAGCGGGCGCCGGGGATGTGCTCGCGATCGTAGCCGGCGCGTTCTCCCACGTGGAGAATCACCACGCCGGGATCCTCGCGATGCTCGGCGAGCCATTCGGCCGACACGACCATCGCCGCCGGCCATTCGGGTGAATGCACTGGCGAGGCCGCCGGCAGGGTGGTGGTCGCAACCGCGAGAACAATGGCAAAGGATGGAAGCACGGAACCCTCCGGGAGGGGGAAGGAGATCGACGATGAACTGCGAACTGCGAAGTGCGAACTGCGAAGTGCGAACTGCGAACTGCGAACTGCGAGCTGCGAGCTGCGAGCTGCGAGCTGCGCACGAGTCTACCGCCCTCCTCCCTGGAGAGGTTGGCGGATCGGTGCGACAGTTGTGACAGATGTGTTAGGGCGCCGATGCCCTCTGGGCGGAATCGGAGACGAACCGGTATCCCACCTTCCACACGGTGACGATGTGGCGTGGGTTCGTCGGGTCGTCCTCCAGCTTGCGTCGAAGCTCGGCGACGTGGGAGTCCACGGTACGGGAAAGCACGAAAGCTCCGTAGCCCCATACTTCGCGCAGCAGCTCGGCGCGAGATGCCACCGCTCCGTCGCGCTCGATGAGCGCCATGAGCAGCTCGTACGCCTTGGGCGTGAGCGTGACGCGCTCACCAGCGCGTGTGACGGAACGTGACGCGGGCTCGATCACGACGGCGCCGAAATCGATGCGCGGGCGCTGCGTCGGAATCCGCGCGCTCGACCGGCGGAGGAGCGACGAGACACGCTCGAGCAGCTCCAGCAACCCGAACGGCTTGGTGACGTACTGATCGGCATCGAGCCTGAAGCCGCGAACCTTGTCGGCTTCCTCTCCTTTCGCCGTCAGGATCATCACCGGCCCCTCGTAGTCGTTCCCGCGCAGACGCCGCAGCACTTCGTAGCCGTCGATGCCCGGGAGCATGAGATCGAGGATGACCAAATGGGGCTCCCACTCGGTCGCGGTCGCGAGGGCGGCACGTCCCTCCCCCGCGATTCTCGCCTCGTGCCCCTCCAGCTCGAGGTTGTGCGCGAGCGCCTCGGCGAGATCGGCGCTGTCCTCGACGATCAGGATGCGCGCCATTCAGGTCGCGATCGTCGTTGGCTCGGGTACAGCGACCTGCTTCGGCTCGGGTGTGCCGTCTGCGGCCGGAAGCTCGACCACCATCTTCGTCCCGCGCTCACCGTTGGCGACGAAGACGCTGCCGCCATGCGCCGCAACGATCTCTCGAACAATCGTGAGCCCGATACCGCTTCCCCCGGCGCCGCTCGACGCCGCGCCTCGCCCGCGGCGGAACGGCTCGAAGATCTCATCACGCTCCGACGTTGGTATCCCGGGTCCCTCATCCACTACCTCGATACGGGCCGACCGCGAATCGCCGTTCACGGTGACTCGCACCGTCTGCTCGGAGGGCCCGTACTTCACCGCGTTGTCGAGCAGGTTGATGAGGATCTGCCTCAACGTACCGGGCACCATGACGACGGTTGGCTGCTCGCGCACGTCGACCGAGATGGTTGCGCGCTTCGCCGCAGCCAGCAGTTCGAACTCGCTCGCCACGTCACGCACCTCGCTCGCCACGTCGATCGGCTCGCGAGCGAGATCGTCCGGCGCCAGCGTGTCGCGCCGGGAGAATCGCAGCACGTTTTCCACCAGGTGGGTGAGACGTCGTGTCTCGCGATCGATTTGCTCCAACGAGCGCTCGCGCTGCGCGTCAGTGCGAAAACGGCCGAGACGCAAGGTCTCCAGGTAGAGACGGATCTGCGCGAGCGGCGTTCGGAGCTCGTGCGACACGCCGGAGACGAATCGCGCGCGCTGTGTGGAAAGCTCCTCCTCGCGCCTCAGCTGCGTAACGGCAACG
The DNA here is from genome assembly GCA_035253695.1 of Gemmatimonadaceae bacterium. Taxonomy (GTDB): domain Bacteria; phylum Gemmatimonadota; class Gemmatimonadetes; order Gemmatimonadales; family Gemmatimonadaceae; genus JAICNG01. Next base: position 7,912 of record DATFBS010000025.1, read on the forward strand.
ACGGCGAGTGCCGCCGAGAGCCCAAGCAGCGCCAGAAGAAACGGGAGCCGGGACCGGGGCAAACCTCCAATGATGATTTCGCCAGCCAGACTCGGCCGAATCTGCGCGCGCACCCGCAATGCGCCAAAGGACGCCGGGAGCGTGCTCGTCGCGTCGAAGCGCCAGTCGGGATCGGGGTTCGACTCGTACAGCGCATGGCCTCTGGCATCGGCGACCGCGACCGTCACCACATCCCTGTTGGGGCGGTCCCGCGTAAAGCTGGACGGGAGCACGCCGTCGTGCTCGAGAATGCCGCCCAGAAGCGAGGCGAACGCGGTGCTGGTGTACGCGGCGCCGTAGATGACGGTGTCGCCTGCCGTCGTCGGCATGAGCGTGTAGGCAAACAGTCGCGGCTCACCGCGCCATTCCCCGACGACGATGTTGAAGCGCCAGTCCGATCGCACGCCGGCGCGAACCTGCGCCGTGAGCGTGTCGGTGACCCAGCGGCGCTCGCCGGGATCGGTCGCCAGCGTCGACGTCGCCGGGATCGACTCGGGCGGCGGCTGCACGAGCCACCCGCGATCGGGGTGTGCGTGGGTGTTCAGCGCGAGGCCAAGCGTGTCGCCGCCTAACGTAAAGCCGAAGAACGCGCCGGGAATGGGGCCGAGCCTCGGCTTATGACACGAGCATCCGGCATCCCACGGGAGATAGTGTGGGACCTCGGAGGCGTCTGGGATCTCCGGAGAGGTGTGCAGATTGTCGCCGTGATTGACCGCCCCCAGTGCCTCTCGAACGGCGGCGCTCAGCGCCTCACGAAGGTGCTGCTGGTAGCTCCACGACGCGAACGCCGCGTAGTCGCGCAGCGCGTGCTCAGCCAGCGCACGCTGCGATCGAACGGTCCGATGGGCCTCGATGGCCGCGATGGCGGTCGCGCCCAGACTCGCGAAGAGGAGGACGAGCGGCCAGCTCGGACGGCGGGAGAGGGAGGCGCGTATCACCCGGTGATGATAGGGCGATTCTCCGCCTCCGAACAACGCCGCAGTTGTGAGAGATGTATGGAGACTGCAGGAGCTAGGGGTCAGGGATCAGGGATCAGGGGGTGTCAGGGAAAAGGTTGCGGAAGAGCGATGCCGCTCTCTCCTGGAACCCACGCCCTGACACCCCCTGATCCCTGACCCCTGACTCCTAGCTCCTTATCGCACACCGTACACCCGTGCTGACCACGGACAGTAGGTGTGCACCGTGTCGACCCAGTAGTCGAGATCGTTCTGCACCATCGAGGGCCGACCGTCGCAGAGCTCGATGGACGCGTCTGGTACTTCGATCGAGAGCGGATCGAGGTGCCAGCTCCACGGCGCATTGAAGCCGCCGTCGCCGCGCACGAGCCGGCCCGCAACGACGCCAAGGGTGCCGGCGCGGCGGCGCGCCTCGAGCGCTGTCGCGGTAGCCGGGTTGGTGGTGCGCAGTCGGAAGCGCTCACCCTCCACCTCGATCACGAATTCCTGCGCCGGTTCCGGGCGCATCGAGGCGACGTCACCACCACAGGCGGTAACGCCAAGGGCGAGCGTGAGGAGAAAATGGCGGCGTAGCATGTCGATGATAGGACTCGACGCGCCGTGGCCAAGTCACGCGGTCATGTCCGCTGAGCGTGCAAGCGGCGGCCCTGAGCGACGGCTTCGTCCATGAGGGCATCCATGTCGGCGATCTCCGTGCGGAAGTTGACGATGCATGCGCGAATGGCGAAGCGCCCGTCGATCACCGCATTCGAAGGAAATACGCGACCGGCGAGCTGGAGCTCCGCCATCAGCCGCTCGTTGAGCGTGTTCAGATACTCTTCGGCGTCGGGCTTCCCACGAAGCTCGCGTGGAACGTAGCGAAAACAGGCAATCGACAGCTCGGGCGGCTGGCCGACCGTTTCCAGCTCCTCGTGGGCGGCTGCACGCTCGAACAGATAGCGGGCCAAGGCCACGTCATGGACGATGCGCCGCTGGTAGGCGTTCCACCCGTGCGCGAGGAGCGACACCCAGATCTTCAGCGCGTGAAAGCCGCGCGAGAAGTTTGGGGTATGGGCGTAGAAGTCGAGGCCGCGCCGCGTGAGCTCCTTGTCCTCGTGCACGTACGACGGATTCACGCCGAACGCCTGCGCCAGCTGACGCTGATCGCGAACGATGACCGCGCCTCCCGAGTGCGGTGTGTACAGCCACTTGTGAGGATCGAGTGCCACGGAGTCGGCACGCTCGATGCCGGCGAACAGTGGATGCAGCTCGTCGGTGAGCGCGGCGATTCCGCCATATGCTCCGTCGACGTGAAGCCACAGCCGTTCGCGCTCGCAGAGGTCGGCGATGTCGTTCAGCGGATCGATCGCGCCTGTGCCGACAGTGCCGGCGGTGGCAATCACGGCGAGCGGCTTCTTGCCTGAAGCACGATCGGCCGCGATCGCATCGCGGAGCAGGTCCATGCGGATCCGCAGCTGATCGTCGACGGGGATGAGACGCAGCGCGTCGGCTCCGAGACCGAGCATGTCACACGCGCGCGCATTCACGGTGTGAACCTCGGCCGATGCATACAACGTGAGGGGTGGGCCAGCGGCCACGCCGAGCTTGCGCACGTCCCATCCCGCACGAAGGTCCCTCGCGACGGTCAGACCGAAGAGCGATGCCATCGCACCGCCGGTGGTGATGAAGCCGCCCGAAGTCTCGGGAAGACCGAGCCGGGCGGCGAACCAGCGCATGAGATGCAGCTCGATCTCGGTGGCGCCCGGCGACAGGCGCCATCCGCCGACGTTCTGATTCATCGCGGCCGCGAGCAAATCGGCAGCCGCACCAGGCACCGTGCCCCCTCCGCTGATGTATGCGACGAATCCCGGATGACCGGTCAGCGTGGAATTCTCGAAGACGAGCGTGCGCAAATGCGCGAACAGCTCGGGGATCGGGAGGGGCTCGTCAGGCACATCGCGTGTAACCGCGGCCCTCACCTCGTCGGCGGACTTGGCATGCGTAATGGGAAGCTCGCGAATGCGGGCGAGATACTCGGTCCACAGCCCGACCATCTGCTCGCCGAGCTCGCCGGCGCGTTCGGCGGACCAGTCGAAGTCGGTTACGGGGGCGAGCAGGTCGCGCGAGGTGGCGGTCATGGATCGGGGTGGTCGAGGGTCTCGAGGTCGTCCAGGTGATCAAGGTGGTTAACGAGATAACGATATTCCAAGATCCGAGAGCAGTCGCCTGGACAACCAGGACGACCTGGACACCCTCGACAACCTCCTCTAACGCATTGACTTCGGTGGCAATCCCCACTACCTTCAGGCTCAGTGGACGATCGCGCGAATTGGGCGCGGCGTCGAGGAAAAGACGGGGCCTCGCTCTCGCGAAGCCCCGTTCGTTTTCCCGGCCGGATTCACCTCCGGCAGACGGGAAAAGCCCATCGTGGGGGCCTTGTCCACGAAACAACACGAGTCGGTACGTACGGTACTTCTTCCGGACCCCGACCCCAGTACACCAGAGGAGTATCGTATGCGTTCGACCGGAACAGTGAAGTGGTTCAATGACGCGAAGGGCTTCGGTTTCATCACGCCGGAGGGCGGTCAGAAGGACTGCTTCGTCCATCACTCGGCCATTCAGGGCAGCGGCTTCAAGTCGCTCGCCGAGGGCGAGAAGGTGGAGTTCGACATCGTGCAGGGCCAGAAGGGACCAGCGGCGGAGAACGTCGTCAAGCTGGGTCGTTGATTCTGTTGCACGGCACGTGAGATGAAGCCGTTGGGTCGGCTCGGCATCGCCGGGCAGGCCCAACGGCTTTTTCATGCGCAGTAGGGCCATCAACTGGAGGAAACATGGTAGAAGTTCAGCTCGCCGAGGGCGACCGCATTGAATGGGCGCTCAAGGCTTTCAAGCGGAAAGTGATGCGCTCCGGAATCCTCAAGGATCTTCGCAGCCGCCGTCACTATGTGAAGCCGAGCGAGGCGCGCCAGCTCAAGTCGGCGGCCGCGAGACGGCGTGAGCGCTCGAGGTCGAAGCGATGATCAAGGCCTCCGCCCGGCCGAAGTACGACACGGCCATCCTCGGCGCGGAGTACGAGAGCGACACGGCGCGCTTTCTGGCCGATCGACTCCGCGGGCGGCTCAACGAGTCGCGCTGCGTGTGGATGCGCGATCCGTCGATGGCGGACGCGGACGGCACGACGGCGACCGATGCCTGCGCAAGTGCGCGCACGGTCGTCGTGCTGCACGACCGGCTGTGGGGACGCACGTCTCCCACGAGTGACGATCGCGCCGCGATCGAGGCGCGCATTGCGCGCGCCGGCGGCGCGTCGGTGTTCTTCGTTTCACTCGATGAGACGCCGGTTCCGTCGTGGGCGCGCAAGGCGAAGGTCACCGACCTCGGCAAGAAGTCGGTGGACGAAAGCATCGAGATTCTGCTCGAATCGATCGCGGAGCAGGGTGGTCGTTTGCGTACCGACGTCGATGCAACGGCTCGCGTGGCCAACGACGAGCGTTTCGTGCGCGATCGTGACAGCTATCTCGGCTCGCATCGCTCCGGGCCCGCCTGCGCGAGGGAGCTCGAGCGTCTGGCGGACGATGTCGTTCAGCGCGTGGAGTCGATGGAGCGCGACGAAGCGGCGGGAGAGATCGAGGTGCGGCGCGGCGCAGGCCGATGCATCATCCAGCTCGGTCCGGTTGCGCTCACGATGTCCTGGATCCGCTCGCGTACCGATGCGGTTATCGAAGGGCGTCTCATGATCATGGAATGGGATGGCATCGTGCGTCGCGGCACCGACCAGGTTCCCGAGCGCGCGCCCGTCCGTCATGCATTCCAGCCGGCTACCCTGCTCCGCGAGGATGTCTTCGTCGCCGACGCGGCGACGGAGCAGAGCTGGCGGTGGCGTCGCGATGGGCGCCCTTACGGGACGTATACGTCGCGAGACCTAGCAGCGCGCTGCATGGCGTCGTTGACCGCGAGACTTCAAGAGGTGGCGGTCGGGACCAGCGTGTAACCAGCCGCTGAAACGCGCGGAGGGCGCTGGGGGATCACACCCTCAGCGCCCTCCGCGCATCCGTGTGTCCTGCCTCGGATATTGCACCCACACCATCGCGCGACGTCAACGCATCACGCAGCCCGAACTCCGCCGCGAGCAGCTGGTAGGAGCGCAGACGCGGCGCGTGGCCGTGCACCATCGTGACCACGATGATCTCGTCCGCGCCGGTCTCGTTGACCATCGCATCGATGCGGTCGTGAACCTGTCGTGCCGTGCCGACGACTTGCAATCGCCGATAGGCCGCCGCCACGGCGCGCTCTTGCGCCGTGTACGGATACGCGAGCGCCTCTTCGGGACTGGGGAGCGGACCATACTCGCCACGCTGAAGACGGACCCATCCCAGCCCCGAGGACGACGCCAGGTACTCCGCGTGCTCCTCCGTGTCAGCAACGATGGCGGCGACACCGAGGATCGCGTGCGGCCGCGAAAACGCCGGCGACGGCCGGAAGGCCTCGCGATAGACGCGAACGGCGGGCCCTGGCGGCGTCGGGCTGAAGTGGCTGGCGAAGGCGTAGCCCATTCCTAACGAGGCCGCAAGTCGAGCGCTGGCACCGCTCGAGCCGAGGAGCCAGATCGGCGGCAGCTCGACATCCGCCGGAATCACGCGCACGTTGCGAAAGGGATGACCAATCGGGAAATCGCCGCGTGAGAGCCCCACGAGCTCGGCGAGGTGTGCCGCGAACTGCTCCGCATTGAAGGGCCGCATCGCGGCTGCCGTCGTCGGGTCGGAGCCCGGCGCGCGTCCGATCCCAAGATCAATGCGACCAGGGTGTAACGCTTCGAGCGTGTGGAAGCTCTCGGCGACCTTCAGCGGCACGTGATTCGGCAACATGATGCCACCGGAACCGACGCGGATGCGCTCGGTGCGCGACGCCACGTGCTCGATGAGAATCTCCGGTGACGAGCTCGCGATGCTCGGCATGCCGTGATGCTCGGCGAGCCAGTACCGGGTGTAACCCTCGTCATCGGCGAGTCGTGCCAGATCGACGGTGTTGCGCAGTGCCTGCGACGCCGTAGAGCCCGAGGCGACGGGAGCGAGATCGAGGATGGAAAGTGGAATGCTCACCCGGTACGAACGACGCAAAGTCAGCGCCCGTTCCCAACGAGGAGTCAGGAGTCAGGGGTCGGGGATCAGGGATGGAAAGGCGCGGCGGCTGCTTCGCAGCCAGCCGCGCTCATCAGATGAGCAAACGGCGGCGCTTTCGCGCCGCCGTTTGCCGTTCCACACCCTTGGCCCCTGGCCCTTGGCCCTTGGCCCGGTTTACTGCACAGCGTTGATCATGTCGAAGATCGGGAGGTACATGGCGACGACCATGCCGCCGACGACCACGCCGAGGAACACGATCATGACGGGCTCGAGGAGGCTCAACAACGCGCTCACGGCCGCGTCCACCTCTTCATCATAGAAGTCGGCGATCTTCGACAGCATCTCATCGAGGCCACCGGTCTGCTCACCGACGGCGATCATCGAGATCACCATCGGAGGGAAGACTTCGGATTTCGCGAGAGGCGCCGCGATCGTGTCACCGCCGGCGATCGAGGAGCGCGACTGCATGATCGCGTCGTGAATGACGCGGTTGCCCGCGGTCTTCGCGGTGATCTCGAGGCCATCGAGGATCGAGACGCCCGACGAAATCAGCGTGCCGAGCGTACGGGTGAACCGCGACACGGCGGACTTGCGGATGACGTCGCCGAGCACGGGCAGCTTGAGCATCAACCGGTCGATGGCCAGCTTGCCACCGGGCGTCGCGTAATAGCGCTTCAGCATGAAGCCGCCGCCGAGGATCGTGGCGAGCACTGCCCACCAGTAGCCGGTGAGGAATCGCGACATCCCGATGACGACACGCGTCGGCATGGGCAGGGCGAGGTTCACCGACGCGAACATCTGCTCGAACGTCGGAATGACGAACACGAGCAGCACGGTGATCGCGATGACGGCGACGCTGATGATGACGCCCGGGTAGATCATGGCGCCCTTGACCTTGCGGACGAGGGCGTCGTTTTTCTCCATGAAGACGGCGAGACGCGACAGAATCGTGTCGAGAATACCGCCGGCCTCACCAGCCGCGACCATGTTGACGTAGAGCTCGCTGAACGCCTTGGGGTGCTTGCCCAGCGCGTCGGCGACGGTGTGACCGGATTCGACGTCGTAGACGACCTGCCGCGTCACTTCCTTCAGCGTCTTGTTCTCACTCTGCTTCGACAGAATGTCGAGCGCCTGCACGAGCGGGAGACCGGCGTTGATCATCGTCGCGAACTGACGCGTGAAGATGACGATGTCGCGGGTCTTGATCTTGCCGCCGCCCTTCTTTCGGCCGCGCTCCTCGTCGACCTTGACGACGATGAGCTTCTGACGACGGAGCTGCGCGACAACGTCCTCGCGCGTGTTGGCATCCATCGTCGACGACTTGAGGTCGCCACTCAGGGTGCGGGCGGTATATGCAAACGTGGGCATCGAGCCTCCTCTCTAGTCGTGCGTGCGGCTATCGCCGGACGGGGGACGCAGCTTTCGCGTTCGGCAGTCCGGGCTTCTGACCGCCCTTGCCGTCCACGGGATTCTCATCGCCGAGGGCGGGCTGCCCGATCATGCGCAGGAACTCGTTCGGATCGCCGGAGACACGGAGGCACTCGTCCGCCGTGACTTCTCGCGACATGTAGAGCTGATACAGCGCGTCGTTCAGTGTCTGCATGCCGAACTTTTTCCCCGACTGCATCGACGAGTAGATCTGGTGGATCTTGTCTTCGCGGATGAGCGCGCGAATGGCCGCGGTGACGACGAGGATCTCGGCGGCCATGACGCGCCCGCGGCCCTTGGCGCGCGGCAACAGCGTCTGCGTCACGATGCCCTCGAGCACGAAGGCGAGCTGCGCGCGCACCTGCGACTGCTGGTGCGACGGGAACACGTCGATGATACGGTTGATCGCCTCGGCCGCGGAGTTCGTGTGTAGCGTGGCGAAGGCGAGGTGACCGGTTTCCGCAATGGTGAGAGCGGCCTGGATGGTCTCCAGGTCGCGCATCTCACCGATCAGAATGACGTCGGGGTCTTCACGCAGGGCGTACTTCAGCGCGTTCGCGAACGACTTCGTATCGCTGCCAACCTCGCGCTGGTTGACGATGCAGTTCTGGTGGCGGTGAATGAACTCGATCGGGTCTTCGACGGTGATGATGTGGCCACGGCGCTCGCGATTGATCTTGTCGAGCATCGCGGCGAGCGTGGTCGACTTGCCGGACCCGGTTGGGCCGGTGACGAGGACCAGACCGCGTGGCTTTTCCGCCATCTTCGCCACCACGCCCGCGAGACCAAGCTCCTCGAACGTGCGGATATTGAAGGGGATTTGCCGAATCACGAGCGAGACGCAGCCGCGCTGCTTGAAGCAGTTGCCGCGGAAGCGCGCCAGGTTCTGAATGCCGAACGAGAAGTCGAGCTCGTCCTCGGTCTCGAAGCGCTTCTTCTGGTTCTCGGTGAGAATCGAGTAGGCCAGCGTCAGCGTGTCCTTCGGGGTGAGGACGTAGTCGACGTTCGAGTTCTGAATGTCACCGTCGATGCGGAGCTTCGGACGCTCGCCCGCGGTGATATGCAGGTCGGAGGCATCCCGCTCGATCATCTCCTCGAGGAGGGATCGGAGGTTCACTCCGGCGGGTGCTGTGGATGGCGCAGTCATTGTCCTAGGGGTCAGTGGTCAGGGTCAGGGATCAGGGGGGTGTAGGGGTTGGGTTCCGGGGTTCGCTCACAGCTGAACTCCCCTGAGCCCTGATCCCTGACCACCAGCTCCTGTTAGCTGCTTGTCTCACGTACGACCTGCTCTACCGTCGTTATGCCCTTCACGATCTTGAGCAGGCCGTCCATGCGGAGCGTGAGCATCCCGCACTCGACGGCCGTCTCCTTGATCTCCTGTACGCCGACATTCTGGAGAATCAGCTTGCGCAGGCGCTGCGACATCGCCATGACCTCGTAGATACCCTGGCGGCCCTTCAATCCCGAGCCGTTGCAGGCGTCGCAGCCCGTGCCCTTGAAGTACGTCACATCCCACAAGCGCGTATCGAGCGTGTACTCATCGCTGAACGGCTTGGCGTGCTTGGTGGCTGTTTTCTTCGCGTTCTCGATCGCTTCCTCGGTGAACTGCATCGAGCGGAACGTCGCGTCCTCCGGGATCTTCAGGGCGCGCATCTCGTCGGGGTCGGCCTGGTAGTGCGTCTTGCAGTTGTTGCAGATACGACGCACGAGCCGCTGCGCCAGCACGAGGTTGAGCGCCGAGGCGACGTTGAAGGGCTCGAGGCCCATGTCGAGCAGACGCGTCACCGTCTCCGGGGCGGAGTTGGTGTGCAGCGTCGACATGACGAGGTGGCCGGTGAGCGCGGCCTTGATCGCGATGCCGCCCGTCTCGAGATCGCGGATCTCGCCGACCATGATGATGTTCGGGTCCTGCCGAAGAAACGCCTTCAGCGCGGCGGCAAACGTCATCCCGATGTCGGTGCGGACGAGCACCTGGTTGATGCCGAACAGGTTGTACTCGACCGGATCCTCCGCCGTCATGATGTTGACGTCCATGGTGTTCACCTTGGACAGCGCGGAGTAGAGCGTCGTCGTCTTTCCTGAGCCCGTGGGCCCGGTGACGAGCACCATCCCATAGGGGTTCATCACCGCTTCCATGAGCTCGGCTTCGGCGCGTGGCTCGATGCCGAACTTCTCGAGCTCGAGGGTCAGATTTCCCTTGTCGAGGATTCGGAGCACGATCTTCTCGCCGAACAGCGTCGGCAGCGTGCTCACGCGGAAGTCGATCACCTTCTTGCCGATCTTCAGCTTGATGCGGCCGTCCTGCGGCACGCGCCGCTCGGCGATGTTCAGCTGCGCCATGATCTTGAAGCGGGACACGAGCGCCGCACGAAGCTTGAGCGGCGGCTTCATGATCTCCTGCAGGGCGCCGTCGATGCGGTAGCGAACGCGCAGCTCGTGCTCGAAGCATTCGAAGTGAATGTCCGAGGCGCCGCGCTTCACGGCGTCGGTGAGGATCCCGTTGATGAGCTTGACGACCGGGGCGTCATCGATGGCGGCGGCGAGCGCCGCCGCGGTCATCTCCTCTTCCTTCTCCTCGACGACTTCGACGTCGCCCTCGGTCTCGCTGTCGATGTCCTTGAGCAGCGTCTGCAGGGCGGCGTCGGACGATTCGTAGTACTTCTCGACGGCGTTGCGGAGCGTGTACTCGCCCGCGATCACCGGGAAGATGTCGTAGCGCGTGATGAACTTGAGGTCGTCGATGACGCCGAGGTTCGTCGGATCGGCCATCGCGACGGTCAGCGTGCGACCATCACGCTTGAGAGGGAGGACGAGATGCTTCGTCGCGAGATCCGCCGGAATCAGCTTGGCGATGCGGGGGTCGACTTCGAAGCGGGAGAGGTCCACTGCCGGCATGCGGAATTGGCGCGCCAGCATTTTGGTGATGTCCGTCTCCTGCACGAAGCCGAGCTTGACCAGTGCGTAGCCCAGCCGGGTGCCGTTCTGCTTCCCTTCCAGGAGCGCCTTGTCGAGCTGCTCGCGTGAGATGAGCCCCTCCTTGAGGAGGAGATCACCGAGGCGCATACCGGTCGCGGCTGCGGGAGCGGTCATGGAAGGGCGAAGGGGATAGCGGATTGCGGACTTCGGATCGACCTGCTGGGGGCACGCTCAGGGAGGCACGCGAGCGTCGCGCGGCTCTCGTAAAGAGACGCGCCGCCGCGTGCTAACTCGTGCGCCTACGGGAGATGGACGCGGTGTGCCCGAAAACGTCACGTAGGGAGCGAGGGTCCGCGCCATGGCTGGCCCCACCCCTTTGACGCGTTGAAAACCGTCGAGGGAACCGAAAGGCCCGAGGGAGTCCCGGTCGGCAATTATGCGGCGCGCCAGCGACGGTCCGATGCGCGGTAACCGCTCGAGCGATTCGGCTGGGGCGAGGTCGAGATCCAGAGGCGAGGCAGTCGAGGGCGTCGAGGTAGCCGAGGTGATCGTGGGAACGGCAACAGGGGCTTCCGGCGCGGTCCTCGACTTCCTGGACGACCTGGACGACCGCTGCAGCCTCGCCGAGTCGACTTCCGCGATCTGACGACGTAGTGCGTCGGTCGCGGCGTCCGACGGCGCATCGCGCTCCGCGGCGCGATGCAGCCGCACTCCGGCGCCGAGCAGTGCGACGGAGGCGAAGAACAGCATGGCGTTTCGCTCGGAGGGCGTCGGCACCGAGAGATCATGGGTGCCGGACGCGAGGCGCCAATCATCCCGCCATGCCGCGGCGGATACTCCGGATGCACCCCCCGCATGCGGCCATACAGACAGGCGGCGTAATCCATAACAATTCCATCACTTACACTCACCCTTCTTGACGCGCGGCTCACCCGGTGATACAGAACACTAACCGCAGGTACTCACCGCTTTAACAAGTAGGCGTCGCGGCGGTCGTCGCACGCGTTGGATACCGCGATACCGCCTTGGAGGGCTCGCCAATCGACCAGATGTCACGCGGGGCTCATACACTCCGCATCGCACGTATTGGCGCTCCCACCGCCAACGCCTCGCACCGTCCACGTCTCATCGTGGCGACCGGCCTGAACACCGTGGTGACGGAGCCGCACTTCCAACCTCCGTAGACCTCGTTCGGCGCGCACGCGACTCGACGGGTCAGTCCGCGTGAGTCGACGAATGCAGTCCCCCCGTCATCCATGGCAACCTCCACGCACAAGGCAGGCAAGGAGAGGATATGCGACGTTTCCTTTATTCGGTCATTGGCACGTGTGCCCTCGCCGCGCTTCCTGGATGGGCAGCGGCACAGGCGACCATCAGCGGCCGCGTCACGAGCGAGTCGGGGCAGCCGCTGCCTAACGCGAGCATCGTCCTGCAGGGTACCAACCTCGGGACGATCAGTCGGGAGACGGGCGAGTACTCGTTCACCGTCCCCGCGGCGCGGACCACCGGTCAGACCGCGACACTCAGCGCGCGGCTGCTCGGCTACGCGGCGAGCTCCGCCACCATCACCCTCAGCCCGGGCGAGATTCGGCACGATTTCAGTCTCGTCCCGACTCCCGTGCAGCTCCAGGGCGTGGTCGTCACCGCGCTTGGCATGGAGCGCGAGAAGAGCACGCTGGGCACCGCCCAACAGCAGCTCACCGCCGAGGAGCTCAATCAGACTCGGGCGATGAACGTTCTCGAGCAGATGTCCGGCAAGGTGGCGGGCGTGCAGATCACCGGCTCGGGCACGCAGGGCGGATCGCCGAGAATCACGATTCGTGGAGCGAACTCGATCACCGGGAACAACACGCCGCTGTACGTCGTCGATGGCGTCGCGATGTCCAGCTTCGGTCGCGGCGGCCATCCGATGGGCGGCTACGACTTCGGCACCGCCATCAGCGACATCAACCCGGATGACATCGAGACGATGTCGATCCTCAAGGGGCCGAATGCGGCCGCACTCTACGGATCGCGGGCCGCGAACGGCGTCATCGTCATCACGACGAAGAAGGGAAAATCCTCGCAGGGACGTGTGCGCACCGAGGTCAGCACCACGTACACGTGGGAACGGCCCTCGATGCTGCCCGATTTTCAGAATCTCTACGGGCAGGGTGCGACCGGAGAGTTCGATTATGTCGACGGCCAGGGTGGCGGGACCAACGACAACCTGGACCAGAGCTTCGGGCCACGGCTCGATGGGCGAACGACGGGATGCGTCTTCCTCCCGAACTCCACCACGTACGACACGAGCCACCCCTGCCGGCAGTTCAACATGCTCGACGGCGGGCCATGGGTGGCGCATCCGGACAACGTGAAGGACTTCTTCAACACCGGGCACACGATGGCGACGACGGTCGCCGTGAGCGGTGGCACCGATCGAGTGGCGGCGCGCTTGTCGCTCGGACAGGACTACACCGAGGGGTACATCCCGAACAACGATTTCCGCCGCACCTCCGCCCTGCTCAACGGCACGGTGAACGTGGGCTCGCGCGTCACGGCCGATGCGACGCTCTCCTACATGCGGAACAATGGACGGAACCGTCCCGGCGTCGGCTACAACAACGGCATCGTGTCCTCGATGTACGTCTGGTTCGGACGCCAGGTGGATACGGACGCCCTGAGAAACTATCAGCTCGGCGGTCCGACCAACGGCGGTCCATCGAATCGGGAGTACAACTGGAACTACAACTACCACAACAACCCGTTCTGGCTCCAGTACGAGAACCCGGTGAAGGACACGCGCGACCGCTTCATGGGCTCGGCGGCGGTGACGTATCGCGCCACCGACTGGCTCAACGCGACCGTGCGGATGGGAACCGACATCTATCGGTTCAACATCGATCAGAATTGGTCGCAGGGTCACATCTACGGCAGCGGCGTGGATCAGTCGTTTTTCGGCGGCTTCCGGAACCTGAACGACTATCGGAACGATCGCACGACCGAGGGTCACCTAACGGCGGACCGGATGCTGATGGACCGGCTGCATCTCAACGCCACGCTTGGTGCGGCCGTCCGGCAGGAAAGCTTCAGCAACGACACCGCCAAGGTGACCGGACTATCGGTGCCGGGAATCTACAACGTGTCGAACGCGGCCATTGCGCCAACGCTGGGGCAGTTCCGTCAGCGGCGACAGGTGAACAGTGCATACGGCTCGGCCGCGGTTACGTGGAACGGCTGGCTGACGATCGAAGGGTCGGCGCGGAATGACTGGTCGTCGACGCTACCCAAGGGCAACAACTCGTACTTCTACCCCGCGATCGCTGCCTCGGTGATTCTGACGGATGCCGTGCCGATGCTGCAGAACAATCGCGTCCTGACGTACGCAAAGCTGCGTGCGGCGAAGGCACGAGTGGGCGCGGACACCGATCCGTACCGGCTCCGCACAACGTTCGTCGGCAACTCGAGCAAGTTCGACGGGCTGCCGCAGTTCTCGCTGTTCGACACGCTCGCGAACCCGGACCTCAAGCCGGAGATCACGACGTCGGACGAGATCGGGGTGGAGCTCGCCTTCTTCAACGGACGCGCGACGCTCGACGCGAGCTACTACGACAAGGCGACGAAGGATCAGATCTTTCCGATCACGGTGTCGCCAGCGTCGGGCTTCCAGGCGAAGTCGATCAACGCGGGACGTGTGACGAACCGGGGCATCGAGGCACTGCTCTCGGTTACGCCGATCAAGAATTTCCACAATGTCGAATGGACTAGCACGTTCAACTTCGCGCGCAATCGCAGCCGCGTGGCGGAGCTCGATCCGGGCATCACGACGATCGTGCTCGGCACCGGCTGGTACGTGAACGTCGAGGCGCGGGTGGGCGAGCCGTACGGATCGCTGTACGGGTATCATTTCGCGCGCGACGAGGCGACCGGCAAGCTCCTCCTGAATGGCGGCCTACCGTACGCCGGTGGGCGGAAGGTTCTCGGCAACATCCAGCCGGAGTGGGTGGGCGGATGGGGCAACAACTTCCGCTACAAGAACTTCACGCTGTACGGGCTGCTCGACATCCGGAAGGGTGGCGACATCTACAGCATCACGAACTTCTTCGGCGACTACGCCGGCGTGCTCACCAGCTCGCTGAGAGGCCGGGAGCAGGACTGGGACAAGCCCGGTCTCGTGATTGACGGCATCGACGAAGAAACCGGAGGCCCGAACACCACCCGGGTGACAGCGGAGCAGTACTTCCAGGCCATTTTCCCGACGAACGAGCCGTACATCTACGACGCGAGCTACATCAAGCTTCGTGAGCTGCGGTTCGGCTTCGACCTGCCGCAAGCGTGGGCGAACCGGATGTACTCGGAAGCCGTCAACTTCGCCATCACCGGCCGTAATCTGTACACGTGGACCGACGTTCCGAACATCGATCCCGAGTTCTCGTACACCACGGGCAACCTCCAGGGAATCGAGTTCACGGCGTTGCCGAATGCGCGGACGTGGGGTTTCAGCGTTCGTGTCACGCCCTAACACGATTCCGGAGACGATACGATGATCTCACATAGAGACCTGCTGAAGATCGTCACCGCGATCGCCCTCGTGGGCGGAACGGTGGCATGCGATCCGGACAAGCTCACGGATCTCAACTCGAACCCGAACAGTCCCGAGGATGCACCACCGGGACCGCTGTTCACGCAGGCGGCCCGCCTGACGGCCTCTCGATGGTTGGGCGGCGCCTACGATCTGCGTGGAGCGGCGCTGCTGTCGCAGCATCTGGCGCAGGTGCAGTATCCCGACGAAGACGCGTATTCCCGCCTGACGGGCGGGGCGACGACAACGTACTTCGATTTTCCGTATTACACCGAGCTCGAGGATCTGCAGAAAGTCGTTCTGAAGGGTGAGGCGCTCGACGAGCCGGGCATCTACGGGCCCGCGCTCGTCCTGCGGACGTATGGATTCGGCTTCCTCACCGATACGTGGGGCGACATTCCCTACTCCGAGGCGCTTCAGGGCGACCAGGGAGGAAGCCTAACGCCGGCGTACGACTCGCAGCAGAGCATCTACGACGATTTCTTCGTGGTGCTGAACCAGGCGAGCGATGACATGGGCGGCACGGTGGGAGCCACGCTGGGCGACGCCGATCCGATTTACGGTGGTGACGTGTCGGCGTGGCGCCGGTTCGCGAACAGTCTGCGGGCGCGGCACGCGCTACGCCTCGTGAACGTGAATGCCACCAAGGCGAGCACCGAGCTTGCCGCGGCCTTCAGCGATCCGGGTGGTGTCTTCGCATCGAACGACGACAACGCGCTCCTGCGGTGGCCGGGAGACGGGGTGTACGACAACCCGTGGTCGGTCAATTTCCAGACGCGTGATGATCACCGGATGTCCGATCGGCTGATGAGCATCATGCTGGCGTCCAGTGATCCGCGCATTCCGATCTACGCGCAGCCGACAACCGATGACCCGAACGTCTACGCCGGCATGCCGAACGCGCTGACGCACTCGGACGCATCGGAGTACTTCAACATCGCCTCGAGACCGGGAGCGGCCTTCTTTCCCGGTCAGACCTCGTATGGATTCTTCGGTGGTCCCGCTGGAAAGGCCTTTCCCTCGTTCCTCATGACGTACGCCGAGGTCGCGTTCATCAAGGCCGAGGCAGCGGAACGAGGGCTGGGTGGCCTCACGGCCGGCCAGGCAGGCGCGTTCTATCGGGAAGGCATCAGGGCGTCGATGGAGCAGTGGGGCGTCGCCGATGCCGACATTACTGCCTATCTCGCGCGTCCCGAGATTGTGTACGCTGGAGGCGTGGCCGGGCTGCGGCAGATCGCCGTTCAGAAGTGGATCGCGCTGTATACCGATGGCGGACAGGCGTGGTTCGAATGGCGTCGTACCTGTCAGCCGGCGAACGTCAAGCCGGGGCCGGCCGCGATCATCAACACTGTCCCGCGACGACTGGAGTACTCGATCACCGAGGAATCAGTCAACGGTGCGAGCCTGGCCGCGGCGATCGATCGTCAGGGCGAGGATGATTTCGAGACCCGGATGTACTGGGACAGCGCGCCGACAACGGCACCCACGTACTTCGCGGGGTGCGGGGTCCGCTGAGCGCCGTAGCGAGGCGGGGCTCCACGCTCGTCGTGGAGCTCCGTCGAGCCGTTGAGATCCAGAACGGCAAAGATGACAGAATTCAGACCTCAGACAAAGACTACGGGGAGCCGCTCGATGGCTCCCCGTAGTTTCTTGCTGAATTCTGTATTCTGTATTCTGAATTCTGTCATCTTTGCCGTTTCCCACCCGAGGCTACACCCTCTTGATGAAGATCAGAATGACGCCGTACGGATGTGCGCGGTAGCCGGCACGGGGCGGTACTCCGCCGGGGTAAATCTCGACCTGGCTGATGTCCGCCGTGCGAAGCTCGTTGAGGATGCAGGTGTTGGTCGCCTGGTTGCCATCGACGTAGATCGCCGGCGAGGACGACGTGTTGATGGTCGACTTGCCGCGCAACACGATCTCGGGACACCCCCCAGTCTGATGGACCTGCATCCCCGGCAGTCGTTGACGCAACACATCCAGGAGCGGCCGGTTGGCCGCGGTGAGATCGGTGCCCGTGATGACGGTCGCGCTCGTCGGGATGCGTCCCTCCGGTGGGGGAGACGATGATGTCGCTGGTGGCGGACCTCCACTCGTCGCGCACGCGCCAAGCCACCCGGCGAGCGCCAGGGTTCCGGTCGCTCGAGTCAACCTCGCGATTCCCGACCGCATAAGGCCTCCAGGCTTCGAAGAGACCGCGCGACACCGACCTTCCGCCGCGCAGACGAGACGAGTGTATGGCTCGACCGAGGGTCGTGCAACCCTCTCCCCATGAGGAACGAGGAACGAGGAATGAGGAGTGAGAAACCAGCCCACTGTGGAAGAGTCCGTCAATCGACTTCCTCGCTTCTCATTCCTCGTTCCTCATTGCAGCAGCTTCACCGCCACATCCCCCACGATCTGGAGACTTCGCTCGCTGACCTTGTCGATGGTGTCGAACGGCGTGTGGTGAGCGGCAAACTCGATGTCGATGACATCGATGACCCGGAGGCCGGCGTCGAGCAGCGGCAGGTGATCATCGGTGATCGATTCTCCGAGGCGAGGCACGAAGTAGCCGGAGTAGCCGAGGTCGGCGGCCGTCTGCCATACGCGCGACACGATCTCCGGCGCGCGACGCACGGAATGGCCTTCCTGATAGATGCCGAGGTTCGCGTCGCCGATCATGTCCCACACGACCCCGAAGAGCGGGCGGTAGTCGGGCGCGGGCAGGTGCTGCGCGAAATACTTCGAGCCGATGAGCACGTCGCGACCAGCGCTGAAATCGCCGTAGTCCTCGCCATCGACGAACAGCAGATCGACACCCCAGTCGGGTGGCGTAGTCTTCAGGACGTCCGCCACCGCCATGAGGATCGCGACCCCCGATGCTCCATCGTTCGCCCCAGGCACGGGCAACGCGCGATCAGCGGGACTCGATGCCCGATCGGAGATGGGCCGCGTGTCCCAGTGCGCCACGTACAGCACGCGCTGCGTTTGGGCGGGCTTGATCCGCGCCAAAATATTCCGCATCGGCAGCGTGTCGCCGTCCACGTTGACATGGGAGAAGCGCTGCTCGATAACGGTATCGGCGCGCGTCCGCATCTCGGCGACGATCCAATCCCCCGCGCGCCGGTGGCCCTCCGTGCCCGGCACGCGAGGCCCGAAATCCAGCTGGGTGCGAACGTACTCCATCGCCCGCGCCCCGCTGAAGGCGGTTTTTGCCGCGAAGGATTCGGGGGTTTCGCATCCGGCGCAAAGCAGCGCAATGAGGAAGTAGGAAGAACGAGAAACGAGGAAAGAGGAAGCGCCCCGGGCGCGTGGGCGCGCCATACTGAAACCTCCTCTTTCGCGTTCCTCATTCCTCGTTCGCCTCATCTCAGTTCCCCCGCAAAGAATTCGAGCTGTAAGACCGCGGAGAGCACGAACTGGGTAAACCGGCGGTCGTTCACTTCATCGTAAGTCACCGTGCGCGACGCCGACAGGGAGAAGGACGCGTTTTCGGCGACATCGGTCTCGGCGCGCGCGTTGAGCGCCCAACGGCCATTGTCGGCAATCCGCTTCTCCACCGTGTCCGCAAGGAAGACCGTCTCGGTACTGATCCGCTGGAGCCCCACGTAGGCCCGAAGCACGTTCGATGGAAGCCGCCACGATTCCGGCAGCCGGAAGAGCTTGGTGATGTCGCCGGTGACGTCGTTCTGCTCTCCTTCGCTCGTTCCACCACTGCGAAGCTCTCGGCGCGTCGTCCGCAACCAACCGGCCGATGTGGTAAAGCCGCCGAAGAGGTCCCAGGTGAGCGTCCCACGAAGCGGATATTGCCGCGTTTCGAGCTCCGTCCGTACGCCGGAGAGCGTGATGCCTCCGCTCGGCAGCGCGGGCTGGAAGCTGCTGGCGCGCGTGATCGCTGCGCGCGCCTCCGCACTTACCGAAGACACGAGGCCAGAGAGCAATCCGGGCCGGAAGCTCCACCGAAGTGCGACATCGGGGAACGTCACCGAGCGCGCCTCCAGCATAGACTGCGCGTCCTGGGCCCGTCGCGTCCACGTGGTGTTGACCGTACGCTGGTAGTGCTGCGTAACGCTCGCGCCGAACGGCAGCGATACCGTGTGATCGAGCGTAAGACCACGAGCCACACCGGCGGTCGTCGCGAGCAGTCCGCCGAGGGACCGGAAGTCCTCGATGCCGCCGAGACCGAGCTGATACGAGAACCCAGGGGTAAACGGCGTGGCATCGAAGAGAGAGCGCATTTCCCGGGTCCACGTGAACCGGACCGGCTGGATCGCATTCGCGATGCGCCGCGCAATCCCCGAATCGCCCGCATAACGACCGATCGCGCCGCCGAGGTCGACTGATGCCCCGGCGGAAATGACCTGCGAATTGGACAGGCGGCGCGGCAACCGCAGCTCACCGCTGTCGCCCGAGGCGCGGACGAGCGAGCTCGTGTTGGGGTCGCGGAACATCGTGAAGGTGCTGGCGATCTCGACATTCGGCCGTAGCCACGTCGTGAGCGCCGGTGTGAACGCGAGAGCGCTCTGCATCTGCCGCTCGCGCTCCAGCCCGACGTCCAGGCCAAAAAGCTCACCGCGCTCGAAGCCGGCGACGATGCCGACGTCCGTATCGTCCCCATAGTTGCGGAGATCGCGCACGGAATTGACATCGAGTCGCGCCATGACCGCCGCGACGGGACGAAGCTCCAGCAGTCCGCGGTTGCGCCAATCGTGCCGCAGGGACGCCACGGTGCGGCCCGTGTCGGTCTCCACGAACACTGGAAGGGAGAACGACGACCGGCGGTCCTCAGCCCGAGCCCACCCGCTCGTCAGGCGAATGGCCGCCGGCGCGAAGCGCACTTGAGCATCCCGCAACCCACGGAGTGCCGCACTCTCGCGCAACCAACCCGGCAGCGCATTGATCGCCCCCCGGATCCATCCGGGCATGCGCGCACCCTCGCGGTCGGTTCTCGCGAAGTCCCAGTCGACAGCACCGGTGAACGACGCGGCATTCCCCACCTGATACTCGCTTCGCTGGTTTCCTGTCGTGTAGGCCGAGGTGAGTGACAGGTTGTCGAGCACCAGTCCAGTGAGGCCCCGCCCCACTCGAGTGGCCCGTCGCATCGCCAGCGTGTACGACGTCGCCGACGTTTTCGGCGTGCGCAGGCCCGCCAGGTCCTGTCCCGATACGTCCGAGCGCGCAAGGAAGAATGGGTCGGTGCCTGACGAGGCGTGACTGATGGTGACGGGAATCGCGAGACCGAGCGCACGTGGCAGCAGACGATCCAGGCGCACCGAGGAGGAGAGGTTGAACTGGTCGTCGGTCACGTACGACGGCTGCTCCCCCAGCTGTCGGAAATTCTGGTCGCGGCGGCTGACCTGCATGGTGAGCGAGCCGAGGTCCGACGCCGCGACCGTGAGGCCGAACTGGCCGGCGTAACCGGCGTCATCGACGACGCCGCCGAGGCGCACGTCATCGATCCACAGCTCCAGGGTATCGAGCGGCGTGATCGGCCCACCGACCCCGCCTCCTGCGTCGCTCACGCGCACCATTCCCACCGACAGCTCCTGCACCGCGGCGAGATTGGGCGGCGTGATCCCCGGATTCGCCGTGTAGACGATGTATCCGTCCTCGCACGCCGCGAACCGTCTGCTACCGGGTGCTGTAGGAGGCTCGCTGGCAGCAATGAGAGCGAGATCGAGCCCACCGCACGCGAGCGAATCTCCCCCGCGCAGAAACGCGTTCTGCAGCTGCGCACGAAGCCGGTAGAATCGGTCGAACTCGATGCCGTGCTCCGGCAGCCACGCCGTCGAATCGCTCCCGACGTTCGCCGGCGCGCGGTAGAGATAGAAGTTGTCCGGATCGCGGCCCATGCGAACGTAGAACTGCAGGTCGCCCCCGCTTCCCCACCCTTTTCCGCGACCCCGCGCCCACACCCGCAGCGAGCGATACCCCATGAAGCTCTTGTCGCCCTCCGGAAAGCGATAATAGGCTTCGGCGCGCTCGTGCAGATCGAGTCCCGTCGTCAGCAGGCGCAGCGACTTCTCGTTCACCTGCGTCCGCTCCGCGGACACGTCGTCGGTGCGATCGAGCGGCTCCTCCGCCACACCAGGGGGCGGCTGGTATTGGATACCAGTCGTCCCCGCGTCGAGCGTGCCGATCACGGTCGCCTGCACGAAGCCGATGCCGGTCTCGCGCACACCGGCGATCCCGGCGATCGGGGTGGTGGTCCGCTTGACCCACGGCGCGCCTAACAGGCGGAGGCGCGATACGGGCGTGTACGTGAACGCGGTGTCGGCGGCATCGCCCGACACGAACGTGAGCCGCACCGAGCGGATGCGCCGGATCAGGGGATCGTTGATCAACTGGGCCGAGGCGAGTGACACGCGCACGAGCGCCCAGCAGAACGTGCGCGGTCCCGTGCCAGCGCGATCGCTCGGGTGGCGATGGCACAGCCCCGTCTTGGTGATGCTCCCAGGATCGGCGAGATCGATCACGTAGCGCATGAGCCGCTCGTTCGAGTTCTCGGGGCCGCTCATGTTGAGGACGCCGTCCAGATCGAGATCCTCCTCATCGAGACGCCGGTTGCCCACCGAGCAGTTGTGTCGCGTGTCCCCGAGCTCGGCGATCACCGAGCCGCCTCGACACAGCTCGGCGGGCATCAGCCGCTCCGCGACACCGTCCACGACGCGAACGAGTGTATCGGCACGATCACTTGGCAGACCCACATCGTCCGTAGCGGCGTCGAAGGAGCGCGTGATCTCATCGCGCTCAGAGTTCATCACGTCGTAGCCTGTGAGCGTGCGCCCCGTGAACGACGAGTCGGCGCCAGTGACGAAGAGCGTCTCGGGCCGAAAGGCGACCGCGTTCTCCGAGATGTCGCCGAGGTCGAGCACGACCGTGGGATTGCGATCGCGACGAGCGGGGTCGGTCTCGATCATCGTCCAGAACTCGATCTGCTCGACGCGCGTGAGATCGACCCCGGATTGGGACAACGGCTGCATGAGTGACCGCCAGCGCCGGCCTGGCCTGGTCGGCGTTTGCCAGAGATACTCCGGCGCGGCCGCGCCGCGAGGCGAGAGGAAGCCCTCGATGCCAGCGGGATAGAGTGTGTTCCACAGGATGAGCTCGGGCGCGCGGAACGCCTGGCCGCCGACGAATCGGAATGCGCTGTCCACCTGCTCGGGAAAGAACTGGAGCGCGGTCTCGCCGACCCGGACGAGATTCTGCCACGCGAGGGCCGCGGCGGAGTCGAGCTCGAAGCCGTACGGACGCCCACCGATCGGCACGCCACCGGGCGCGTATGGCCGGCTTCCCAGACGCCAGACGCCCTCGGTCAGGTTGATCGTGATGCCGCCTTCACCCTCGAACGTCTCGACGTAGGCGACGCCAGCGGAGTTTGGCTGGGGCCGTGTCGTCGCGAACTCTCCCTGCACGTCGATGCGCGACTGCTGCGTCGCATCGACGAAGGGCAATCGGTCGAGGACGCGCGTCAGGGCATCACTCGTGAAGGTGAATTGACCGGTGACACCGGCGATGAGCGCCGATGCCGGCTCGAAGCCGAGCGGCGGGCGATTGAACGTCGTCTTCTGGCGTTGCGAGAGCGCCGTGAAGGAAAGCCGCCCCGCCTCCGTCGGAAACTCCGCCGCAAGCCCGAAGATCGAGGTCGGCTGCGCCGCGAAAATCGGGTTCTCCTCGTACTGGACGGTGACACGGCGCGGGCGTCCGAACAGCGTGTCGGGGCGGTTGAAGGACACCCGTCCGAGCTCGTAATCCACGCGGTAGTCGACATCACGCACCAGCGGCACCCCGTCGAGGCTGAGCCGTTCGGAGCCCTGGCGGATCTGAACGCCGCCCAGCGCCAACGTGCCCGCATCGCCACCCCCTTCCGCCGCATAACGAGCGCGCAGGCGGTACTGGGTGGGGGGACGCCGCTGCGTGAACAGGTCCTCGTTCGGCGTGCGATAGAGCGAGTCGTTCAGCGGATTCGGCGGATCGGCGAGCCCCGAATCGGCGAACGGACGCAGCGAAGGGAAGACGACGAAGTAATCGCGAATCAGCCGTGCACCGCCCTGCCCCGCGTTTCGAGCCAGGTTGGGGTCGCTTGGTCGGGGCCACAGCCGGTTCTCGATGTCGAAGGCGGAGGGATTCACCGGCTGCGCCATGCCGAACATTTGGAGGAACGTCTCGAATGGGGTTCCCACCGGGCGCTCCTGATCTCCCCCCGCACCGACGACGATCTTGAGCTGCACCGTCTCGCGCCGCAGGTCCTCGCCGCCGAGGCGGTAGACCGAGCGAATCTCCTGATCGAAGACGAGGTCTCCCGGCAGCACCTCGGCATCCCAGAGCAGGTTGATCGTGTCGCGCCCGGCGGGCCCGCGCGACGTGGGGAAGGTTCCCCCCACGTTCCCGGCGATCACCTCGTCTCCCGTCGCACTGCTCACCGTATACGAGACGGCCAGGCGCTCACCGCGCTGGACCGGATTCACCAGCACGATCCACAGGTTCGTCGGATCGATGTAGTAGTCGATCCCTTCCTGAAGGACGTCGAAGGGGCCGATCTCGTTCGTGTTCCTGGCATAACGAGTGACGGCGTAGGGCCCGTTGATGTCCCGAGAGACGGAGCCGCCGGGCGTCGGTGGCCGGTAGCGGTACACGAGCACACGTCGCGGCCGTTCCCCCGGCGGAAGAGCGCCGGCGAGCGCCTCCAGATCGCGTCCGAGGATGTCGATATTGGGAAACCGGCCGGGGAACGCGCGACGGGGATCGATCACCCAGAAGAACCGGCCGCGTTCGACGAGGAAGTCCTCGATGTCGCGCTCGATCGTCTGCACCGAGCGATCACCGACGGTGAAGACCTTGTCGCGCACGATATTTCCCTTCTGTTGCGCCATGATCGAGCGAAACTGCATGGGGCCGATCTGTCCCACGGCCTGCAGACCGTAGTTGCCGCTGGGGATGCCGGCGGTGATGAAACGCGACGGCGGCGCGGCGAACGAGACGTTGCCGACCTCGAGTCTGTGCAGCAGCTCGTCAGGCTTGCCCTGATAGTAGACGGAGATGTTGTTCGAGGCGTCGAACTCGCGCTCCGAGTCGTAGTCGACGTTGACGTGGATGCGGTCGGCGACCACGCCTCCCGTCTGCACGTTGAACTGAAAATCCATCTCGGGCTGCAGCGTGCCGATGCAGTTCGCCAGCGGCGTGAGGAGATCGGTCGACCGGCATCGCTCGTTCCGGTCGCGCTGAACCTTCGTCTCGATGCGCGAGGTGAGGTGGAGACCGAGATCGGCATATTCGCCGAAGATTCCTTGCCGGCGGCTGGTATCGGCGGGCGAACGAGGAACGAGGAACGAGGAATCAGGAAGCTCAGCGACTCGGCCGCGCTGCGTCGAATCGGCGAAGTTGGCCACGATCGCCTCGCCCCAGCGAGCGGCGCGGGCGACTTCCGTCATCCGAACGATCGAGGCCGCCTCACGATCGGCGATGGTGGCACCGCTGTCGCGTACGGGCGCAAGCCGTCCGAACGGGCCCAGCGCCGCGGGGCGCGGGAGCACGAGCGAATCGTTCGGAAAGCGGAGGCGGACACCGATTCCCGGGCGTGCCGCGGTATCGGCCGCCGGCGGCTGCGCCGGCTCTTGTGCACCGATTGCGGGAACGATCGAGAGGGCCGCGGGGAATAACAGACGGAGAAGGCGCACCCGATCACCGGCAGCGGGGAGCCACGCTCGCTCCCGTTCGCCCGCGGGGCGCCAGGAACGTAAATTGACGGGTCCCACCAGAGTAATATCCGGCATGTATGAGGAAAGAGGAATGAGCAATGAGGAATTCGATTTCCTCACTCCTCATTCCTTGTTGCTCTTTCCGCACTCAGGGGCGTACCAGGGTCTAAACATCGCTGTCTTCTTGAGATACCCAAAGTGAAGATCCTGCGTCACTACGTGCTGCGCGAGCACGCCGGACCGTTCTTCTTCGCGCTCGCCACGCTCACGTCGCTGTTCCTCCTCAACCAGGTCGCGCGTCACTTCGGCGACCTCGTCGGCAAGGGGCTCGGCGGCGCAGTCATTGGCGAGTTCTTTGCCCTGTCCATCCCATTCATCATCGCGATGACGACGCCGATGGCGGTGCTCATCGCGACGCTCTACGCCTTCAGCCGACTCGCGGCGGAGAACGAGATTACCGCGCTTCGGGCCAGTGGCGTGGGGATGACCCGTATTTTGCTGCCGGTCATCTTCGCCGGGGCATTCTTCGCGATGCTCATGGTCGCCTTCAACGACCAGGTGCTGCCCCGCACGAATCATCGGCTGCGCAAGCTGCAGACGGACATTGCGCGCAAGAAGCCGACGTTCGCGCTGCGCGAGCAGGTCATCAATGAGGTTTCTCCGGGCAAGCTGTTCTTGCGCACCATGAAGATCGATGAGGCGGACGACCTGATGCGCGACGTGATGATCATCGATCTCAGCGACCCGCTTCGCAGGCGCACGATTCACGCCGACAGCGGCCGCATGGGGATGAGCAAGAACATGAGCGACCTCGAGCTCACCCTGTACGACGGGTACTCCCAGGAGATTCCCAAGGAGGAGCCGGGGAAGCTGCAGCGGCTCTTCTTCAACGTGGACTTCATCCGCGTTCGTGGCGTCGCCGATACGCTCCAGCGGACCGAGGAGGATGCGTACAAGAGCGACCGTGAGATGTCGGTGTGCGAGATGCAGGAGCAGGTGTCGCAAGCGTCCCGCGAGTACGAGACCGCCCGCTTCCACATGGAGGAGGCGCTAGCGGCCTCGGCGCGCCGAGCCGCCACCGGAGAGCCACCCCACCCGACCGCGGCTCCGGAGAGTCTGGAGAGCCAGGAGCCGTTTGGACTGGGCCGCCTGTATTGCGACGCCGTGGCCGCGATTACCCGACTGGTGCAGCCGGACAGCGCGATGGCGGCGCAACAGGTTCCGCAGCTCGACTCGGTAGTGCGCACTCCGGGCGCGCGCCGACCCGCGCAACAGACCGCACGTCGCCGGCCGGATTCGGTCGTCGTCGAGACCGCGGGCGTCACAGACCGCCGGCGCCGCGATGCCGAGCGACGCAGGTCGTTAGGCATCGCCCCCTCGGCCGGGCTCCCCCCGTCCGCGGAGAACTTCAGCTCCGCCACCTTGCACCTCGGTCCCGGCGAGCCGCTCGATCCCTTCATTGGACAGCTCGAGCTCATGTCGGCGCGGATGCGCGACTCACGGCAGGTCATGAATCGGTATGATGTCGAGATCCAGAAGAAGTTCGCGCTCGCCTTCGCGTGCATCGTCTTCGTCATGATCGGTGCGCCGATCGCGCTGCGCTTTCCCCGGGGCGGGGTCGGGCTGGTCATCGGCGCCAGCGTCGGCATCTTCGCGCTCTACTACATCGGGCTCGTGGGCGGTGAGGCGCTGGCGGATCGGCTCATCATGGGACCGTTCCTCGCGATGTGGCTCACCAATCTGCTCTTTCTCGGAATCGCCGCGCTCTTGCTCTCGCGCATGGGCAAGGAAGGAGTGACGGCGCGCGGAGGCGACATGTCCGAGGCGTGGGATGCCTTGCGCGCGTGGTTCGCGCGGCAGGCGCGCCGCGTGGGCATCCCGCTCGAGCGGAGACGCAGGCGGTGAGACTCTTCGTCCCGCTGGACCGATACGTCCTGCGAGAGTTCTGGAAGATCTTCGCCGCGACCGCGGTGGGATTCCCGTTGCTCGTCATCATCATCGATCTCACCGAAAAGCTCGACACGTACCTGAACCGGAACCTGGCGCGCGGTCAGATTCTGCTGAGCTACCTGTACTGGATTCCAGAGTCGATGTTTCTCGCGCTCCCCGCCGCGGTCTTGTTCGCGACGGTATTCTCGATCGGGGCGCTGACGCGGCACTCGGAGATCACGGCTGCCAAGGCCTCGGGAATCAGCTTCCACCGCCTGACGATGCCCATCTTTCTCGGCGCGGCGATGGTCGCGGTCCTCGCCGGGGTGCTCGGCGAGATCGTCCCAGTCGCGAACGAAAAGCGCAACAAGATTCTCGAAGAAAAGAAGTTCAGCGGCACCAACGATCGCTTCAACTTCACGTACGCCGGCGAGGAAGGTCGCGTCTACAAGATCCAGGCACTCAACGTCGCCAACGGCGCGATCGATTTTCTGGAGATGGAGCGGAAGGGCAACGGCCCGGCGTATCCGACGACCATCGTGACGGCGCGCGGCGCGCGTTGGAGCGACACCTCGGGACACTGGCTGCTCCGCGACGGCCAGATGCATATTGTGCCGACCGACAGCACGAGCATGGCCATCCAGTTCGACAGTCTTGCCGACAATCACTTCGTCGAGGCTCCGCGCGAGCTCATGGCGGCACCGAAAACCTCCCAGGAAATGCGCTATCAGGAGCTCAGCCGTTTCATCACCGCCCTCGAGCGCTCGGGGTCGAGTGAGGTCAATCGCTTCAAGGTGGAGAAGGCGCTGCGCATCGCGATTCCAGTGACCTGTCTGATCATTGCGATCTTCGGCGCGCCGCTGGCGACGACGACGCAGCGTGGCGGCGCGGCGTACGGTATCGGCGTGTCCCTTGGCGTGACGGTAATCTTCCTCATGCTGATTCAGCTGACGAAGGCGATTGGCGGCGGCGGCCTCCTGCCTCCCAACGTGGCGGCGTGGATGCCCAACACGGTGTTCGGTCTGACGGGGGCCTTCCTGCTCGCACGCACGCGCACGTGACCTTCCCGCAGGGAACGGACGCCGACACCGGGCCCGGCATACGGCGCACATCGACGTTTCCCATCCCGCAGCGGGCGGGCATCATCGTCTTTCGCCAGATCTCGCGATCCACTCGCGGATTCTTTCGCGACATCGGCAAGCGCACGTTCTTCACCCGGGACATGCTTCGGGCCTTTCGCGAGGGGCAGACATGGCTGCCGCTCACGCTTCAGCAGGCCCGGAACATCGGCGTGGATTCATTGCCGCTCGTCTTCACCGTCGCCGCGTTCATCGGCGCGGTCACGGCCTTTCAGACGTTCTACCAGCTCTTCCCCGGCGCCCAGCTCTCCGCGGTGGCATGGATCACCCGCCAGAGCATCGTGCTCGAGCTTGGCCCGCTGCTGACGGCGCTGGTATTGGCCGGGCGCGTCGGCGCGCGCATGACGGCCGAGATCGGGACAATGCGCGTCACGGAGCAGATCGATGCGCTCGAGACGCTGGCGTACGATCCCGTGGCCTATCTCGTCGTGCCGAGGTTCGTGGCGGCCATCCTGATGCTGCCGCTGCTGACGATCATCGCCAATGCGACCGGCATCGCCGCCGGCTATCTGATATCGATCGCCGCCACCGATGTCACGCACAATGACTTCGTGAGCGGGCTGCGTCTCACCTTCGATCGCTTTCAGGTGATCTACGGGCTCATCAAGGCGACGTTGTTCGGAGCGGCGATCTCGCTGATCGGCACGTACGAGGGCTACATTACCGAGGCCGGCGCGGAGGGAGTGGGCCGCTCGACGGCGCGAACCGTCGTCATCTCCTCGGTGATGATCCTGCTCCTCGACGCGCTCACCGCGGTGTATCTCGCTCAATATCTCCAGTCATGAAGCGACGCAACGAAGTGCTGGTCGGCGTCTTCGTCACGGTGGCGCTCATCGTCGGCATCCTCGGCACACTCTGGCTGTCGCGGAGCGGCCTGTTGTCCGATACCTATCCGCTGTACACGCGATTCCGGTGGGGGGCGAATCTCAAGCAGGGGCAGGAGGTGTGGCTCGCCGGTTTTGCCGTGGGGACCGTCGACCGCGTGGAGCTTCGACCCGATGGATGGCTCGACGTGTGGATGGCGGTCGAGGAGAAGTACTCCGTGCCGGAAGGAGCGATCGCGCAGCTCAAGAGCGCGTCGTTTTTCGGCGACATGGCGATCAATCTCGAGCCACCGCTCAATTTCCGCTCGAGCGTGCGTCCCGGCGACACCATTCCGGCGGCGCCGCCTCCCCCCACCATGGATGCGCTGCTTTCCCGACTCGATTCGGTCAGTCGCGGCGTCTCCGACGTCGCCCAGGCCTTCGAGATCCAGATGGTCCGGGAGGGGGGAATCGAGGACCTGAAAGGCACCATCTCCTCGACGAACCGTCTCGTGAGGCAGATCAGCCAGATCGCCGATGAGCAGTCGCGCGAGCTGACACGCCTGACCCGAAACCTCAATCGGTCGGTCAGCGCCATCGACTCCTCGGTCGTGGACTCGACGATGCGCAACATCCGGACGACGACGGCCAACCTCGCCCAGCTCTCGGCGGACTTTCAGGACACGCGAGAGCGCATGAGCGCGCTGCTCACGAAGCTCGAGAGCGGCGAGGGGAGCGCCGGGAAGCTGTTGAACGATCCAGGCCTCTACAACGACGTGCGAGCGCTGGTGCAGCGAGTCGATTC
This sequence comes from Gemmatimonadaceae bacterium, assembly GCA_035253695.1. Lineage (GTDB taxonomy): Bacteria > Gemmatimonadota > Gemmatimonadetes > Gemmatimonadales > Gemmatimonadaceae > JAICNG01. The sequence continues at coordinate 37,267 of DATFBS010000025.1, forward strand.
GTTGACGGCCGACTTCAAGAAGAATCCGAGAAAGTATATCAATCTCGAGATCTTCTAAGAGCTTGGGTCAGGCGCCAAGGGCCAGGGGCCAGGTGGTGGAAAGGGGCCGCGGCGCTTCGCGCCTGCGGCCCTCATGATGAGCGCGGCGGCGCAGCCGCCGCGCCTTTCCTTCCCGTTGGCCCTTGGCCCTTGGCCCCTGACCCTAGTTGTTAGGCCAATTCCCCACCGCCGCGACGAACTCCGGCCGGTCCACGAACGGATTCCGGTTCCCCTGAGCGCGGAAGGCCAACGAGTTCCGCTGCCGCTCGAAGGCATCGGGCGGATCGGCGTTGTGCCACTGGATGAGCGTCGCTTCCTCGATGTTGAAGTTCTGAAGCGTGAAGTTGTCGGTCGGGCGCAGCTTGTAGCGCGTGTAGAAGTAAAAGATCGCGCGCGCGATGTCGCCCTTCTTCGCGTTCCGCGGCTCGAACACCTGGACACTGTCCGCGTTCTTTCCCTGCTTGCTCACATCGCCATCGTTGTCCGGATCGGCACTGGTCCAGGTCGGAGTGCCAACGACGACACCGAAGGGAAGATTGGAGCGACGTGTGTTCGCGAGCTCGTCCGATGGGAAGAGATGGTGAATGTCGCTCATCGCGGGATCATCCTCCGCGCCCCGGCTCTGCGGCCACGAATGCTCGGTATTGAAGTTTGCCGTATCGGCGCTGGCTCGGTTGTAGACCCTCGCCACGCGTCCGACGTAAATGTCGGCGAGCAAATCATCGTTGTCCGGGTCCTCGACGAATGAGTACATCGAGTCGCGCGCGGCGTTGTAGCCAAGCACACGCGCGCGGCAGACGATGCGATCGAGCGCGGCAAGCAGGTCGGTGCCTGTCTTCCCCTCGGCAGCGCTGTAATAGCCGGCGGGGAGTGCCGTGTCGGCGCGGAACGCAGGCGGCGAGCACGCTACCGGCTCCACCGGCGTGCATTGCACGAGGGCGGTGCTCCAGCATCCCCCATAGGGGCCAGCGCCCGATACCGCGCGGATTTCGGCGCGATAGGTCTGGCCGGCGATCGCGTCGAACGTGACGCGCTCGCAGTTCTCCGGCGTCGCCGACGTCTGCCCCGCCACCGTCAAATCGTAGTTGAAGCCCTCCTCGGCGCAGATCGCGACCGTCGTCGGTCCCGTTCGGCCGGGGACGAATGTCAGCGTATCGACCTCGCCGGCGACCAAGGTGTCGCTGAAGCGACCCGTGAGCGGGAAGCGCGCATCGACCGGCGACGTGAAATCGTCTTCGCAGGCGGCGACAGCGATGAGAATGAGCGCGAGGGACAGCGTGCGGCGCATAAGAGAGACTCGTCTCGAATGAAAGGCCCAATTGCTACGAGGAGTCAGGAGTCAGGAGTCAGGGATCAGGGGGGACAGGGAATGAGTTTTAGGAGCTACGCGAGCAGTTCTCCTCACACCTTCACCCTGACACCCCCTGATCCCTGACCCCTGACTCCCAGCTCCTAGAAGTAGTACCGCACCCCAATCTGCGCCGAGAACTGCAGCAGCAGGTTCGACCCGACCTGCGTACGGTCCGCGAATCGCGCCGGCACTGTATATCGGATTCGCCCGTTCGCGGCGTCGTAGTCCTGCGCGAGCAGCAAGTTGCGGCGCGCGGCGGTCACCGAGACGTTCCGGCCCCAGTCGCTATTCAACCCGTTCAGCACGTTGAACAGGTCGATATGTACTTCCGCGGCCTGGTCACCGGCCGTCTCGAAGCGCTTCCGAATCGTCATGTCGAGCTGGTTGAACCACGGCTGACGGCAGGTGTTGCGCGGAATGATCTGCCCGACGTAGTCGCCTACGCAGTCGTGCTCGCCGAGGAAGTCCGCATAACGCGCGCGGGCCGAGGCGACGACCGAATCCGGATTGGTCGCGGAGGCCGCCACGAAGACCGGTAGCTCCTCCGGCCGGAAAATGTAGGGACGGTCGTTGAAGTTCACACCGTCGGCATTGATGTCGCCGCTCACCTCCGGTCCCCACGGCGTTCCGCTCCGGATGCTCCACTTGGGACTCACACGGATTCCAAAGGGAAGGCGGAAGGTTCCCGAGAGCACGATCGAGTGCTCGCGATTGAAGTTGCTCGGCCCCCAGCCCGTCGCCTCGTCGCCGATCCCCCCGATCACGTTCGGCCCCAGGGCGCCGTACCGCTGCCCCGTGAAGCCCTCGTTCGCCGTGCAGCACGAGTATGTCGAGTTGTCGTACGCGCGCGTGTAGGTGTATGACGCGCGCACCGCCGAGGAGTCCGTGAGCCGATGATCGACGTTGAGCGACGCGGCGAACGAGCGAGCGATGCCGTCGTTGTAGTTCACGTACACGCTCGCGAAGTCCGCGTTGCGGAATCGATCGCTCCCGGCAGCGCTGCTCGGCGAGAAGCGTCCGGCGGGAACGAAGACCCGGCGCCCTCCCTCACCGGTGAGCTGGAACTGGGGATCGCGCAGGTTGATGTTGCGCACCGTGTACAGCTTGCTCGACTCGGAGAACAGCAGATCGATCGAGGCCAACGTCCCCGGGCGCAGCTGCCGCTCGTAGCCGATGTTTGCCTTGATCGTCTCCGGGATCTCGAAGCCACTGTTCCAGAATGCGTACTCGGGCACGCCACCGACTCCGCCGGCTCCCCCGCAGCCGAAGGGATTGTCCTCTCCGCTGGCGGCCCAGGTCGGGTAGTCGCTGACGTCGGGCGGTACATCCGGAGGCGTCGGCACCTCGGTGAGCGACCCGCGGCATTCCACGACCAGAAGCGGGGTGTCCGTGCTTGCGACGTTGCTGCCCATGACGAATGGCACACGTCCGTAAAACAGACCGCCGCCTAACCGGATGAGCTGGGTCGCGTCGCCCTTCAGGTCGTAGGTGAACGAAACGCGTGGGGAGATGTTGTTGTCGTCGATCGGCGCGATTCCCGTCTCGAGGCCAAAGGCGCGCTCGGCGTCCACGACGCGTCCCGGGCGATCGCCGTATCGCTGGATATCGTACCGAACGCCGAACACACCGAGCAGCTTGGGGGTGATGCGCCACTCGTCCTGCGCGTACACCGAGTATTCCTGTACGTCGAAGGTGGCGTTCGGCGTGACGGAATCCGCGCGTACGTTCCGGTTGAACCGCGAGGGGCGGAAGGCCTCGAAGTCGGCGAGCGAGTTGAACTCGAAGCCGCCCGATCCATTCAGCCAGAAGATGTTCTCGATCGACGTGAACGTGTTGTTGGTGCCCAGCTTGATCGAGTGATCCCCGAACGCGAGCGTCACGTTGTCGACCACCTGGAACTTCGTCTCGTCCAGGAAATTGCGGAACGAAATGAATGCGCCGCCGTACTCCACCGTCTCGTTGGCATCGAGTCGAACGCGAAGCTCCGGCTTGAGGTTGTTGCCGATGCGGGGTCGCTCCTCCGTCGCGTACTGCACACGCAGCACGTTGAAGATGCGTGGCGTGATCACGCTGGTGAGCTCGCCCACGAGGGAGTTCGCCCGGTCCTTGAACGACTCCGCCTGCGAACGACCGGCGGGGAACGCGAAGCTGCCGGCTTCGTCCAGGTTCTTGTGATCGGAGAAGTTGTTGCGGACCGACATGCGGTGCCGGTCGTTCAGGGTCCAGTCGAGACGACCGAAGATGGTGAGCACGTCGTTGGAAATCTCCCACTCCCCGTACTGCGAGGCAGCGCCGGTGACGCCGTATTGATCCTCGAGGACATCGAAGAATCGCTCGAGGCTGTCCGCGCTCGCCGAATCCGCGGGCTCGTTGTTCCCGCGCAGGAACGCCGGCGTGATCGAGCGAAACGGCTCACGTCGACGCTGACCGTCGACCGAGACGAGATAGTGCAGCTGGTCGCGTACGATCGGTCCGGACACTTTGCCCGCGTACTGCTGCACCGAGAAGTTGTTGGGTGGATTTCCGTCGAAGTCTTCGCGCGTCAGCGACTTGTCACGATAGTTTCCGTAGATGGACGCCCGAAAGTCGTTGGTGCCGCCCTGCGTGACGATGTTGACGACGCCACCGGAGTAGTTGCCGAACTCGACGTCGAAACCGTTGGTGATGATTTGGAACTCGCGGATCGACTCCAGCGAGAATGCGAAGGGGATGCGACTCCCCCCCCGATTCTCGCCGAAGAACGCGTTGTTCGCGTCGACGCCGTCGATCTGGATGCTCGTCTGCGACGGGCGTTGCCCCGCGATGGCGAACTGCCCACCAGTCGTCACTTCTGGTGCAGGGCTCACGAGGCCCGACAACGCAATGAAATCGGTGAAGTCGCGTCCTAACGACGGGAGCTCGGCGATCTCCTCCTGAGAGACCGTCTGCTTGACGCCGGCGTCCGCGACGTCGATCTCACGCGCATTCGCGGTGACTTCGACGCCGGTCAGTTGCACGGCGGCGCTTCGTAACGTGAAGTTCGCCGGTGCCGTGCTACCGACGGTGACGCGAATTCCCGGAACTTCGGAGGGCTGCTGCCCGATGCGACGGGCCGCGACGCGGTACGATCCTGGCGGCAGGAAGCGGAGGACGTAGACCCCTTCGTCGTCGGTCTGCGTTCCGCGCTGGAAGCCAGTCTCCTCATTGGTTGCGACGACGGTCGCGGCGGGGAGTGGATTCCCGGCTTCGTCGACGACGCGCCCGCGAATGTTCCCGGTGGTGGTGGAGGCTTGCGCCGCCATGGATGAGGCAACGCCCACAAGGAGGCCGAGCGCGAATACCACGCGGCGCGTCAGGGCGGTCACGAACATTGGACCTCCGTGACGTCGGAGGGAATGCGCGGCTTGAGCTGGGGAGCTCCGTTGAAGTACCCGAGAACGCCAATGATGTCGTAGCACTTGGTGGGGTCGAAGCGAGTCGTTGGGATAGCGGTGAGCACGTTGCCGTCCAGTCGAATCTCGATGGCGCCCGATCCGTCATTGAGAACCGCGTTGCGTCCCCCTCCGGACGTGAAAGCGCCGACGGTGGCGCCACGAACGACCAGTAGCAGGCCGACATCCACCGCCTTCGCGCCTCCGGCCGCTACCGCTGCCGCGATCTCGCCAGTCGTACGCTCGGCGGGATCGGGCACTTCCGCCGATCCCCGGTTGGGGGCGACGACGGGATTGTTGATCTGGAGCTCGCCGTTGAACTGCGCGAGGACGCCGCTGATCTCGACGCTGTCGCCGAGGACCAGCGCGGCCGATGCGGGAATGCCGAAGGCGAGAATGCCGCCGGTGGGATCCTGAATGTAGACGTTGTCGCTTCGGTAGGTCCCTTGCGCCGCGGTGACGATACCCGCGACGGTGATGGGGGCATTCAGCGTATCCGCTTCAGCGACGTTGATCCGCACGACGCATCCGCGCTTGGCCGCGGCCGAGATGAACGCGGTCTCGTCACGGTACACCGACGTCCGCACGGGGTTCACGCAGAACACGAGGTTCTTGGTGACGTCCGGGTCCTGCACGAGAAAGACGTCGTGCGTTCCCGGCGGCACCCCTTCGAAGACGAACGTTCCGCTGGCATCGGTGGTCCCTTCATCGATCACGACCGACGACCCTCGCTCACGTAGCTCGACCGCGACATCGCGCAGGAGCGTGTCGCCGCCTAACGGGCTGAAGAGACCGTTGTTGTCGGCGTCGAAGAACAGGCGGCCGGTGAGGCGCCCGGTGCCTTCGACCTCGAACGGAGGCTCGGGGTCGTCCGCGCATCCCACCACCAGCGCGAGGCCCGTCAGGAGCGCGAGTGACCGAACAATCGAGTGAGCTCTCATCGTTGTTTCTTGCTCAAAGGCGCAATGGAGCCGCCGCCACGAGCGAGCGGCGTGGGCGGTGTGGGAGCGATGTAGCCGTCGTTCTGAGACCCTGGCGTTCCTTCGTCGGACGCGTTGTATGGCGTCGTCGACGTCTGCCAGTTCGCTCCCTTCGCGTCGGTGTTGTCGGCCGATGCGTCGCGGAGGGCCATGCTGGCCCCGATCGGCGGAGAGACGTACACGACGGAATCGATCGTGGCACCGGTGGCATCGCGTAGGATCACGACGTCTCCCGTCGTGGTGCTGTTGTTGAGCGAATAGCCGCTGTAGACGTAATCGACCGTGACGCCGCCATTCGACGCGGGATTGCCGTTCAGGGCGAGCACGACATAGTCGCCGGGAGCGATAACCAGCGACGAGGTAATGCGCGTCGTATCGCCGGTCGTGTTTCCGAAGAACTTCCAGTTCTGGATGTCGATGGAAGCGGTGCCCCAGTTGTACAGCTCGATAAACTCACCAGCGCCGTCGGCGACGAAAACCGGATCGGGCATGAGCTCGTTGATGACCACCCGAGCAACGGGGGTGGCGACGATCTGGACGACATCGGTCGCAAAGCGCGGCTTGAGCTGCGGCGTCGTGTTGAAGCGCGTGAGGATGCCAGTGATGTTGTAGCGCTCGCCAACGACGAAGCTGGTGCGCGTCAGGCCGGTCGCGGGGCCATTGACGCGAATGACGAGCGTATCGTTGGTCGACGAAACCGTGTTGACGTTGAACGCGGTCGCTCCGGTTCCAAGACTCACGACTCGGAGGCCGGACACCGTAATCAGCTCACCTTCATCGGTGAGGGATCTTGCCTCGGCGGCCGTGCTGGGCTTGGGAGCGACCGGCGTGCCCCCCGGTCGTGCACGCACCGTCGGCGGTGCCGCGGTCCGGCCGATCTGGATCTGCCCGGCATTGGTGCTGATGGGACCGATGACTTCGACTCTCGTCCCAAGCCGGAAGGTGGCGGAGTCCGCCGTCGGCACGGGGAACGCCGCGATGCCGCCCGTCGTATCCTGAACCCATATCTCCGAGTTCGCGCCCGGCGTCGTCGAGCCGTTGAAGACTCCGGGAGGTGCCGTGACGATGCCGATGACGGCGACGGTGCTGTCCACGGGCGTCGCCCGGCCCTGACGAATGGTGACGAAGATCGACCCGGTGAAGAGCACGTTCTGCGTGGCAGTCGCCGCGCCCACGACCGTGATGGCTCGCGTCGCCCCGCTGGCTCCGTAGTTGATCGCGCCTAACTGCTCGAACTCGAGGAAGTAGTCTCCCGGCGCGACGAGGCCGAATCGATAGGCACCGAGCGAATCGGTGCGCACCGAATCGAGCTTCGCCCCGATGGCGCCCGTGTCCGCACGCAGGAAAACCCACAGGCCCGGGCCCGGAATGTCGGTTCCCGCCTCGAACGTTCCGTTCGCGTTCTCGTCGCGGAACACACGCCCTGTAATGATCCCGGGAAACATCGCGTAGCGGAAATCGACGGAAACCGGTCGGCCGCGGAAATCGATCACCGCCGACGGCGAGGGATTGGATGTCAGGGTCGCGCCGGCGGGCGGATTGCCGTCGGCCTCGATGCGGTAGCTCCCG
>DATFBS010000026.1:0-45082 GCA_035253695.1 Gemmatimonadaceae bacterium
CGATCTGGATCGCGCCCTTTCGTGGATACAGACCCATGATGCGCGCGGGGTTCGTGCTCAGCTTGGCGCACATCTCCTCGATCGTCAGGCGACCTTCGAGCACACCACGTGTGTAGGTCAGGGGCAGCAGCGTCTCGAGCCCCGGCATTCCCATGGGGATCTTCGTCCAGTCGCCGTTCCACATCGCTTTCTGCTCGCGCGTGAAGGTGCACGTGTCAGTCGAGATCACCGACACCTCGCCGCTGCGAAGCCCTTTCCAGAGACGCTCGACGTCGGCCGGCTTCTTGAGCTGGGGGCAGCACGCGAACAGGTGCCCGTCGTCGCGGTCGAACACCGAGTCGTCGAGCACGAGATACTGCGCGCAGGTTTCCGCGATCACCGGCACGCCACGCGCCTGCGCGGCACGGATGATGTCGGCGCCCTCGGCGGTCGACATGTGCACGATGTAGAGCTGCCCGCCGGTGGCCTCGCTCCACTGCACCGCCCGCTGAATCGCCTCGGCCTCGATGAAATTCGGACGTGTCATGCGATGCAGCCGCGCGCCGTATTTCTTCATGAGGTCGGGCGTGTGATAGCGCGCGATCAGCTCATCGAGCACCCGTGCCGACTCGGCGTGCACGAGCAGCATGGTGCCGTACTCCTTCATCTTCTCGAGCGTTCCGAACATCGCGCGATCATCCGACTGCCACCCTTCGGACTCGTAGATCATGAACTCCTTGAAGGTGGTGAACCCGCGATCCACCATCTCCCGGATCTGATCCTTGTGGTCGTTCCATCGGGTGATGCAGATGTGGAACGTGTAGTCGATGAGCGACTTCCCTTCCGCCTTCTTGTGCCAGTTGTCGGCCGCCTGTCCTAACGATTCGCCGGCATAGGGGATCGCGAAGTCGATGACGGTGGTCACGCCCCCGCGCGCGCCCGCGCGAGTTCCGGTGCGGTAATCGTCGGCCGAGACCGTGCCGCAGAAGGGGAGCTCGAGGTGTACGTGAACGTCGAGCACCCCAGGAATGACGTGGTGCCCACGCGCGTCGATCACCTGAGCGTCTTCGGCATCGAGCGAGGCGGCGAGCGCAGCGATCTTTTCGCCAGCGACGCCGATGTCGCCGACGAAGGTCCCGGCCGGGGTGACGACGTTTCCGCCCTTGATGACTTTATCGAGTCGCATGCTTTACCCTCAAGGAAACAGAGGCGCTGATAATGGCGCTGGGGGCGCTGGGGGCGCTGAAGGCACGAGCAGTTCAGCGCCTTCAGCGCTTTCGTTCATTGACCCTACGCGCGCAGAGAACCCAGAGCGCGATCAAACACATCGAGCGCGAAATCGACATCTGCTTTCGTAATGCACATCGGGGGCTTGATGCGGAGAACGTTGCCCTCCAGGCCGCCCTTGCCGATGAGCACCCCCGCCTCGCGGGCCGCCTCCAGCACGTCGAGCGTCTCGCCCTTCGCGGGCTCCTTCGTCGCACGGTCGCGCACCAGCTCGACACCGAGCATGAGACCCATTCCGCGGACGTCTCCAATGAGCGTGTGCGAGCGCATCAGCCGCTCGAGCCCGGCCTTGAGCCGACCGCCCACGACGCGAGCGTTCTCCTGTAACCGCTCGGCGTCGATGACGTCGAGGACGGCCAATCCCGCCGCGGTCGATACCGGGTTCCCCGCGTACGTGTTGAAGTGAATGCGCTGGGTGAGCGCCTTGGCGATGTCCATACGCGTCGTGACCGCCGCGAGCGGTGCGCCATTGCCGATGCCCTTCGCCATCGTCACGAAGTCGGGCACGACGCCGTGGTTCTGGAAACCCCAGTAGCTCTCCCCCGTTCGGCCGAACCCGGTCTGCACTTCGTCGGCGATACACAGGCCGCCGTGAGCGCGCACGATCCCGTACACCTCGGAGAGATAGTTTCGTGCGCCCGCGGTCACTCCGCCGACGCCCTGAATCGGCTCGCAGATGAACGCGGCGACTTTGCCGGGCGTCGAGTACCGAATCAGATCGCGCACATCTTCCGCGCTCTTGGTCGCGATCTCTTCCGGTGTGCCGGTGAACGGGCTGCGATAGGGATCGGGATTCACGGCGTGGTGCACGCGGCCGTCGCCCCCCATCGGGTATTTCCAGGTGTGATGCGACGTGAGTCCCATCGCGCTCGGACTGCCGCCATGATAGGCGTTGCGCAGCGCGATCACATCCGTGTGGCCGGTGGCGAGGCGCGCCATCTGGATGGCGAGATCGTTGGCCTCGCTGCCACTGTTCGTGAAATAGGTGACGTCCAGCCCCGGTGGCATCTTGGACGCAAGCTTTTTCGCCAGTTGTGCCACGTTGGGGTGCAGATAGATCGTCGTCCCATGGGGAAGCGTCGCGAGCTGCTCCTGCATCCGCGTGACGATCGCCGGGTGCGCATGCCCGCACGAGACCGTCGCGATTCCCGCGAAGAGATCGAGGTAGCGCCGACCGGTCTCGTCCCACACGTACTGCATGTGTCCCTCGACGATCATCAGCGGATCGCGATAGATCGTGAAGATCGCCGGGTTCATGTGCTGCCGCCGCATGGCGAGCACGTCCTCGCGCGACGGCCCGGTGTACGGACGCGGGCGGTGCTCGGTCGGCGGCATCTCGACGCGCGAAGCCGCCGTCTGCGGCGCAATCGTCGTCATCGAACGCTCGCGGTGCTGGGATCAGGAGCGGCGTACCCTTCCACCGGCTCGTAGCCGCCCTGATAGGTCGACGCGTCGGGGCGCCGGATCTGCGACTGCAGGACGACACGATCTCGGCGAATGCCGCGAAAGTCCTCCACGGACTTCCATCCCTTGTCGGCGTGCTTGTCGAGGAACGCGTCGAGCCCCGCATTCAGCCGCTTGATCACGTTAGGCCCAACCGCCTGATCGAGCATCGCGGCGGTGCACACCTGCACGGTCCCGCAGCCCAGGAGGAAGTATGAAAGCGCCTGGGCGAAATCGGAGATTCCCCCGATTCCGGAGAAGGCGCGATCGGGAAACGCCTGCGTCATGCGCGCCATGTTGGCCAGCGACATCGGGAGAATCGCCGGACCGCCGAGTCCACCACTGGAGACGAGGCCATCGACGTTCATCTCGAACTCGAGGGTCTCCGGATCGATGATCGGCAGCGACGGGAACGTGTTCGACGACACGATCGCATCCGCGCCTCCGCGGAAGCATGCCGCTGCCTCGACGACGATGTCGTGCGTCGCGGGCGTCAGCTTGGTCCATACGGGGACTTTGGCCACCTCCTTCACTGCCTCGGTAACGACCGAGCAGAGTCCCTCATCCTTGCCGATGTTGGAGCCCATGTCCTTCCGATCCATGTGGGGACAGGAAAAGTTGAGCTCCAACCCGTCGGCGCCGTTGTCTTGCGATGCCTCGGCGAGCGTCTGCCAGTTGCGGAGCTCCTTGTCACTGCCCGAGCCGGCCATGATGGAGGCGATCAGCACGCGGTTGGGAAATTCGGCCTTGATGCGGCGAATGCGGGGAACCCACCAGTCGAGCGTCTTGTCGGAGATCAGCTCCCAGTTCCACGAGGAGTGCAGCGCCGCGCCGCTCCGCTTCTTCATGGAGACGTACGCATCGTCAGGCGAGGTCCGCATGAACTTCGCCTTCGCGCCGACGACGTTTACGACCGGGTGCAGCCCGATGGTCTTCGTGACGACCCCGCCCCACCCTGCTTCGAACGCGCGCAGAATGTTGTTCTCCGACTCCGTCGGCGGAGCCGAGGACAGCAGGAAGGGGTTTTCGAACTTGATCCCGGTGAACGTGACGGCGCGACTCATGGCTCCTCTCCAAGTGCGATGGGCCAAGAGCCAAGGGCCAGGGGCCAAGGGAAGGAAAGGCAAGCGGCCTCCGGCCGCTTGCTCATCTGATGAGGCGCGAGCGGCGAAGCCGCCGCGCCCTTTCCACCCCTTGGCCCCTGGCCCTTGGCCCTTGGCCCTGCTTTTAAGACATCCAATTGACCCCGGCCTCGCGATTCCACTTCGTCGTCATCTTCTTTGCTTGCGTCCAGAATTCGATCGAGCCGCGCCCCGTGATGTCGCCGACGCCGAACTTCGACTCGTTCCACCCGCCAAACGAGAAGGGCTCACGCGGAACGGGAACGCCCACGTTGACACCCACCATACCGGCGCTCGCCCGCTCCATGACGTACCGCGCCATGCCCCCACTTTCGGTGAACACGGACGCCGCGTTGCCGTAGGGCGAGGCGTTCTCGATCGCGATCGCCTTGTCGACGTCGGGCGCACGAACGATGACGAGCACCGGGCCGAACACCTCTTCCTGCGCAATGCGCATGTCGGGCCTGACGTGATCGATGATCGTGGGACCGAGGTAATAGCCTCCCTCGCGGCCAGCCACCGTGGTTTTGCGGCCGTCCACGAGGACCTTCGCGCCCGCTTCCTCCGCCTCTGCGATATACGACTCGATGCGCTGCTTCGCCTCGGCCGAAATCACGGGGCCGAGATCCTTGCCGGGGACCATGCGGCTCGCGACCGCTTTCATACGATCGATGATGTGGTCGGTGCTCGAGACGGCGACCATGACCGAGGCCGCCATGCAGCGCTGCCCCGCGCACCCGGACATGGACGCCACGATGTTGGTCGACGCCATCTCGGGATCCGCGTCGGGCAGCACGATGAGGTGGTTCTTCGCGCCGCCTAACGCCAGACACCGCTTGAGCGCGGCGGTCGCACGCCGGTAGACTACCTTGGCGATCTTGGTCGACCCGACGAAGCTGACCGCCGCGATGCCGGGATGGTCGCAAATCGCTTCCACCGCCTCCTTCCCTCCGTGCACCACCTGGAAGACCCCGTCGGGAAGTCCGGCTTCGGCCAGCAGTTCCGCGATCCGCCCGGCACTGAGGGGCACGAGCTCCGAGGGCTTCAGGATCATGCAGTTGCCGAGGGCGATCGCGTTCGGGATCGACCAGTTCGGCACCATGTTCGGGAAGTTGAATGGCGTAATCGAGGCGACGACGCCGACCGGAAAGCGCTCGATCCGGCACTCGACACCCTTGCTGACCTCGAGCACTTCGCCTGGCGCGATCTGCGGGAGCGAGCAGGCGAACTCGGTGAGCTCCGCCGACTTCAACACCTCGGCGCGCGCTTCGCTCGCGATCTTGCCGTTCTCTTCGGTGACGAGGGCGGCGAGCGCATCGATGTCCCGCTCGAGCAGCGCCTTGTACCGGTAGAAGATCTGGACGCGCTCCTTGATCGGGGTCGCCGCCCACGCGGGAAACGCCGCCTTCGCAGAGCGAACGGCGGCGTCGACGTCGGAGGCAGCGGACAGCGGGACCCGCGAGATGACCGCCCCGTTGCTGGGATCATAGACGTCGACCAGCGGACGGTCCGCGGTCACGAACGACCCGCCGACGTAGTTGCGAACCTCGGGATACTTCATTGGTCAACGATGCGGCGTGCACCGCCGTCAGGCAAGCGACCGCGCCTCGGGGCGCAGGGGGTGGTCCGGCCGGGATTTTACTTGACTGAGGCAACTATCTTGTGGATATTGGCAACGACATCACACCCTGCGATCCGCCCATGCCATCGGCCCCGCTCGATCGACGCGTCGCCGTCCTCCGACGCTTCAACCGCCTCTATACGCGTCGGATCGGCGTGCTCAACGAGGGCCTGCTCGAGAGTCCTTTCTCCCTCACCGAGGTACGCGTGCTGTTCGAGCTCGCGCACACCTCCGATCTCACCGCCAAGGCCCTGCGCGAGGAGCTGGGCCTCGACGCCGGCTACCTCAGCCGGCTCCTGCGCCGCCTCGAGGACCGTGGACTCCTCACCCGCACCTCCTCCACCGCCGATGGGCGCGTTGCGCATCTCAACCTCACTGCTGAGGGACGCGAGGAGTTTCGTACACTCGATGTGCGTGCCAACGACGAAGTCCGCGAGCTGCTCAGCGCGCTCTCCGTCGCGCGACAGCGCCAGCTTCTCGGCGCCGTTCAAACGATCGAGCAGCTGCTGACCGGCAACGCACCAGCACGGGCCCCGTACAGGCTTCGGCAGCCTCAACCGGGGGACATGGGCTGGGTCGTCCACCGCCACGGGGTGCTGTACGCGCAGGAGTACGGCTGGGATGAGCGGTTCGAGGCGCTGGTGGCTGGCGTCGTCGCATCGTTCATTCAGCGGTTCGATTCACAACGAGAGCGCTGCTGGATTGCCGAGCGGGACGGAGAGATCGTGGGTTCCGTCTTCCTCGTGAAGAAATCGAAAACGGTCGCGCAGCTCAGGCTGCTGCTGGTCGAGCCGTCCGCGCGCGGCCTCGGCATCGGCGGGCGGCTCGTGGACGAGTGCATCCGCTTTGCGCGGCAGCGCGGCTACCGCAAGATGACGCTGTGGACGAACCACGTGCTCCACGCTGCCCGGCGGATCTACCAGAAGGCGGGGTTTCAGCTCGTTGACGAGCAACCGCACGACATGTTCGGCCGCGGCCTCGTGGGGCAGACCTGGGAGCTTATGCTCTGATCCGCTTGCTCATTCCCCGATGTCCTCGTTCCACAGCGTGGGATGCGCAGCGATGAACTCACGCATGAGGCGGATGCACTCGTCGTTGTCGACGATCTCGAGAATGACACCGCGCTGTCGGAGATATGCCTCCGGACCTTGGAACGTTCTGTTTTCGCCGATCACGATTCGTGGAATTCCATAGAGAAGCGACGCGCCGCTGCACATGTCGCACGGCGAGAGCGTCGAATAGAGCACGGCGCGACGATAGTCGGCCGCTCTGAGCCGGCCGGCGTTTTCCAGACAGTCCATCTCTGCGTGCAGGGTTGGGCTTCCCCGCTGCACCCGTCGGTTGTGCCCGCGGCCGACGATCGTTCCGTCGATGACGAGCACCGATCCGATGGGGATTCCCCCCTCCGACAGTCCGGCTCTCGCTTCCGCGATCGCGACGTCCAGGAAGGGGTCACTCGTTGGGCGCGTCATCGTTCGAGAACAGTGGGTGGCGTCGCGCGAGAGCGTCAAGGACTGCCGCCGCCGTTCCGCCCGCCGCTCTTGAGGTCAGAGGTCGGCGAGGTTGTATTCCGGCGTCCAGCATCCGCACGTCGCCACATTGACTGAGCTCGCGCGCCGCCTCGGAGTCTTCGATGCCACCATGCTTGTCATGGGGGGCATCATTGGCGCGGGGATCTTCATCAGCCCCTATGTCGTGGCGCGTCATGTCACGACGACGTCGCTCATTCTCGCGGCCTGGGCGGCAGGAGGAGCGATCGCTCTTGCCGGCGCGTTCGTGTACGCCGAGTTGGCGTCGCTGCGACCGGAAGCGGGTGGAGTGTACGCGTACCTTCGAGATGCCTTTCACCCGATCGTCGCCTTTCTGTTCGGCTGGACGCTGTTGCTCGTGGTGCAGGCGGGAGGTATGGCGGCAGTCGCGGTCACGTTTGGCCTCTACGTGCGGGACCTCACCGGGATTGCGTTGTCGCCGACGACACTCGCCGTTGGAGCCCTCATCGCGCTCACGGTCATCAATTGCTTCGGCGTCCGCACCGGCGCGAACGTGCAGAACACGTTCATGGTGCTGAAGATCCTCGCGATCGGCGCACTGGTCACCATCGGGTGGCTTGCCGTGGGCACGGCACCGGTCCCGCAAGCAGTGCCGCGGGCGGCGGGCTTTGGCGCTGCGATGGTCCCCGTGCTGTTCGCCTACGGGGGATGGCAGACCGCCAGCTTCGTCTCGGAAGAGATGCGCGACACCCAGCGCGACCTTCCGCGAGCAATGCTCTGGGGCATCGTGGGAGTCGTCGTGCTCTACCTTGCCGCGAACCTCGTCTACGCGCTCGTCCTGACGCCGGCGGGACTGGCGGCGACGACCACGCCGGCATCCGAGGTGATGCGGCGCGCCCTCGGCGAGCGCGGGGCACAATTCATCGCGTTAGGCATCGCCATCTCGACGATCGGGTATCTGAGTCAGGGGATGCTGACCGCGCCGCGCGTGTATTACGCCATGGCTCGCGATGGCGTTTTTTTCTCTCGCGTTGGGTGGCTCCACCCGCGGACGCGCGCCCCCGTATACGCCATTGCCTTGCAAGGCGTGTGGGCGGTCGCGATCGCCTTGTCGGGGCGGTACGAGCAGATCCTGAACTATGTCGTCGCCATCGACGCGATCTTCTTTGGGCTGACGGGTGTCGCCCTCATTGTCTTCAGACGACGCGAGCCCGGCCACGCGGCCATCGCGCGCTTCCGCACCCCGGGTCACCCCTGGACCACGATCCTGTTCGTGGCCGCGTTCTGGCTCGTCGCCCTCAACACCGTGCTGGAATTCCCGACGTCGGCCGGGATCGGTGTGCTCGTGCTGCTCGCGGGCGTTCCGGTGTACTTCTCGTGGTCGCGCCGCCGCGTCAGGCCGGCGGCTCGATCCGCAGCGGCACCACCGTCGTCCCCCAGTGCATGACGAGCTCCCCAGTCAACCCCTCCACCTCGGGAAAGTAGAACGTCAGCAGCTCCATGTGCGGTCCTTGCCGCGGCGTACTCTCCACGCGCAGCACGTCTCTGCCGCTGGGGTACGGGAGATGAAAGACAGGGTGAGCGCTGCTGAAGATGATGGTCCACGGCCCTTCAGCGGGAATCATCCAGATGCTATACGTCCCGGCGGCCAACGGCTGCCCGTTGACGCGCACCGGGTTGCTGAAGGCAATGCTCGTCGCCGTGTCCGCGCCAGGCGTCCATGGCCGTCCCCACGGGACGAGCGCCCCGAATAGCGCGCGCCCGCGCGCAGCCGGCCGGCTGTATCTCACCTCGACCCGCGTCGCGCCTAACGCCTGCATCACCGACGCCGGCTGGCTACGCCGTGGCCGCGGCGTTTCCTGCGCGCACAGGGACGAAGTCAGCAGGAGCGCGGCGAAAGGCGCGATGATGGCGATCGTGCGGCAACGTCCCCACGACGATCGACGGTCCCTCGCGAGATTCATCAGCTCGCGTATTCCTTGTCGACCGCGAGCCGAATCTCATCGAGGGTCTTGCCATCCCGCGCCATCCGCCCAACGAGCTCGGCCTCCTCGCGGCAGGCCATGCACCCGATCGCCTGCCGACTTTCGAAGCAGCTGAGGAGCGAGCGGTGGCCCATGCTCTTGTCGCACTCGCACGCGCAATACACGCCGTCGAACAGCTCGGGATGCGTGCGCGCCGCTGCGTAAGCCTCCCGCACTCGCCGGCGGTCCCCCACCTCCGACTCCGGAAGGACGTTATCACCAGTGATGCCGGGACGCGGGTCAGGATGAGGCAATCCGCGAGGCCGCCGGCTCGGCGTGCGCGCCAACGCATCCCGATCCCACCCGACCAGGGCGAGAACGGCTGCGGCGTGGAGGAGGAACGCGCGACGCGGGATCATCGATGGAAGAATAGCGGGTTGATTCGACCAGTCCAGCCGCGCCGCGCATCCCCGACCGTCAGAAAATGAATCGGGGATGTCAGGGAATGCGCGGGATGCGCGCTTGGGAACGGTTCGAACTACAGCAGCTTCACAGCGTCCAGCCCGCCCGATACTCGCGGGTCAGTGAGGCATCGGCGACCGCATTGTTGGTGACCTTCATGTTCTGCCCATCGTACACGATCTTCTGACCCGGGCCCGCCCGCAGGGCGACGATTCCCAACAGCATCACCTCCGTCAACGGCGCCGCATAGTCGAAGGGGCAGCTTGGCTTGGCCTCTCCCTTACAGGCCTGGACCCAATTGACCTCGTGAGGGACCTCGATCCGGGGAACGCTCTTCGGAATCCGCTCCGCGCGCGCGGCGAGCTCCTTCGGATAGATGGTTGGATTGTTGCCGTACGTCTCGTAGACCAGGATGCCCCGATCACCGATGAACACCCCACCGCCGCCGTCGCCCCGCGGAAGCGTGAGATCGTCAGGCAGGAACGGCGGCCGCAGCGGCATCAAGCCGCCATCGTACCAATACATCGTGACCGCGGGGCGGCCGGGCGTACGGCCCACAGCACGTTGGGCCGGAAAAACGTACTTCGCGGTCATCGCCGAGGGATACGATGCGGGAGCGTTAGGCGGTCCGCCCCACGCGGTGGAAGCCGCCTCGACTGTCGTCGGATACGTCAGTCCGAGCGCCCAGTACGGCTGGTCGATCAAGTGGGCACCCATGTCGCCAATGGCGCTGACTCCAAAGTCGACCCAGCCACGCCAGCTGAACGGATGGTAAGCCGGGTGGTACGGAATCGGCTTGGCGGGCCCAAGAAAGAGATCCCAATTCAACCCCGGCGGCGGACTCTGGGGATTCTCCGCCATTTCCTTGAGGATCGCGCGTTCCACCGTCCGCACGTTCCATCGCGGGGGCGGAGCTGGTGCTGCTGGCACCGGTGTTTGGGTCGCAGGCTGCGGCTGCGCGGCTTGCGCGGCGTCCTGCCCGGGCCGTGGAATTCCCTGCGCCCAGAATCGCTGCGGCCGGTCGGTCCAGATGTGCACCTCGCGCACGGGGCCGAGAATCCCCGACGCGATCAGCTCCTTGATCCGCCGCGTCCCTTCCATCGAGTGCCCTTGATTTCCCATCTCGGTCACGACTCCCGTCTCTTTCGCCGTGCGTGCGAGCACGCGAGCCTCGTGAACCGAATACGTCAGGGGCTTCTGGACGAAGACGTGCTTTCCCGCTTTCATGGCCATGTTCGCGATCACCGCATGCGTGTGGTCGGGGGTCGCGATCACCACGGCATCGATGTCACGCTGCTTCTCGAGCATCTCGCGAAAGTCCGCGTATTTCGCCGCGCTGGTATACACCTCCTGGAGCTTCCGGGACTCGGCCATTCGCTCCGCCTCGCGCGCCGCGTCGACCTGCGGGCCCTGCCGCGGGCGCAGCCGCCCTTCCAGCGACCGCTCTACGTATGGGAAATCGACATCGCAGATCGCGACGATGTTCTCGGTCAACAGCCGCGTCATGTTGGTCATCCCCATCCCACCCGCACCGACGACGGCGATGTTCAACGTCGCGCTTGGCGCCTGATATCCGCGCCCACCGAGCAGGTGGCGTGGCAGGATCATCGCGCCAAGCGCAACCTTCGTGGTGTCGGCGATGAAGTCACGGCGAGTGGGGTTGCGCGCTGACATGGCCAGCATCTCCCGAAGAAGAGGGTGTCTGCTAACGTATCATCGTCTGCCTCATCTGGGCGAGGAGGTCACAATGGAACCCGAGTCGAAGACGCGCGGCAGCACCGCGGTGGTGGTTTTGCTCGCCCTGCTCGGCGCCTCATACCGCTGTGACGCGCAGGCGTCCACGCCGCCGGCGATTGCGTGGACGATTCATGACACGAGCCGGGCGCAGCCGCCGGTGGTCGATCCGGGGCCGTACACGCCCTCGTCACGCGCGCCCTCCGACGCAATCGTCCTGTTCGACGGCCGCGACGGATCGGAATGGCGCTCGCCGAATGGCCAGCCGCTCCGATGGAAAATCGAGAACGGATATCTCGAGTCGGTCGGACGAACTGGCAGCATCTCGACGGTCCGAGAGTTCGGCGATTGTCAGCTGCACATTGAATGGGCCGCTCCCGCGCCAGCAATTGGGGATGGGCAGGCGCGCGGCAACAGCGGAGTATTCTTCATGGGCCGCTATGAGGTGCAGGTGCTGGACTCGTATCGGAACCGGACGTACCCGGATGGCCAAGCCGCAGCGCTCTACGGACAGTACCCACCGCTCGTGAACGTCAGCCGGCCACCAGGAGAGTGGCAAACCTACGACATCATCTTCAGGCGTCCGCGGTTCAACGCGCGTGGGGAGCTCGCGGAGCCCGCCCGCATCACCGTCATCCACAACGGCGTTCTGGTACAGGATGCCGTCGTGCTCACTGGACCCACGGCCCACCGGCAGCGACCACCATACGCCGCGCACCCGGACCGTCTCCCCATTGGACTCCAGGATCACGACAGTCCAGTTCGCTTTCGCAACATCTGGGTGAGAGACCTCGAGCGCTGACGCGGCCATCGGATCTGGAGCGGCGGTGAATCAACGTGTCACCGAGATCGGCTGGACTGCCTTTTGCGCCGCAGCGGGCTCGTCCACTTCTCAGGAGTCCACGAATGCCTCGCGGCGACAAGTCCAAGTACACGGACAAGCAGGAGCGGATGGCGGAGCACATTGAAGAAGGCTACGAAAAGAAGGGCGTGAGCGAGAAGGAAGCCGAGCGCCGCGCCTGGGCGACGGTGAACAAGCAGACAGGTGGCGGGAACAAGCCCGGTGGCTCGGGCCGTGGAAAGCCGGACACGAGTCGCGGCAGCATGACGCGCGCAGAACGCAGCCGGGCGGCGAAGAAGGGAGCAGCGACCCGGCGGAAGAACGCGAGGTAAGAGCATACGTAGACGAGGGTGTCCAGGTAATCCAGGTGATCGAGGGAACGTCGTTGCCTGCTCGACCTGGATTACCTGGACAACCCTCGTCTACCTCTGTTTCATGTACTTCCAGTTCCTCGGCTTCCCTTCCGACATCCACTCGACGGCGGTGGTCAACCGGCGCGCGCGCGTGTCCTCTCCCTTCGCGGTCGTGACCCATTCGACGTAATCGCGCTTGTGACTCGGCGGGAAGCTCTCGAACGTCGCGAGGGCTTTCTTGTTCTTCTCGAGCGCGGCCTTGAAGTAGGAGGGAATCTCGATCGGCTTCTTGGGATGCTTGGCCGGGCGAGCGGGCTTCACCGCCTGCTCGTTCAGTGCCATCGCTTTCTTGATGTAGCCGATGATCGTCTTCTTCGGCGGCAGATCCGAAAGCGACCGGATGCGGCCGAAGTGACCAGCCGCCTCCTGCGCCTTGGGATTCTTGTCATCGAGCACGAGTGACGCCTTCCAGAACCCGAACGCGCAGTGCTCCTTGAACGCGGCCATGCTGCACAGCGTGCCGCGATAGTCGAAGAAGGGCGCCCCCCATTTGATCGTCTCCTCGACCTCCGGACACCCCTCGTGCACGATGGAGCGGAGATGCGACAGGATCGGCCGCGCGAACGGAGCCGACTTCTCGATGTAGGCGTCGATACGCGGATCGCGAGTGCCCATGCTATCCTCTGAATGGTGAAGTGGCGCTGAGGGTCACACGTCCGGGATCGAGATTTTTTTCGCGCGGACGACCTCGCAGCGCGGCGGCAGGACGATCGTGTCGGGCGACGTCGCGAAAAACGCGAGGCCGCGATAGGACGTGAGATACTGGTTGTGCTTCTTGATGACTCCTCCAGTGCCGATGACCACCAACGGTCGGTCGGTGCGCTCGAGGATCTTCAACCAATCGGCGATCTCGAGCCGGACGATGACGCCGGACGCCTTCAGTGCATTGACCTGTGCCGCGTGAGCGGCCGCTGCGCTCGCATCCATGTAAGGAATCAGGAGAAGAGTTGCCGCCCACGTTTCGCGCCGCGCGGTTCCAAGGTACTATCGCATCGTTGGGCTCACTAGGCGCGTATCAGGTTGATCACGCGCGCTCGAGTCGCCGCTTCGGAACTCTTCCCGGCGAGCTCCATCCAGGTAGGGCCGCGGCATTCATCCATCCAGACCGTCGTCGTCACATTCGAGGGAACCATGCGAACCATCGTCCGTCGCTTCACGATCGTTGCGTCCGTTGCTCTTGCCGCCGGCCTGCCCGCCCCAGTTGTGGCGCAGCAGGCGACTGCCCGGAGCGCTTCGGAGAGCGCCCTCCGCGAGTTGGTCCGCGTGATGAACCTCGGTAACCGCGACTCGCTCGATAGGTTCGTGCGCGACCGTTTCGTCACGTCGGGACCTGGCGCGGTTCCCTCGGCCGACCGGGTGGAGCGGCTATCGCGTCTGCGATCGATCTTTGGTGAGCTTACGCTCCGCACCATCGACTCAGTTTCTTCCGCCAGGGCGAGTGGGGTCGCACAATCCGGGCGGACCGAGGTATGGCGACGGGTCGGAGTGATCATCGACACTGCGCCGCCGAACCGGATCCAGCGCGTTGTCCTGGCACCCGCCTCCGCACCTGACGCGCCGTCGCGCCGCCTCACTGACGTCGAGGTCGTCGATCAGCTCCGCGCCTATGTAGACCGACTCGCGCGCCGCGATGTGTTCTCCGGAACGGTGCTGCTCGCAAAGGGAGGCAAACCACTGTTCAGCGCAGCGTATGGCGAGGCGAACAAGGATTTTGGTGTCAAGAACACCGTCGACACCAAATTCAACCTTGGATCGATGAACAAGATGTTCACGTCCGTCGCCGTGCTGCAGCTCGTCGAGGCCGGCAAGGTTTCGCTCGACGACACGCTCGGGAAATTCCTACCGCCGGGCACGATGCGCGCCGACGTGCTCTCGAAGGTTCGCGTGAAGCATTTGCTGACCCACACCTCGGGGCTCGGAAGCTACTTCTCGCCCCGCTGGGATAGCCTTTCGCGCGCCATGTTCCGCAGCGTGGACGACTGGATGTCGCTGGTGAAAGACGAGACGCTGCAGTTCGAGCCCGGCACGCGGTGGGCATACAGCAATACCGGCATGCTCGTGCTGGGAAAGGTCATCGAGGCAGCGAGTGGTCAGGACTACTTCGAGTACGTGCGCGAGCGGATCTACAAGCCGGCGGGCATGACTTCAACCGATTCGTACGAGCTGGATCTCGTGACACGGAACCTGGCCGTCGGCTACGAGCGAGAGGACACGCCCACCGGTCCACGATACCGCAACAATATCTTTCAGCATGTGATTCGCGGTGGGCCCGCGGGAGGCGGCTATTCGACTGTCGGCGATCTCACACGGTTCGCCACCGCTTTGCAGGAGGGCAGGCTCGTCAGCCGCGAGGGAGTGCGCCTGTTGACGACTCCCAAGCCCGAGCTGAGCTCGCCCGACTACGGGTTCGGATTCGGTGTCAGTGAGAACGGCCGGATCGTGGGCCACAGCGGTGGATTTCCGGGCATCAACTCGCAGCTCGATATCTATCTCGTGGACGGATATACCGTCGCCGTGATGGCCAACTACGGCGGCGCGGCGCAGCCGATCATCGAGAAGGCCCGTACGCTGCTTCTCGCCGGTCGGCGCGAGACGGCGAGACGATAGCGGCAAGCGCACGAACGAGTGAGGAGTGAGGAGTGAGGAACGGCTCGCGACCGCAACGACGTTTCCTCATTCCTTGTTCCTCATTCCTTGTTCCTTGTTCCTCGTTCCCGTAGAAGGCGGTCGCCGATGACGGCGAGCAGCGTCCCATCGTCGCCGCCGATCTCCCAGATCATGAGGCCACCCAGCTGGTGCCTCCGCACGTAGTCGGCCTTGTGCCCGATCGATTCGGCGTCATCGTAGGTGATGAAGACGCCGAGTGAGTCGTTATGCAGCCAGGGTACGAGTGCCTCGGCGTGCCAGAATCGCGTGAAGCCTTGGGCGGGAAGATTTCTCGCCGCGATCTGGCGATAATCCAATCCCGTTGCCCACTCGCGCGGCGGCGCTGTCGCGGCCTGGAACAGTCCGCCGTTCGCCCCATGCACGCCGGCATATGCGCGGCCGTAGAACGGAGCCCCGATGACGATTTTGCCCGGCGGGACGCCGCCGCGCCGGTACACGGCGACGGTGGAGTCGACGTTGTAGTAGGGGGTCGGATCGTTGCTCGCCGCGTGGAGAGGGGCATTGAAGTGCGCGATGGCGGAGCCCGAGTGGTAGTCGTACGTCATCACGTTGAACCAGTCCAGCAGCGGTGCGATGCGGTCGAGCTCGAGGCTCCCGACGAGGCGCGCCCCGGCAGCGGTAGCGGCGGTCAGAAGATAGCGGCGCCCCTCGCGCGCGCCCTCGACATCGAGCTGACGACGCAGCTCCGCCAACATCAACGTGAAGTTCTGACGATCCTCCGGCCGCGTCACGTTCTCCTTCATTCCGCCAAAGACGGGATATTCCCAATCGATGTCGAAGCCGTCGAACACGCCTGGCCATCGTCGCATGAACAGCGCAATGCCGGACTCGGCGAACCGTCGACGCGACTCCGGAGTCAGCGCCGCGTCGGAGAAATTCCCGGACCGGGTCCATCCTCCAATCGCGGCCAATACCTTGAGATGCGGATGCCGTTGCTTGAGCAGCCGCAGTTGCGCGAAATTGCCGCCTAACGCGGCAGTCGTCGCTGCGGTGCACTGTCCGGCATCGAGACAGGGGTCGGCGAGTGCCATGGCGCCGTCCGGTCCAATCACGCCGAAGGCATAGATCACGTGCGTGAGACGCTCCCCCGGCAGATCGGCGATGCGCGTCCCCTTCGAGCGCACGCCCCATGACGCCAGATACGCGACGATCCTTGGGCTCTCGACAGCGCCCTCGACTGGATCCGATGGGGACCTCGCGGTCGCACACGCCATGAGGGCGAGCGCGAGCACGGAGAAAGAGTACGGCACTACGCGGCTAGCCTGGACTGCCCGTAAGGGCCGAGATCGACGGTCACGGCGCGGCATGAAGGTGCACGAATGTAGAGGTCGCCTCCCGCAGCGGAAAGGCAGGAAGCTCCCTGCCCTCTTCACGCAGGACCGTGCACCGACGTATGATGATGGCTCCTTACCGAACAACGAACCTTTTCGGAGGCCATACATGCGTTCCGCGCTCCGCACGACGCTTCCCGCTTTGGCAATGCTGACCGCACTCGCCCTTCCCGCGCGAGCGCAGCACCATGCGTCCACCGTCACCGCGGACCTCCGCGAGGACATCGAGCAGGTCGAGAAGAAGATGCTCGATCTGGCGCGCGCCATTCCAGAAGAGAAGTACGGTTGGCGCCCCGGCGCGGGCGTTCGCTCCGTCGGTGAGGTCGTGATGCACGTCGCCGCCGACAATTATCTCATTCCAGCCGCGATTGGATTTCCGGCCGACCCGGCCACCGGCATCAAGGGCGACGATTACAAGACCGCGGTGGCGTTCGAGAAGCGCAGCGCGAACAAAGCCGCGGCCATCGCCGAGATGGAGAAGTCGTTCGCGTTTCTGAAGAAGTCGCTCTCCGCCACGGGGCCCGACAAGCTCGGCGCGCCGGTCTCGATGTTCGGGATGAATCTGACGTCGCAGAAAGCGTGGATCATGGCGACGACGCACCTCCACGAACACCTGGGGCAGCTCATCGCGTACGCACGGAGCAACGGCATCGCCCCGCCCTGGAGCTGACGTCAGGCCGGCTACGCGTTAGGCTCCCGGTCGGCTTTGGCGCCGGCCGGGAGCGGCTCCAACCGTTCGGTGAGCAGCTTGGCCGTGAACCGGTGCGCCTCTCCAATGCGCTCGACTTCCACCGCGACGCTGTCGATCGCCTGCTCTACGCGCTCCAGCCGACTCTCGAGCGCCTCGAGGCGCGCCGGCTTCACAGAATCCTTGCGGCGCGAGGCCCACGCCTGAGCCCACATGGAGAGGGTGATGCCCCACACGATGATCGCGGCAATGCTGACCGCGGCGATCTCTTCGCCATTCATGAGGACCTCGAGAGGGAGGTTGGCTTCTCTCCATTACGGGCCGGCCCCGACCAGGTGTCAAGCGTAGCCAGGTCGCGCTCGCCCCTGCTGGTTGTACTCACTGCGGCCGTGCTGACCGCCCCAGCCGCGGGGCAAAGCGTCGAAGCCGCGCGCATTCTCGGCACACCCCCGCGACTCGATGGGCGCCTAACCGAAGACCTCTGGTCGGCGCCGCGGCCGCTGACCGGTCTTTTGCAGCGCGATCCGCACGAAGGCGCGCCAGCGACCGAGCGCACCGAAGTGCGCTTCGCCTATGATGATGATGCGCTCTGGATCGGTGCGCGAATGTTCAGCACCAGCTCCGGTGCCATCCGCGCCCTCGTCACGCGCCACGACCGCGAAGGCAGCTCCGAGCAGCTAATAGTGTCGCTCGACACCCATCACGATCAGCGCACCGCATATACCTTTGCGGTGACGCCGGCCTCGGTCCGAATCGATTACTACCACCCCTCGGACGACGAGGACAGCCGCGATGAGGGGTTCGATCCGGTGTGGCAGGCGCAGGCCCGGATCGATTCACTCGGATGGACGGCGGAGATGCGTATTCCGTTCTCTCAGCTGCGGTTCACTGCGGCCGACGTCCAGGTGTGGGGAGTGAACGTCGTCCGCAGCGTGCCGGCGAAGAACGAGCGCAGTTACTGGTCGCTCATCCGTCGAGACGAGCCCGGATGGGCATCCCGGATGGGCACGCTCACCGGTATTCGCGACGTTCGGCCGTCGCGGCGCATCGAGATCCTGCCGTATCTCGCCGTGGATTCGCGACGGGAGAGCCAGGTCGACCACGCCGATCCTTTTGCGAGGGCTCATGAAACGGATGCGCGTGTCGGAGCGGATGTGAAGCTCGGGCTCGGGCCGAGCTTCACGCTCGACGTGACGCTCAACCCGGATTTCGGGCAGGTCGAAGCTGACCCCGCCGAGGTCAACCTCACCGCCTTCGAGACATTCTTCGATGAACGCCGGCCGTTCTTTGCCGAAGGTGCCGAGCTGCTCGAAGGGCGTGGGCTCTTCTACTCACGGCGCATCGGCGCGCCGCCGCCCGGCGACCCTGACGCAGACTACGCCGAGGAGCTGGCGAATACGTCGATACTGGCCGCGGCCAAGCTCACCGGGCGTACGCAGTCGAGGCTCGCCCTCTCGGCGCTTACCGCCGTGACACAACGGGAACGGATCCGCACCTTCGATGCGACCACGCGGACGTTTGGCCACGCCGTTGTGGCGCCGCTCACGGGATACGCCGTCGTCGGAGCCCGGCAGCAGTTTGGCGCCAGCGGCTCGACGATTGGTGGCGTTCTCACGGCGGTGCATCGGGACGTCGACCGGGGATCGGCGCTCGCCGATGTCGTGAGTCGGGACGCCTTCTCCGGAATCGTGGAAGGGCGAATCCGATGGGCGGGCGGGAAGTACGACGCGAGTGCACACGCCGGCTTCACGCACGTCCGCGGCGATTCCGGCGCTATCCTGGGGCTGCAGCGCTCCTCGCGCCGGTACTGGCAGCGCCCGGACAGGTCGGACGGCCGGCTCGATCCACATCGCCTAACGCTTGGCGGCACCATCCTCGGCATCAACCACAGCAAGCTGGCTGGAGCGCACTGGCTCTGGGACATCGACTTCTGGCAGGAGTCTCCGGGGTTCGAGCCGAATGACATCGGCGCGTTCGGCAGCGTCGACGACCGCGGATTGGCGTGGGACCTCGTCTACCGGGAGACGAAGCCACGAGGCTGGTATCGGTCGTACTCGTTCGCCGTGGGGTCGACGACCGAGTGGAACTTCGACGGCGTGCGACGGCTCGCCGAGGCGTTTCTGGAATTCAACACCACGCTCGCCAACTACCTGCGGCTCAGCAGTGACTACTGGTTCAACCCACGCGGCCAATCCGATGACCTCACGCGGGGCGGGCCGCTGATGGGTACGGGACGGAGCTGGGGCGCAGCGCTCGAGATCGAGGGTCGGGAGGGCGCGCGCACGGAGTGGGGCGTAGAGCTCGACGGCGAGCGCCAGGAATTCGGCGGCTGGTCGAGCGAGATCCAGGGAGAGTTCAGCTTTCACCCTGGAACGCAGTGGGAGCTCCGCGTGAGCCCCAGCTGGGAGCTGGGCGAGAACCCGCGTCAGTACGTGACGACCGAGGGTGACGGTCGGCCAGACACGTTCGGTCAACGCTACGTATTCGCGCACGTCGATCGCAGCGAGGTCGCCATGCGCGTCCGTGTCAACTACACCTTCACGCCGAACCTGACGCTCGAGACGTACGTCGAGCCGTTTGCGTCGAGCGGCCGATTCCATGGTTTTGGTGAGCTGGTCGCGCCGCGATCGCGCGAGCTGCTCGAGTACGGGACGTCGGGCACGACCATCGTGAGGAATCCAGAGGGATCGCACACCGTGACCGCGGGCGGGCACAGCTTCGAGATCGACAACGAGGATTTCAACGTTCGATCGCTGCGCAGCAACGTCGTGCTTCGGTGGGAATGGCGGCCCGGGAGCGCGCTCTTCCTCGTCTGGCAGCAGGATCAGGAAGCCGACCGCCCCTTCGCACGGGCTCGCCCCGGCGACCTGTGGGACGCCCTCAGTACGAGCGGTGACAGCTTCTTCGCGGTGAAGATCAGCTACTGGCTGCCGGTGCGCTGACCCGCCCGCGAAAGAGCAACACGGGCCGCGCCGACTCGACGCGGCCCTTGTCCTCAATGCCCCACCGCTCTGACACCGGACGGCGCGAAGCTGACCCGTCGCGTCTCGCGAATGCGATCGGTGTCGACTCGCCCTTCCACGAGCTCGTAACCGAGTAGTGCGAATACCCGTTCGCGGATGAAGATCGGACGCGCGTTTCCGTACCAGTCGACGCATGAAGCGACACAGCCATCGTCGACCTCCGCCGTATCAGCAGCAATCAGCGTCCCGAGCTCGGCGAGCCCGCGATGGTCCTTCTTGAGAAAGAGCACCGACGCCGATGACTTCCATAAATGCTCGTACCCAGCTTCGCCTCCGCCACGAATGGGCAAGCCCAAAACGCCGGAGTCCGGAGTATCTGGTTTATAAAAGAAGCCGTGACTGCGCAGCTCGCCCTGCGCTGCATTCGCCATGGAGTAGCGGAGGTCTATTTGCGGTCGTCCGCCGAGCCGCACGCCGGTGAAGTGGAGGTCGCGTCCATCGGTACCGATCACAACGGCGTGGCCTCCCATCGCTTCAATTCGATCGGTGCCATGCGCGAGCGTGATGGCCGAGACGCCTTTACCCTTCCACGGAACGACGTAGAGGACGGATCGCTCAGTGGCAGGGCGACTCCAGCCATTGCCGGTGCCGTACAACAGGTGATCTCCTACGAACCGGTTAACGAAGACGGAACCAGTGGGGACAGGCAATCGGCGATAGCTGGAGGGTGATGCTCTTCGACGGCCACTCCCAAAGCTCTCGAGCGAGACGCGCAAGAGCGCAACAGGGCCGGCCGTCCATTCCGGTTCCCACATCGCGTCCCCATGAGCGCCTTCTCGCACCAGCACGTTGAGATAGCCATCGTCGCTCTCGAGAAACGAAAACTGATCGATCGGGCTCCCGGTGACGCGGAGCGCTGTCGGACTCGATCCGTTGAGCGCCATGCGATAGACCACTGCCGCCGCGGAGTCGGTACTTTCGCGAGATCGCCATTCGCTGAGCCACGTGTACACAGCCGACGCCGAGACGTAGAACACGCGACCGGAACCACCGATGACCGCGGTGGCCTCGCATTCGAGCTCAGGCGTGGCAAGATCGCACGTTGTCACGGTATGGAGGGCGGCGTCGTACGGCGGCGGCTCGACCACCGGTCGATAGACGCGCGTCGCTGCGACGATCCGCCGGAACGCACCCTGTCGCCCGCGCGCACGCCACTTTCGGATGGCTGGAAGCATCTCGAGGGGATCCTTCGAGCCGTACCAGAGATAGTGTGGCGTGTAGAAGACCAGCTTGGTCCCCAATAGACGCGACGCATAATTGCGCGAGGAATAGTAATCGTTCGAACGGAGGTGATACGTCGATAGATGCCGCAGCTCCCCCGCCCCGTTGATCCCAAAGATGCCGATTTCGGTGCCATCACTTTCGTAGCTGTACCCGATGACGATGATCTTGTCGCCGGAAATGAGCATCTCGTCATACCACGTGCCGCGTGGGTCGATGCCCGGTCCGAAGGCATTTATCGTCGACACTGGGCGCAGCTCGTCACCGAGGCGCACGGTGAAGAGCCGTCCACGACGCAGAATGACGAGATGATCGCCGTGGGCCTTGACGATGCCTCCTTCGTCGACGTCCGCGTGCTGTGTATTGGTGATGGATTCGCTTCGGCGGGTTTCATACGCGTCAGCGGCGCTGACCTGAACCTCCTGCAGCGCCAGGCCGGCGTCGCAGAGGTTGACCGCGACAGCGACCGAATCGCGCGGCCCTACGCGAATCGTTCCCGATTGCGCGACATAGCCGAGCCGTCTCACGGTGATGGACCAGTCGCGCCGCTTCGTTAGGCGACGGGGCGCGGGGCGAAGGGTGAACACCCCCTCGTCGGTCGTCGTGGCGTTGACCTCGAGCGAATCGATCGCCACCGTCGCTCCCGCGACCGGTGAGCCGTCACCACTCACGACGCGGCCGCGAACGACGGCAGCGACATGGTCAGTCGCTGGAATGCGGCGGCCGCGCCGCGTGATGCGAATCGACCCGCAGTTTCGCCGCGCTTGGGCCGCTCGACGCTGCGCCTCGAGCCACCGATCGCGTGCCTCGGCGAGACCGCGAAGGTAGCTCAGCAGCTCGGCATCGGAACGGAACGCCTCGAGGGAGCTCGACCCGCCCCCAGCAACCTGCGCCGCTGTACATGGCACGATGAGAGTGAGCGCGCTGACAACGAGAACAATGCGAGTGTTCATAGGCGGCTCCGCGTGAAAGTAGGACTCTCGCCGACCCAATGGAGACGGGCGACGCCTAGGCCTTTGCACACTGGGTAGCTCCACAGCGCATGGCCTACCGGGCGTCGGCCTCTACACTGCGGACCCCGGGGCTTTGGACCACGTCAACCAGACTCCCCAGGTGAGACAGTAGCCGCGGACAGGGGCAGAGCGCGAACCAAGCCGGAGCCTCGGAATCGAGTAACATCCCCATCCTGGGCCGCGTACATTCCTGCATCCTTCTGCACGAGGGGTCATGGCCACACGATCGCGCGAGCTGCTCGATCTCGAAACCGTGCTCAGCAAACAGTACACGCTCGAGCGCGAGCTCGGGCGTGGTGGTATGGGAGTGGTCTTCCTCGCCCGCGACCTGAGGCTTGACCGCCTCGTCGCGATCAAAGCGCTCCCGCTGCACCTCGCTGACGACGAGCGCGTACGCGAGCGCTTCCTGCGCGAAGCGCGGACCGCCGCGCGCCTCTCCCATCCGAATATCGTCCCCATCCATCGCGCCGATGAGATCGAGGGCCGCGTGTTCTTCGTCATGGGGTACGTCGACGGGGAGTCGCTCGCACAACGCGTGACCGACCGCGGCGCGCTCCCGGCCGCGGAAGTCGTCGCCCTTCTGCGAGACGTGGCTGCCGCTCTGGACGAGGCACATCGTCTCGGCATCGTCCATCGCGACGTCAAGGCGGAGAATATCCTCTTCGACCAGCGGACCGGCCGGGCCATGGTGACCGACTTCGGCATCGCGCGCGTCGCCGAGGCCGCCCCGCTGACCGCGACGGGTCTGCTGCTCGGAACGGTGCAGTACATGAGTCCGGAACAAGTCGTCGGCGAAACCGTCGACGCGCGAAGCGATGTGTACTCGCTAGGCGTCGTCGCCTTCCATGCCTTGACGACACGATTTCCCTTTCAGAGCGAATCGGCATCAGCGGTGCTGGTCGCACACGTGACGAAGACGCCGCCAAAAGTCCGCGACATCGAGCCATCGATTCCGCTCGCGCTCGCCGAGATCGTCGATCGATGTCTCGCCAAGGAGCCGGCGCAACGCTTCCAGTCCGCGGGGGAACTGGGCGATGCGCTGAGCGCGCTTTCACCCCCGAACACTGCGGCTGCTCGGCGTGAGGAGTCGGCAGCCGTGGCGAAAGAGAGTGCTCTCCTCTCGGATCGCGAGGCGCGTGCCGTGTGGGATCGTGCGGCAAATCTTCAGGCGCAGGCAACAGGCGCAGTCACGCCGATCCCGCCGCCTTCGCGAGGGGCCGAGCGTACGCCCGTCTCGCCATCATCCGCCTATCGACTCGATGTCGTCCGCGACTCGGCGCGCGAGGCGGGAATAGGCACCGAGTACGTGGATCGCGCATTGGTGGAGCGCGGCCTTGGCGAGAAGGGCGCGGCACCTCCGGCGACGGGAGCGCCAGCGTCGGCGCCCGCGGTGGCAATGGAGATTCGCGACATGCGCGTCAAGCCCTTCTCGCGCTGGGTCGGTGCGCCGTCGGTGATCGAGTACGAGGTCGTCGTCGACGGCGAGGTCTCGGAGCGGGATTTCGAGCAGCTGGTCGCGCCAATCCGTAGCACCCTGTCCGACGTCGGAACTGTCGGAGTGATAGGGCGCTCGTTCACATGGAGCGCGACCGATCCAAAGCGACGCGTGCACGTCGCGGTGCAGGTGCGCAACGGACGCACGACGATTCGCATCGCGGAGACCCTCCAGGCACTCCGGGGTAGCGTCTTCACCAACGGTCTCGCGGGCGTCGGCGTCGGGGGTGGCGCGCCGTTGGCCTTCATGGCCGCAGCTACGACGGGTGCGGTCGAAGTAGGCTTCGCCGCAGCCGTGGCGGCGGCCGCGACCGCGGGTTTTGGAACGCGCGCGGTGTACAAGGGAATCGTGAAATCTCGGCAGACGGAGCTGCGCGCACTGATCGCACGGCTCGCGGAGGAGGCGCGGCTGTCGATCGCCGAGCCCTCCGCGGAGCGGAAGCGTCCGGTCCTGCCAAGACGCTAAGCGCTCAGCCGCACTCCGAGAAACCGCAGACGTGGCACTTCACGCACCCTTCGGCGAACTCGAGCTGCGATCCGCAGTCCGGGCACGTGCCCATGAATGACTGCGTGTATCCGCTCATGTCGAAGCCGAGCTGTTCCGGCTCCGGAGCGCCAGATCCCCCTGAGCTCTCGGGCCCTCTCGCCCCCGGATCCACCGTGACCTGCTCGAGTGCGGGGATGCCCGCCTGACGCGCGTCGGGCGGTAGCAGCTCGGCCTGGACACCCTGATGCTTGTCGCGCCACCAATCCTCGAGCGCTATGCCAATCGCGTCCGGCACCGAGAGCACCTTGTTTGGGCCGAGCCCCACGGCGCGATCGGACGAGATCCCGCGCAGTTGCCGATGAATCGACGGCAGTGGAATCCCCGACCGCAGCGCGAGCGAGATGAGGCGTCCCATCGCCTCGGCATCCGCCATCGCCGCGCCGCCGGCCTTGCCTAACGTGATGAACACCTCGAATGGCTGCCCGCGGTCGTCCTCGGTGATGTTCACGAACATGGTGCCGAGCGGCGTTTCCTTTCGGATGGTCGTGCCGCGCAGCTTGTCGGGACGCGCCCGCTTCGCACGACGCTGCAGGTTCTCCGCCTCGGCCTCGAAGAGCTGCTTGCGCAGCCGCTCGATCTCGTGGTGGAGCTCCGCCGTCGTCCCCTCGAGCTCGCCGATGCGACGCTTGTCCGAGCTTGCCTGATCGCGCGTTTGCTTCGCCTGCTCGGTCGCGCCCGTGGACAGCACCTGGTTGTCGCGCGACCCGTCGCGATACACGGTGACACCCTTGCAGCGCAGCTCGAAGGCGAGCTCGTAAATGGTGCGAACGTCCTCGACGCTCGCGGTGTGGGCAAAATTGGTCGTCTTGGAGATGGCGGAGTCACAGTGGCGCTGGAAGGCCGCCTGCATTCGGATGTGCCACTCGGGCGCGATCTCGTTGGCGGTCACGAACACCCGCTGCCACTTCGCGGGGACTTCCGGAAACCTGATCGTGCCCTGCTTGGCGATGCGCTCCATCAGCTCATCCGAGTACCAGCCCTCTCGCTTGGCGATCGCCACGAAATCCTCGTTGACGTCGGGCATGAGGACGCCGGCCTGGTTCCGCATGAAGGCCACGGCGAAGAGGGGCTCGAGGCCCGAGGAGCAGCCGGCGATGATCGAGATCGTTCCCGTCGGCGCCACCGTCGTCACGTTGCAGTTGCGGAGCATCTTCATCGGGCGAATGCGCTGGCCCCGCGCATCCTTCGCCGCAGTCTGTTCGGGACCCCAGATCGATCGGGCCCACTCGGAGAACGGGCCGCGCTCCACCGCCAGCCGCTCGCTCTCGCGCTTCGCCTCGACATCGACGAACTCCATCACGGTCCGGCCGAACTCGACGCCTTCCTCGCTGTCGTAGGGGATGCCGAGGCGCACGAGGGCGTCGGCGAATCCCATCACGCCAAGCCCGATACGTCGAATGCGCTTGGCGAGCGTGTCGATCTCGACCAACGGGTATTTGTTGACGTCGATGATGTTGTCGAGGAAGTGCGTGCTGAGGTGGATGTCACGCTTGAACGCGTCCCAGTCCATCTGCCCATCGCGCACATAGTAGCCGACGTTGATCGAGCCGAGGTTGCAGACATCGTAGGCGAGGAGTGGCTGCTCGCCGCACGGATTGGTGGCCTCGTACGCGCCTAACGTCGGAACCGGGTTGTGGCGATTGGCTTCATCGATGAAGAAGACCCCCGGCTCCCCGGTGCGCCATGCGCCCTCGATCATCTTGTCCCACACCGTGTTCGCGTCGAGCCGACCGACTTCCTTGCCGTTGTGCGGGTCGATCAACGCGTAGTCGGTGCGGTCCTTCACCGCACGCATGAACGTGTCGGTGATGGCGACCGAGATGTTGAAGTTCGTGATCTGGGTGAGGTCTTCCTTGCACGTAATGAACTCGAGGATGTCGGGATGGTCGACGCGCAGGATGCCCATGTTGGCGCCCCGGCGCGTTCCGCCCTGCTTCACCGCCTCGGTGGACGCATCGTAGAGCTTCATGAACGAGACGGGCCCGCTGGCGACCCCCGTCGTCGATCGCACCATGCTCCCCTTGGGACGGAGCCGCGAGAAGGAGAATCCGGTGCCCCCGCCCGACTGGTGGATCAGTGCCATCGCCTTGAGCGTGTCGTAGATGCCGTCGTGTCCATTGGACAGCGCATCATTGACCGGCAGGACGAAGCACGCCGACAGCTGGCCGAGCGGGCGCCCCGCGTTCATCAAGGTGGGAGAGTTTGGCTCGAACCGCCGCTCGGTCATGAGCCGATAGAACTCCTCGGCGACCGTCTCGACGGCACCGTCGCTCGCCCCATACCGTCTGTCCGCCTCCGCCACCACCGTCGCGACGCGCCAGAACAGATCCTCCGGCGACTCGGTTGGCTTCCCGCGCTCGTCCTTGACGAGGTAGCGCTTTTGAAGGACGGTGCGCGCGTTCTGGCTGAGCGCACCGGCGGGGATGGGCGGCTTCGACGACAGGGACATTGACTGCGCTCCCAGGTGAGTGTCCTACAAGCTACGCGGACGTGGGGATCTTGGAACCACCGATCCCGCGCGGGAACTGCGTGGGCGCGGACGATACCCGGGTTCGTGTTTCCGCGCAAGCGTTTTGTAAACGACGCACAGGTAATGGGTTAAACTATCAACATCACGAATCGGTTCCCGCTTGGGGCTTTTCCACGCCCGCGGGCGACGATGTAACCGCCACGAGTTGTGATATCGGTCCGAGATGGCCGGCGTCGGCCATCCCGGACTTCGCCGGCATCGCGATCCTGCTTGCTCCCAAGGGCTTGCGCTCCCTGATCCCACGCAGGATGCCGGGCGCCACGGTGCGCCCTCCGGCCGAGCTGCCGAGGTTGCCATCACTTCACGAAGGGGGCCGCCTTGCCCGGAAACACGTGCACGGCACGGGCCAGGATCCGCGACCAGAGATGAATCGACCTCGGGCCGGCAGGAAATGGGAGACTTGCGCACGTCCCGAAATTACGTTACTACTTACGTAACTAGTTACGGAGTGTGACGGCATGGACTTCATTCGGGAGCTCGGCGCGCTCGCCCTCGACCACCGCTTTCGGCGCCTGACCGAGACGTTTCTTCGCACTGCCGACGAGCTCTACGAGGCTCGCGGGCTTCCCTTCCGCGCCCGCTGGACCTCCACCTACCAGCTCCTTTTCTCCGAGGGACCGCTTGGCATCACCGACCTCGCGGACCGGCTGCGTCTCACGCACCCGGCGATCATCGGCATCACCGATGCCATGCGCGAGGAAGGGCTGGTGAGCGAGGCACGCGACCGCCACGATGGCCGGCGTCGGATGATCGCGCTGACGGCCCGCGCCCGCGCGCTCGACGGCGAGCTCAGAGCCCTGTGGAAGGCACTCGCCGACGTCCAGGACGAACGCTTTGCGGCAGCGGGGGTCGATATCGTCGCGCTGCTCGACACGCTCGAGGATGAGATGACGAGGCGGCCGCTGACGGCGGAGGTCCTCGAGCGGCTCGGTCCGGTGGATCGGCCGCGATCGCGGGGCCGTCGCGGGGCGCTGGCCACGGCCTTTGCGGTGTGCATCGCTGCAGCGACCGCACACGCGCAATCCTCGTCTCCCTCGCCGCGTGTCATCGTGGAGGCGATCGCCGACTCGCTCATCGGTGGCTACATCTACGAAGCCAAGGGGCGCGCGTTCGCCGACAGTCTGCGCTCGCTGTCCCTCACGGGGCATTTCGACACGTTGAGTGGCGCGTCATTGGCGAACGAAGTGACCAACGTCCTGCGGCGCATCGACCACGATCGTCATCTGAGTATCGGCTTCGACGCGCCTCCGGGACCTCCTTCGTCCGGCCCCGTTCGGGTGCGTCGCCGCCCGTCGCCGGCGAGCGGAGGCTCGATGTCGGCCGACGCGAGAGGGTTTGGATTCGCGCGCGTTGAGCGACTTCCCGGCAACATCGGGTACGTCGACCTGCGAGGATTCTCCGACGATCCCGACGCGTTGCGATTCGCCGATTCCGTAATGGCCAGCTTTGCCGGCGTGCGCGCCCTGATCATCGATCTGGGGAACAATCGAGGCGGGGGGCCGCAGATGGTGCGGCTGCTTTCGACATACTTCTTCGATCGCCCGACCCACCTCGTGTCGTCGTTCATGCGTGGGATGTCCGAGCCATCGGAGCGATGGACGCTGCCGCAGGTGCGTGGCCCCCGGATGGCCGCGGTGCCGGTCTTCGTCCTCACGAGTCGTCACACGATTTCCGCCGCGGAGTCGTTCGTGTTCGGCCTGAAGGCGCACGGCCGCATAACGATCATCGGCGAGCCTACGGCGGGCGGTGGACACTTCGGCGACATCGTGAGCCTTCCCGGCGGCTTCTCGATGTTTCTCCCGCGCGGCCGCACCTACGATCCCCGCACGAACGAGGGGTGGGAAGCGACCGGTATTCAGCCCGACGTCTCCGTCCCTTACGAGCAGGCGCTGGAAACTGCGGTGGAGATGGCGAAAAGACGGGGGCGCTGAAGGCGCTGGAGGCGCTGGAGGCGCTGGAGGCGCTGGAGGCGCTGAGAGCGCTGAGAGCGCTGAGAGCGCTGAGAGCGCTGAGAGCGCTAAGGGCGCAGGGGGAGATGCTCAGATCCCCCATGCCCCTAGCGCCTTTAGCGCCTTTAGCGCCCTCAGCGCCTCCAGCGCCCCGGGCGTTAGGGCTCCGGCTCTGCTCTCTCCGCGACGGTCGACGGCACCTGCGCGCGCGTGCGCGCCAGGTACGCGGCACTCAGGTTGGCGTATGCCCGCGGCACATCCGGATACTCCATCACCGCCAGCTCGAGGATCGCGATCGCTCGGTCGTAGTCGCGCCGCTCGAGGAAGTGGAGTGCCGCCGAGTCGAGGGAAAGGCGCGCGTCGGCGTAGGCGTGGGTCGTGTCCTCGCGGAACGCGGCCAGCCGCTCGCGCGCCACGGCCGTGTCGCCCGCCGTGATTGCCTGACGAATCTCCTCGGACAGCCGCGGGCGGGGCAGGAACGCCAGCGCCATCGTCAGCACCGGGTCCTCGTTGCGTGCATAGTCGCCAAACGAGAGTCCGGCCGCGACGTCGGGCGCGACCCAGTCGCGCTGATCGCTCGGAAGCCAGGTCTGCCAGTAAATGGTGGCCACGCGAACGGTAATGCCGCTGTTCGGAAGCGTGATGCGTCGGGAATCGCCGTAGTGATTGCCCTTCGAGGCGGAAGGCTCCCCGACGAAGGTGACGTCGGCGTACTTCTGGAGATCGTCGATGAGGAACTGCGCCGCCGACCAGGTTCCGCGTCCCGTGAGCACGAGAAGCCTGCCGCGGTCGTTGACGTTAGGCCGCTTGAGAATTCCGTTCACGAGCGGGCGCAGCAGCATGCCGTTTCCACCCCGGTTGAGGCGGAGGTCCAGGATGAGCCGGTCGGCCTGCACGCTGTCGATCGTCCCCAGGAGTCGCTCGGTGAATTCGGCGAAGGTTTCCGTCGGCCCGTTCCGCACCTGATTGATCTGCGCGTACACGGTCTTCGTGTTCGGCAGGGCCGTGTACCACCACAGAACCTTCTCGGGATCGCGGCTGATCCACATTGGGTCGGGCGTCGGCGCGCGATCGCGCGCATCGACCCAACCCGTCTTCCTGCGCCAGCTCACGTCAGCATCGGCGGGCATGAGGTCGACCGGACCCACCGGGCGCAGCCACACCGAGCGCGTCGCACCACCGACCTCGAGCTCGAACAGCACGCTATCCGGACTCGGCGCTAGACGGGCGGCATGCAGCACCTCGGGAATGGCGAGAAGGTGGGGAGCGAAGAACCTGACGCCCATCTCGTTGTCGTGTCCGACGTACGTGCGCACACGACTGTACGCGTCATCCACACTCGCGTCGCCAATGCGGACCACGCGCGCGCCAGCGAGATCGCTGTGAATGCGATGGGCGGCGCGGATGTAGAGTCCATCGCGAAAGAGGTACAGCGCCACAGGCAGCGTGCGGAAGCCGATCGCCGCGTCTCGTGTTGGAGAGATGTTGGTGTGACCGTCTCCGGCGAGCGCGACGATGCGCGCCATCTCGAGGATGATCTCGTGCCTGGCAAGGTTCGGAATACGCGCGTGCAGCGCTTTCGCCGCGCTGTCAAACGTCTCCGCGCTGGTTGTGTGGTAGAGGTTTCGATGTCGTTGTGGCAGCTCCGCCATCATCATCCGGAGGTCTTCTCGCCATTGCTCGGGAGTGAGCGTGTACCGCGGAGTCACTTGCGAGAGAGACGGGGGCGCCAGGAGGAGCGCGCTGATGGTGGCGACGATGCAGCACCCTGCCCGCGGGGCGCTGCCGCCAGCACGACGAGTCATGCGAGCCTCACATCGAAGGAGGTGATGCCGATCACTTCAACTGCGACACCCCAATCCGATGAGAGGTTTACGCGAGGTAAACGTTGACGTTTTCATTACGTCCCGGCGGTCCGGTATTCCTCCTGGAGCTCGAGGTAGCTCTGGACCGTCTTGTGGATTCGCTCGCGCTCGGCGTCTGTCGTCTGGCGAAGGATGCGGGCCGGCACGCCCACGACGAGCGAATTCGGCGGGATCCGCATGCCCTCCGTGCACACCGCCCCGGCGCCGACGATCGAGCCGGTGCCTACGTGCACGCGATTGAGAAGCACCGCCCCCATCGCGATGAGGACGTCATCCTCGATCGTCGCGCCATGGACGATCGCCCGATGCCCGATGCCCACCCGCGCTCCGATCGTCGTCGGAACGCCATGGTCGACATGGATGATCGTTCCATCCTGCACGTTCGTGTCGGCCCCGATGACGATGCGATCCGTGTCGCCGCGGATGACGGCCGTAGGCCAAACCGAGACGCGCGCGCCCAGCGTGACGTCCCCGATGACGACGGCCGCGGGGTGGATGTAGACCGTCGGGTGCAAGGTTGGTGGCATTGTTCGGGATCGAGGTTAAAAACGGCCGATAGGGCCATAAGCCGTTACGGCGGTAGCACGGAGACACGCAGAGACATCGCATAGAGACACAGAGCTTCAACTGCAGTGTTGTTGGGAAGCCGTCGTCTTTTCAGCCTGTGAGTCTCCGTGACATGTCCCTGTGTCCCTGTGCTACCCCTTTTTAAACGGCTCGTGGTGAAACACGCCTAGAACGAAGTTCCGAGCAGCACATACACGCGCCCATCGTCCCGCCCGGAACCCGCGACCGGTCGCGCGGCGCCGACACGAAGGCGGTACGCGTCGTCGTAGAGCCACGCGATGTCGAGGGCGACCTCTGCCCCAGCTGACGCGATCCATGAGACGGGCGCCGGATCCCAGCCGGCGCCGGCGTCGGCGAAGATCGACCCGGACAGACGGTCGAAGAAAAGAGGGCCGGTGCCGCGTGTCGTCAACGAGATCGGAAACCGCCATTCGACGCTCGTGGCCAATGCCCGTGTTCCCTCGCGTGAGTCGGATGACCACCCTCGCACGCCGAAAGTGCGCCGCGTACCGGTGCGCACGCCGGGGAGCACCTCCACGGCCGCACCGCTTGCGCCGCCGACCGAGAAGATCTCGGGCGCGATACCGTC
Organism: Gemmatimonadaceae bacterium; assembly: GCA_035253695.1. Lineage (GTDB taxonomy): Bacteria > Gemmatimonadota > Gemmatimonadetes > Gemmatimonadales > Gemmatimonadaceae > JAICNG01. Next base: position 31,840 of record DATFBS010000026.1, read on the forward strand.
GGACCAGCCGCCCGCCACGCGGGCGGCCAGCACGTGGTGCGCGTAGCCGGGGAGATCGAGCGATTTGTACATCGAGAGCACGCCGAGCGCCTCTTTCGACCAGGGGCGCGATTCACCGGTCACCCATTGCTGCCGGGCGAACGCGCCAAGCTGGATGCCATCCTCGAGCGAGATGGCGAGCGGCGGGCGCCGCGCATTCGACCATCCGGTGGACACGTAGGCCCCGCGGAACGCAGGGGTGCGTCCTCTGGAAAAGGTGAGACGGTCGATGACAGGCGGAGGGTCCGATGTATACCGGAGCCACTCGTACTCACCGCCGACCGTGATCGACGAAAACGTCCGCACCCGAGGCCGCTCGAGCGTGAGTCCCAGCGAGACCTCGCGGGATCGTTCCAGGAGCGCACCAATGGGGTTGTCGTTGGTGTCGACGATCCTGAACGCATCCCACGACTGCGCGACGACGACGTCAATGATCGGAAGGCCGAGGCCTCGCCATACCCATTGCATGTCGCCCCAGACCTCGTCGTCCTGCGGGGACCAAAGAACCTCCGCTGCCCACTCGTGGCGCCCCACGATGTCCGAGCCGCTGCTGAATCCGCCGATCCCGGTGGCACCACGAGAGCTCTCGCCGGTCGAGGGAAGCCAGTACCGCGGGAGGAGCATGCGCCACGGGGAGTAACGACGCTCAGGCGACTGCGATGGCTCAGGGTGTCGACTCGGCACGCCCCCGAACCGCTCGATCACCGTCGGTCGATCGAGTCCCGCGGTATCGAGCGGAGCGACCCCGACGTGAAATCCATCGTTCCGGTAATGCACCGCCGCCAGATGGTCGCCGTTCGGCGACGGCTCCGGCTCGAACACTCCGGTCGCCGCCGCGCTGAGGCGCCTGACGAGTGCGCCATTGATGGCGTCGTCGCTGCCAAGCGAGTCCGTTGGTACCGCATAGAGCTGTGTCACGCCGGTGCGGTCCGACGAGAAAAAGAGCCAGCGCCCGTCGTGACTCCACGAGGGTGAGGCATCGACCGCGCGGTCGCTCGTGACGCGCGACAGGAGAGTCCCCGCGGTGTCGAGCACGACGACATCGCCAAAGCCGCCGTGCGTCCACCGCACCGCGGCGATCCGATCTCCGCGGGGAGACCATCGCGGCTCGGCCCACTGCGTATCGGGGTGCACGCGAGTCAGCGGAGTGACGACCCCGTCCACCGTGACGCGCACCAGGCGGTTCGTTGCGGGCGCGCCCTGCACCGCGATGATCGCGCCGTCGTGTCTCGCATCCGGCTCGCCGAGGCGCGCCCCACTCGTGAGGCGCTGTGCGTCCCTCGGCCGACCGATCCAGAGGTCGCTCCGGATATGCCAGGGACTGGTAAACTCGAGTTGCGCGAAGAGGAGCCGGCCATCGGGGAGCGGGACATTCACATCACTGCCGTTCCGCCGGGCAAGCCGCTCCACGTGGCCAGCCAGGTCGACCGCGTAGACCCCGGCCACTTCCTTTCCCGGCACCGCGGCGAAGACCAGCGCGGTATCGGCGAGCCACCGCGGTGTCAGCGCCAGGCGTCCTTCACGTGTGAGATCGCGCCAGCCCGCGAGTGGCAATTCCGAGGCGCCAGCGACGGCGCGCGCGAGCGTGTCGCGCCACTCCCGGAAGGCATCGCCGAACGAAATGCCGAACGCTCCTCGGGAAGCGCGTCCGAGAAAGAACGGAATCGGAAACCGCGAAGTTCGCTCGATGAACTCCGGCACCTTCTCGGCTCCGCGCGTGCGCGCCAGATAGTCGAAGAAGAGCGAGCCGAACGCGTACGGGATTTCTCCCCAGGGATAGCGCGCGGTCGCGGCGCTCCACTCAGGCGGCGGTGGCACGTCGTTCGCCAGCGCGCTCGCCCGCGCGATCATCTCGTGATGCGTCCCGCGCACGCGACCAGCGCTCGTGAGGCGCGACTCGTAATACGTCGCCAGCCCCTCGGTCACCCACGCCGGGGTGAAGAAATTCGGCATGAAGATGGGAGCGCGGCCGAACAGCTTGCGCGCGAGGCCCCACCATCCCGCCGACCGATCCAGGTGGAAAATGTGCACCAGCTCGTGCGTAATGACGAGCTCGCTCCAGTCATCGTAGAATCGCAGCGACCGGCTCGCCGTCGGCGGATTGGCGTAGATGACGATGCGATTGGTCGGAAACGGGGTCGCGTTGCCGTTCGTGAAGTCGACGTTGTCGGCGATGACGAGGTCGATGACGCCGCGAGGCGGCCGCAGCTCGCTCGACAGGCGCTGCCACGCCACCTCGGCTTGCGACGCCGCGCGCCGGGCCGCGGCTTCGAGGGGCGGCGGGAAGTGCACGCGAAAGTGCTGCGTGGAGATGGTGCGCCAGGGATCATGTGGCACGAGCTGCGCGGAAGCTCGGGCGGCAAGCCCGCACATAACGAGCGTCGTCCATGCCATCCCAGCGAGACGCTTCACCGCCCGAGCTCTCGGAAGAAGGTCTCGAGCCCTTCCACGAGCGCGCGCGCGTAGGCTTCCTGGTACTGAGGCGTTCGCAGCGCGGCCTCCTGCTCCGGAATCATGATGTACGCGCCCTCGGCAAGGATCGAGGGCATCCACGTCGGACGAGCGAGGGCGAGCGTGCGAGAATAGACTCCATTGTTGCGCAGTCCCATGCGGGCAACCATGCGAGCCTGTGCGGCACGGGCGAGCCGCTCGGCCTGCGGATGCAGGAAGTACGTCTCGGTGCCGTTGGCCACGAACGGATTGACCCCATCCGGCAATGCGTTCAGATGGATCGAGACGAGCGCGTGAGCATTCGCGCGACGCGCGATCACCGGACGGTCCGCGAGCGCGACCGGTTCTGGCGTCGTGCGGGTCATGATCACGCTGGCGCCACGCTGCTCGAGCAGCATACGCATCCGTTCGCCGACCGCGAGCACCGCATCTCCCTCGTACAGACCGGTTGGCCCAGTGGCGCCAATCGGCGGGTGGCCGGGATCGACGGCAATGGTCAAGCCGCGCAAAGGCGAGCCGCGGTCACGGATCGGCGGAGCACGGCGCACGCGTAGCACCACGGCGTTGCGCACGTCATCCCAGAAGACCAGATAACCGAACGGCTTCTCGGCGAGCTGAAGATTGAAGCGGACGCGCTCCGTTGCTTCCTGATCCCAGGTCACCATGCGGATGAGCGAGTCGTTCGACACGAAGCGCGTCACGTCGCTGCTGCTCGTGGTGCCGTAGAGCGTCAGCGACAGGTCGCGCTCGCCTTCCGTGACGAGATATGCGGGTCGCTCGCTCATGGGCACGACGAAGTCGGACCATTCGGCGGCGGGGACGACACGCGCGTTTCGCGCGACGCGCCGGGAAATCGTCACTCCGGCTTCGAGATAGCGCGCGTCCGCCGCAAGAACCCACGCTTCGAGTGTGGCGTCGAGACGCACTCGCGCGAAGTTGCCGCTCCCACCGGTGAGCTCGAGCCTCGTACCGGGGAGCAGGAACCATTTGTACGTGTCGTCGGGCTGTGGGCGGGCGAACACGAAGCGGTCAGTGTCACTCAACGGCGAAGGGTCGGCGCCGAGAATGACGAAGCGCGGGACCGAGTCGATGATCGTCACCGGCGGTAGCGCGAGACGCACCGTATCCGCGCCGCGCGTGACAACGACGCGTTTTGGTGACGCCAGCATCGCCGCGGGCACTTCGACCGCCCACGAGTCTGCCGCTCCGAGAAATCGCACGACCGAGTCGCGAAGCACAATCGTGGAATCGCGCCCGCTGGCCCGGAGGCCGGGGGCCGCTGCGCCGCTCACCAGCATCCGTCTTCCGGCGATCGTCGTGTCGAGCTCCACCCAGACCAGCGCATTTGCGGGCGCACGCACGCTCACCCGCACACGCTCAGCCGAGCGTAGCGTCAATCCGGGTGACGGCGTAAGACTGGCGGAGTCGACGACGAGCGTCCCGTCGAGGGTGAGCACGGGTCGCGGGACCGGAAGCCGGATAGGATGCGATACCCGCACGGTATCGGCACCGAGCGCGGCCGCCAAATCGAACCGGGCCGAGTCGGGATGCGGGAGCGGGAGAAACGCGAGGTAGCTTCCATTCGGAAGCACGGGAACGCTGATTCCGTTGATCGTCAGCGTCGCGCGGCCATTGCCGACGTGGCCAAAGATGAAGCTCGAATCACGAGCGTCGACGAGGGCATTCGCCGCTGGATATTGTACATGAATGCGGAGAGGCCCCTCGACGAGTGGGACCGGGGGCAACGAGGGTGCCCGTGTCTCCGGCGACGGAGGCGGCGCGACGGGTTGCCCCGAGGGACACGCGCCGAGCGCTACGACAAGCGCGACACCAGTGGGGCGCCGCGCGAGGGGATGACGCAACATGAGGTCAAGCTAACCGCGCTCCACAAGAGGGGCGAGACTATCATGGTTTGCCGCACTTCCCCGGCATTTCTATATTGCCGCGGCAACCCGATCGGACGTGGCGCACCGCCGGGCGGCAACGTGACAACTCAACCGCCGGAGACGTCTATCCTGTACGCCCATCCGCGCTCGACCAGCTCCCCACCTTCGTGACAACGCCCAGCCCCTCCGCGAGCACCCCATCGCGCGGCGATATCACCGTGCACGTCCTCGGCCGCACCGACGTCGGCCGTACGCGCGAGCACAACGAGGACTCGTTTCTCGTGGCGGACCTCACCGCGGGCACGGTGAGCGATCAGGCTGAAGCGATCACGTACACCCTGGGCCCGCGCGGCGCCCTGTTCATGGTCGCCGACGGCCTGGGCGGCGCAGCCGCGGGCGAGATCGCGAGTGGGATGGCGGTGGACCTCGTACTCCAGGAGATGCGACGCACCTGGGTGAGCGCTCCGGCGACGGATCCGGACACCTTCGCGCACGCGTTGAAGAAGGCCTGCGAGCTCGCGAACACCCGGATCTACGAGTACGCCATGAAGAACCCCGACCATCGGGGGCTCGGGACCACGGCCACGATCGCCGGTCTTCTCGGCAACACGCTCTATCTGGTGCAGGTGGGCGACTCGCGAGCCTACATCGTGCGCGGCGGGGTGGCGCAGCAGATCACGAAGGATCAGTCGCTCATGCAGCGCCTCATCGAGGCCGGTGAGCTGACACCGGAAGAAGCCGAGCAGAGCGAGCGCCGGAACATCATTCTCCAGGCGCTGGGCCCGGAGCCGGTGGTGAAGATCGATCTTACGCACCAGCCGGTACGGCGCGGGGACCTGCTCGTGCTGTGCACCGATGGACTGTCGGGTCAGGTTCGCAAGGAGGAGATCGCGCGCGTCGTCGCACAGGAGCGCGATCTCACGACGGCGGGCCAGACCCTCATTGATCGCGCGAACGAAAACGGCGGTCCCGACAACATCACCGTAGTCATCGCCCAGCTCGAAGGTGAGGGCCTCGCGCCGCCGGGCGAAGGCGATGTGGTCGGGCACTCCGTCTTCGAGCTGCAAAACGCCACGCCTTCGACGCCGCTGACGCCCCTTCGTCGCATCACCGGGAAGATGCGGACGGTGGTCACTCCGGCCGAGGGCATCAGCACCGAGGACGCGTCCCCCATAAAGGCGGCGCAGGCGTCGCGGGGGAATCAAGTGCTGCTGATCGCGCTCGCCGCAGCGCTCGTCATCGCGCTGCTCGCTTTCGTCTATGTGCACGCCGTCCGCAGCGCCGTAATCGACGATCCCATTCCAGCCACGGCCGATTCGTCCGCCGGCGCGATCGGCCCGCGGTAGCGGCACCGAGCGATGCTCTTCCCGGCAGTCGATCTTCGAGCCGTTGCCCGTCGGGCACTGGCGGTTCCCGCGACGCGGTGGCGAACGCTGCCGCTTACCGTGCAACTCATGCTCCTCGGCGCCACCATGGTCGTGGCGTGGATACTCATGACGCGGGCCTACGATCGCGTCGCGGGACCGGATCGCGAGGGGCAGTCCTACGTCGAGCATTGGCAGCACGCTGAAGTGATCGCGGAGCGTCTCGCGGCGTCAGCATATGAGATGCAGGGTGCCTTTCGCGGCTATGCGCTCACCGGCGACACGGCCCGTCTGCACGAGGCCGCCGAGGCAGAAGCCCGACACGCGGCGCTCCTCGATTCGCTCGATCGGCTCTCGGTCATTGATGAAGACATTCGGATGCACGTCGCCGCATACGCGGAGCTGTCCTCGCGATGGCGGACAGCGTTGCGGGAGAGCGGTGCGGCGCGAGCCGCTCGACGCGATCCACGGCCGCTCATCGCGCGTGAGCGGCCGTGGTCCGACAGTGCTCGGGCTGTAGCCCGCGCACTTCTCGACGAAATGCGGGGTCGCGAGCACGTCGCGCACGCCGAGACGCGGGCGCGAATCGCGTCACGTGAATCCTTTCTCCTGCGCGTGGGCCCAATCGTCACCGCGCTGTTGCTCCTCGGTATCTCGGGACTTCTGCTCCGCCGTACGCTGCTCGCCGTCTCGCAGGGCGCGCGCGCACTCGCTGAGGGGCGCTACTCCGACGTGCGGCTTCCCGCCGAGCTTGGCGGGAATCGCGAGATGCGGAAGATCGCGAGCACCTTCGACGAGCTGGCCCTGGCCATCGAGGAGCGCGAGCAGATTCTTCAGAGCGACATCCTGCAGCTGCGAGAATACGAGCAGCTGAAGAGCGACTTCGTATCGACGGTGAGCCACGAGCTTCGCACGCCGCTGACATCGATGCGCGGCGCATTGGGGCTCGTCCTGAGTGGAGCGGCCGGGCCTCTGTCACCGCAGAGCCAGGAGTTGTTGCACATCGCGAATCAGAATACCGAGCGGCTCATTCGACTCATCAACGACATCCTCGACATCGAGAAGATCGAGTCGGGGTCGATCACCGTTCGGCGCGATCGCTGCGACCTCCGCGCCGTCATCGAAGCCACGATCGCCGGCGTTCACGGGTACGCCATGGAGCATCGCACGCACGTCGCGCTGCGGGCGGTGGAGACGGCCGAGGTCATTGGGGACCAGGACCGCCTGATTCAAGTCTTCACGAATCTGCTCTCCAATGCGATCAAGTTTTCGCCTGCCGGCGGCGAGGTCGTGGTGGCAATCGAGGTGGAGAACGAAATCGCGCGGGTCAGCGTCCGCGATCGGGGACCCGGGATTCCCGCGGAATTTCAGGGGCGGATCTTCGGAAAGTTCCAGCAGGCCGAGCACTCGGCGTCGAGACGGCACGGCGGTACGGGACTGGGTTTGGCGATCGCGCGCGCGATCGTCGAGCGTCATGAGGGACAGATCCGCTTTCAGACGGCATCGGGCGCGGGGACGACATTCATCGTCGAGCTTCCGTGCTCCTCGACGGCCGTGGCGCCTGTGGTCGACGAGAACGCGGCGGCAGCACACGTGCTGGTCGTGGACCCCGATCGCGACATAGCGCGCATCCTGCAGCGCCTGGCGTCGGACCTTGCCGTGCTGGTACCGGCAACGACTCGAGACGAGGCGCTGCACGCCGTTCGCGAGAGGACGTTCGATGCCGTGATTCTCGAGCCGGAGCTCCCCGGTACCGATGGTTTCGCGCTCGTGCACGCGGTGCGGGCGCTCCGTGGCTACAGCGACCTTCCCGTAATCGTCTTCTCGGCACGCGAATACACTGGCGCCGAGCTGGAGGGCATAACGCTGACGCCGGCCCATGCCTACCTGAAGGCGCGCGACTCCGCGAAGGATGTGGTCATGCGGCTTAGGGCGATTCTCGCCGCCAGAGTTCACGGGACGAACGAGAAATGAGGAACGAGGAAGTCGCCATTCCTATTCCTCACTCCTCATTCCTCATTCGTCATTCCTCGTTCCTCGTTCCTCGTTCGTCAGGAATCCTTCCGGTCCTCTCGTCTCCTCCACCGTCGGGTCCCAGTCCGGCGCCTCGCCGGGCTTGTTGGAGCGCAACGATTCGAGCAGCCGCCTCGCGAGTGCGGCGGGCGCGTCGAGGACCATGAGGAGCGCCAGGTCGGCCCGATAGGCCGCGAAGCGCGCCGTCGCGCCGATCGCGTGTACAAGCCGGCGCGACTCGCGAAGCCATGCCACCGTCGTCGCCGCATCCCCGTGCTGAATGCGCGGGCTGATCAATACGGTGGTGGCTCGCCGGCCGGCGACGGTCAGCTCCCGATGCCGTTCGACGCTCTCCTCCACCCGGGCCGCCAGGGCAATCGCGGTCATCGCATGCAGTCCCTTCGTTAGGCGATCCACGCGCAGGCGCTCGAGACGACTGGCGACCCGGGCCCGGAGCTCCAGCGGAATCAGGGGCTTGGTCAGGGTCTCGTCGATGCCGGCATCGTACGCGGCCAGCAACGTCGCACTGTCGAGGTTGCCGCTGAGCAGGAGCACGGGAAGGTCGCGATAGGCGGGCATTCCTCGAAGGATCCTCGTGAAGGCGATCGCATCGAAGGAGGGAAGGCGCGCCTCGAACAGCAGGACGAGCGGCTGTTCACGCTCGAGCGTCTCGAACAGCTGAAGGGGCGACTCGATCGTCACCACGCGCAACTCCTGCCCGAGCGCATACCGAGCGATCTCCAGAATCGATGGATCATCGTCCAGCAGGAGGATCGTCGGACGGAGCCACGTCGTCTCGAGCAGGAGTTGATCGGCGCGGTCGAACACGGCGTCGGCCGCGCCCGTCTCCTGGCCGGCGTCATCGATAGCGAGCGTGGGGAGCCATCGCCCTGGCTGCGACGGCGGGACCCGCGAGATGTGCTCGCGCGCCGTCACGACCACGTGAGGGAGCCGATCCCGCGCGATCGCACCCCACTCACCGCCTTCCGCCAGCTCGAGAACGTACCCGCGCTTTGGCGCCTCGGCAGCGAGCGCCTCGCGCGTGCGCGGTGACACGTCAACGACCAGCATGTGCCTGAGCGGCGCGACGGTAAGCGCCGGGAGCCGATCGACCTCGATCGGCGTTTGGAAGGCGAGGCGAAGGGCGCTGGCGAAGTGATTGATGATCGTCGCGCGGCTATCGATTTCGAGGTGCGGGTCAGCCACCCAGCTCGCCACCCGCTCCTCGAGCCGCGTCGCGAGCGCGCTCGCGTCGGCAAACCCGTAGCTGCCCGCCGTTCCCTTGACGCGATGCAGCTCTCGCTTCAGCGCCTCGAGCGCGCGAGGCGACGTGGGCATCGCGGTGAGCTGCGTCGCCAGCCGCTCGAAGGCGGCGACGATTGGCGCGGATGACGCGCGGAAATGCTCACGCAGTGCTGTGAGCGCATGACCGAGGTCGGCGGTGGTGGCCCCACCGTTGTTGCCGCTGCGGGTACTCGTCATCTCACCGTGAAGCGTGACGCCACCCGCGCGGTGCTCGTCGCTCGGGGATCGGGTAACATATCGAGCCACCTCGCACTTCGCGCCCCCGAGATGCCCATCCGCCTGCTGTGCGCCGACGACGAGGACGACATTCGAACGATCCTTCGGTTGGCGTTGTCGCTCGATCGCGAGCTCGACGTTCACTTCGTGTCGTCGGGAGCGGAAGCGCTCACCCACGCCAAGGGGGGCGGCTTCGATGCCATTGTGCTCGATGGAATGATGCCCGAGCTCGACGGCTACGAGACCTGTCAGCGCCTCAAGGCCGACCCGCTGACGGCGCAGATCCCCGTGGTGTTTCTCACCGCCAAGTCGCAGCGCGACGAGACGAAGCGCGCACTCGCGGTGGGGGCTGTCGCATGTCTCAGCAAGCCCTTCGATCCGATGACCATCGCCGGCGAGCTGCGTCGCGCGCTCGGACGGTAGCAGTCAACACGGAGGGCTGGTGAAGGCGCACGTCTGGCGTCCATATTCGCGGCGCTCATGACGACACCTCCCGAGCCTCCTCCCGCGGCCGCGCGCGTTTCGCTGCGCACGAAGCTGCTGTGGGTCGCCGCGTTCTACTTCGCGTCGGGACTCCCGTTCGGCATCGCGACCGACCTGTTGCCCGTGTACTACCGCCAGCGCGGCGTCAGCCTCACCGATATCGGGTTGCTGACGATCATCGCCTTGCCCTGGACGTTCAAGTTTCTCTGGGCACCGCTCGTCGATCGCATCGGCACGTACAAAGGCTGGCTGCTCGCGGTGCAGATCGGGCTGGCCGGGACGATGGTGGCGCTTCTCGCGGCTGATCCCGCGCGCGCGATGCCCGTGCTGTGGATCGTGCTCGTGACCATGGCGGCCCTGTCGGCGACGCAGGATATCGTCGTCGACGCGTACACGATTCGCCTGCTCGACACGCGAGAGTACGGGGCGGCGAACGGCGTTCGGGTGACCGCCTATCGAGTCGCCATGCTCGTCGCCGGGGGCGTGCTGCTGTGGGCTGCTGGTCGGCTTGGCTGGCCAACGATCTTCGTCCTCGCGGCGGGGCTCATGCTCGTCCTGACGGCGATTTCGTTCACCATTCCCAGCAGTGACGTGCCCCCCGCGGCCGCGCACGGCGGCGTCCGCGATCTCGTGGAGCCGTTGCGCGAGTTGCTGACGCTTCCCGCCGCCATCGCCGTGATCCTGTTCGTGCTGACCTTCAAGCTCGGCGACATCTCGCTCATCCCGATGACGAAGCCGTTCTGGGTGGACCGTGGCTTCTCCACCGAGGCCATTGGCGGCGCCAGCACGGTGGGGATTGTCGCCGCGATTGCCGGCGCGCTGGTCGGTGGCGCGCTCACGACGCGGTGGGGAATCTTCACCGCGCTCTGGAGTCTCGGCCTGGTACAGGCGCTCTCGAATCTCGGCTACTGGATGGCCTCTCAGTTGCCCGCGCAGCAGAGCGTGCTCTACGGCACGATCCTGCTCGAGCAGTTCACCTACGGGCTGGGCACCGCCGCCTTTCTGTCCTTCCTCATGTCGCTCTGCTCGAAGCGATACGCGGCGACCCAGTACGCGTTGCTGTCAGCGCTCTTTCGCGTCGGTGGGATCATCGCCGGTGCGATCTCCGGCGCGATCACGCAGGATGTCGGCTACGGGACGTATTTCTTCCTGACGTTCCTGCTCGCGTTACCGGCCTTCGCGCTGCTGCCCTGGGTGCGGCGCGCCGTTCCGCGTTAGGCGGCCTGCCCGAGTGGCATCCGGCCGGCTCAGCGCGCCTTGAGAAGCCAACGGGCGGCCGCCTGCTGCATCACCGTCTCGCCGCCCCACGCGCTAACGACATGCTTGGGCTTCTTGAGCTCGGCCGCCAGGCGCGGATGCGAGAACTGCATCACGACCGCCTCCGGCGCCTTGTCGATCACCTTGTCGACCGCCTTTCGCGCTTCGGGTGAATACCCGGGACGCCCCTTCCAGCTCCGGATGTCTCCGAATAGCGCGACGACGACCGAAGCGCGCCCATCACCACTCGCCTTCTCGACGCGCTTCACTTCGGCGCCGCCGAGCGAAAGCGCCTGGAAGAAGGGATCGCGCGAGGGTGCCGGGTAGGGCCCTCCAAGATCGTCATCGACGACGACTACCTCGACCGGCGATGTCACCCGCAACGGCGCACCGCGCACGACCTGAATGACGCGATCCGCCAGGGTCGAGCCCCACGCGACATCGGCTGCGGAGGCGCGACGGTACTCGTTGGGCGGCGAGGCCCACTGCGCCCATTTTTGCCGCCGCCGCAAGGAGTGCTGCACCCGGTCGCGATCGAGCGTGCCGTTCTCGACGGCCTTGTCGAGCGCTCCCGCGACGCCAGCGAGGTCCTTGGGGTAGAGCAGGACGTCGCATCCCGCATCGAGCGCACGGATCGCCGCCTCGCCCTCCGAGCGTCCTTCCAGCACGCCGTCCATGATGAACGCGTCGGTCACGATGAGCCCTTCGAACTTCATCTGCTGTCGCAGCAGCCAGCGCAGGATCTCTCGCGACAGCGTGGCCGGCATGCCGCTGGGGTCCAGCGCCGGGAACGCGACGTGGCAGGTCATGATGGACGCCACGCCCGCCTCGATCGCCGCGCGGAAGGGCAAGAGGTCGTTGTCGAGCAGCTCCTGTCGCGACGCGTCGACGACGGGCATGGTCATGTGCGAGTCGACCGTCGTGCGGCCGTGTCCGGGGAAATGCTTCGCACACGCCAGCACCCCCTCGGCCTGGCAGGCGTCGATCCATTCGCTGGCGAGCTTCGCGACGAGGCGGGGATTGCTTCCTAACGAGCGCGTGCCGATGATGGGATTGGTCGGCTCGATGTCGAGATCGCAGACGGGCGCGTAGTCCCAGTTCACACCCATGGTTCGCGCCTCACGAGCGGTGAGCCGCGCCGCCCGTCGCACCGCCTCCGTGTCGCCGAGCGAGGCGATGGCGGCAAGCGGTGGCAACCCCGTGGCCCCCGCGATCTGCTGTCCGGCGCCGCGCTCGAGATCCGCGCCGATGAGGAGGGGCACGCGCGAACGCTGACGAAGCTCCTTCGTGAGCGAGCGGACGGCATCCTCGACGCCGCCGAACAGAATGAAGCCGCCGACACCGAGCTGGAGGCCCTTCTCGATGAGCGGGCGCTCTTTTTCCCAGCCAACCGCGGTATCCCAGCGAAGTGCGGGAAGCAGCAGCTGCGCGACGCTGTTCATGACGGCGTCCACTTCCCCAGCAGGCGCCGACCGCGCGCGCCCGTCGCCCCGGGGACGTTGCCGGAGCGCCCCTCGACAAAGAGATACCCCATGAGGGCGAACGCCACCGCTTCCTTCGCTTCGCCGTCGAAGAAGAGCTCATCGAACCGCGTCACCTTCACGGGCGCGAGGTGCGCGCCGATTGCATCGACGAGCGCGGGGTTCCGCGCGCCTCCACCGGAAACCACGACCTCGGCGACCGGCTCGGGGATGAAGCGCCGGAATGCGTCCGCGATACTCTCGGCGGTCAGCGCCACGGCGGTCGCGACGATGTCCTCCGTCCCCGCGTGGCACCGCTCGCGGCACATCGAGATGAGCCGCTCCATGTACGCGCGAGTGAACAGCTCACGGCCAGTACTCTTCGGCGGAGGCGACGCAAAGTACGGTTCCGCGAGCAGCTCGCGAACAACCGCAGTGCACGCGCGCCCGCGACGCGCGAGCTTGCCATCGACGTCGTACGGAAGCTCCGGAACGAGCATGCGTGTGACGCCATCGATGACGCCAACGCCGGGGCCCGTATCGAATGCGCGCACGCCCTCGAGCGCACCGCCCGGTGGGACGACGGTGACGTTGCCGATGCCACCGAGGTTCTGCAGAGCGCGCCACCGCTCGACATCGTGGAACAGCAGCGCGTCGGCGATCGGGACGAGCGGCGCCCCCTGCCCTCCCGCCGCGACATCCCGCACGCGGAAGTCGCTGACCACGCCGATGCCGGTGCGCTCGGCGATGACCGCAGGCTCGCCAAACT
>DATFBS010000027.1:0-21485 GCA_035253695.1 Gemmatimonadaceae bacterium
TCGGCAAACGGGCGCGAAGGAACGGACCGCGGACGATCGCGGCCGGGCTCGCTGCGGCCCTCTCGGGGATTCAGGTCGTCGAGCATCAGGCGTACTTCTCCTCCAGGAGGACTTGGAGAGCCTCACGCGCGCGGTGCACGCGCATTTTCAGCGCCCCAACGGTGGTTCCCAATAAGTCGGCCATCTCTTCGTACGAGCGGCCTTCGACATGTTTCATCACGAACGCTTCCCGCAGCGACGGCGCGAGCGCCGACAGCGCCCGATCCAGATCACTGCGCAGCTCCGAACGGTCCAGCTCTTCATCCGGCGTCGCGAACGACGAGGGCTGATCATCTTCCTCGTAGCTCAGATGCGTTCGCCGAATGTTCTTCAGCCAGTCCTTGCAGCCATTTGCAACGATGCGGAAGATCCAGGCATCGAAGCGACCATGCACCTCGGCGAGGTGTTGATACGCTTTGATAAAAGACGATTGGAGGATATCCTCCGCTACGTCCGGACTCCCCGTCATACCGAGCGCATGCCGATAGAGGGGATCGCTGTAGCGTCCGATCAGGAGGGAGAATGCATCCCGATCGCCGGCCAGCACGCGCGCAATGACTTCCTGATCCGCCTGAAGCTGATCGACGGGGGAAACCGGCGTCGCCGCTGTGCTCTTCACGTCGCTAGTGTAATCCCTCTCCTGCTGCCCGGGTAGTGCTTTTGTCCCGGGTGCTCGGAGTACAATGGTGGCTGCCATGCCCTACAGACGACCGGTATCACGCCGCGTAACAAAACTATCACTAAGTGCGTAACCGGGCATAAACGAGCAATTCCCGAAGCCCATCCGCCCGATATCGCCGGCCGTCCCGGTCGCTGTCTGCTCGATATCGTCGATACGTCTTTCTGAAGCACACGGCCTGCCCGTCCACCGACGCCTCCCGCAGCGTCTCCTTCAATACCTTCTCGGGAAGCAGGCCCTCGGAGTTGTAGCTCACGAGGACGTGACGCGCGCCAGTCGCCTCCAGAAGCTCTCGCAACGCTAGACGCACACGGCGGGCCGAACACCACGCGCTTCGCTGCCCGTCGGCTGGGAGCAACCCGGTCTTTCCCCGAAGGCTGGGCGTCACATCGCTCCATCCACGCGCGATCAGCTCGGGCACGTGATAGTAGCCGGGATACTGCCGGCTGTTGTACGGCGGGTCGATGTAGAGCAGATCGATAGGCCCGAGCTCGCGCGCCACCTCGAGGGCATCCGCGCGATGCGCGGTCGAGCCGGGGACGCCTTTCATTGGATGGAGCGGAGACAGGCGAAGCGGGCGAAGTGCATTGGGCTGCCAGCTCTTGATGTACGCGGCGTACACCCCCGCGGTGTTGGCGACGCGATCCGCTCCCTCGATCAGCGCCGCCAGCAACAGGTAGAACGCATCGTCGCCGAGGAGTCCTGCATGATGCCAGCGATGCAGCGTACTCCGCACCGCATCGATTCGCTGGCCATTCTCGGGCGTGAAGTACATCCGCTCGCCCGCGAAGTGAGAGGTAAAGAATCCCGCCTGCGCATCGAGCCAATGCTCCAGATACTCGGCGACCACGCCAAGTGGCGCACCGTTCCGCGCCGACGCGCGCGCGCGAAATCGCGCCGACCGCAATGCGCGCCGCAACTCCGGATCTGCACCGCGCAGCTCGGCGATGGATGGCACGCGCTGGGCGACGACGTACGCGCGCTGAAAGACGTACGAGTACGTCATGAGATCGCTCGACGCGACGCGCCACCCGCGCTCCTTGAGCGCGCGGCCGACTGCCGATGTCCCCGCGAACGCGTCGTGCACCGTGCCGCTGGGAATTCCCAGGCGGTCGATCGCAGACGTGATGAATCCGAGGAGGCGGGTTTTGTTGCCGATGTAGCGCATGGGAAAAGATAAGGCGCTGGGCGCGCGTGGGGCGCTGGAAGCGCTGGAAGCGCTGGGGGCGCTGGGGGGTGCTAGGCTATTAGAGCGTTCAGCGCCTTCAGCGCCTTCAGCGCCTCAGGTTCTCAAAAACGGCCCAGCCCAGCTCGCGAACCGCCGCTCCATGCTCATCCAGCCGGGGCGGCGGCAACCGGACAGAACCGGGTACGCTGGGAGCCACGCCGGTAAGCGCCGACGCCGGCTCCTCACGCAACGTCTCCAGGACGGATTTCACGAGTCCATTGGGAACCCCCGCAGCGTCGAGACGTCGCACCCACTCGGCGGCTGTCAATTGGCGGACACGAGAGGAGATCTCATCTACCACTCGCTCACGCTGTGCGAGGCGACCGGCGTTGGTGGCGAGTTCCGGATCGGCCGCAAGTGAGGACAGATCCAGCGCACGAACGCACGCCGTCCACTGCGCTTCGCTGCCGACTGCGATCACGATCGGCCGATCGGCGGCTTCGAAGAGCTGATACGGAACAAGGTTCGGATGTGCATTCCCCCACCGCGAGGCGTCCTGGCCGGTGAGCAGCGCGTTTTGCGCGACGTTGACCAAGGCGGCGGCTGCGCTGCGAGCGAGGGAGACGGAAACGTGTCGGCCGACACCCTTCGTGCTCCGAAAGAACAGAGCGCCCAGGACAGCGATCGCCGCGTCCTTTCCAGCGATGACATCCGCCAGCGCGACTCCCACCTTCATCGGCGGACCGTCGCTCTCTCCGGTGATTGCCATCCACCCACGCTCGGCCTGCACGACGTAGTCATATCCCGGACGCTCGCTGTCGAGCCCGAAACCGGTGATGGTGCACCAGATGAGGCCTGGATGTCTCGCGCGAAGTCGCTGGTGGCCAAGCGAGCGCCGCTCGAGGGTTCCCGGGCGGAAGTTCTCGACGACGACATCCGCATCAGCGATGAGACGATGGATGAGATCGCGGTCCGCGGGGATGTCGAAGTCGGCGGCGAGGCTCAACTTGTTCCGATTGACGCTGAGGAAGTAACCGCTTTCTCCGCGGTCATCGAACGGCGGACCCCAGCCTCGGGTCTCGTCACCGCCGTCAGGCCTCTCGACCTTGATGACGTCGGCGCCGAGGTCGCCGAGCATCATCGTGCAAACGGGTCCGGCCAAGACGCGCGTTAGATCCAGGATTCTCACGCCTTCCAGCATTAATGGCCTTATACTAGCTTATTAGTGTTCTTATTATGGCGCATAACTCGTCTCATTTCGGGTTGCGTGGCCCACCAGTTCGCACCTTGCGTAGGCCACGAAAAATCATATACTTACCTCCATCCACGGGGCAAACCGGCGCGAAGGTAGCGCAGCCGCTCGCTTCGTTCAATGAGGGGCTTCCGCGCCCACAGTCGAGAGCGCTCACACATGGTCGATAAGGCACCTGGCAGCGACATCAAGCCTGCCGAACTAACCACCGCCACCGCAACGCCCGCAGGCACGGCGACGGTGACGCCTCCCCGTCGGCCAGGCCACCGCGGCGCCGACGTGCGCGATACTGTCGCCGAAATGGCGGCACGCGCTCAGGAGATTTCCCTCGAGGCCGGAAGCAAGATCGCCGCAGCCATGAAAGACGTGATCGGCGCCGCCGCCGGCCTCACGGGATTCGCCCTCGAGAGCGCGCGCGACCTCGTGCAGTACATGGTCCGCCGCGGACAGATGACGCAGGACGAGGCCGACAAGCTCATTCGCGAAGTCGAAGAGTCGCAGGGCCCTCGGCGTCCCACATCCGCAACGCGTCCTGCGCCGCCGCGCGCAGCCGAGGTGGTTCGCGCTGAGCCGCCACGCCAGGAGCCGGCGCGTCCGGACTCGGATGGCAAGAGACACGCGGCGCCAGCGCCAGCCGCGGCTCCCCGGCCGGCCGCGAAAGTGGCGAAGCCGGCAAAGGCGGCGGCAAAACCCGCAAAGAAGGCTGCGGCTCCGAGAAGCGCCGCGCGATCGAAGCCCGCCGCCAAGAAGGGCGCGGCCAAGGCCAAGAAGAAACGGTAACGACGAAGCGCGCTCTCAGCGCGCTTCGTTGCGTTTACCCTCTCATCCGCGCGAGCTCCTCCAGAAACCCACGCATCGATCGCGTGTCGCTGAGAAAAAACTCGGCGTCCGTCGGTGAGCTCTCGTCGCCGAGAATGCGAACGGTCACCGCGTCGGGGTGATGCGTCCGCAGCGCGCGAATCGCATCCTCGTCCGTCACGTCGTCTCCCGCAAACACGATCGATGCATCGGCGCGCCCACTCGTCAGGCGTTCCGCCAGCGCCAGGACAGCGGTCCCTTTGTCGATGAGCGCGGGGGGGCGAATCTCGAAGATTCGCTTCCCTTCCGTGATCCGCAGGCCGAGTGGCTCCGACACCTGCTCGATGGTTTCGCGGAGCGGTGCGGCCGTCTCCGGATCCGCAAGCCGCCAGTGGACCGAGAGCGTAATTGCCTTGTCCTCGACGATCACTCCGTGCATTGCGGCAACGGCTGGTTCGAGCCGCGCCACTGCACTGGCGATGACGTCGCGATAGCGGTGCACGCTGGGATCGGCCAAGTCCTCACCGTTCGGCCCCTCCAGCTCGAATCCGTGATTACCGGCGACCCACAGGTTGCTCACGCCGACCATTCGCCGCGCTACCGCGGCACTGCGACCAGAGACGAGGGCGACATGTACGTCGTCTCGTTTCGCCAGCGACGCGACGGCAGCCTGTGTCTCGGGCGGCACCCTCGCCTCATCGAACTTCTCGACGATCGGAGCGAGTGTCCCATCGACGTCCAGCATCACCACGAGGGGGTCCCCGAATAGCCGCGCTCGCGTGTCAGATGAAAGGGGAAGGAGCGCGGTCGTCACGGGCTCGGGTCGAGGGAGCTCAGGGCTGTTTTCATCGCCCGCATGTAGCGCGGGAAGGGGCCCGTTCGCAAGACGCCGCCGATTTGGCGTCGCCGCCGCGGCGCGGTACCTTCCTGATTCCCCCAGGACCCTCCTCTCATGCGAATTACATCGCTCGGTCTCGCGCTGTCACTCGCTGCGTGCG
Source organism: Gemmatimonadaceae bacterium (assembly GCA_035253695.1). Classification (GTDB taxonomy): domain Bacteria; phylum Gemmatimonadota; class Gemmatimonadetes; order Gemmatimonadales; family Gemmatimonadaceae; genus JAICNG01. The sequence continues at coordinate 4,935 of DATFBS010000027.1, forward strand.
CCTCGACGACCGGATCTCCTCCTGATTCATCGTCGGCGCGCACTATCGCGCTGGCCCTCCTGGACGGCGCCGCACGCGCCTGGAATCGCGGCGATCTGGACGCCTTCGTCGAGGATTACGTCGACAGTCCTCGCACGACGTTCATCAGCAGGCAGGGTGTCCTGCACGGCCGCGCCGCGATTCGTGAGCGATATGTACCACGCTTTGCGCCCGGCGTTCGTGACTCCCTGTCCTTCGACGGAGTCGAGGCGGACATCCTTGGTCGCGATATCATTCACGTGGTCGCCTGGTACACACTCATGCGCGGCGATTCAGTGGTCAGCCGGGCGCCAACCTCGGTAGTGCTCATCCGCAATGGCCCCCGATGGTCCATCCTCAAGGACCACACGAGCTGATTCCGTGCTGCATACGGTCGTCGCACGCGCGCCAGCGCGACTCGACTTCGGAGGTGGGTGGACCGACGTTCCGCCCTATGGAGAGGAGATGGGCGGATTCGTCTGCAACGTGGCCATCGCCCGACGCGCCGTCGTGACCCTGCGTGAGGACGCGCCCCCATCGGCACCAGCGGACGCCCTTACGAGCGCCGCCATGCGGAGCGCACAGCTCGACGAAATCGGCGTCGAGCTGACGACGGACTTTCCGCCAGGTGCCGGGCTCGGCGGCTCGTCGGCGGTTGGGGTCGCGCTGCAAGCGGCGATTGCCGCGTGGCGTGACGAGACCGTCGATCGTGAGACGCTCGCGCGACGGAGTCGCGGAGTCGAAGTCGATGAGCTCGGTGTCGCCGGTGGGTGGCAGGATCACTATGCGGCCGCGTTCGGCGGCGCGCTCGGGTTGACGTTCACGGACCGCATTGCCGTCCAGCCGCTGCCGGTGAACGATGACTTCGCGTCCGAGCTCGAGCGACGCTGCGTCGTGGCATACACCGGACAGTCCCGGATCTCCGGCGAGACGATTACCGCTGTCCTCAATGCCTATCGTGACCGCGCTCCGCATGTCGTTCGGGCCCTCGCCCGAATGGCGGATCTCGCTCGAGCGATGGCGGATGCGATCGCGGCACAATCGCTCGACGATCTGGGTGAGCTCGTTGGCGAGCATTGGACGCATCAGCGCGCGCTCCACGCCCGCATAACGACGCCGAATATCGAGCAGACGCTCGGGGCCGCGCGCGATGCCGGTGCCATCGGCGGCAAGGCGCTCGGCGCATCAGGCGGCGGATGCGTTCTCGCGATCGCGCGCGAGGACCGAGTCGGCGAGGTGCGTGACGCGATGGCGCGAGTGGCGACTCTCGTGCCGTTCGCCGTGGACCGTGAGGGCGTGCACGTCGAGCGCCGACCCCAGGGAGCACCTGCGTGACGCGTGCCGATCCGGTCGCGCTGACGCGTGAGCTCGTTCGTATCGATTCACGAAATCCCTCCCTGGCGGTTGACGGTCCGGGGGAGAAGGAAGTCGCATCACTCCTCGCTCGAAGACTCGAGACGTGGGGATTTTCCGTCGATGTCCATGACGCCTCCCCCGGTCGTCCGAACGTCGTGGCGCGTGCAGGAAATCGGTCCGCGCGGTCGCTCATGCTGAATGGACATCTCGATGTCGTTGGTGTCGAGGGAATGACGCATCCTCCCTTCGCCGCGAACGAGCGCGATGGGAATCTGTACGGGCGCGGCGCGGCGGACATGAAGGGCGGTCTCGCCGCCATGTGCGCGGCCGCCGCTCGCGCAGCGGCACGAGGAATAGCCGGCGAGATCATCGTTGCCGCGGTCGCCGATGAGGAGCACACGAGCCTCGGCACCCGTGAGCTGCTTCGCCGTGGCATTCGGGCCGACGCGGCGATCGTTGGCGAGCCGACGCGCCTCGCTGTCATGCCCGCGCATAAGGGGTTCGCCTGGATCGAAATCGATGTCCGCGGCCGCGCGGCGCACGGCAGTCGTTACGAAGTCGGCGTCGACGCGATCCTCAACGGCGGTGCCGTGCTCGAAGAGCTGGCGGCGCTCGAGCGTGATGTGCTTCCGGCGCGCCGTCATCACTTGCTGGGTCGCCCTTCGCTCCACGTCTCGACGATCGAAGGAGGAACCGGCTGGTCGACCTATCCGGATCGCTGCGTCATTCGCGTCGAACGCCGGACGCTTCCGGGTGAGAATGAGGATGCGCCGCTTGACGAGGTGCGCGGGGTGATTGCGCGCGCGTGCGAACGTTGCCCCACACTCGAGGCCAGCGCACGCCTCGTGCTGTCGCAAGCCCCCTCGGATGTGGCCCCGAACGCGCCCATCGTGCGTGCACTCTCGGAGGCGCTAGCGGCGTGCGATCAGAGCATGACCATGGGGGGCATGACGGCATGGACGGATGCCGCCTTGCTCAACGAGGCGGGCATTCCCGCGATCTGCTTCGGCCCCGGCGACATTGCGCTTGCACATGCGGCAGAGGAATGGATCGAGACCGATCAGATTGAGCGGGCCACCGATGTTCTGGAATCGCTCATCACACATTGGTGCAACGAGGAGCACTGAGTCGTGCAACTGACTCACGATCAATACGACGCGCTCGAGCGAGCCGTGCGAGTGGGAGAGCGTGTGGCGGCGTACCGCCGCGGAACCGAGTACGTCGTGGTCCCGCAGGAGCTGATTCTCCGCGGAGGCCGTGAGATCATTCGCGCGATGCATCCAACCACCGGTGAGCCAATCGAGCTGCCCCTCGACGAGCTCGAGGCTCTGCACGTCATCCGTGCCCGCTAAGGCCCGCGAGATCGATGCGCCGCTCGTCGCCGTCTACGCGGACGAGTCCTGCCTCGGCAATGGGCGCGAGGGGGAGAATCCGGGTGGCGCCGGCGGGCTGATCGAAATCGCGCGACGTGACGGACTCGTGCGCCGTGACTATTGGATCTCCGAAAACGCGACGACCAACAACCGGATGGCGCTTCGCAGCGTGATCGAAGCGTTTCGCGCACTGTCGAAGAAGGGGAACACCTTTCGTGTCGTGTTCACCAGCGACTCGCGCTATCTCATCGATGGAATGACGGATTGGGTGCACCAATGGGCCGCGCGAGGGTGGCGTCGTAAGGCGGGCCCACTCGAGAACAAGGAGCTCTGGCAGGAAGCGATCGAGGCAGTGAATGGCCACGCCGTCCACTGGCGCTGGGTACGCGGCCATGCCGGGCATCCGCAGAACGAGTATGCGAACGAGCTTGCGACAAAAGCTGCTCGTGAGCTGTCGACCTCTCGGGGCGCCATCCGGTCAGGCTTCGATCGCTGGCTTGCCGCTCAGCGCGCCGCCGGCCGCCTGGCCATCGAGCCCGATCCGCTGCCTACCCGTTTTGCATCGCATCGCGCGTTACCCCACTGAGCCTCGGGCAGTCTGGAATGGAGGGGACTGACGCCCGAGGAATGTCATGAAAAAGCTAGTAGTGCTCTTCATCGCCGGTATCATCGTCGGCTACTTCTACGGTTTCCAGGACGCGAAATCGCACCGGGACAACGTCGTGCGCCGCGTCGTGGCCACTGTTGGCGGCTCCAATCGCTCGAAGCTGAATAACGACGTGGACGCGAAGGTCGAAGCGGCGGAGAGGGGACGAAACTAAGGCGCTGAAAAAGCGCTGAAGGTGCTGAAGGCGGTGGGGGGGACGAGCAGATCTCGTCGCCCTCCTTTTTTTTCAGCGCTCACCGCCCTGAGCGCCTTGAGCGCCTCACGCTGGCCTCCCCCTTGCGCTCCTCCCGAGCGCGGCGCACCAATAGGGCCGCAATGCCTGAGCGAGGCGGTGGGGTTTTGGTGGGCAGAGTGTCCGCCCACTGATTTCCTCATTCCTCGTTCCTCGTTCCTCATTCGCCCATTGTCATGGATGATCTCGACCGCATACTCCAGCGGCTCGTACAGCGTATTCGCGCCGAGTATCCGGAGTACATGAACCGGCCGTTCGAAGTGTCCGAGCTGTACCAGAACATCGTGCCATATCGTCACAATCGACGCGAGCTGGGAATCGAGACGAACCAGGATTACGAGCTCGCACTCCTGCGCCTGCTTGCTGGTGAGCGCGGATATCTCATGGGAGAGGCGAGCATGCAGGACGCCGTCAAGCGCGAGCTCGCGAGCCCAAACCCCAATACGGCGCTGTTCCGGGAGTTCGCTGCAGCGCGTGTGTCGCTCTCGCCCGAGGCCGCGCGCCGGTACGACCAAATGTCATCGGGTGAGACGAAGCCCGACGACGTGCGAACGGTGACCGCGGCTGCTCCACCTCCTCTGCCCCGCCCCGCGGCGCCTCCGCCTCCGCCGCGGCCGGCGTCCACCGTATCGGCGCAGCCGAGTATGGGAATGGGCGCGGTGGCATCGCCTCCTCCGCCACCGCGGGCACCGACGCCGCCACCCGCGGAGTACTACGCCACGCCTCCGGCGAGCGATCGCGCGACGGGAAGTGGACGGACATCAGCTATGGCGGGCGTCGTCGCGGCCGGCGGCTGCCGGTACTGCGGCGGAACACTCCCTCAGGGGCGGCGTGTGACGTTCTGTCCGCATTGCGGGCAGAATCTGACCGTTCAGCGGTGCCCCGCGTGCAGCACGGAGCTCGACCTCGGTTGGAAGTTCTGTACGACGTGCGGACGCGCAGTCGCGTCCGCGTGAGGCTTCCGCTCGCCGTCGCCACACTCCTTGCCGCGGCGGCAGCCTGCGGAGACGCCCCGCGCGAGACGCCCGCTGATACGGCGCTGGCGCCGCCATCGCCAGCCGACTCGCTCGTGCGGCGCGACTCGATCGCGGCACCGCGTGACACCATCGATAGCGCGTCCGCATCCACCGCTGTCCGTGATATCGCGCTCGTGCTCGTTTCCGACAGCGCGTCGGGCGATACGATCTTCAATCGGCGCGGCACCTGTTTCACCTGTCATGGGCAGTACGGCGCGGGAATGCCGAACCTGGGGCCCGACCTGCGCGATGGCATCTGGCTTCATGGTGATGGATCGTTTCGATCGATACTTCGCGTGATTCGCGCCGGGGTGGCCGTTCCAAAAGCATCGCCGATCGGGATGCCCGCCTTCGAGGGACGTCTCTCCGAAGCGCAGCTGTACCACGTGGCGGCCTACGTTTTCAGTCTCTCGCATCCCGGCTCGGTGGTGTTGGACACGACCACGGTCCCCACCGATACGCTGTCGCCGTTCACTCTCCCCCCTGCCGCGAACCCGCCGCGCTGACGCGCGATCTTCTCGAGCCTCCCCGACCATGCCGAAGCTGGCCGTCATCGCCGGAGATGGGATTGGCCCCGAAGTCATCAACGAAGCGCTGAAGGTTCTCGACATCATCGAGCCGATCTACCGCCCCGGTATCGAGGTGGAGATGCTGCCTTACGGCGCCGACCACTACCTCGCCACCGGCGAGACGATCTCGCCAGCGGAGATGCGCCGACTGGGTGAGGAGTTCGACGCCATTCTCGTCGGCGCGCTCGGCGACCCTCGTGTTCCTGGCAACGAGCACGCGCGCGACATTCTGCTCGGGATGCGCTTTCAGCTCGACCTCTACGTCAACGAGCGTCCCGCGCGCCTGTTCGACGAGCGCCTTACGCCGCTCAAGGAGAAGCTGACGAGCGACATCGACCTGGTGATCTTCCGCGAGAACACGGAGGGGCTGTACGCGGGCATCGGCGGCGCGTTCAAGCGCGGGCTGCCCGATGAGATCACGATCGCGGAGGAGATCAACACGCGACGCGGCGTGGAACGCATCATCCGATACGCGTTCCACTGGGCGCGCGAGAACGGTCGCGAGCATGTGACGATGGCCGACAAGGCGAACGCCATCCCGGCACACATGCTCTGGCGGCGACTGTTCGACGAGATCGGCAAGGAGGAGTTCCCCGACATTCAACGGGAGACGCGCTACATCGACGCCATGGCGATGGAGCTCATTCGGAACCCGGAGCAGTTCCAGGTCATCGTCACAGGCAATCTGTTCGGTGACATTCTCTCCGACCTCGCCTCGGCGATCGTCGGCGGGCTCGGGCTGGCGCCGAGCGCGAATCGGCATCCCGGGTTCGTGTCGATGTTCGAGCCGGTGCATGGCAGCGCACCGCCGATGGCGAAGAAGGACATCGCGAATCCCATGGCGGCGATTCTCTCGATGGGAATGATGCTGCGCACGGTGGGCTCGCCCGAGGCAGCATTGATGGTCGAGCGCGCGATCCGCGCCGCCATCGTGGAGGACCGCGTGACGCGCGACCTCGGCGGCGACTACGGCACGCGGGAAGTCGGGGACTGGATTGCCGAGTGGATACGGACTGCGTAGGGGCGCTAAGAGCGCTAAGGGCGCTGAGGGCGCTAAGAGCGCTAAGGGAAAAGCGGCTCAGCGCCCTTAGCGCGCTCAGCGCCTTTAGCGCCTTTAGCGCCCTTGTCGCTTGAATCCCCCCATGCGCCCGAAGCATCTTCCAGTATCAACCACCCAGCCACACCCATGACTCAGTCTTCCAACCGCGACATTGTCTTTTTGTCAGCGGTCCGTACGCCATTTGGCACGTTCGGCGGCTCGCTCAAGGATTACACCGCAGTCGACCTCACGGTCGAGGCGGCGAAGGCCGCGCTCGATCGCGCGAAGGTCGCACCGAGCGAGGTTCAGCATTCGATCTTCGGCAATGTCCTGCAGACGACGTTCGACACGATCTACTTCGCGCGGCATGTCGCGCTGAAATCGGGTTGTCCAATCGAGACACCCGCGCTCACGGTCAATCGCCTCTGCGGGTCCGGCTTCCAGGCGATCGTCAACGGCGCGCAGGAAATTCTCCTTGGCGAGGCCGACGTCTGTCTCGTGGGCGGAGGGGAATCCATGTCGCAGGCCCCACACATCGCGCGCGGGCTTCGGTGGGGCACGCCCCTTGGCAAAGCGCCGGCCCTCGAAGACTCCCTCTGGGAGTCGCTCAAGGACCCGGTCGCCGGACTCTCGATGGCCGAGACCGCCGAGAACCTCGCGGTGCAGTACAAGCTCGAGCGGTCGTGCGTCGACGAGTTCGCGCACCGGTCGCAGGTGCTGGCGAAGCAGGCGTGGGATTCGAACGTCTTCGCCGACGAGGTCGTTTCGGTCGCGGTGAAGGACCGGAAGGGTCAGGTGACGCAGTTCGCACGTGACGAGCACATGCGACCCGACACGACGATGGAAGCGCTCGGCAAGCTCAAGCCGTACTTCCGCGCCGATGGCCTGGTCACCGCTGGGAACGCGTCGGGAATCGGCGATGGCGCAGGCGCGCTCGTGATCTCCAGTCAGGAGTATGCGAAGCGCACGGGCAAGAAGCCGCTCGGCCGATTGGTCGCATGGGGCGTCGCGGGCGTGGATCCCAAAATCATGGGCATCGGTCCTGTGCCGGCCACGAAGAACGCGCTTCGCGCCGCGAAGATGTCGCTCGATGACATGGACTTGATCGAGGTGAACGAGGCGTTCGCTCCCCAGGCATGCGCGGTCGAGGCTGAGCTCAAGCTCCCTCGCGAGAAGCTGAACGTCCACGGAGGCGCAATCGCGCTCAGCCACCCACTCGCCGCGTCAGGTGCCCGCATCACGGCGCACCTTCTGCATGCCTTGCGTGCGCAGGGAAAGCGGTTTGGCCTTGGGACCGCCTGCATTGGCGGCGGACAGGGAATCGCTGTGGTAGTGGAGGTTTTTCACTAGGAAGGTGGGTCAAGGGCCAGGGCCAAGGGCCAAGGTGGGTCGAGGGGTTCAGGGAGCTCCGACCCGCTCTTGACCCGTCCCAGCCCTTGGCCCTGGCCCTTGACCCACTCGCCATGCACACGATGACTCAGCGTTACGCACGCACTCTCCAGGTGTTCGCCGCGCTCGCCCTCGCCGCCTGCGCTTCGTCGGGCCCTGGGGAGCCGCTCCCTTCTCCGACACCTGCCGTGGCGGGGCAGACCGGCGTGACCTGGCCGGTGAGCACTCGCGCCCACGTCGATTTATGGCTCCACGGCTTCGCACTCCTCTCCCCCGACACGGGGCGCGTTCCCATGTTCAAGCGCGGCTACTCCGCTCGCATCGCCGAGAGCAAGTCGCGCAGTAATGTGCAGACGTCCCTCGACGTGAACCGGGAGCGCTTACGGGCGCGGTACGAAACCAACCGGGCGCTCCTCAATGCGCAGTTCCTCGCGATGCGGTTCGGCAGCTGGGAGGACTTGCGGCAAGCGATCGATCTCTTCTTGCGCGCGGAGGGCGATCCGGGCCGCGCGGGCGATCCGCTGGCGCAGCAGATCATCGCGACGTTCGCGCAAACGTTCTCCACGGCGGCCGATCGCGACTGGCTCCGACTGTTCGCACTTTCGCTCAACGATGAGAACGAGCGGTTTTATCGGTCCTGGTGGACGCAGCGCCAGACCGATCTCGCCGCAGTGCGGGAGCGCATCCAGTCCGTTTGGACTCAGACCTACAACGCTCGGTTCCAGCCTTTTCTCAACAACACGCAGCAGCAGGCCGGCGAATGGCTCCTGTCACTCCCGATCAACGGCGAGGGACGCTCGTTCACCTTCGAGAAGCGCAGCAACATCATCGTCGGCACAATGCCCGAGTCACGCGACGCGGCCGACGATGCGCTTTACGTGCTTACGCACGAAGTGGTGTACGGGATGGCGACCAGCGCCGTGACCGACAACACGACGCCCAACGATCGGCGCACCGGGGTGACGGATGCGTTCATCAGCGCGGCCGCGGTTCGCGCGGGATACCGGCTCCTTGAGCGCATCGCACCCGAGCTCGCGCCCGGGTACGCGCGGTACTACCTCCGCGAAGCGGCGGCACCGACGACGGGGGATCTCGGAGCTGCACTCGAGCGAGCCTTTCCGCTCCCCGAAGCCATCCGCGAAGCGATCAACCGTCAGCTCGCGGTAATTCTCGGAGGCATCTGATCGATGGCCGATGGCCGCGATCTTCCGGCGCGGCTCGATCGGGCGGCGCTCGAGCGCGTGCTCGCGCGCGCCGCCGAATTGCAAGCGAGTGAGCTGGATCCGGGCGAGTACATCTCCGAAGAACGCCTCCTCGATATCGCGAAAGAGGTAGGGCTCGCTCCACATCATATGCGGCAAGCGCTCGCCGAGGAGCGGACACGGGTCGCGGTGCCGGACGAGACCGGCCCGGTCGCGCGGTTCGCCGGCGTTGCGCGTGTGATCGCGACTCGTGTCATCGGCGGGACGCCCGCCGAAGTGCTCGCGTCGCTCGACACGTGGATGCAGCGAGAGGAGTGCCTCACGATCAAGCGCCGCTTCCCCGAGCGGATCGTGTGGGAGGAGCATCGGGGATTCTGGACGCAGCTGCGCCGCGGCATGGACATGGGCGGGCGACGCTATGTTCTCGCCCGTGCTCATGAGGTCGCCGCGACCGCCGTGCCGGTCGACGACCAGCGTTCACTCGTGAGGCTGGAGGCGGACCTCGCGAATGTGCGAACGGGCCGCCTCGCCGGCGCGGGCGCCTCGACCGCGGTCGGAGTCGCCGCCGGTGGAACGCTGCTCGCGCTCGGATTCTTTCCGATCGCGGCGATCGCCCCAGTGATTGTCGGGGCGGTGGCCGGCTATGGAGTGGCGCGAAGCCATCGAGGCGTGGCCTCTCGCGCGCAGCTCGCCCTCGAGCAGGTGCTCGATCGACTGGAGTCGCGCCAACCCGTCCAGCCACGCCCGATCGGAACGGCAATCGAGGCGTTGGTCGACCGAGCGACGCGAGGGTTGTTGCGATAGGGGTGCGGAGAGCTGCGAACTGCGAACTGCGAACTGCGAGCTGCGAGCTGCGAGCTGCGAGCTGCGAACTGCGAGCTGCGAACTGCGAGCTGCGAACTGCGAGCTGCACTCTGCAGTCTTCGCTGGTCGGCGCTAGCCCGCGCCTGGGCGCCCCAATACCTTTCCCGGCGACGTCCCCGATCACGCTCTCCTTTCCTTATTAATGGCATCCATCTCTACCGTTGGCGTTCTCGGCGGCGGACTCATGGGCAGCGGTATCGCGCAGGTGGCCGCGCAGTCCGGGTTCACCACCCGGGTACGCGAGGTTTCGGATCCACTCTGCCAGCGTGCTCGCGCCGGCATCGAGAAATCGCTGGCGAAGGTCGTCGAGCGCGGCAAAGCCACCGCCCAGCAGCGCGACGAGACGCTCGGCCGACTCTCCTTCACCACGACGGTGGCCGACCTCCGGGATTGCGACATCGTCATCGAAGCGGTCGTCGAGGATCTCGAGGTGAAGAACGCGATCTGGAAGGAGCTCGATGCGCTCTGCCCTGCCCACACGATCTTCGCCTCGAACACCTCGAGCCTGACCATCGCCGCGATGGCCGCCGCCACGACCCGCCCTGACCGCATGGTCGGACTGCACTTCTTCAATCCCGTGCCGGTCATGAAGCTGGTGGAGGTCGTGCGGACCGTCACGACGAGCGTGGGGACGTTCGAGACCGCCTACGACTTCGCCCGACGCCTCGGCAAGGAGCCGATTCGCGCGAAAGACAATTCCGGTTTCGTGGTGAATCTCCTGCTCGTCCCATACTTGCTCGACGCGATCACCCAGCTGGAGCGGGGCGTCGCCTCTGTCGAAGACATCGACAAGGGAATGCAGCTGGGAACGGGATATCCCATGGGACCGTTCACGCTGCTCGACTTCGTCGGTCTCGACACGACGTACAAGATCGCCGAGATCATGTTCGATGAATACCGCGAGACTCGTTATGCACCCCCACCGCTGCTCAAGCGAATGGTGCTCGCGGGCATGTATGGAAGAAAGTCGGGAAAGGGCTTCTACGACTATGCCGTCGACCCGCCACGCGTGAACGACCTCGGCCTATGACCTCGGCATCCATCCCACCAGCAGCGGAGCGACCGCCCTATCTCGGGGCGGCGATCGCCTCCATCGCCGTGCTCGCCCTCTACGTCGCCACGCTCGCGCCTACGACGGCGATGTGGGACACGAGCGAGTACATCGCGGCGGCGTACCGGATGAGCCTCCCGCACCCGCCCGGCAATCCGCTGTTCATCCTCATCGGCCGGGTCTTTACGTTGTTGCCTATCGCGCCGACGATCGCCGAGCGCGTGAACCTCCTCGCGGCCATCACCAGCGCGCTCGCGGCCGGGATCTGGTTCCTCGTCACGGAGCGGATTCTTCGGACGTGGATCGAAGAGCGCTGGCAGCGTCTCCTCGGCGCCGCCGTGGCCACGCTGATCGGCGCGACGGCCTTCACCGTCTGGAATCAGTCGGTGGTGAACGAGAAGGTCTACACGATCTCGCTGCTTGGGCTCGCCGTGATCTCATGGCTCACGCTCCGCTGGCTGGACTCGCCAGACGGATTTCGTGCCGATCGGATTCTGATCCTGATCGGGTATCTGCTCGGGCTCGGGTATGCGAATCACATGGCCGGATTTCTCGCGGCGCCGGCGGTCGCGGTCGCGGTGCTGGTGCGCCGACCCGGCACGCTCGTACGGTGGAAGCTGATTCTCATCGCACTTCTGGCCGTGCTGTTCGGGATGACGCCATTCGCGACTCAGCCGATTCGCTCGGCCTACCATCCCCCGCTCAATACTGGCGAGCCCACCGGGTGCATCGACCGGCTCGAAGCCTCCTGCCTGTTCAGCGGCGAGACCGTCGATCGGTTCATCCCCAACTTCAATCGCATTCAGTATCAGAAGCCGGACCTGAGCGACCGGCAGGCGTCGATCACAGCGCAGATCGGGATGTGGTGGGAATACTTCCGGTGGCAGTGGCTGCGGGATGCCGACCGGGACAGCGCCCGGCTTCAACGCATTCTGGCGGTGATCTTCCTTGCCCTCGGTCTCTACGGTGGGTGGGTGCATTGGCGACGCGACCGCACGACGTTCTGGTATTTCGGTCCGCTGATGCTCACGCTCACGCTGGTGCTCATCTACTACATGAACTTCAAGCTCGGATGGACGCAGGGCGAGCGCCTGGGTGTCGATGATTTCGCGCGACGCGAGGTTCGCGACCGCGACTACTTCTATCTCTGGAGCTTCTCGGCGTGGGGGCTGTGGGCGGGGATGGGGCTCGTAGCACTGTGGCGAGAGCTCGCCGAGGGGATGGCCTCGTTCGTCGGCGGTGGAGCCACGAGAGCGAGACGTGCGTTGATCGCCGCGTCGCCAGTGCTTCTGCTCGCGGTCATCCCGCTCATCGGCAACCACGACGACGCGTCACGGCGCGGCGAAACGTTCACACGCGAGTGGGCGCGTGATCTGCTGAACTCCGTGGAGCCCTATGGGATCCTCATCACCAACGGCGACAACGACACGTTCCCTCTCTGGTATGCCCAGGATGTCGAGGGCATCCGGCAGGACGTGACCGTCGCGGTCACCTCGCTGCTCAATACCGACTGGTACGTGCGGCAAATCATTCGTCGCCCGCTGTACGACTATGATGAGCGCCAGGGTCCGGAGATCTACCGCGGAATGGCGCCCCGAAAGCCGGGGCCGCCGCTCTCGCTGACGATCGCCGAAGCGGATCAAATCCCGCAGTTCGTCGAGGTGCGGGAGCCGCAGATCTTTCGCAAGGACAGTCTCGTCGCTCGCATCGAGCCGGGGTATCTCACGCGTGATCAGCTCCTGATTCTTCGTTTCATCAGAGATTCCTTCCCCGAACGCCCGCTCTACCTCGCGACTCCCGTGATCGCCGGTCCCCTTGGTCTCTCACCGTACGTCGTCGCCCAGGGCCTGGCGTACAAGGTGATGCCCCGTGCCGTGCGGCCTGAAGACGGATACCTGCGATCGCCCGTGGGATGGATGGACGTCGCACGCACCCGCGCGCTGTGGGACACGGTCTATCGCGCGCAGGACGCGGCGATCTCGCGTGGAAAGTGGGTCGATCGCGCGTCGGTCAACATGCCGATGGCATATCTCATCACCGGCGCCTATCTCGCCGAGGGGCTGTATCGTGCCGGCGACTCCACGAAGGCGACGACGGTGATGGATACGGTCATGGCGATTGCGAGAGCGACGGATCTGGAATCGCTCTTCGGACCCGCGCAGTAAAGGAATGAGGACTGAGGAGTGAGGAAGTCGATGAACTAGTCCGCACAGCGCGAGTTCATAGATTTCCTCACTCATCAGTCCTCATTCTCATTGGCGCCTCCATCCTTCCGCGGCCTCTACCGAGACGACCTCCTCGCGAGAGCCGTCTACTCTGAGGGAGCCGGGATCGCTCGCGCACTTCCCACCGGTGTGGCGGTGCCCGCCGACGCGGATGACGTCTCTCACCTCGTGCGGTGGGCCAGCGAGCGCGGGGTGGCGCTGATCCCACGCGGATCGGGAAGCGGAATGGCCGGCGGCGCGGTGGGACGCGCGGTCATCGTGGATCTCAGCCGGCTCGATGCGATCGGCAGCGTCGACCGCACGCACCGGCGCGTGTGGACCGGAGCCGGTGCGCTACGGGGCGCCGTCGACACGAGCGCGCGGACACACGGTCTTCGCTTTCCAGTCGACCCATCGAGTGGCGCCTTCTGCACCGTGGGGGGAATGGCGGCCACGAATGCCGCCGGCGCCCGGACTCTCCGATATGGAGCGACCCGCGACTGGGTGACTGCGGCCGAGTGCGTGTTCTCCGATGGGTCGCGAGCAACGGTGCGCCGCGGGGAGTACCCAGCAGTGATGCCGCTCCCGCTCGAGCGATTTCTTTCGTCGGTCGCTCCACGGGCACGGAGCGTCCCTCCGACTCTCTTGAAGCGAGCGAGCGTGCGAAAGGAATCGTCGGGTTACGCCCTCTCCGAATTTGTGCGCTCAGGTGACGTGCTCGATGTGATTCTCGGATCGGAAGGGACGCTCTGCGTCATCACCGCCCTCGAGCTCTCACTCGACGCCATTCCGGAGGCGACCGCCAGCGTGCTCGCAGCGTTTCCGTCGTTGGAAAGCGCGGTCGACGGAGCACGCGCGAGCCGCGAGGGCGGTGCGAGCGCGTCGGAGCTGCTCGATCGCACCTTCCTGGATGTTGCGGCGCTCGGTGGCGCGCGTGGAGCTCCTCGCGAGACCGAAGCGGCGCTGCTCATCGAGGTGGAGGGTCCGACGTCGACCGAAGCGAATGGGCGCGGTCGCGCGATCGCCGAAGCGTGTGAGCGAGCGGGTGCGACCGAGATTCGCGTCGCACTGGACGAAATGACCGAGCGAGAGCTATGGACGCTGCGGCACGCGGCCAGTCCAATCCTCGCGCGCCTGGATCCTCACCTCAAGTCGATGCAGTTCATCGAGGACGGCGCCGTTCCTCCTGATCGGTTGCCCGAGTACGTCACGGGAGTCCGAGCGGCCCTCGCGGGACGCGAGATCCGCGGTGTGATCTTTGGCCATGCCGGCGATGCCCACGTTCACGTCAACCCGCTCATCGATGTCCGCGAGCCTGAGTGGCGTGACAAGGTCAACGACCTCCTCGAGGAAGTCACGTCGCTCGTCGCTTCGCTGAGTGGGACGCTGGCCGGCGAGCACGGAGACGGCCGCCTCCGAGCCCCGCTCGCCTCGCGAACGTGGAGTGATGAGGCCGTCGAGCTCTTCGCGAGCGTGAAGCGAGCGTTCGATCCCGAGGGCGTCTTCAATCCGGGCGTGAAGGTGCCGCTCGCTCGCCAGGCCGCGATCGAGGAAGTGAAATACGATCCATCGATCGAGCCGCTTCCCGCCGCCGCACGTGACGCCCTCGACGCGATCGAGCGCGAGCGTGGTTACGCGCGCTTCCGGTTGTCGCTGGTGTGAGTGTAGCTTCCTCGCGACCTCGATCCCTCGACCTCGACATCCTCGACTCCCTTTGCTTTTTCTAGAACCCCGACTCACGGTCATCGCGCGTCCGCAGTTCTCCGAGCCGGCGCATCTTCCCGTCGAATGGCTTGGTGAGGCGAGTGGAGGCGAGCGTCTCGCCGAGTTCGCCGGCCGCCTCTGCTACATGAGCCAGCGGAATCCCGCTCGCCGCTCCACGCAGGACTATCTCGAGAACATCAAGCGGCAGGGACACGGGAGCGTTCTCGAGCATGCGAACTATTCGATTCTCCTCGAGGGAGTGAGCCGCTCGCTCACGCACGAGCTGGTCCGGCATCGCGCCGGGTTCGCCTATTCGCAGCTCTCGCAGCGATACGTCGACGAGTCGGAGGCGCACTTCGTGGTTCCCCCGGCGATCATCGGCGACGCAGCGCTGGAGTCGGGGTGGAAGCGGCAGATCGATGAGGCGCAGCGTGCCTACGTCGAGACGGTCGATCGTCTGATGGAGCGGTACGGCTGGGTCGCGGACAAGGTCCACCGGCGGAAAATGGCCCGCGAGGCGGCGCGAAGCCTTTTGCCGAATGCGACCGAGACGAAAATCGTCGTGACCGGAAACGCGCGGGCCTGGCGCACGATGCTCGAGCTCCGGGCCGGCGAAGGCGCCGAGCTGGAGATTCGTCGCTGCGCGGTCGCGCTGATCCGTCTCTTCCAGCAGGAAGCGCCGGCCTTCTTCTCGGATTTCGAGATCTACGACGCCGAGGACCGACGCGAGGCGGCGAAGGTGAGGTTTCATAAAGTCTGAAAGGAAAAACGAGGAAGGAGGGACGAGGAAGCCGGACGATTTTTTTTCCGCAGCCTCCTCGTTCCTCCTTCCTCGTTCCTCCAGATTTTTTTTTCGATCTCTCCCAAAAAAACATTGCTTCTCCTTTCGGCAGATTTTATCTTGCGCGCCATCCAATTGGCATCGCGTTTGCTTTGCCTGACGCGAGTGAGCTAGCGCACCAAGTCGCGAGTTGGTCGAACGGAAGCCCGTAGTCGCCGCACGATGAGGCGATCGTTCCAGCGAAGGAACACGAGCAGGCCCGGACCGGATGACGCGAATCGGTTTCGCCTACAACCTGAAGCCAGACCCGAGCGCACCACTCTCGATGGAGGATGCGACGCCGTCGCGTCCCGAGGACGACCCTCCCAGTAGTCGCCGGGACATCGCGTCCCGGACCTCCAGATCCCTCGCGGTGGACGAGAGCCGCGCGGGTGAGACGACCGACCCCCATTCCGCCAGCGCGCTCGAGACGCTCGAGCTCGCCGCGGATGACGAATACGCCGAGTGGGACAGCGAGGAGACGATCGCCGCCGTCGAGCGAGCCCTCAGCGCCTACGGCAAGGTGATTCGGCTCGAGGCCGATCAGGATTTCCCGGAGCGGTTGCGGCGAGAGCGGCCGGACATCGTCTTCAACATCGCCGAGGGGTCGAGAGGAGTGAATCGCGAGGCTCATGTCCCCGCGATCTGTGAGTTCTTCGGAATTCCCTACTCGGGGAGCGATCCGTTCTCGCTGTCGCTGTGTCTCGACAAGGCGCGCACGAAGGAATGGCTCTCGTACCACGGCGTGCGGACTGCCCCGTTCGTTCTCCTCCGTGACGTCACGGAACTGGAATCGTTTCTCGGCGGTAAGAGATCGCGGAATGGAACGAAGGATCTTTCCTCGTTCCTCGGTCCTCGCTCTTCCGGACTGTTCGCGAAGCCAGTCCATGAAGGCAGCTCGAAGGGCATCACGGAAAAAAATTTCTGTCGCACGGCTGAGGAGCTGCGGGCTCAGGTCCTCTTCCTCCTCGAGCGGTACGAGCAGCCGGTGCTGGTCGAAGAGTATCTGCCCGGCGCCGAGTTCACCTGCGCGATCCTCGGCAACGG
>DATFBS010000028.1:0-18437 GCA_035253695.1 Gemmatimonadaceae bacterium
AGCCCCGCCACGCCGATGATCGTCTCGGCGACCGTCCATGTCTTGAGCGTCTGCGGGACGGTCATGTTGAAGAACTCCTTGATCAGCCAGAAGCCCGAATCGTTCACGTGCGACAGCACGAGCGATCCCGCGCCCGTCGCGAGCACCAGCAGCTCGGCGTTCGTTCCCGGCGTCACGAGCGCAATCGGCGCGACGATGCCCGCCGCGGTCGTCATCGCCACTGTCGCCGAGCCGGTGGCCACGCGAATCAGGGCCGCGATGATCCAGGCGAGAACGAGCGGCGACGCGTGCGATCCCACCGCGACGTCGGCAATGGCTTTCCCGACTCCGCTTTCCAGCAGAACGCGATTGAATCCACCCCCGGCGCCGATCACCAGAAGGATGGTCGCAGTCGGCGCGAGACAGTCGTTGGTGAACTTGAGAATCTGATCGCGCGTGAAATGCTGCCGGTATCCCAGCGACCAAAAGGAGAACAGCAGCGCCAGAAGCAGTGATATGATCGGGCCGCCCACGAAATCGAGGGCGGAGCGGAGCCTGCTCGTCGTCTCGAGCGTCACGTCGGCGATGCTCGCCGAGAGCATCAGAATTACCGGGAGCAGCACGGTAAAGACCGAGATCCCGAAGCCCGGCATCTCGCGCGCAACGTCGCCCTCGAACTGCGCGGCGACCGGATTGTCCGCCGGGAGCGCGATACGCGGCGCGATCCACGAGGCGAAGATTGGCCCCGCCAGCGACGCCGTCGGCAACCCGACCAGAATCGCATAGGCGATCGTGAGCCCGACGTCGGCCTGGAACGCGCCGACCGCGAGCATCGCCGCCGGATGCGGAGGCACCAGGCCGTGCACGACCGAGAGTCCGGCCACCAGCGGAATGCCGACCTTCACCAGTGACATGCCAGTGCGCCGTGCAATGGTGAACACCAGCGGAATCAGCAGGACGAAACCGACCTGAAAGAAGACCGGGATGCCGACGATGAAGGCGACGAACATGATCGCCCAATGCACGCGTCGCTCGCCGAACATCGCGATGAGGGTGGTCGCGATGCGCGTCGCGCCGCCGGACTCCGCCATCATCTTGCCCAGCATGGTCCCCAGCCCGACGACGATGGCGATGAAGCCGAGCACGCCACCGACACCGTCCTGAAAGGCCTTCACGACGCTGCCTAACGGCATTCCCGCCGCCGCTCCCAAACCCAGCGAGACCGCCACCAGCGCCACGAAGGGATGCACCTTGAAGCGCGCGATCAGCACGATCAGCGCGACGACGGCGCCGAACGCGAGAAGCAGGAGCTGGGTGTTCGGGCTCATGCGGAGCTGACGCGTTTCACCAGATTGCTCACGATCGCGTCAGGCGCCTCGGTGATGTCGCATCGCCACGCGCGCTCGTCGTCCAGCGGCTCCTCGAGAATGGCCAGCTGACTGTCGAGCAGCGATGCCGGCATGAAATGGCCGCGGCGGTTGGCCATCCGCTGCTCGATCAGAGCTCGGCTCCCCGCGAGGTGAACGAAGCGTACGTCGGCATCTCCACTGGTGCGCAGCAGGTCTCGATACTTCCGTTTGAGCGCCGAGCACGAGACGACGAGGCCGACTCCCGCCCGCTTCGCTTCGCGGAGCCGCGCAGCAATCGCCAGCAGCCAGCCGCGGCGGTCGTCGTCTGTCAGAGGAATACCCGCCGCCATTCGCTTCACGTTTTCCGGCGGGTGCAGGTGGTCGCCTTCCACGAACTCGACGTCGAGCTCGCGAGCGAGCTTCGCGCCGATCAGGCTCTTCCCCGAGCCGCAGACGCCCATCACCACGTAGAGCCCTGTGTGCACAGGGCCCTATCCTATACCAAGGTGTGATTCGGGGCTATTCTCTGCCCAGGAAAACCTCCAGGGAGCAGCAACAATGCAACTGGCGATGATCGGGCTGGGCCGGATGGGTGGGAACATGGTGCAGCGGCTGCTCCAGGGCGGGCACGACGTGATCGTCTACGACCAGAGCGCCGATGCGATCGCGGCGCAAGTCGGCAATGGGGCCAAAGCCGCGAAGGACCTCGCCGACGTCGCACGGCAGCTCGCGCCTCCTCGCGTCATCTGGGTGATGGTGCCCGCTGGCACCGCGGTCGAGAACACGATCGGGCAGCTCGTGCCGCATCTCGAGCAGGGCGACATCATCATCGACGGCGGCAACTCGAACTTCCGCGACTCTCGGCGCCGCGCAAAGCTCCTCGAGGGCGCTTTCGAGCTCGTAGACGTCGGGACGAGCGGCGGGATCTGGGGGCTCGAGCTCGGTTACTGCTTGATGATCGGCGCATCGCCGCACGCATTCCGGCACTGCGAGCCGATCTTTCGCACCCTCGCGCCACCCGATGGTTACGCTCACGTTGGCCCGCCCGGCGCCGGTCACTACGTGAAGATGGTGCACAATGGGATCGAGTACGGAATGCTCCAGGCGTACGCCGAAGGCTATGAGATTCTGCACGCGTCTCGCGATTTCACGCTCGACCTCGCGCAGATCGCAAAGCTCTGGAACAAGGGCAGCGTGGTTCGCTCCTGGTTGAACGAGCTCGCGGAACGCGCGCTGTCGCGTGACGACCGCCTCTCCTCCATCCGTGGTTACGTGGAGGACTCGGGCGAGGGACGCTGGACGGTGGAGGAGGCCATGCGGCTCGATGTACCTGCGCCGATCATCACCTTGGCTCTGCTCGCGCGGTTCCGTTCCCGCCAGGAGGATTCGTTCGGCGCCAAGGTGATCGCTGCGCTGCGCGGCGAGTTCGGCGGACATGCCGTGCAAAAGAAATAACGCCGCTTTCTCATTCGAGGGATGACGGGTCTATCGCGGGCTGATCAAATCGCCGTGTTGCGCGGGTTTCTTCGCGGCGACATCCCCTTCGAAGCCTTTCGCACCCGTGTCGCCGAGCACGTCCAGTTCGCGTTCGACGCGCGAGTGCGCGAGGCGCGTTTCCTCATCCCGCTCGACGTGAGCGTTGTCATTACACCCGCAGATTTGATTCCCATGTTACGGCGATTTCTAGCGTGGGAATGCACCGAGGAAGACATCGAGACGTGGGCGACGGTCGTACGCATGGTCGATGCCTTCGACGTTCCCCCCGACCTCTCCGAGACGGAGGCGGATGATCTGCTCGACCCCATGTGGAACGTTCTGGAGCTCCTCTCGAACCTGACGGTGATCAAGTCGCCCGCACGAGAGCGTGTGGAGGCCGCGGTCACAGACCTGGAAGCCGCGCAAGCCCGGTTGGACGCGCGTGCCGTCTGAACGCGCGCTCGCGTACGATGGCTCTTGACGACCGAGCGTCGCATGGCATGCTTCGCTAGAGAGCACCGGTTGTGTAGTAATTAAGAGGACCCCGGGGTATCCATTGCGTTTGCCTTCCGCCATTCTCTTCGGCGTCCTGCTCCCCTCGGCCGCATCGTCCCAAACGCCCCGACTCGTGGGGGTTTTATGACCACCTCCCAGCTGCGTGCTGCGCTCTCGCTCTCGGTCGTTCTTGGATTCGCAACTGCCTGTGCCTCGGGCGGCTCGCGCGCTCCCGCGCCCGAGCGGCCCACCGTCACCGCGGACGATCTGGCCACCAATCCCCACGCGTCTATCGAAAGCGTGTTGCAGGCCAAGGCGTCGGGAGTGAACGTCAGGCGCACCAACGACGGCGGAATCGCCCTTCAGATTCGCGGGGCGTCATCGTTCGACGGTCGCGATGCACCGCTCTTCGTGCTCGACGAGCTGCCGATCGACCCGGGACCAGGCGGCGCGCTGACCGGGGTCGACCCCTACAGTATTGAATCCATCAAGCTGCTGAAGGGCGCGGAAGCCGCGATCTACGGCATCCGAGGGATGAACGGCGTAATCAAGATCACGACGAAGAAACCCGTCCCGCAGACACCCTGAGTGCCCGTTAGGCACCCAACACCCCCGGCGCCGATGGTCCCGTTGGAAGCGACGGATTTGATTCATCGCCTCGAAAGCACGAGAGATCAAACGATCCGGTGCTTTGCACTTGGTGAGGAAGAGCTCGAACGGACGTATGCCCCCGGCAAATGGTCGGTCCGGTTCATCCTTCTGCACCTCGCCGATGCGGAGACGGTGCTCTTCGACCGCATCCGCCGCGTCCTCAGCGAGCCACGACAGGTGCTCTGGGTATTCGACCAGGATGCGTGGGCGAAGGGGCTCGACTACTCGAGAGTGCCGCTCGCCATGTCGCGGCGTGTGTACGAGTCGGTTCGTGAGGCGATCATCTACTACGCGGGGTCGTACTACGAGGAGAAAGGCCATCTGGAGTTCGTACACAGCGTGACCGGTGTGCGAACCTTGAAGGACGAGTTCGATAAGGTGGCGGCCCACAACCAGCATCACCTCGATCAGATTCAAGCGGCGCTGTCGCGCCGGTAGCTTCGCGTCCTCCTCCGTCCTGTGAAGGAGAAACCGTCGATGCGCACCGGGGCTCGGGCGGTGGCCAGCTGCGGCTCGGAAAGGACACCGCCAGCCTCAGTGACGGAGGAGGGCTTTTCGAGGTCTGCTGTTCCGACCGACCTAGCCGCTGGAGCGTCGCGATGGCTCTCCTCCAACCAATGTTCCCGGCAAAGCCGACGTTCGTTGTCCTGTTCCTTGCGCTCGGCATGCTCGGGTGCGCCGTCCCGCTGCATACGCGCGGGCAGCGAAATCCCGAGCCCTACAAGGTTTTGGACCGCAAGCTCGTGATCGGAAAGGAGGGTCCTCTGGACTTGATCGCCGAGGATGGGACGCGGTGCCAGACTAGCAAGGAACGCTTCGAAAAAACGCGGATCGGCTCCAAGGTCTGGTGTCTCTGGAGCGGCGACCCCATTCGAGACCGTTAGGCCTCCCGCCAGCCTCACCACTCGCCGTAGCGCCCGCCAGATGTCATCTTGAGGCCGCTCCATAGAGCGATGTCGCGGCTATGGCTCAACGGCGAGGGTTCTCGTGGAAAACGCTGTTCAGATCTATGCGGCAGTCCAGTTCGTGGTGATCGGCCTCTCGCACACGTTCCAGCCGCGTGCCTGGGTCGATTTCTTCATCTGGCTGCGTGGCAAGGGACACGCGGGCGTCTTCGCGAACGGATTTCTGAGTCTCATCTTTGGCTCGATGATCGTCGGCTTCCACAACGTCTGGACCGGCTGGCCGACGATCCTGACCGTTTTTGGCTGGGCCCAGGTGATCAAGGCGCTCGTCAGCTTCGTCATGCCGCACCGCGCCATTCGAGGTCTCGAGCGCGTCTCGTACGATCGCGCGCGCGAGTTTGTCGCGGCGGGGATCGTGTTCCTCGTCTTCGGCGCCTTTACGGCATATCTCGCGGTGACATGATGCTCCTGAGCCCGAGGCGATCCTGGGTAAGGCCTCACGTCCTGTTGGGATTGGTCGCGCTACTCTCGGTCGCGTGTCTGAACGAGGGTCTGACGGGCAGCGGGACGGTGACGGGAGTGTACACGCTCCGAAGCGTCAATGGCTTTCCTCTTCCCTACACCCTGTCGGGCAGCGGCGCGAACCAGACGGAGCTCGTGCGCGATGCGATTACGCTGTTTCAGGGCGGCACGTACGCTCGGGAGCGTGAGTTGCGAATTACGGCGAACGGGCAGGTGACGATCGAGGCCACAACCCAGGGCGGCTCGTACGAGCTCCTGGGCAAGTCGGTCTCCATGCGCGCCGCGGGTGTTGGGACGCCCGTCCTCGCCACGATCGATGGAAACACGATGACCATCGTGGAAGCGGGGGTGACTTCCGTCTTCTCGAAGTAGCTTCGCGATGCGGCTCTCGCGGTGTTCGTCCCACGAGCTAATATTGGATTGGACGTCACTGGAGCGTGGATCGTGAAGCGCAACTTCCGCATCATGGTCGTGGCATGCCTTGGCCTATTCGCCGGATGCGCGCCGCCGATCGTTCTCGAGGCCCCGCCCACGCTTCGGGACGCGGCTGATGGTGTCGAGCCGCCCACGATCGAGCTGCGGTACTTCTCGTTCTCGCCCACCGTCTCCGTCGTCGGGTGGTCCGCCGAGGACAATTGGTATGGCCTGCGGACGGCAGTGCGCCGGGATGGGTCCCTCGTGCGGGACCATCGCTTGTATGTCAACACGTACTTCGAGCCATGGATACGCAGTCTGTACCGGGCGGTGATTGCGCCGCGCGGGCTGCAGATGATGGGTGTCTCACGCGATCCGTACGCCTGTTACTTCGGCCGCTGCTCGCCGTTCGAGACACTCAACGTGCGCGTCCCCGATGAGTTCCTGCGGGCGAATCGCGACAGCGTGACGGTGACGCTCTATGGGGCGGGCAATCGTCAGCTTCTGGTCACTCTCCGCCGCGATCTGATCGACCCGTACCTCGCGTCGGTGGATTCGGTGAGCGCCGCGCTGCGAAAGCTTCACCGGCGGTCCTGAAGCCTCATCACGGTGTCGAGCTCCGTGCGCTTCGCGATGGTCGTGGCGGCGGGGGTGGTCGGGCACGCGACGATCGCCGCGCAGACGGCTGCGCCCCCTCCGGCCTCACAGAACCCATCTCCGATGGTCGAGGCGACGCGATCGCACGAGCGCCTCGCGCCGCAGGACGTCCGAGGCGTTAGGCGTTCCTTCCAGGGTCCCGGCGGGCGCCCGGTCGAGGTTCTGGTGCCCGAGCGTGCAGGCGCGCGTGACAGCCTCGACGTCGTCATCCATTTTCACGGCGCCGCCTGGCTTCCCCATCTGGCCGTCGCCCGGCAGAGCGACCCGTCCATCTCGGTGGTGGTCAACCTCGGCGCCGGGTCGGGCGCGTATCACCGCGCCTTCGCCGACCCCATCGTCTTCGACTCGCTCATGGCTGGGGTGACTCGCGAGGCGTCGTCGGCAATGGGCAAGAGGGCGCGTGTGGATCGCCTAACGCTCGTCGGATTCTCTGCCGGTCACGGGGCGATCCGCGCGATCCTGCGTGAGCCGCGGCACTTCGCCGCCGTCGACGCGGTGCTCCTTCTCGACGGAATGCACACCTCCTACATCCCCGAGGGCACCGTGCTCGAGCAGGGAGGCGTGCTCGACACAACCAACCTCGTCGCCTTCGCCGAGCTCGCCCGAGCGGCCATGCGGGGCGAGAAGCGATTCGTCGTCACGCATTCGGAAATCTTTCCCGGCACCTTCGCTAGCACGACCGAAACCGCCGACTGGCTGCTGCGAGCGCTCAACCTCCGGCGCACGCCAGTTCTCCGATGGGGTCCTCGCGGCATGCAGCAACTGAGCGAGGTCCGCTCCGGCCGCTTCGAGCTGCTGGGCTTCGCGGGCAACTCCGGGCCTGATCACATCGACCACTTGCACAGCATGCCAGAGCTCCTCGCGCAGACGTTGAAGCAGTGACCACCGAGGTGCTCCACCCCCGCACATACCGAATGAGTGCAATCGTCTCCAGATCGCAGCGAATGATCTACGGCTCTGGCAGGAGACGCCGGCCGACCCGCGAGGTAGAATTACGCGGCCGCGGCGCCGTCTGACATGCTGCCGCGCTCGAAGGCGGCGATGCCGGAGGATCCGACCTCGCTCGCGATCGTAGCAGAGCCCCTAACGAGCTCGGTCGCTGAAGAGCTCATTCGAGCGCTCAACGCGGAGCTCGCCGCCCGCTATCCGGAGCCCGGCGCCACACACTTTCGTCTCGATCCCGACGAGGTGGCACCAGGAGCTGGGGTCTTCGTCGTCGCGCGGCTTGACGGTCGCCCCGTTGGATGCGGCGCCTTGCGCTGCCTGCGAGAGCCGGCGCTCGTGCGCGAGCTGGGTCCGGCCGTTGGAGAGCTGAAGCGCATGTACGTCGTACCGGAAATGCGCGGACGGGGCATCGGGCGTGCCGTGCTGGCCCGTCTCGAGGAGGAAGCGCGCACCCTGCGTCTCACTCGGCTCGTCCTCGAGACCGGAACCCGCCAGCAGGAGGCACTTGCCCTCTATCGCGACGCGGGCTTCACAGCGATGCCCGCGTATGGAGAATATGCCTCGTCGCCCGCGACGAGCGTGTGCCTGGAGAAGCGGCTGTAGCTGGGATCAGGGATCAGGTATCAGGGATCAGGGATCGGGGGGTTTTAGGTGAAAGGTGACAGGAGCGGCTACTTTCCTCCCCCTGACAAGCTGACACCCCCTGACCGCTGATCCCTGACTCCTGACTCCTGGTCGTCCATAACCCATGACTCGTTCCTGCTGTCTGCTGACGGCGACATTCCTCTCGACCGCCGTGCTCGGCGCGCAAGCGCGCCGAACGGAGTACGAGATCTCGTTCCCCAACGCCGCGCAGCACGAGGCGCGCGTGAGCGCCACCTTCGTCGGCATACCAAGGGGCACGCCGCTGCGTGTCCGGATGAGCCGCGCGTCCCCCGGGCGCTACGCCATCACGCAATTCGCGAAGAACGTCTATGACGTCAGTGCCACCGACGGCCGAGGTCGCACCCTTGCGATCACGCGTCCCGATCCCCACGGCTGGAACATCGCCGCGCACAATGGAACAGTTCGCCTGAGCTACACCGTGTGGGGCGACCGAGCCGACGGCACGTACCTCCAGATCGACGCCTCGCACGCCCATCTCAACATGCCCGCAACCTTCGTGTGGGGGCGCGGCTTCGAGACAGCACCCGTTCGGCTCGCCATCCGTCCCCGAGAGGGGTGGCGGATCGTGACGCAACTCGTCCCCACTCGCGATTCCATGACGTTCACCGCGCCTAACGTCTCCTACTTCATGGACTCGCCCACGGAGGTCGGGCCTGTGACGGTGCGGAGCTGGCAGACCATCCACGAGGGGCGCTCCTCCACCTGGCGACTCGCGGTGCACCACCTCGGCACCGAGGCACAGGTGGATTCCTTCGCGTCGATGGCACAGCGCATCGTCGCTGAACAGGTCGCGGCCTGGGGGGAGCCGCCGCGTCTGGACTACGGCGCGTATACGTTCATCGCCGACTACCTCCCCTGGGCGAACGGCGACGCGATGGAGCACCGCAACTCGACGTTCCTCACTGGACGTACGCCGCTCGCCGAGCATGCGGGACGGGTCGCCCAGCTCGGGTCACTGTCGCACGAGCTCTTCCACGCCTGGAATGGAGAGCGGCTGCGCGCACGGTCCCTGGAACCGTTCGATCTCGAGCGCGAGAACATGTCGAGTGAGCTCTGGTTCGCCGAGGGATTCACGAGCTACTACGACGACCTCTTCATTCGGCGTGCGGGCTACTACACCGACGAGCAGTACGCGAACCAGATCGCCGACAATGTGATCGCCACCATCGATTCCCCGGCGCGCGCCCACGGCTCGGCCGTCGACATGAGCCGGCTTGCTCCATTCTTCGATGGTGGCAGCTACCTCGATCCCGTCAACCGGCAGAACACGTTCCTTTCCTATTACACATGGGGCTCGGCGATCGGCCTCGCGCTCGATCTGACACTGCGAGGCGAGCATGATTCCACGCTCGACGACTTCATGCGTGCCATGTGGCGCGACTTCGGTCGTCACCAGAGTGCGGCGCTCACCCCCGCGCGTCCCTATACGCTGCGGGACCTGCGAGTGATGTTGGGCCGTGTCTCGCGCGATACCGCGTTCGCCAACGACTTCTTTCGGCGTTACATCGAGGGGCGTGATGTCCCCGACTTTGCGCGGCTGTTGGCGCGGGCGGGATTTCGACTGGCCGCGGACAGCGTCGTACGGCCGTACCTCGGCGGATCGCTCGCCGACGACCCCAACGCCGTCTTCGTGAACTGGTCGATCGAGAACGGATCGCTCTACCAGGCGGGCATCGTGAACGGCGATGTGATCCACGCGATCGACGGCGAGGCGACGGCTTCGATACAAGCACTCGACTCGATCATCGCGCGCCGCAATGTCGGCGACGTGGTGCGCGTCGACGTGACGCAGCGGGGGCAGCGCAAGGTCATTCCGATGACGCTCCGTGGCTCGGCACGGCTGCGGCTGGCGACCTACGAGAGCGCAGGTCTTCCGGTGACCGAGGAGATTCGTGAGTTCCGCCGGTCATGGCTGGAATCGAAGGCAGGGGGAGGCGTACGCCCATGACGTCGTATCTCCGCAGTCGCATCATCGTTGCCTGCCTCAGCATCGTACCGCTCATCGGCTGTAGTGACCCCACCGCTCCGCTTCCGCGAGAAGGAGCGCCGGACGAGCTCAGGTTCTCATTCGGTGGGTTCGCCATAGGTGATGTTACGCTCGAGCTTCAGGATAGCTCGGTCGTCATGTGGGGCTGGACTCCCGGGGCCGCCATCGACACGGTGCGTGTGGTGCCGACCGAAGAAGCGTGGCGGGAATTCTGGAGCGCGGCCGAACGGGCGGGGGTTCGCCGCTGGCGCTCGCGGTATTTTGCCGAAGGTGTCATCGACGGCAACGGCTGGTCTTTTCGGCTCGTCGCTGGTGACTTCGCGCT
Source organism: Gemmatimonadaceae bacterium (assembly GCA_035253695.1). GTDB lineage: Bacteria > Gemmatimonadota > Gemmatimonadetes > Gemmatimonadales > Gemmatimonadaceae > JAICNG01. The sequence goes on from DATFBS010000028.1 coordinate 10,372, forward strand.
CGAGTCGACAGGCTCGAATGCCTATCCGGACGCCCTCGGGCGCGAGCGCGAGCTCATAATGACCGATGAGTTCCGGTTACTCCGAACTGCCCTCGGCAAGCTCGTCGGTGAGGAGCTCTAACGCATGACGACCATGAGCGTGTCACCGGTCCCGAGTCGAATGCCGCCGGGCGACCCACGGTGCAGATGCGGATTCAGGTAATGGTCGACAGCCTCGGGCGCGCCGATGTGCGAACGCTGAAGATCACGGGGATCGTCGGTACCCAAAACCGCCTTGCCGTCGAACGCTGGCTCGAGACCGTCACGTTTCGCCCGGCCATGCGCAACGGCCAGGCGGTGAGCGGCCTTTTGGACATGACGCTAACGGCCCGGGTCGTTCGGCGATGACGCAGCTCGCACGTTAGGCGACGCGGCCAGGCGGTGTGCGTTGCCGCCTGCGTCGGCCTCCACTACCCGTGTTCGACGCTCCCCACGCTCCTCGCGCTCCCGCCGTAGCCGATGCGCCTTCGCCAGCATCGCGACGCCGATCCACGCGATGATGATTCCGAAGGGAATGGCGAGCAGCCGAGGCCAGAGCAGCATGATGCCCGCGATCGTCACGCATAATCCGCCCAACGCCGCCGCGGCGCGCGCCTCGGTGGCGCCAAGCACGCGATGCTCGGTGAGCATGGCGCTCGCCGTGTTCCCAATGCGGACCGCTCCCGCGGCGATTCGTCCGGCACTCCCCACCCGCCGCCGCGGCGTCGACTCCATGCGCGGGACGCGACGTCGATCGGTCACGCGCGCCTCGCTCAAAACGATCTCAGTGGATCCCTCGAGATCCTCGAGAAACATGGCGGCCATTCGCTCCGCGAATCCCTTGTCGTTCACCGCGACGTCGAGCTCCCAGTTCCCGATCCAGCTCGCAATGTTGAGGTTGCTCGACCCCACGCGTGCCCACTCGTCGTCACCTACGGCCGTTTTCGCGTGCAGCATCGAGCCGCGCCACTCGAACACGCGAACGCCCGCTTCGAGGAGCGGTCGGTAGCCGGCCCGCGTGAAGGCCTGCAGCACGGGAATGTCGGTCGTTCCCGGCACGAGCAGACGCACGTCGACGTCGTCGCGCGCCGCCGCCCGCAGGGCCTGCACGTATTCCGGCGTGCCGGCGAAATACGCGTCGGTGAGCCACCAGCGCTCGCGAGCGGCCGAGGCCATGAGATGGGCGAGGCGGATCATGCGGGCACTCCACGGCTCGCTCGCGATGACACGCACGGCGACGTTACCGGCTGGCTTCGCCTTGCCTGTCTCGATGTCCGTGGCGGGGGAATTCTCACCACCGGCAACCGTCCAGGCTCTGGCGAACGCCATCGCGATGTCGTCAACAGCGGGTCCGCGTACCTCGAGCCCGGTGTCGCGCCACGGTGATACCCCGCGCGCTGGATACCCCACCCACTGTTGCCCCACGCACAGACCCGACACGAAGCCTACGATGCCGTCGATGACGAGAGACTTGCGGTGGTCACGGTGAAGCCAGCCTAACGGGCTCGCGACGCGGAATGGATTGAACGCGCGCACCTCGACACCAGCCCGGATCAGCGAGTCCCAGAATCGCTGCGGCGTCTTGCCGATCCCGCCGAGCCAGTCGTACAGCACGCGGACCCGAACGCCCTCTCGCGCCCGCGCGCTCAACGCGTCGGCAAAGGTTGCCCCGGCCGCATCGTCCCAGATGATGTACGTCTCGAAATCGATCGTCCGGGTCGCGGCAGCGATCGCGTCGAGCCACGCCGGATAGTTCTCGGCCGCGTTGCGAAGCAGGCGTACCGCGTTACCGGTGACGAGCGGCCCACCCGCTGCCCGCGAGAACGCCTGCTCGAGCAGCGCGCGCTCGGACGCGCGAGCATCGGCGATGGCATCCGGAAAGGTCGTCACGCCTCGAGCTCCTCGAGGGTCCGCGGCCAATCCTGCTTGAGCAGTCGCGACATCGCACGGTCGGCCAGGAGACGGCCCTCCGTCTGACAGCGTGCACAATAATTCGTCTCGTTGTCCGCGTACCGAATGCGCTGTACCGGCGTTCCGCACACCGGACATGGCTTCTGATACCGTCCGTGCACCGCCATACCCTCGCGGAACGCCGTCACCTTCTCCGGAAAATGCGTACGCGCCTCGGCCTTCAGCCGATCGATCCATTCGCCAAGCGTCGACTGCACGCTCGCGAAGAGACGCGAAACCCCCTCATCGTCGAGTCGACGGGTGAGCTGAAGAGGGGAGAGCCGCGCACGGTGCAGGATCTCATCGGAGTAGGCGTTGCCGATGCCATCGAATAGCCGTGGATCGGTCAGTGCGCGCTTGAGCGTGTGGCTCTCCGATCTCAGTCGCTCGGCGAACTGATCCTCGGAGATCTCGAGAACGTTGAGCCCACCGCGCCGGAACGGCTCGAGCGCTGCGCTTCCACGCACGAGATGAATCGACGCACGACGCTTGCTCCCCGCCTCGGTGAGCGCAAGCGTCCCCTCGGGAAAATCGAACGCGGCGAGCGTGATTCGTCCGAACAGCTTGCCGTCGCGGGCGCGCCAGCGCAGCCGCCCGGCGATCATGAGATGAATGACGAGATAGAGCTCGTCATCGAGCGCGAATACAATGCGCTTTCCGAGGCGGTCCAGCGCACGGACATGCTTTCCCTGAACGTCCGAGAAGGGCGGCTCGACGGTGCGGAGCACGAATGGGCTCAGCAGTCGCACACCCTCGATAGGCTTCCCCATGACCCGTGGGGTGAGCGCTTCAATGTAGGCGAGGATGTCGGGCAGCTCTGGCATCGTCGGTGTCGATCTGATTGCTGATTTCTTTGCGAAACCACCGCTTCAGCGGTTCGTACGGTCGAGCGTCTCCCCTCTCCGAGGATACGATGTATCTCCGCCCCCTCGCGACCGCCGCGCTGCTCGTCCTCACGGCTACGACCGCTGCAGCCCAAGCCTCGCCGCCACAGCCCCCACCTCCAACAACGGATCTCGTCATCGCCGGTCGCAAGCTCGCGAACTGGATTCTTGCCAATCAGCTCGACAGCGTCGTCCTGAATCTCGCACCGGGGTCGAACGCCGACACGACCAGGATGGAGCTGGCGCGTCTCGTCGGCGAGATCGCGGTCCATGGCGGGAACGAGCTGAAGGTGACGGAGGAGAAGGTGGTACGCCGACTGGGCAACTACCAGTACTGGCGCACGGCGGATTTCGAGACTGCGCCCGGCCCCGTGCTCCTGCGCATCGTGTTGACGCCGGACGGGAAGTATGGCGGGATCGGGATAGGGCTAGCGAATAATCCGCCGCCTATTGATCCAGACTGAGAGAGAGGCGCTGGAGGCGCTGGAAGCGCTGGAAGCGCTGAAAGCGCTAAAAAACCTCCAGCGCCCCCAGCGCCTTCAGCGCCTCCAGCGCCTTCAGCGCCTCCAGCGCCTTCAGCGCTTCAACGTCTTACCGCCACCCGATCTTCCTCTCCGATCGCATAACGAATTCTCCCCCATCCATCGCCAGCGTTGCCACGTCCGCGATGTCGGCTCGCACGTCGGCGAGAATGGCGACGGGGACTGAAGACTCTCGCGGCAGCACGTGATTCGTCAGCACGATCACGAACAGCTGGCGCTCCGGATCGATCCACATCGATGTGCCAGTGAATCCGGTGTGACCGAACGCGCGCTCACCCATGCGCTGGCCGCAGCTCGCACCTCCGGCGCACGTGTCCCAGCCCAGCGCGCGCCATCCCGCACTTCGGCGTGTGAAGCGCTCGACGGCGCTGTCGCTGGCGATGCGCACATGGCCGGCGACTCCACCGTTGAGCAGCGCCAGCGCGAGACGAGCCAGGTCGTCAGCCGTCGAGAAAAGGCCGGCGTGTCCCGCGACTCCACCCAGCCGCCGAGAGTTTCCGTCATGCACGACGCCGGGAGAGAGCACCGGTGAGGTGGGCGCGATGTGATCGAAGTGCGACTCCGATGGACGAAACGTCGTATGACGCATGCCGAGTGGACGAAAGACCCGCCGCTCGACGAACCGGTTCAGGGGCTCGCGAGCAATCGCCTCCACGACCAGCGCGAGGATCGCCGGTCCCGCATCCGAATAGGTTCCCCGCGCGCCGGGCTCACGCGTCACCGGGGTCGTGAGAATGGCACGTCGAGCACTCTCCGGCGTTCCGCCCCCGCCTAACGTCGGCGCCGCTGGAAGTCCCGAGCGATGCGTCAGCAGATGCTCGATGGTGACGCGGTCGCGCCCCTCGCCACGAAACTCCGGCAAGTAGCGTGAGACAGGTGCCTCGAGCGCGAGACGTCCCTCATCCCAGAGAATCATCGCCGCCATCGTGGTGGCCGCGACCTTGGTCAGCGATGCCACGTCGTACATCGTCTCCAGCGGCGTGACCGGAGGGCTGAGCATCGACCAGGTCATGCGTCCGAACCCGCGCCGCCACACGACGCCCTCGCGACGACCCACGATGGTCACGATTCCCGGGTAGCCGCCGGCCGCGAGTCCCTCCAGCATGGCGCGGTCGATGTCGCGCAGCCTTTCGGTCGACATGCCCACGCTTTCCGGCACGACCAGGGGAAGTGCGTCACGCGGCTGTCCGGCGGGCGCAGTCAGAGCGACCGTCACCGCCCCCACGCAGGCGATCATCACGACACGCGTCATCACACTACGAGCGGAAGATGAAATACACCGCGCCCAGGATGCACAGACCAGCCCACAGATAATCGAGCTTCACCGGCTCGCGCATGTAGATCATCGCGAACGGCACGAACACGGTGAGGGTGAGGACCTCTTGCAGAATCTTGAGCTGCGCGAGGCTCATGACCTGATACCCGATGCGATTCGCCGGCACCTGGAGCATGTACTCGAAGAGCGCGATCCCCCAGCTCGCCAGCGCGGCGATCCACCAGGGTTTCGCGCTCATATTCCGCAGATGCGCGTACCACGCGAACGTCATGAAGACGTTCGAGCACGCCAGCAGAATGATCGTGCGAAGGACGATTACCCCTTCTCCTTCTCGAGCCGGAGCGATGCCGAGTTGATGCAGTAGCGCATGCCCGTCGGGTTGGGACCATCATCGAAGATGTGACCGAGGTGGCCGCCGCATTTTGCGCAATGGACCTCGACGCGACGCATACCGAAGCTCCGGTCCTCCTCGGTGGCGACGTTGCTCTCCGCGATCGGCGCCCAGAAGCTCGGCCAGCCGCTGCCTGAATCGTACTTGGTCTCTGACGAGAAGAGCTCGGTGCCGCAACCGGCACACAGGTATTTGCCGGGCTCTTTCGTATTGACGTACGCACCAGTGAAGGCGCGCTCGGTCCCCTTCTCACGGAGCACGTGGTACTGCTCGGGGGTGAGCTCCTTCCGCCAATCCTTGTCGATTTTGTTGTCTGTCATGGTCTTTTGCTCGAGCTTCGGTGTGACTGCGAAACCGAGGCAGTCGAGGTCGTCCAGGGTGTCCACACGATCGAGGTGAATCGTGGAGGTTGTCGTTCCTGGATCACCTGGATTCCCTGGATAACCTCGACAACCTGCATCAGGGAGCCGTCGGCGTCTCCTTCGCGCGACGCACCATGTCGCGGACGTCGGCCAGCAGCTGAGGTGCGTCGAAGACGATGCCGTCCTTGATCGTCCAGCGCACGCCACCTCGACGTACGGTGCGACCGTTCTCGACCGTCTCCACTCCCGTCCCGTACAGAACCTTCAGATTGTGCAGCGGGTTCCCATCGACGATCGCAAGGTCCGCCTCGAAGCCTTGCCGAATGACTCCCGTGCTCGGCAGGCCGAGCGCCTTCGCGCCATTCGAGGTGGCATGGCGGATCACCTCGAGCGGATGGAAACCGGCTTCCTGGTGCAGCTCCATCTCGCGTACGGTGGCGAAGCCATACAGGTGATAGATGAATCCCGCATCGGATCCGACGGTCACGTTTCCACCGCGCGCCGCATACTCGCGAACCCACCGCATCCAGATGCGATAGTTGTTGCGCCACATGATCTCGTCGGACGTCGTCCAATCGAAATGATATGAGCCGTGCCGATGTGGGTCGGGCTCGAAGAACGCCAGGACGTTCGGCAGAGCGTACTCGCCGAACCATGGCAGCGTTCGCGCCCGCGCGAGATCGCGGTTGGCCTCGTAGACGGCAAAGGTCGGATCCCAGGTGACGTGATGCGCGAGCATGACGTCGAGCACCGCCGACAGACGCGCCGAATCGGCCTGTCGCCAGAGATCGCCCGCCCACCGGAACCGGTCGAGCTCATCATCGTAGCTGTAATCGACGGGGAAGTTCTGCGGTCCGGGGATCGCCGCATCGGGCACTCCGTACCAGTGCTCGAGGGTGCGAATGCCGAGACGCGCGGCCCCAACCGCGTCCAGCTCCTGGATCTTGAGATCGGTCGCGATCGGCAACCCGAGAGCTTTCGCCTCTTCGGCGATCGCCTCCCACACGTCGAGGCGATTGATGAACACCTTCAGGCCGACGCCGCCCTTCGCCTTGGCGCGGCGCACCGCCTCACGTGCCGACGCCGGCGTCTCGCCTCCGACCGTGACGTATGGAAAGATCGTTGGCGCGGCGATCCGATTCTCCGCCGAGAGCCGCGCGTGTGCCACCGTCGTGTCCGTTCCCTCTCCGGAACCGGGCTCGCGAATCGTCGTGATGCCATGACCAAGCCACAGCTTGTAGACGTAGTCCTTGGGCATCGCCTGCCGATTGCGCGAGAAGTGAATGTGCCCATGCATGTCGACGATGCCCGGCATCACATACATGCCGGTGGCGTCAATGACGCGATCGGCGCTCGGGGCCCGCGCACTGTCCCGGCGTCCGGTGCCGAACTCGTCAGGCGCGGTCGTCGGCGCAATGCGCGCGATCGTCGAGCCTTCGATCAGGATGTCCATCGGCCCGCGCGCCGGGTTGCCCGTTCCATCGATGACCATCGCGTTCCGGATGAGCAGCCGGTTGTACCGCTGCCCGGTGGACGGCGACGGCGCCTGGGCGGAAACGGTCGCGGCGGTGGAGAGCACGACCAGCGCGGCGACGACGAAGCGTATGGAAAGCACGAGCGATCCTCGGCGGAGGTTGGCTAGCCGCATGATGTGACGTCGACGCTTTGGATTCAATACGCCGCGGAGGTGATCGAGGCTGTCCAGGTCGTCCAGGGTGTCAAGGTGAGGTAATCAAGGTGGCAGTTCCCTCGATCACCTCGACTACCTCGACTACCTGGGGTTCACGTTATCTCGAACTCCTCCCGGCCCACCGTCGCGTCGTCGAGAAGGATCTCGACCCGGTATTTGCCCTTCGCCCAGCCCGCGGGCTGCACGAGGTGGAACTCGGTGATCGTCTCCCCGATGGGGGTCACCGTCCTCACCGTCTCGTCGATGACCTCGCCCGACTCCTGAGTCCATCGCGCCTTGAGCGTGGCCTCGTTCGCTCGGCCGAGCATCACGACTGAGGCGTATATGGTGTCGGTGATGTGGAACTCGTCGGTGGGCTCGATGACCCGGTTGTCGGGGCCGATGGCGCGCCCGAGGTCGACCTCCACCACGCGCAGCGGATCGCTCACCCGCTCGATGACGACGTCACCCCGCGCCTCCTCGCTCCCCTCGGCGCGGCACCCGAGTGAGACACCCAGACACATCGCGAGGCTCACCACCGTCGCCCTGCGCAACCCGTTCCAGCTCACCGGCATCGCTCCTCCTAGGATGCCTGACGAGGGCGGCAGAAAGCGTGCCGATGGTAATCGATCGATGTCGTGACGAAAGTCACAGGCCGCGAACGAGGAACAGAGGACGAGGAACGAGGAACGAGGAAGGAGGAAGTGCCGAGCAGAACCTCCATCGTGTTTCCTCATTCCTCATTCCTCGTTCCTCGTTCGATATCACGGTACCGTACCGCCGAGGAGATACCTCGCGAACCACCCTTGTACCTCGCTCCACCACAGCCGCTGATTCTGCGGCTTGAGGATCCAGTGTCCCTCGTCGGGGAAGACGAGCAGACGACTGGGCACGCCGCGGCGCTGGAGCGCCGTGAAAAGAGACAGCCCCTCGGTGTATGGCACCCGGTAGTCGAGCTCGCCGTGAATCACCAA
>DATFBS010000029.1:0-78944 GCA_035253695.1 Gemmatimonadaceae bacterium
GACACGGATAATGGAAGGAGTGACCGTTGCCATCGTACGCGCACCCGGTGGCGTCCCGATCGGTTTCTCTGGCCCGTAGCCGGCCGTGAGTGAAAACAAGGCTACGGTGGAGAGATACATGGAGGGCTTCAGGAACAGCGACCACGAGCTGATCCTCGCCTGCCTCACCGACGACGTCGCCTGGGACATTCCCGGAGCGTTTCGCATCGTCGGCAAAGAGGCCTTCGACCGCGAGATCGAGAATGAGGCGTTCGTCGGGAAGCCCTCGATCACCGTCACGCGGATGACGGAGGAGAACAACGTCGTCGTCGCCGAAGGGGCCGTCCGTGTTCAGCGCAGAACGGGCGACTTCCTCAATTTGGTGTTCTGCGACGTGTTCGTTATGCACGGCGGCAAGATTCGCCAGCTCATCTCGTATCTCGTCCCGGTGAATGCGCCTATCCCATCCCCGAAGTAGCGTCGAGGGAAGCGCGGCTACCGGCTGCCCCTCAGAAACTCCTCCAGGGCCCGATTCACTTCGTTTGGCGCCTCCTCTTGAGGCCAGTGCCCTACCGGGAGCTCGACGATGCGCCCTCCCGGGAGAACGCTTCGCCACCGCTCGAGCAAGCGCGGCGTGAGCGCTCGGTCTTTCATGCCCCAGACGACGAGCGCCGGCATGCCGTGGAGAACGTCCCGGCGGCGCCAAAGTGAATCGTAGAACGCGCTCGATCCGAGAATCGCATGCGCGAGCGGCCACAGGACGCGTCCGCGCGACTCCGCGTCGGGAAAGGGCGCGAGGTACTGCGCATGAATCGCGGGGGTCAGCTTGCTGCGATCTCCGTAGGCTGACGGAGTAAGGACACGAAGCGAGACGTTGGCGCGCCGATACAAAAACCGGCCCAGTCGCCCGCCCATGAGCCGCCCCGCTCGCCGCATCGCTGGATCATCGTCGAGGCTCCACATCCAGCTGTTCAAGACTACGAGCCGCCGGACGCGCTTCGGGAGGTCGAGCGCGATCGGAAGCGCGATAGGGCCACCAAAGTCATGGACGATGAGCGTGATCGCATCCAAGCCCAGGCGATCGACGAACGCGCGAAGCACGCGCGCGTGCGACTCGGGCGTATAGTCGAAATCCCGCGGACGGTCCGACAGTCCGAAGCCGAGATGGTCGACGGCGATACAGCGATGTGATCGCGACAGGTGCCGGATCGCCGCGCGCCACTCGAACGACCAGGTCGGGGTGCCGTGCACGAAGAGGACGACGTCCCCATCGCCTTCATCGATGTAGTGGAGACGAGAGCCGGGAAGGACTTCGAGAAACCGGCTCGTAAATGGATATGCGGAGCGGTCGACCCACGCATGCGTCCAGGCCAGGGGGTCCGTCGTCAGGGCGGGGAGCCTTGCGGGTGCGGCTTGCATGGTGACCGTCCTTGCGAAAGCGTTTCATTGAATATACGTTCAGTGAAACAACACGCAAGGGGCTCCGTGTCGCCACGGTCGGAAGCGCTCAATCAACGCATGCGCGATGACAGCCGCGCCTTGATTCTCCGCACGGCTCTCAAGCTTTTCGCCAGGCACGGATATGAGGGGACGTCCATCGCCATGATCGCGAAGGAGGCCGGAATCGCGCAGGGACTCCTCTACAACTACTTCGCCGGAAAGAAGGCCTTGCTCCGCGCAATCTTCGAGATGAGCATGCGCGACGTCGAAGAGTCGTTCGCCCTCGCCGACGCTGGGCCTTCACCGACGGGTCGGATCGAGCATCTCGTGCGCGGCGCGTTCGCGATCGTTCGGCGGAATCAGGACTTCTGGCGATTGAGCTACAGCTTACGCATGCAGCCGGCGGTCGTGTCCGGGCTGGGGAAGCGCCTCGGCGAGTGGACCGCAAAGATACGGGAAACGCTCACTCGGTTTCTCCACGAAGCCGGCGTGCCGCAGCCAGAGCTCGAGGCGGCACTGCTCTTCGCGCTGATCGATGGGGTCTCTCAGCACTACGTGCTGGAGCCATCGCGGTATCCGCTCGACGCGGTGGCCGATCGCATCATCCAGCGATTCACCCGGGCCTGAGGCGAATCGAACACAGGGGATTCCTATCACAACGCCACTCCTTGAGTTGAGTGAGCGCTTCGAACAGCTTCATTTCGTTCGTCGGAAGGATTGACCGCTCCACGACGCCGACACGACCCCGAGCTGACTATGGCTCTCGAGCTCCGCAGCATCTGTCCATTGATTCAGGTGTTCGACATGCCGACATCGCTGGCGTTCTATCGCGACGTCCTCGGCTTCGAGATCGTGCAAGCGGCGCCCGACCCTCGTCAGGTGACGAATGACGATTTCGGGTGGGCCTGGCTTCACCGTGATGGCGCCGACTTGATGCTCAACACGCTCTACGATCCCGATGCGGAGCGTCCGCCTTCGCCGGATCCGGCACGCGTGGCCGCGCATGACGACACAGGGCTTTTCTTTGGATGTCCGGACGTCGACGCGGTGTACGAGCACCTGCGAGGGAAAGGCATCGCCGCCGCGCCGCCGAGCATCGCGCCCTATGGGATGAAGCAGCTCTGGCTGAAGGATCCCGATGGGTTCACGCTCTGCTTCCAGTGGCCGGCTGACGCAACCGCATCCCTCGCGTAAGGCACGCCGCCGTGCCCGTTCGCCCTATGCGTCCGGACGAGGTGCCCGAAGTGACGGAGATGATGCGCACGCTCTGGCCCGGGGGCGATTCGTACGATTTCTCGGACGAGACCGTGTTCGTCTGGGAGTCGGATGGTGGCCGCCTCGGCGGCTTCGTGTCGTTCTCCCTCCGCCCGTGGGCGGAGGGATGCGACTCGACCCCCGTGCCCTACATCGAAGGTTGGTGGGTTGCTCCTGAGCTACGTCACACAGGCATTGGCCGTGCGCTCGTTAGGGCGGTCGAGCGCTGGTCTCGGGACCACGGGTATCGCGAGCTGGGGTCGGACGTCGAGCTCGACAACGAAATCAGTCTTCGCGCCCACGCCGCTATGGGATTCGAGCCCACCTTGCGCGTGCAGTACTTTCGCAAGCTCCTCGACACCTAGAGGGACTGGCTACCGCTGCCTGACGAATGTCGCTTGGCCGGACACACGATACGTTCCGGAAATCGTGTCGCCTCGGAGATGGCCGACGAAGATGTCCGCCGTATCGCGCGCATACCAATCGGTGAGGAAGGCGAGCTCGATGCGACCGTCCCGCGCGGTGCCGAGGAGCCCACACGTGAGGCATCCAGACTCGCCGAGCACGGGGCGCTTGTGATAGCGGCCGCTCAGCGCGTGCGCCTGGTCGGCGCGCGCGGCTCGGGACTCGACGTAGAGCTCTATGCTCAAATGCCGCGCCGAGGCCACCTCGGCCGGCGTCCCCGCGATCCGAAATGTGCCGGCTTCCGGCTCCGTTTGCGGAGCCACCACGTGAAGGTCATCGAAGCGGAGGCGTACCAGCGAGCCGAAAACGCCGATTCCACCGCGAACGCGGCTGATCAAGCCCGTTCCGGAGATGGCGTTGCTGTGGGTCCGGAACCAATCGTAATAGTTCGAGTCGACGGCTGAGACGGTGAGTGCCTGTGGAAAGCCGGGGATGAAAACGCGGGGAATTCCCTCGACATCGATGTTTCGGAGCTCGCCCGTCAGACGCACGCGGGTGGTATCGGTGAAGAATGATCGGGGTCCGAACGGGGTCTCGATGCGCACGAAATAGGCGCGCGCCCCGGGCGCCGCTGGCCAGGCGAGGAAGAGCGTGTCCTGCACCCGATCGAACGTTGCGGGTGCGGGCGCGAGAGCGGCATCACCGAGGGGAACGGAGGTCTCGGCGGTGAGAGACTGATTGCGCGTCGTCCGCACCGAGAGCTGATACGTTCCGCCACGCTCGAGGTCCTCGCCTCGGAGCGCGAATCGGTAGACGCCGCGGCCCTTCCCATCGCCTCGCACGGTGACATCCTCGCGCGCGACCAGCGTCGCGCCGCTTGGCGTGGTGAGAGTGACGATCGCATTCGTCTCGGCGATTCCCTCATCGCTGAATACCGGATCGACGACCTCGAACGCCGGGGCCGAGATCGCCACCGATCCGTTCCGCGTGCGCTCGAGGAGGACGACCTGCGTCGTGGCGCTCGCGCTCAATACCGAGTGGACGGCGAGCTGTGCCTCCGTGCGGGGAATCCCGACCTCCTCGATCTCGCATCCCCCGAGCACGGCGAGGAAGACGAGGCACCGCCGGTCAAAAGACAACGCGCACCCCCAGGCTCGGGAGTATTGGAAACTGCGAGATCGCGCGCCGGGTCGGTGCGTCGGTGGAATAGTCGTAGAGGTATACGAACACATTCTGCGCATTGTAGGCGTTGACGACGCTGACGTATGGCGAGACGGAAGCGCCTCCGATTCTGAACTCGCGCGACGCGTCCAGGTCGAGCCGGTGGGTCGCTGGGAAGCGGCCCGCATGCCGAGCCCCGCCGAGCGCCTCGATCCAGAGCCGCGGATTGCCTGTGCCCCAACTGTCACGAGAGGGATCGTACACGCGGCGCGCAATCTCACCGACGATCGGCGTGTAGGGTGTGCCGGTGGCAAAGCCGAAGCGCGCCCCGAACCGGTACTTCGTGAAGCGCCAGGTCGCGACGACATCGATGTCGTGACGTCGGTCGTGGCCGGGCGCCCATCGCGTGCCATCGCGCGAGCGCATGCTCACGCCGTACGAGTAGGAGATCCATCCTGCCAGACCTGATGCTGGCTGCCATCGCGCGAGCAGATCCGCGCCATAGGATCGGCCTTCGGCGACGAAGAACTCGTCACCCAGAAGCTGCGGATTCTCCGCCCAGTTCGCCTCGAGCACCCGGTCGTAGCGCTTCAGGAATGCCTCGACGCGCACGGACCCCACCTCGCGCACGCGCCGCTCGGCGCCAGCCACCCAGTGCCATGCCGTAGCCACCGGCGTCACGGAGTCGCTGGCGAGCCAGACCTCGAAATAGCGCAGGGGACCGTCCCCGGCCATTGAGTGCATCCACTGTGTCACACGGCCGCTGGCCGCGGTGATCGCGACCTCCGGAGTCACGAAGAACTTGAGCGATACCCGCGGCGACAGCGCCGCCCACCCGCGCTCCGACAGCGCCTCGCCGCGCACTCCCCACTCGACCAGCCATCGCGGCGACGGCCGCCACAAATCGTTGATCCACACCGCCGCCGACATCGGGCGCTGCCGGACGTCGTAGTCGCTGGAGCCGGTCTCCGAAGAACCCGACGCGTAGCGAATTCGATGGGTGGCGACCTCGTAGCCGATGGATCGATCGTGCGTCGCCGTGCGGGCGAGCAGAGACCCTGAAAGGCGGACGTCGCTTACCTCGTTCCGCTGCGTGAACGCACCCTCGCCGAGATTGAGAAGCGTCGAGAATTGGGAGGCCGACACGCGTTGCTCGAGTGTCGCACTCTCGCCCAATCGCAGGCCGAGAAGAGGGACGCGAGCATCGGCTCCGAGATCTTTGGTAATCGTCGCGCCGATCACGCGATTGCCCCAATCGAACGTCCAGCGTCCTTCACTGGCGCGTGACGGCGCTGAGTCACTCGCGAATTCCGACAGATTCGCATCGAGGATGTCCTTCCCCAGGTACGCCGTTACGGCAATGCGCGTGTTTCCCGGCAGCGCGTAGGCTCCGCGAGCGTGCAAATCGCGAAAGTGATAGGGAAAGATGTCGTCGGTGAAGAGTGCGGTGACGGCGTCAGCGTACGTTCGACGCGCGGCGACGCTCCACGTGCCTCGCTCGCGGGCGAACGCCCCCGACAGCCGTGCGGTCGCCCCGATCACCGAGAGATCCGCCGACGCATGGACTCCGGGACGCGCTTCGTCCGACGAGCGGACATCGAGCACGCTCGACAGACGGCCGCCAAAGCGAGCGGGGAACGCGCCGGTCATGAGCTCGATGCCACCCACCGTCGCGTCCATGAACGTGCTGAACAAGCCGCCGAGGTGGAACGGATTGTAGATCGGGTGGCCGTCGAGCAGAATCAGGTTCTGATCGGCTTCGCCGCCGCGCACGTTCAAGCCGGTGTTGAAGTCGTTGCGCGAGATCACGCCGGGCAGGAGCTGCACGACGCGAACGACATCGGGCTCACCGGCTGCCGGAACGCCCTTCATGGCGGTCGCATCGACGGCCACCGTGGCGACGTTAGGCTTCGAGACGAATGCCTCGGCATCCGCCGAGGCGGCATCGACACGGATGGGTGACAGGAGCTGGGCCTCGCGCTCCAGGGTCACATCGGCGCGCACCGTATCGCCCGAGCGAACCAGAACCGCGCGCTCGACAATTCGGTATCCGAGAAGGCGGACTCGCACCGTCTGTACACCCGCGGGGATGCGGTCGAGAACAAAGCGCCCATCAGGGCCCGTGGTCGTTGCGGCCGCGGTACCGACAACGCTTATAGTCGCGTTGTGAACGGGACTGAGGACAGCCGCCGTATCAGTTCGTGAGGTGACACGCCCGACGACGACTCCCGTGCTGGCCTCCTGCGCCGGGAGCAGCGCGGGCAGGATGCCTAACAGGAAGACCATCGCGGGCTTCCACGACGGCGCCCGCGCAACGGTCGCCCCGTCGACCTTCTCACTCCTCATTCCTCAACCCTCCCGCGATGTTCGAAGCACCGCTCTCACCGGTGCCGCATCGAGATCCGCGATCAGCACCGGATACGCGACAAGCTCGTACTCGCCATCGTCGATCGAGCGCAGATCGAGATTCTCGAGGTTGAAAGCGCCACCGCTGAACAGCGCCTTGTGCACCTCGAGTGTCTTGCTGTCGAGCCCATCGAGCGACGGTGTGTCCACACCTAACAGCACGAGCCCCCGGGCAAGGAGTGCGCGCACCGCGGGAACCGACAGAACCGGCCATCGCTTCGGAAACGCCCCGACCGCGACGGTGCACTGCGTGCGCACCAACAGCCGCTCTATCGCGCCGGTTGGGGGAAGGGAGGTGAGATGGCGCGATTCGATCGTGTCGATCGAGGGATCCACCGAGCACACGAAGGCGCGTCCCGCGAACGCCCTGAGCGGCAGCTCGTGGGATGCGAGCCACCCGTCGTGAACGTGTAACGGTGCATCCGCGTGCGTTCCAACGTGCGGGCTGGTCGTGATGGCGGAGAGGTTCACGCTGCCGCCGCCGGCGAGTCTCATCGTCCAGCCGCAGGAGAACGGCTGGTCACCCGGCCACTCCGGTGTGCGCGAGCCCATCGGAATCGAGATGTCCAGCTCTCTCACCGCGACGGCGCTCCGGAATCGGTGCCGAAGAAGCGAGCGCGCACCTCCCACAACTTTGGGAAGAACCGCTGCGAGACGGTGCGCTGCAGATACTTCGCGCCAAGCGTGCCCCCGGTTCCCCCGGTCAGAGGGCCGATGATGCGCTCGACGAGCTGCACGTGCAGATAGCGCCAGAGTGCGAACGATTGCTCGTACTCGAGCAGGCTTTCTGCCAGCAGAAGGAGCGGCGATTGCGCGGGATCCTGGTACACCTCCTCGAGCGTCACGGCATGACGATCGAGCAAATTGTCGAAGAGCTGCTGCAGGGTCGGACGCGACAGCCATCGCTTCACCAGCTCCGGCGGCTCACCATGCTCCTCGAGCGCGGCGAGAAAGTGCGGTTCCCGCAGCCCCGACGCGGCCTCGAGCGCGCGAAACTGCGCACTCTGTGACCCGCTCGATGACCCGAGGTAGCCGCGAAATTCGGCGAAGCGGTGCGGCGGGAGGGTGTCGAGCGCGGAGAGCTGCGCGGTGACGATGCTCATGAGCGCATTGATGCGCTTGAGCGCAAACACGCTGGCGAGCACATCTGCCCGCTCGAGCTGCGCGACGAGGGCCTCCAGCTCATGCAGGAGGACCTTGAACCAAAGCTCACTCGCCTGATGCACGACGATGAAGAGCAGCTCATCGGGATGCTCGGGCGTCGAGCGTGGACGTTGGAGCGCGAGCAGCTCGTCGAGGGCCAGATAGGAGCCGTAGGTCATCTCGCTGCCCGTGGCCCTTGCGGAATGATCGCTCAAAACGTCGATACCTCGAGCGTCGCGATGTCGTCGACGCGCATCGTTTCGTGCGTGAAGAAGGGCTCGCCGTAGCGAGTACGGATCCGTGATCCGTAGTGTGCAGCCTGGTGACGGACGATGTCGAGGAGCGGATCGCCGTTGGGATAAACCTCGCCGGCTTGCGTCACGCCCTCGAACTGAGAGGCATAGCAGCGGATCGCTTCGAGCTTTCGCTCGAACACGTCGGTGATGTCGACGACAAAAGTTGGCTTTACCGGATCCTCACGATATGTGAGGGAATGAATGACCTTGAACGGCCGGTGTGCGGGGACGTTGGGCTCGACCTTCGCGAGCCCCGCGATGAAGCACGCGTCGCGCACGAGCTCCGAAGCGATTCGGTGGTCGGGATGCCGGCCATATGATGCCGGAGCAATGACGACTCGGGGGCGAAATCGCCGGATCGCGACGGCGACCTTCGTGCGCGAGTCCGGCGTGTTTACGAGTCCCGCGTCGGGAAAACCCAGATTCTCGCGCGCGGTGACGCCGAGGACTTCAGCGGCGCGCTCGGCCTCGCGCGCGCGCAACTCGGCGGATCCGCGCGTTCCCGCCTCGCCACCGGTGAGGTCGATGATGGCCGTGCGCCGCCCCCGCGCGGCAGCCGCGAGAAGCGTCCCGCCACAGGTGAGCTCGACGTCATCCCGATGCGCGGCGATGGCGAGAATATCGACCGTCATGGAGGGAATGTACGGAGCGTGAGGATAATGAGGAATGAGGAATGAGCAGTGAGGAATTCAATGGAGGATCTCCTCATGAATCGAATTTCTCACTCCTCACTCCACACTCCTCACTCCTCACTCGTACCTCAACGCCTCGACGGGCTCCAGCCTCGCCGCGCGATTCGCGGGCAGCAAACCGAAGATGATGCCGATCGCGATGGACACCGTGGCCGCGACCGCGGCTGACCACACCGGCACATCCGCCGCGATGTCCATGGCCCGCGTCACGAGCGTGCCGAACATCAGGCCGAACCCGATGCCGATCGCGCCACCGATACCCGTCAGCGTCGCCGCCTCGATCAGGAACTGCACGAGGATGTCACGACGCGTGGCACCGAGTGCCTTGCGCACACCGATCTCACGCGTGCGATCGGTAACCGATACCATCATGATCGCCATCACCCCGATTCCACCGACCAGCAGCGCGACGCTCGACAGCACGATCATCACCAGGAAGAACACGCCGGTGAGCTTGTTGAACGTGTCGAGGATCTGATCCTGCGTGATCAGGTCGAACGTGTTCGAGTCTCCCGGCCGGAGGTTGCGCATGTTGCGCAGCGCGACGGTCACCGCATCCTGTGCTTCCGCGACCGTCACCCCGGGGCGCGGTTTCACGACGATCCAGAGCGCGTTGGTCTTGTCGATGGTGTACTGTTGGTCGGCCATGCGAAATGGGATGATGGCGCCAATCTCCTGGCCCGGCGGAGCGAAGATGTTCTCCGGAGGCACGTAGAGCCCGATCACGCGCGCCGGTCGCCCAGCGACCTGGACCCGCTCACCTAACGGGCTCACATAGCCGAAGATGCGGCGCGCCATTCCCTCATCGAGCACGACCACCGGCGCGCCACTCGCCAGCTCGGCGGGCGTGAACCACCGGCCGGCAACGAGCTCGCCTCCCTGGACCTCCTGGTATCGCTCGTCGGCGCCGAAGAAGGTGATCATCTGCGTCCGCGCGCCCCGGTACTCGAGACGGCCGAAGAGCTGCGCCCACGCCGCGCTGTAGTCCACCTCCGGGAGCTGGGCGATACGCTCGGCATCCCGCGGCGTGAGGTCGGGCCGAATGCGTACCTCTTTGGGCAGCTGGTCGGGATTGAGTGGTGTTTGCGAGAAGTACTTGATGACGTAGAAGGTCGTCGGGCCCGCGATCTCGATCGTGTGCACGATCTGCTCGCGGATCCCCTGGACGATGGCCGCCATCGTCATCACCGTCGACACGCCGATCACCACGCCCAGCACCGTCAGCGCCGACCTGAGCTTGTTGGCGCGCAAAGTGTCCAGAGCGATGCCGACATTCTCGGCCAGCGTGTCGGCGCGCACGAAACGCAGCGCTCGCACGATCGGGCTCATTCGGCGCGCAGTGCGGCTATTGGGTTGAGGCGTGCCGCTCGCGAAGCGGGGTAGACGCCAAACAGCACGCCGACTCCGGCGCCGAGCGCGAGTGCGAGAATCACCGACCACATCGTCACGCGCGCGGGTAGTGGGGAAACCGCGGCAACGAGCTGCGCGAACGCCCACCCCGCACCCACACCGCCAATGCCACCGAGCGTCGCCAGCGCTATCGCCTCCGCCAGGAATTGGCGTCTAATGTCTCGCGCGCGTGCGCCGACCGATTTGCGGATCCCGATTTCGCGCGTGCGCTCGTTCACCGCCATCAACATGATGTTCATGATGACGATGCCGCCGACGACGATCCCGATCGCGACGACGGCGGGAATCGCGCTGAACAGCACTCGCGTCAGGCGCTTCCAGAAGTCGACGAGGGCGTCGGCGGTCTCGACCGAGAAGTCATTGTCCTCACCGGGACGGAGGCCGTGCGCGATCCGCATTGCTTCTTCGGCGCGTTGCATCCCGGCGGCCACGTCGGTCGCCTCGCCCATCTTTACGGAAATCGTCGTGGTTTGCCGGCGTCCGTAGAGACTTTCGAAGGCGCTCAGCGGGAGCATCACGAACCCATCGAAGGACTGGCCGAGCACCCGTCCCTTCTTCTCGACCACCCCGATGACCTCGAAGCGCTGGCCGATGATGCGCACGTGACGACCGATCGGGTCCGCGCCGTCGAAGAGGCGATCGGCTACGTCCCAGCCGAGGACGACCACGGGCCGCCGTTCACGCACGTCGATCTCGGTGAGCGGGCGTCCCGATGCGAAGCGGTAATCCTGTACCACCTGGTAGGGCGGGGTGACGCCGAAGATGAGCACATCTCCGACGACACGGTCGCGCCACTCGACATCGGCCTGCGGGGTTGGCCAGCCTGATGTCATCCCGACGGCGACGGCATTCGGGATCGCTGCCGCGACGTTGCGGGCGTCTTCAGCGGTCACCCGGGGACGGCGCTGAATGCGCTTCCATTCCTCGTCGTCGAAAAAGCCCACGCGGATGGGAACGCGGCGCACCTGAAAGGCATTCGCGCCGATGATCGCGTCAGCGATGTTCTCGCGAACGTACGCATTCATTCCCTGGATGATCGCGACGACCGCGACGAGAAACGCAACCGAGACGACGATGCCGAGGGTCGTAAAGAACGACCGCAGGGCGTTTGCCCGAAGCTGTGCCAGGGCGACCTTGATGACGTCCGCGTAGCGCATCGTCTGTCAACGATCTGCGCCGACGGTTCGTGTCACAAGGACTTGCGCCGCGCGAGTGCGCTAGCGCGGTCGCTTGGTGCTTTTCGTGGTCTTGCGCGTCGGCGCCTTCGCGGGCGTCTTGGCCACCGTTTTGGTGGCGGTCTTTCCCGTAGAAGGGATGGATACGCGGGCGGCCAACGTCGCGCTGGCGCCACTGCCTAGCACTTTGGCGACCAGCGACTGCTCGACGGCATCGCGACCCAGTGTCCATCGCGTCCGTGCGCGTCCCTTGTCGTCGGTGACGACACGCGCCGGTGAGAGCGCGCCCGCGCTGGCTTTGAAGGTGACGGTAGCGCCCTTCACGACGTTTCCGAACTCGTCGGTCACACGGGCCTCGACGCCTTCCCCTAGCACCTTGCCGGGTGTTCCCACCGCCTGCTTTGGCGTGAGCTCGATTGCCGATGCGGCGCCGGGGCGCGCAGTGGCGCTCACGATCAGCGGACGTGGGATCCCTTCCACTCGAACCGACATCGAGTGCGGGCCCGGCTCGCGGTCGAGCGTCCACACCGCGCGTGCGATGCCACTCGTATCGGCCATGATCGCCGAGTCAGCGACCGATCCGCGCACCGGCGCGAAATAGACGATGGCGCTCGGCACGGGATTCCCCGCGCGGTCGAGCACCTTGATGGCGACTTTCTTCGACAACGCTCCGCCGACCGTTCCTGTCTGGGTATTCCCGCCGACGATCCACGCCGTCGATGCGCTGCCCGCCTTGGCCGAGGCGGAGAGCACGATCGGGGGCACGGCGCGCGTGGTGCCAACCTGTGCGCGAAGCCGCTGTGTTCCCGCGCGATTGGAGAGCGTCCACTCCACGCGCGCCTCACCAAGCGAGTCGGTACGAGGCGCGAGCGGCGTGAGCGCTCCGCCGTCGAGCGTCACCCAGCTCACGGGAATGTCCGTAAGGGGCCGTCCCGACGTATCCGTCACTCGAATGGCGACGGGGCGGGGGAGCTTCGCGCCAATGTCGGCCAGTTGGGCGGTGTCGATGGCGACGATGCGAGTCTCCGCCGCCACCGGCTCGGCGTCCGCGGTAATCGCGAGAGCGCTGTCGATACCCTCGGCCATGACGAGCAGCCGGCGTGATCCCGGGATGGGTCCAAGGCGCCACACCGTCTTGGCGCGGCCCTCGGCATCAGTGGTCGTCGTGTCAGGCTCCGCCGATCCTTCACCCGTGGCTGGCTGAAAGCGGACCTTCGCCTGGGGAATCGGCAGCCCGTGGCGAGACACGACGCGCACCACGATCGGAAGCGGGAGCGGCGCTCGTGCCGGTGCGCGCTGGTTGTCCCCCGACGCCACGCGTAGCGCGAACGGGGTCGGAAGCACCTTCACCGGCGCCTGTGTGCGCACTCCCTCGATCGTCGCCTCGAGAATCGCGCGTCCAGGGCGTAGAGCGGTCGCCAGCCCATTCGAGTCGACGGCGACGATCGCGGTGTCCGTCGTGCGCCATTTTGCGAACAGGCCGGGAATGACATACCCGCGCCGGTCTACGCCGCGCGCCGAGATTGCGCGCTGCTCGCCGTCACGCATGGTGATGTCGCTGTCGCCGGCAACCCGCACGTTGGCGACGTAGGGACGCACGAGAATGCGGGAGCGCGCCACGAGCCCGCCCACCGTGGCGGTAATGGTCGTCGTTCCGGGAGCGTGCGCCACGACGCCCCCGCTTGGCGTCACCGACGCGATCTCGGGGTGATCGCTCATCCACTTGAGCGAGGCGCCCACGAGTGCGCTCCCGCTCTTGTCCTTGATGGTCGCGGTGAGCTGCAGCGTGTCGTTGAGCGCTTCCGCGGTGTCGGCAAGTGGAGCGATGCCCACCCAGACGGCGCCGATGTCTCCAACGGTCAGGTGAGCCGCGTCATCTCCGACCACACCGTAGGCGCGCATGAACGACAACACGGAGACGAGCGCCGCCAGCGTCGACACCGTTTTCGCGAACGATGACGTCGCCTTCGTGACGACCTGACCATTGACGGGAAGCCTGCTCCGCGGGGCGCTCTCGCTCATACCGGAAGGACTGGATGAGCGGGGTTACGGTCACGCAAAACGCGGTCGTCGAACGTGTCAAAGTGGTCGATGTCATCAAAGGAAACCTCAAGCGCAGACGCAGCTTACGCGAATGTCTTAAAGCTTTCCTCGATGTCCGTTGACGCGTCGAGCGGTTCGGCTCTATTCGCTACTCGTGCCGCAGGGCTTCCACCGGGTCCAGCCGCGCCGCGCGCATGGCCGGAAGGATACCGAAGAGGATTCCCGTGGCCGCGCTGCCGGCGACGGCCACGGCGATCCACTCCGGTGTCATGGCCGCCTCGATGGGCGTTTTGGTCCGCACGATCCAGGTGACGATGGCGCCCATGGCAAGCCCCACGGCCGCGCCTACCCCCGTCAGCGTTACCGCCTCGACGAGGAACTGCCACATGATCGTGAGCCTGGTCGCGCCGAGCGCCTTCCGGACCCCGATCTCACGCGTGCGCTCGGTGACGCTGATCATCATGATCGCGATCACGCCCACGCCGCCCACGATCAATCCAATCGCCGAGAGCACGAACATCACGATGAAGAACACTCGAGTCAGCTTGTTCCAGAACTCGAAGAGCTTCTCCTGCGGGGTGACGAAGAACGTGTTCTCCGTGGCTGGTTTCAGCCCGCGAATCGACCGGAGTCGCGCGATGACGTCGTCCATGGCGGCGTCACGAGACACGCCGTCGACTGGCTTCACCGTCATGTCGGCCCACTCTGTCCAAACGCCGAGGTGCCGGCGTCCCGATTCGAACGGCACGATCGCTCGCGGACGGTCGCCGCCCTCGCGCCCCGGTGTGCCGAGGAAGCTGGCTTTGTAGTGATAGAGCCCGATCACACGGAACTGCTGTCCATTGATCGCGATGAACCGCCCGATGGGATCGGAGTCGCCAAAGAGCTTTTCCGCCATCAGGTCGTTGATCAGCACTACGCGCGCGCCCGTCTCGTTCTCGGCGTAAGTAAAGCTCCGGCCAGGCGATATGTCCCCGCCATCGACATCCGTCCACCCGGTGTGTAGAGGTCGAGCAGGGCGTTCTTGAGCGTGCGGTCCTTGCGCTTGAATGTCGCCGATGAGCCGACGTGGGTCGTGACGCCGCGGATCGTGGGCAACCGTGCGAGGGCCTCTCCTTCCTCGGTGGTCAGCGGCGGGTAGTGAATCCACTGACAGGTTTCGTCACCACCGTCGCAGATGTTGAACTCGATCGGAAACTTGTAGATGAAGAACGATGTCGGGCCCGCCGCCTCGAAGTCGCGGGCGACGCTGCGATTGATTCCGTAGATCGCGGCCGAGATCGCGACGACGGTGAACACGCCGATGGCGACCCCGAGAATCGTCAGCGCAGCGCGCACCTTGTTCGCTCGGATGGAGTCGAACGCGATGCCGACACCCTCGAGCAAGGCGAAGACTCGTGCGGAGAGGCTCATCGCTACTCCTGTCGCAGCGCGACGATCGGATCCAGGCGCGCTGCCCGGGCCGCCGGATACAGCCCGGAGATGATTCCGACGCCAGCCCCGAGGATCACCGCCGTGATGACCGACCAGGGCGCGACGCTGGCGGGCATTGGGCTCATTCGGTCGACGAGCGCGGCAATGCCGATTCCAAAGAGAATGCCGAACGCGGCGCCGATGGTGCTGAGCGTCGCGGCTTCGACGAGGAACTGCGACAGAATGTCTCGCCGCCGCGCTCCGAGCGACTTCCGAATGCCGATTTCGCGCGTGCGCTGCGCCACGGCTACCAGCATGATGTTCATGATGACGATCGCGCCCACGACGAGGCCGAGCGCGGGAAGCACGATACCCGCCATCACGAGGATATTCTCGATTTTCGCCCAGAAGGTGAGCGCTGACTCGGTCGTCTCGATCGAAAAGTTATCGGGCTGCGACGGCCGCAGCTTGTGTCGGCCACGCATGACCTGGCGAACGCGCTCCATCCCTTCACGCATCCCCTGCATGGAGCTCGACTTCAGAATGATCCCATCGATCACACCGAACCGGCGATTCAGCAGACGCGCGAGCGGCGAGTTCATCGGCCCGACGACGAACTTGTCGACCGACAACCCGAAGACGGAGCCCTGCTCCTCCATCACGCCGATGATGCGGTAGGGAACCCCGCCAATCCGCAGCTCGCGTCCCAGCGCGCTGGTCGTCGGGAAAAAGCGCTTCTTCACATCCTGGCCGATGACGACGACCTTCGCTCCATTGGCGAACTCATGAGGGGCGATCAGCCGGCCACTCTCGACGTTGAGACTCCGAATCTCGAAGAACGCTCCATCGACCGCGAACGCCTCGACGTCGCGCGGGCGCATGTCCTTGGTGGACACCGGAATCTGGTCTCGGCTCTCGATCGCCCACATGACATCGGGGGGCAGCGCCTGCACGACGGGCTCCACGTCGTGCAGGTAGATGCGAGGCCGTCGCGCAAACGACCGCCACTCTTCATCGGTCGTGTGCATCTCGAAGTACGGTCGATGCCGCAGCGTGAACGTGTTCACGCCCATCAACTTTCCGGCGAACTCCTCCTCCATGTAGCGGCCCATGCCGTTGATCACGGCCACCACCGCAATGAGGAACATGACGCCGATCGTGACGCCGAGCAGCGTGAAAAAGCTCTTCAGCTTTTGCGCGCGAATCTGCGAGAGCGCCAGGCGGATGGCTTCGACGAATGGCACGTCAGTGCGCCGCTTGAGCCAGGGCGACGCGCTGCGCGAACGTGTCGCGACGCTCGTCCGACGAGATACGCCCGTCGCGGAGCACCACGATGCGGCGCGCATGCGCCGCGATGTCCGCTTCGTGCGTCACCATGATCACGGTCTGACCTTCGGCGGCGAGCGACTCGAACACACGCATGATCTCCGCCGAGGTTCCCGAGTCGAGGTTGCCCGTCGGCTCGTCCGCGAGGAGAATCGCCGGCTCGTTGACGAGCGCGCGCGCGATGGCCACGCGTTGCCGCTGACCACCCGACAGCTCGTTGGGACGGTGCGTTGCGCGGTCCCCCAGCTGCACGCGCTCGAGCGCCTGCGTCGCACGCTGCCGGCGCTCCTGCGACGGGACGCCTGCGTACACGAGCGGCAGCTCGACGTTGTGCAGCGCCGTCGCGCGCGGAAGGAGGTTGAACGTTTGAAATACGAAGCCGATCTCGCGATTTCGTACGCGCGCGAGCTCGTCGTCGGTCATGTCCGATACCAGCATGCCGTTCAGCCAGTACTCACCGGCGGTCGGCGTATCGAGACAGCCGATGAGGTTCATGAGAGTCGACTTACCCGACCCTGAGGGCCCCATGATCGCGACGTACTCGTTGCGGCGGATGGCCAGGTCGACGCCACGGAGCGCGTGGACGACCTCGCCCCCCATGTCGTAGTCGCGCTGAATGCCGCGCGTGACGATGACCCAGTCCTCGTCGGGCGCGAGGCCGGCACTGCGGATGACCGCTTCGCGTTCGGCGGTGCTGCTGATCGGTGTGTCGATGTGCGCGGTCACGTCTGCGCTCCCGCCGCAGGCGCTTTTTCCTCCGGCTTCTCCTCGCGAACCGTCGCGCCGTCCTTCAGCTCCCGAATCGCCTGGTAACTCCCGGCGACGATCTTTTCACCCGGCTGAAGTCCGTCGACGACCTCGAAGTACTCCTCGCCGGCGATCCCGACGCGAACCGGCCGAAAGCTGACCGTGTTGTTCGTTCCGACAATGAACACGCCCTCGACGTCGCGCTGTCCGACCTGCTTCGTCGGCTGTCGTCCGAGTGCGATCGCCGCCGAGTCGCCCGATTTCGAGGTCTCGTGCTCGCGCACGGTGAGCGCAATGATCGGTACCGCGATCACATCCTTGCGGGTATCGGTGATGATCTTGGCGGTGGCGGAGAAGTCAGGGCGCGTCTCCGACGGGGGGTTCAGCAGCTGAACCGTCACCTCGTAGTCCACTGCCTGATCGGAGCCCTGCGGACCGGCGGCGGCCAGCTTGATCGAGCTGTTCGAGATCTCGACGACGCGCCCCACGAAGGATGTATCGGGGAACGCATCGATCTCGACCATCGCCGAGTCGCCGAGCGAAATGCGCGCGACGTCGGTCTCGTCGACCTTGATCTTGGTCTCGAGCACGCTCATGTCGGCGATGGTGAGGAGCGTGGCGGCGTCCATGTTGAAGGTGCCGGGCACCGCCGTCTCACCGAGCTCGACGTTGAGACGTGTCACCCGTCCGGCCATGGGGGCGAGGATGACGGTCTTGGCCAGGCTCGACCGAGCATCGCGCAGCGTTGCCGCCGACTGCTCGACGTTGTGGCGAGCGGACTGGTACAGCGCCTCATTCACTTCGAGGGTGGTCTTGAGCTGCTCCAGCTGCTCGGCGGAGACGAGCGTGGGGTTCGCTTTGCGAATCTCCTCGGAACGGGCGAGGTTGCTGCGCGCCTGCTCGAGGTTCGCGCGCGCCTGCGCTTCCTGCGCGCGCGCGGCCGCGAGTCCGGCCTCGGCGCGCTGGACCCCCGCCTGGTACTGCACGGGATCGATCTCGAGCAGGAACTGCCCGCGCGAGACCATCTGTCCTTCCTTTACCGCGAGCCGTACGATGCGCCCGCTGATGTCGGCCGTGAGATCGACCTTGGTCCGGGGCTCCACCTGACCGCTGGCCGTTACCGATGCGACCAGATCGCGCCGCGCGACTTCCTCCATGCGCACCACGATCCCGTCCTTGCCCCGCTTCGCAGCGGTAACCCCAACCAGCGCCCCCGCGATCAGGACCAGTCCGATCCCGATCCCCCACTTGGTCTTCCGGCTCATTGTGATCCTCGTTTAGCGAAGGGGGCGGCCGACCGCGTTTTCCAGCGCGGCCCACGCCTGATGGTAATCGTAGATCGCCGCGATGCGGTCCTGCTCGGCGCGCTCGAAGCTCGAGCGCGATTCGGCAAGCTCCACGAACGTCGCCGCACCCACGCGATAGCGCTCTTCCGTTAGGCGGAGCTCCTCACGGGCCTTGGCGGCGTTCTGTTCCTGCACCTCGCTGGCGCGTGCCGCCGTTACGAGTGTGTAGTAGGCTGCGCTGACGTCCGCCGTCAGCCGAAGCTCCTGCTGGCGCACCTGATAGCGTGCATCATCCCGGGTCGCCTGCGCAACCTGCACACGCTGCTCGCGCGCGAATCCATCGAAAAGCGGCAGCGACACGCGAGCCTGAACGCTGAAGGGCTGCCGCGTAAAGTCGAACGGGAACCGATCGTTCTCGCGACGGATCGCCTCTTCGTCCGCCGGTCCGAACTGGAACTCGCTGTTACAGAAGGCGGTGATCGGGCTCAAGCCGGCGCCCTGACGAATCGAATCGGTGCTGAAGCATTGCGCCCGGTCCTGAAGGATCTGTGAGCGCTGCCCCTCGACGAGGAACCGGTCGTTGGTGTACTGCTGCGTATATCCGCCCCAGCCGGTGCTCAAGCTGAGCGACGGCAGATACTGCGATTGTGCCCGGCGTACATCCAGCGAGGCGACGCGCTCACGCGCCTGAAAGGAGCGCATGGTGGGGTTCTCCTCGCGCGCTATGCGCATCACCTCGTCCAGCGAGATCGACGGAGCGGTGACCGCGAACTGGGACGTCAGCCGGACGTTTGCCGGCTGCTGCACGCCCATGCGCTCGAAGAGCCGCAGCTTGTCGACTTCCGCGGTGTTCCGCGCACGAAGCGCCGCCACCTGCTGCGTCCCAAGTGCGACCTCGGCACGAGTGACATCGAGCTGCGTTCCGGAACCGACGGCCGCGCGTGCGCGAGCCAACTCGAGCTGGACTTCGGCGGTGCGCGTCAGCGTGTCCTGGAGAATCGCCTGCGCCTCGGACTTCAACGCCGTGAGATAATCCTGCTTGATGAGCGCCCGCAGCGTGTGGCTCGATCCAATGATGTCGGCCTCGACGGCGTCGCGCCGCGCCGATTCCAGCCTGGGCGTGATGAAAGTGGCCGGACTGATGTCGTACTGCAGCCCGAGCCAGTACGAGGACTGGTAGACGTCGGAGCTCGTGCTGAAGTTCAGCCCTTGGAAGGGCTGCGAGCCTTCCTTCCGATACTCGCTACTGAAGGAAAGGCTGGCGCTCGGGAGCAGCGCGCCGTACGCGGCGCGAACGGACGCGCTGGCGGCACGCCGGTCGTTGACCAATTGCAGATGCTGCGGATTGTTGCGCTGGGCGAGCGCGATCGCCTCGTCGAGCGTGAGCACGGTGCTCCGCGTCGTGTCCGCCACCTGTGCCATTGCGGAAACGGGCAAAAGAGCGCTGGCCAGCGCGAGCGCGACGAGCACGGTAAATCGCATCGGGGGGAGACCTCGGAGGAAGGACGTCTGAGCGTACGGCAGCCCGGCGTACCCGGTTTCAGTGTGCGCTCGGGGATACGAAAACGAAAAAGCCCCGCGTGAGCGGGGCTTTTGCCTCCCAGCTGCAACTCAGCGTGGAGGGTCGTCCCGCGTCGCGGTGATCCCGCGGCTCTCGAGCGCGACCCTGAGAACGCGCCCCTGCGCGTCGACCCAGATTCGCCGAGTCCCGCCATCGGGATCGGTCATCACATAACGAGTCGCAGCGATGCGATTGCCGTTGATGGTCACCGCGTCGGCGCCCTCGTTGTCTACGCGCATGGTGACTTGAACGTTGCGGCGTGGCACCACGACGGGAACGGCTCCAGTGCGACCCGCGCGCGCCACGAAGTAATACTGATGGAACACATCGTCGTCGAGGATCAGGGCGCCGTCGGCAACCACGTACTCGCGCGCGGACTCGCCCCGCGGCGTCCGCAGTTGCGCGCTGAAGCGCCCGCGACCGACGCGGCCCTGGAGTCGCTCCTGGATGTCGGCTCCGGCGCTGACCTCCACCTGATAGCGCAGTGGCGCGCCGGCCGCGTCGGTCTGCAAGGCAGGCGACAGCCGACGGTCGGTATAGACGACCGTCGCGTTGGCCACCAGCACGTCGCCACCCGGGTTCGGGCTGCGCCGAATGGCGAACTCCTCGCGTCCGATTCGGGTCCCGTTATGGGAAATCGTGAAGCTGCCCTCGTCGACGACCGCGACTTGCGCGGAGGCCGGGAGCGCGAAGCTCACAACCGCGATACCCGCAATGAGTTGGCGCATGATCTCGTAATACCCCACGGGGAGGCCTCGGTTCATGCTTCGGGGGCCGGCGCCAGAAAGATTCGCTCGCTGATACGCTCGCGAAAGCGCTCGTAGAGCGCTTTTCCTTTCGCCGGAGAGGCGAGCGACGGCCGCCCGATGGAACCGGGACTCCCTTTCGGGACGCGTAGCGATCCGCGCCGGTAACGTCGCATCGACTCACGCGACATCATATAATCCTGTGCCAGATCGAGATGTACGAGCTCTGGCGCGAGAAACAACAAGAGGGATGTGTCGACCTCGTCACCATGCATGTGCTCGGTCTGGCCCTCGAGGAGGTCAGCGATCGGGATGGTATATATGTCGACGACGCGCACGCGCGCGACGGACGTGATCACAGTCGCCAACGCTTCCTGATGCGGGTCGTGCTCGTGGGCGGTGAGCAGGATGAACTCGCGGAACCCCGTGGCCTCCCACGACGCTATCAGATCGTTCAGCATGCGGTGCAGGGTCTTCTTGCGCACGGATGCATTCCCGGCGAACGCGCGTTCGGTGACGACGTTGACCCCGTATTCCACCGTCGGCGCGCGGAGCACCCCGTATTCCGCAGAGAGATCGTCGGCGAGGCGCTCGGCGATGAGGGTGGCGGTTCCGATGGGAAGATGGGGGCCGTGCTGCTCGCACGTCCCGACCGGCACGATGAGGCGCGGATCCTCGGCGAGAATCGCCGCGACCTGAGCGGGAGTCATCTCTTTGAGCCGGCGCGGCGGCGACGCGGCGGCGGTGGGGAGGGGGACAGTCATTTCCATCGGTGAGGAGGTCCAACCAGCACGGCCCGCGCGCCTGACGGGACTCCAGGCGGCGCGCGGCTGGACGGTGATGGTCGCCGCTGCGCTGCTGACTGCTGCGCTGTGGCTCCGCACGCCCGACGTACGGTACCTCGCTCCGGCAGCCCTCGCTACCGTGCTGGCCGCGATCCTGTTGAGGTACGTCCCTCGTGCATTGCGCGCGTGGGGGGTCGCGACGGCCCTGGCGCTCGCCGCGTTTTGCGTGATGGGTGCGCTGGCACAGGGCGAGTTGGCGCGCATCGAGCACGAATGGGCGACCTATCGCGTCGATCGAATCGTGCGCGGGGCGCAGCGCCTCGATGTCACCCTCGACAGCGTAGAGGCGGCGCTCACCACACGCGCGAGCACCGCGCTCGAGTCCCCCGATGACACGGCGCGCGCGTTCGATTACCTCCGGCGCCTGGTACGAGAAGACCGTGCGCAAACCGTGGCTCTGTATCACAACGGGCGACCGTTGGCGTGGGCCGGCCGCTCGCGCGTGCGCACGGACTCTGTTGCTGGCGCCGGTGGGGTGATCTTCACGCCCTTCTACGTCACGCTGTACGCCGCGGCGGAGCGCGGGGACCGGCGAGCAGTGGCGACGGCGCTGGTGCACGCGGAACCTCCCGCGGACCGGCTGTCGCAGGCCGTGGACGAGCGGCTCGCTGAGCGCTCGGGTCTTCATGGCTTTCAGTTCGCGCTCCCGACCGTCCGCGAGCTCACGGAAAGCACGCCGTACGTTGGTCGAGGCGGAGACACCCTCTTTCGCGTTCGGCCCTTGGTACCCGTCCAGGGCGAAGCGGCGCTCCTCGCGTTGGACCGAACGCGGGAGCGAGGGGCGATCGTACTGGCGGCCGCGCTGCTACTGTTCCTCGCCGCATCGTGGGCTCGGTTGCGATCGCTCACCTGGCGGCTGGCGACGCTCGGCGTGGCACTGGCGTGCGTGGGTCTCGCCCCGTTAGGCACGTTCTCGAGCGATACGACCCTGTTCGACCCGACGGTGTATTCGGCGACGCTCGGAGGCCCCTTCACGGCGAGTGTCGGCGCGCTGGCTCTCTCCAGCGCCACGCTGCTGCTCGCGCTGCTCACCGTGCTCCGTACTCGGACGCGGACGTCCTGGAGACCGGCGGCCGCCGTGATCGTGGTGATCGTCATGTCGCTCGGGCCATTTCTGCTCCGCGACCTGGCGCGCGGCGTCACCGTGCCCGCCTCCGGGATAACGCTGGGACTCTGGCTCTCCTGGCAGGTCGCCATTTTCCTCGCCGCCGCAGCGCTCCTCCTCGGTGCGGCCGCGGCCGGCGGCGCGGTGCTCGGCGCCACACGCGGGCTCCACCCCGCGATCGCACCGACACTCGCGGCTCTCGCGGCACTCATCGGCCCGATCGTATGGGATGCCCCAGGCCGCTGGCCCGGGTGGTATCCCATCCTCTGGATCGTGGCTATTGGCACGCTGGCACTGACCCGCCGCCACGTCGCTTTCATTGTCACGGCAGCCACGGTCGCCGCGTTTGGGTCAGCGACTCTCGCGTGGGGCGCAGGCGTGCGTGGACGCGTCGCACTCGCCAACGACGATGTCGGTGATCTGGCCACGCCAGATCCGTATCCTGTCGCTCTACTCGAGCGCCTCGCGGATTCCATCGAGGCGGGGCCGCCACCGCTCACCGAGGCGGAGCTCCTGCGTCGGTTCGTGCGCTCCGATTTGGCCGGCGCGGGCTACCCGGCATCGCTGTCGAGCTGGCTTCCCGACGGATTTCCGGGCGCGCTACTCGCACTCACGCCGGCCGACGTCGATCAGCGCGAAGTAGGACCGGTGGTCACGGATGCGCGACGTCGTGGCGAGCGCGTGGTTCGGCTCGTTCCGTCTATCCCGGGCACCAACACCATTCTCGCGGTGCCGCACGCGGGCGGTACGGTCACGGCCGTCATCGTTCAACCGCGAACGCGGCTCATTCCCGACGACCCATTTTCTGCGCTCCTCGGGCTGGAGCCCCGCGAGCGTGGAGAGCCCCCGTACTCGCTGGCACTCACCGACGTCGACCCTCGCGCCCCGTTGCCGCCGTCGGGAGAGACGCACTGGTCTCGCGACGCGAACGAGCTGCATGGCGATCGCACCATCGCGACGCCTAACGGCCCGGCGCGCGCGCACATCGAGGTCGATTTGCGCTCGCTCGACGTGCTGTTGCAGCGCGGCACCCTCGTCGTCCTGTTCGATCTCGTCCTGCTCCTTGGCCTCTGGCTGGTCAGCGTCGTCCCGGGTGGAGCGTTCGGGCGCTGGCTCCGAGCGCGGCGGCGACGGTGGTCGCGATCGTATCGCGCTCGCCTTACGGTCGCGCTGTTTCTCTTCTTCGTCATTCCAGCTGGCGTCTTCGCGATCTGGAGCTATCGCCGGCTGCAGGACGAGGTGCGCCAATCGCGAGAGCTCCTGCTACGGGAGACCCTCCGGGCGGGCGCGGCCGCCGAAGATCTCGAAAAGCTCGACGAGATCGGCGACCGGCTGCAGACGCCGCTGTTCCTGTATCGGGATGGGGCGCTCCGTCGCGCCAGTGCCGCGCTGCATGAGTCCCTCGCAGCTTTTGGCCGCTTCCTCCCGCGTACGGTCCACATGGCGCTGACCCTCGGCGGCGAGGTGAACGCCAGCCAGACGCTGACCGTCGGCGGTGTGCCGACGCTGGTCGGCTACCGGCTGAGCACTGGACCGTCGGGCGAGCGCGATGTGATTGCCGCTCCTGCCCGCGGAGGCGAGGCGTTACTCGAGCAACGCCGACGCGATCTGGGCGTGCTCGTAATGTTTGCGACCGTCCTCGGCGCGCTCGCGGCACTCTGGCTGAGCGGTGTAGCAGCCCGATCGCTCGCGCAACCGATCGGGTCGCTACAAACGGCGGCGCTGGCCATTGCCGGCGGAGATCGCGAGCCGCATCTCACCGGCGCGCCGCCGGAAGAATTCGGCCCCGTGTTTTCAGCATTCCGGCGGATGGCCGCCGACCTCGGTGAGAGCCGCGCGGCACTCGAGGAAACGCAGCGGCGCATCGCCGCCATTCTGCGCAATGTCGCGAGCGGCGTGATCGCCGTTGATCGATCGCTCACCGTGACTCTGGCAAATCCCGCTGCCGACGCGCTGCTGAACGAGCGCATCCCGCCGGCGACTCGCCTCGAGGATGTCGCACCGAACCAGCTGGTGGCACGAGTGCGCTCATTCCTCGCCCACGGCGCCGAGGAGGAAGAGTTCGATGAGACCCTCGGAGACCGGCAGCTCCACGTTCGCCTCACACACCTCACGCGGGGGGTGGGAGGCGCCGTGATCACGATGGATGACGTGACCGATCTCGCGCGCGCTCAGCGGGTGCTTGCGTGGGGGGAGATGGCGCGCCAGGTCGCGCACGAGATCAAGAATCCTCTCACGCCGATTCGTCTCGGCGTTCAGCACCTTCGTCGCGCGCGCGCCGACGCCCGAGCGGATTTCGACGACATCCTCGATCGCAACGTTGGACGCATTCTCGCCGAGATCGACCGTCTCGATGAGATCGCGCGGAGCTTCAGCCGGTATGGGACTGCGCCGGCCGAGCGCCTTCCTGCGGAGCCGACCGATGTGGCGGCGGTCGTTCGCGATGTCGTCGAGCTCGAGCGGCTGGGCCGTGATGAGATCGAGTGGCGTGCGTCCGGCGTCGAG
The DNA here is from genome assembly GCA_035253695.1 of Gemmatimonadaceae bacterium. Lineage (GTDB taxonomy): Bacteria > Gemmatimonadota > Gemmatimonadetes > Gemmatimonadales > Gemmatimonadaceae > JAICNG01. Next base: position 24,939 of record DATFBS010000029.1, read on the forward strand.
GCGCCCGCGCTCGCTCTCGCCAGTGAAGACGAGCTCCGGGAAGTCCTCATCAACCTCCTCGAGAATGCTCGCCTCGCAAACGCCAGACGCGTGGAGATGCGCGTGAGCGTCGCCGGTGATCACGTGCGAGTGGATGTCGAGGATGACGGACATGGCATCGCCCCCGAGGTGCTCCCGCGCATTTTCGAGCCGCATTTCTCGACCCGTACGAGCGGGAGCGGCCTCGGGCTCGCGATCAGCCGACAGCTGCTCGAGGGCTGGGGAGGCACGATTGGGATCGAAAGCGGGGCAAAGGGTGGGGCAGTGGTGCGGATTCGTCTTCGCCGACCGGAGTGAAACGAGATGCGGCCACTGCGCGTACGGTCAGCAGGTCAACGCTTTCAAGGAGTGCCCCCGTGGAGCTACTCGCAACAGTCGGCGTGATCGTCGTGTCCGCCTTCGCGTTCATTCAGTCGCGTCTGTATGTTCGACGCCGCCTTCAGTTCGTGGATGCTGTACACTCGCCGGCCGCTCCGTTCATCGCAGGTGGCCTGGCGCTCGCCGTCGCCGCGCCCATTGTGTGGGTCGTTCCCTTTCTCGGTGCGGGCTCGGCACTCCTGTTCGGGGCCGCGGTGGGCCTCGGCGTAGCACGCGGCGCTGGAGACGTCAGAAAGAGGCTGCCGCACGGCTAACCTCGGGAACGGCAAGACGGCGGACGAACGAGGAACGAGGAACAACGAACGAGGAACGAGGAATGAGGAAGTGAGCGTGTAAAGTCGCTGCACTTCCTCGTTCCTCGTTCCTCGTTGCCCTTTCGGTTCCAACCGTCGGGCTTCAGCGTATCATTCCTCGATGGACCCGATCGAAGTGACCGCGGCGGCGTTCGGCATCGCCTCAGTGTACCTCAGCGCCCGACAGAACGTCTGGAACTGGCCGCTCGGGATCATCAATGTCGCGCTCTACATTTATGTGTTCTACAACGCGAAGCTCTACGCGGACATGGGGCTTCAGGCGGTCTACGTCGTACTCGCGGCGTACGGGTGGTGGCATTGGCTGCATGGGGGTGCGAATCGCGGAACGCTGCGCGTCTCGCGCATGCCGACGCGAGAGATCATCCTGCTGGGCGTGGCCTTCGTAGTGGGGACGGCGACCCTTACGACGTTTCTGGCGCGCGCCACCGACGCATCCCTCCCCTTCGCGGATTCGGCACTGACGGCCGCGAGTCTCGTCGCGCAGTACATGATGACGCGGAAGTACGTCGAGTGCTGGCTCGTCTGGATCGTCGCCGACGTGGCCTACGTCGCGATGTTCATCTACAAATCCCTGTGGCCCACCGCCGGTCTGTACCTCGTCTTCGCAGTCCTGGCCGTGGTCGGATGGCGACAGTGGCGTGCATCGCTCCGCGACCAGGCGGCGACGGAGGCCGCGTTCGCGTGACCCGCGAGCGCACGCGGCGTGTTACCGTCACGGGATCCGAGTCCACCGGCAAGACCTGGCTTGCAGAGCGCCTCGCGACGCGGTTCCGCACCGTCTGGTCGCGTGAGTTCTCCCGGGAGTACGCGCTCCACAAAGCGGCCCCGCTGGACGCATCGGACGTAGAGCCCATCGCGCGCGGGCAGATGCGTGCCGAAGATGAGGTGCTTCGGCGGGCGAGTGGTCTCGCGATTCACGATACGGACCTCGTCAGCACCGTGGTCTACGCGGTTCACTACTACGGAGGATGCCCGCCGTGGGTGGAGGAAGCCGCACGGGAGCGGTTGGCCGATCTCTACCTCCTGTGCGACATCGACCTCCCGTGGGTCGCGGATCCGGCGCGCGATCGCCCGTACGCGCGACGCGAGCTGCAGGCGGCCTTCACCACGCAGCTCGAGCGATTTGGCGCCGTGTACACCGTGGTGCGCGGAATCTGGGAGGAGCGGGAAGCAGCCGCCGTGGCAGCGATCGGTGAACGAGGAATGAGGACGGAGGAGTGAGGAATTCGATTGGCTGACGCCGTTCAATCGAATTCCTCGCTCCTCCGTCCTCATTCCTCGTTCACCAGAAACCGCGCCAGAGATTATCTTTCTTCGACGCGCGGCGAGCGCCGCCGCGGCGATCACCCGCACTTTTCGCAATCGAGCACCATCGTGTCGTACCTTCTTGTATTGCTGCTCGCGCTCACCGTGCGCGGCGAGGTTCGCGATGCCGTGACTGGCGAGCCGGTTCCCGGAGTGATCATCGCCTCCGGCGGCGCGCATGGCGGGACCGTGAGCGATGAGGCCGGCCGATTCATCCTCGAGATCCCGGCGCCCGCTCGCGTCCGGTTCGCGCGCTTCGGCTACCAGACCGTGGAGCATTTCATCGAGCGCGACACCACGGTCGTCATTCACCTCGAGCCGGCGGCTCCCGCGCTCGAACGGGTGACGGTGACGGCGTTGCGCGGTGACGCCGCGGCACCCATTCCGCAGCGCACCATGGACCGAGAGGAAGTGGAGCGGCGGTACGTGGGACAGGACGTTCCGCTGCTCCTGACCGGTCAGCCCTCGATTACGTCGTATGCCGAGGCAGGGGCCTTCTCGAACTACAGTTACTTTCGTCTGCGCGGAATCGATCATACGCGTGTGAACATCACGCTCGACGGCGTTCCGCTCAACGACCCCGAGGATCAGTTCGTCTACTTCTCGAATTTCCCCGATTTCGGCAACAGTCTGGAGTCCGTGCAGATCCAGCGCGGCGTCGGTACGAGCTCGTTCGGCACGGCATCATTCGGGGGCGCCATAAACTTCCAGTCGCTGCCGTTGGCCAACAGCGAGCGGGCTGGGGAAGTGCAGCTCGGCCGAGGGTCGTTCGGCACGACGCGCGGAAGCGGTGAATGGATGACCGGCCGTTTCGCCGATCGTTTCGCCGCGTATGCTCGAGCATCGGCGCATCGCACCGAAGGCTATCGACATCACTCGGGAAACACTGCGCACTCGTTTTTCGCGAGCGGTGCCTACTTCGGTACACGGGATATCGTGAAAGTGACGGCGGTCGGAGGACGCTCACGCAACGAGCTGTCGTATCTCGCCGCGCCTCTCCCCGACATTCAGCGCGATCCGCGCACGAACCCACTCGGCGAGGACGAGCGCGACGACTTCCAGGCCTACTTCGCGAGCGCCTCCTGGACTCGAGCACTCGGCGAGACGGCTGCGCTTCAGGCGATCGCGTATTCCGTATCCCAGTTCGGTGATTACGATGTGCGCATCGCGCCGGACATGTACAACTTCCAGCTTTCATCGCGGGTCACGGGCGTTTTGGCCACGTGGAGCGCGCATCGAGGAGCGTTCGACCTCGACGCCGGTGTGCACGCGAGCACCTATCACCGCGACCATTCCCTGGCGATCCGTCCTGACCTCGGCACGCTCGTCTATCACAACACCGGTTACAAGCGCGAGCAGAGCGCATTCGCGAAGGCCGCACTGTCACTCGGCGACGTGACACTGTACGGAGACGTCCAGGCCCGCCACCCAGAGTTCGAGTACCTTCCGGATCCCCAGTCGGGAATTTCGGGAAGCGACATCGCGTGGACATTTCTGAACCCGAAAATCGGCATCACGTGGGAGGTCTCGCGCGGCGCGACCGTCTACGCATCGTACGGTTCGAATGGCCGGGAACCGACGCGCAACGACATGTTCGCGGGGTTCGACAACGTCGACACGACGAACATCGACTTCGTTGGCCCGCTCTCGCGCGTGCGACCGGAACGCGTCTACGACACGGAAGCGGGGGTGCGCTGGCGTACGACGTCGATGTCGGCAAACGTGAACGTATTCGACATGCGCTTTCGCAACGAGATCACGCCCGTCGGGGAGCTGAGCTACATCGGACTTCCGCTGCGCAAGAACGTGCGCTCGTCGTATCGTCGTGGGATCGAGGCAGACGTGACGTGGCGACCGATCCCTTCGCTCGCCGCCACGGCGAACGCAACGCTCAGCCGGAACCGCATCGCCGAGTACACGGATGACGCGTCGGGCGAGACGTATCGCGACGTCGAGCCCTTGCTCACGCCGAAGGTCCTGATCAATCACGGCCTGGATTGGCAGACGACGCCGGCACTGTCGCTGTCGGTCGGAGGTCGCTACGTGGGGCGAAGCTTTCTCGCGAACACCGGCGATCGCGACTTCATGACGCCCTCGGCGTATCTGGTGGACGCCGGGCTGGCGTGGCGGAGGGGTCGCCACGAGCTCGCTCTTCACATGATGAATCTCACGAGCGCGCGATTCTACGCGGCCGGATACACCGACGGAACGACCCCCTATTACTTCGTGACCGCCCCCCGCGCGATCTTCGTCACCGCGACCGTCGGGTTCTAGCGTGCGGATTCGAGCGCTCGAGTACGTGCTCGCGTTGCTCTTCACCGCCGATGGCCGCGAGGTTGTCCTCGTTCGAAAGACGCGGCCCGCCTGGCAGGCCGGACGCGTCAACGCACTCGGGGGAAAGGTGCGTCAGCACGAGACTCCCGTCGACGCGGCGCGGCGGGAAGTGCGCGAGGAAGCCGGCATCGATGTGCAGGGATGGGAGGAATTCCTCACCTGGGACGATGCCGAGTACCGCCTGCATGCCGTGCGCGCATTCGACGGCGCTGCCCGCCGCGCGCGAACGGCGGAGGACCAGGAGGTCTTTCTGGCGCGCGTCGACACGCTGCCGCCGAACGTGATCGACAATCTGCGCTGGATCATTCCGCTGGCGCTCGACCGCGACGTCGCCGTGCCGATCGCGGTCGCCAGCGCGAATCCTGCCGGATCCGGGCTGACCGAGCGACCGGCCTAGCTCACCCGCGCGTGATCGCGACGTCGTGGCCGAATCGACGCCCGAGCGCGCGGTGGAATTCCTCCTGTGTGCGGTGGTGCCCAAACACGAAGCGGGCCATGAAACGGAAGAGGGGGTTCGTCACGTACCCGCGCTCGGTGATCGTTAGGTTCGTTCCGCCGCTCTCGGGCGCGAGCTGGTAGGTCCAGCTCCCGCCGAAGGGAAGGCTTTCATCGGCGATGCGACTCACGATGCGGTGGGGTCGTTGCTCCTCCGCCCGCTCGTACGTTATTGGCCCGTCGCTCCCGTTCTCTCGCCACCGCAGGGCGCCTTCCGTCGACAGGATGTCCACCGACGTCACGCCTGCACGCCAGCGAGGATAATCGCGCACGTCGGTGATCGCCTCCCACACGCTGTCCGGTGGCGCATTGATGTGAGTCGTCGTGCTCGCGACATGATCACGCGGCAACAGGAGCCCAACGATCGCGACTACGGCGACGATGGCGATCAGAACGCCGACCGTCAGGACTATCCACTTCATTCCCACCTCCCGCCGCGGGGTTTGAGCGGCGCTGCCCGTGCGCAACGATGGCACCGGTTCGCGGGACACGGCAACTCCGCGCATCGATTCGATTGTGCCCGATCCCGGCCCGTCGTCCACTCTATCTCCGTGCTTGCCGCTGTCCGCTCCGCCGCGCTGGTCGGGATCGACGCCTACGCCGTCACGGTCGAAGTCGACGCCGCGCCTGGCCTTCCGCAGTTCGCCATCGTCGGACTACCGGCGGGGGCGGTGAAGGAGAGCCGCGAGCGCGTCGGCGCCGCCCTCGCGAATGCTGGCTTCACGTTGCCCCCGCGTCGTATTACGGTGAATCTCGCGCCCGCTGATACGCGCAAGGAAGGAACAGGCTTCGACCTGCCGATCGCACTCGCCATCCTCATCGCCACGGGGCAGCTGGCCGCCGCGTGTCTCGACGGAGTCATGGCCGTGGGGGAGCTGGGTCTCGACGGGACGCTCCGGGCGATTCGAGGTGCGCTTCCGGTGGCGATGCTGGCGAAGCGGATGAGGCTCGAATCCCTCATCGTCCCGCCGGCGAACGTGGCCGAGGCCGGCCTCGTCGTCGGTGTGTCGTTGTCGGCCCCGGTCAGCCTTCAAGCACTGGTTGGCGAGCTGCGAAGCGGCGCACTGCGCGAGACCGAGCCGCGTCCTCGCCTGACGATTCCGGAGGATGTCGATGACCTGAGCGATGTCGCCGGCCAGGACAGCGCGAAGCGCGCACTCGAGATTGCTGCTGCCGGCGGGCACAATGCATTGCTGACCGGCCCGCCGGGAGCGGGCAAGACAATGCTGGCTCGTCGGCTGCCGGGAATCCTCCCCGCCCTGACCGAACGGGAGGCGCTCGAAGTGACCGCCGTCCACTCCGTGGCGGGGACGCTGGCATCGGGGTGTGCGCTCGTGAGGCGAGGACCGTTCCGGGCACCGCATCACACGATCTCGGACGCAGGATTGATCGGCGGGGGCAATCCTCCCCGGCCCGGTGAAGTAAGCCTCGCGCATCAGGGCGTCCTTTTCCTCGATGAGGTCCTCGAGTTTCGCCGCCACGTCCTCGAAGCGCTTCGGCAGCCGCTCGAGGATGGCCGAGTCGTGATCGCGCGGGCAGCGCATTCGATTTCCTTTCCCGCGCGGTTTCTCCTGGTCGGAGCCATGAACCCGTGCCCGTGCGGGTACGCCGGAGACGCACATCGAACGTGCCTGTGTGCCGCCGGAGACATCACCCGATATCGGGCGCGTCTATCCGGACCATTGATCGATCGCATCGACATTCGCGTCGAGGTGCGTGCCGTAGCGGTCGGGTCGCTCGCGTCGCCGCGCAGCGCAGAGCGGTCGCGTGAGGTCCGCCAGCGGGTGGATGCGGCTCGTGTCATTCAGCGCGCGCGTTACGAGACACTCCCTCGGGTGGAATGCAATGGGCGCGCTCCAGGCCGATGGCTCGACGCACGGGGCGGTCTCGCCGACGACGGGCACCGGCTTCTCGTGAAGGCGGCGGAGCGGGGCGCGCTGACGGCGCGCGGGTACCATCGCACGCTGCGTGTCGCACGAACGATTGCCGACCTCGATGCCGATGCCACGATCCGCGCGGCACACGTCGCCGAAGCACTGCGGTTTCGCCTGGGTGCCGCCGCCGAGCACGACGCCGAGTCACCGCGGCTCGTATCGGCATGACGACGTCCGAAAATGGCGAGCAGCCCGACCGTCCCTGCGATAGCTTCCTTCCACTTCACACACTCAGCCCGCGTTCTTGCGGCACGCCGGAGACCGCTGACATGATCGCAACAATGACGGACACCGTTCTTCGCACCCGGGTTGCCAGCCCGATCGGAATGCTCACACTCACGAGCAACGGAAGCGCTCTGACGCAGATGCTACTCGCGCGCGAGGAGGAGATCGACGCCGAGAGCGTACCCGCTGAGGTCGATCCGATTCTGGTCGAGACCCGCGAGCAGCTCGACGCGTACTTCGACATGCGGCTGACGCACTTCGACTTGCCGCTCGAGCCTCGGGGCACCGACTTCCAGCGACGCGTGTGGGATTCGCTGAAGACCATTCCGTTCGGCGAGACGATCAGCTATGCCGAGCTCGCACGCCGGATCGACAACCCGAAAGCCGTTCGGGCGGTGGGTGCGGCAAACGGACGCAACCCGCTCATGATCATCGTGCCGTGCCACCGCGTGATTGGCGCTGACGGATCGTTGACGGGCTTTGGCGGCGGGATCGAGCGCAAGCGATGGCTTCTGGATCACGAGACGCGCGCGCGGGTGCGGTAGCATGTAGCGGCCTCCCCAGGCCGCCGGGGCTCGGTTACGTTGAAGCATGACCGAGCCTCGTGGGGTGCCGGCGACGTCTTTGGCCGATGAAAAAGAGCGCGCGCTCGTCGCCTGGCTGCGTGACCGAGGGTCCGTTCTGCTCGGTTTCAGCGGCGGAGTCGACTCGGCCTATCTGGCGAGTGTCGCCGCCGAGGCTCTGGGACGTGAGCGCGTGCTCGCCGTCATCGGCCGCTCCGCATCGTACCCCGAGGAGCAGTGGCGTGTCGCTCGCGAAGTCGCCACCCATCTCGATTTGCCTGTGGCGGAGATCGACACCGAGGAAATGGCCGACGCCCGCTACGTGTCCAATCCCTCGAATCGGTGCTACTTCTGCAAGACGGAGCTCTGGAGCAAGCTCGCGCCGCTGGCGCGTGACCGCGGGCTTGCGGTCGTCATCGACGGCACCAACGCCGATGACCTGAGCGGTCACCGTCCAGGCATGCAGGCCGCTCGCGAGCACGGGGTTCGATCTCCGTTAGCCGAGGTCGGGATGACCAAGCGCGACGTTCGCGATCGCTCGCGCGCGCGCGGCCTGCCAACGTGGTCCCAACCCTCGGCGCCTTGCCTGTCATCGCGTCTTCAGTACGGCCTGTCCGTCACCCCGGAACGGCTGGGGCAGGTGGAACGTGCCGAGCGTCGTCTTCGCGACCTCGGGATCAGTGGCGACCTCCGGGTACGTCATCACGGTGACCTCGCCCGCGTCGAGCTCTCGCGCGAAATGCTCGCCCTCTGGCTGAGTCCGATTCCTATGCGCATGATGATCGCCGCGGTTCGCGCCGCGGGATTCGCGCGGGTGGCGATCGACCTGCGCGGGTTCCGGTCCGGCTCTCTCAACATTCTCAACGAGGTAACCGCCGCATGAACGTGGAAAATCTCGAGCGTGCATTGGCGGAGATCGGCCTACACGGGATCGTCGAAGTGCGCGGATCGCTGGCGGTGTTGAGAATGGAGGCTGATGCGGGGCTCGCCGACGACGAGCTTCGGTTCCTGGCGGTGGATGCCGCCGAGCGCAACGGGTTCACGCACCTTGCGCTCGAGGTCGTCGATGACGCCGACCGTGCGGCTATTCATCGCGATTAATCTCCCCGAGTCCGAACGAAACGCGATCCACGAGTCGACGGCGCCCCTTCGTGCCGCGGCGCGGTCGGTCACGTGGGTCGCGCCGGACTGTATTCACCTGACCATGAAGTTTCTTGGCGAGCAATCGGCCGAGGACGTGACCGCGGTCCGCGATGCCATCACCACCGTCGCACGGCGTTTTCAACCGCTCCGGCTGGATGTCAGCGGCGTCGGCGCGTTCCCGCATTTGCGAGCGCCAAGAATTTTCTGGATGGGCATCGCCGCCGACCCCAAGCTGGAGCTCCTGCATCACGATCTCGAGGTCGCGTGCCAGTCGCTGGGACACGACGTCGAGGCGCGCGCCTTCCGCCCGCACATCACCCTCGGACGCGTGAAACGTGAGGTGGGCGCGGAGCAGGCAGCCGCGATGGCGAGGCTCGCGACGAACGTGAGATACCGGGGTAGCATCGATGCGCGCAGCATCGACGTCATGCAGAGCGAGCTCTCATCGGCCGGCCCTCGCTATACGGTGCTCGCCGCGGTTCCGCTCGGCCACTCGTAAATGGGGTGTATGCGAAGGCTCGGCTTTCTCGTCCTGGTGTTTCTCGCCGGGGGAGCGGTGTTCCTCTGGCTCTATCTCGAACGGCCGCGCCGCGCCGCGGAGAGCACCTCGACGGCGCCGGTGTGGGAAGCGCTCACGCCGGAAGGCGCAGAGCGCGCGCGCAAGTCGGTGCAGCTCCTGTCGCGTCCGTCGGGACCGGTGTTCACGAACATCGACGGCGCCGATCTCGCGGCGTACATCTTCGATGAGCTTTCGCAGCAGCTGCCACCGTCGGCGCAGCAGCTCGAGGCGGCCGTCATCGATGATCGGCTCCATGTCCGCGCGCTGGTGCAAGTCAGCGATTTCGGTGGAGCGGGCTCGCTTGGCCCGCTCGCGGCGATGCTCGGCGATCGCGAGCCCGTCGAGTTCGGCGGCACACTGGAGCTCGTGCGTCCAGGGCTTGCCCAGTATCGGGTGAAGGTGCTCCGCCTACGCGAGCTGTCCGTTCCCTCACGGATGATTCCGCGGTTGCTGCAGCGCATCGCGCGCGGGGCGCGGCCGCCGGGGCTGGCGGACGATGGCCTGCCACTGGAGGTGCCTGCGTTCATCGCCGACGTCCGTATCGGTCAAGGGCGCGTCACCCTCTACAAGTCGACGCCCCGGTGAGCCGCCGCATCCTCGTCGTCGATGACGAGAAGGGAATTCGTCAGGCGCTCGGCCAGCTCCTCGAGTACGAGGGCTACGAGGTGAAGACCGCGGGCAACGCCGTCGATGCGATCACCGAGTACGATCGCTTCCGTCCGCATCTCGTCTTCATGGACGTGAAGATGGCGGGCATCGACGGCCTCGAGGCACTCAAGCGATTGAAGCAAACGGACGCGAACGCCGTCGTCGTGATGATCAGCGGTCACGGTACGATTCAGACGGCCGTGGAGGCGACACAGCTCGGCGCATATGATTTTCTCGAGAAACCGCTCGACACCGATCGCATACTGGTCACGCTTCGCAATGCGCTGGAGCATCTGTCGTTATCGGAGGAGAACACCCGGCTCAAGCAAACCATCGAATCGCGCTACGAGATCGTTGGCCGCTCGTACGCGATCAAGGCGTTGCTCGACAAGATCGAGAAGGTGGCGCCTTCACCTGCACGAGTCCTCATCACGGGCGAGAATGGCACCGGCAAGGAGCTCGTCGCACGCGCCGTCCACCGACTGTCCGGCCGTGCGGAAGGTCCATTCATCGAGGTCAACTGCGCCGCCATCCCGAGTGAGCTGATCGAGAGCGAGCTGTTCGGGCACATGAAGGGATCGTTCACCGGTGCAGTGCAGGACCGAGCCGGGAAGTTCGAGCTCGCCAACCACGGCACACTTTTCCTCGACGAGATCGGCGACATGAGCCTGGCCGCGCAGGCGAAAGTGCTCCGCGTGCTCGAGGACGGCGTCGTCACACGCATCGGGGGGAGCAAGACCATCTCCGTCGACGTGCGGGTGCTTGCCGCGACGAACAAGGACCTGGAACACGAGATTGCCGAGGGAAAGTTTCGGGAGGACCTGTACTACCGGCTGAACGTGGTCCCGCTCAGCGTCCCGCCGCTCCGCGACCGGCGGGAGGACATCCCGCAGCTCGTCGCGCACTTCGCCGATCGCCTGACGAGAAACGAAGGCGTTCCCCCGCGTGGCCTCGCCGACGAGTCGGTCCAGCGGCTCACGGAATACGACTGGCCAGGGAACGTTCGCGAGCTTCGCAACACCGTCGAGCGGCTCTTGATTCTCGCGTCGGGCCCACGCATTACCGCGGCAGACGTCGAGCGCCTGGTCGGGAAGCGCGCTGCCGAGCAGACGAGCCTGGGCTCGCTGGTGGAGTGCCGGACCTTCGAGGAGTTCAAGGACGCGGCCGAGCGCGCTTTTCTCCTCGCCAAGCTTCGTGAGGCGAACTGGAACGTTTCGGAGACCGCTCGACTGCTCGACATGCCGCGCTCGAATCTCTACAAGAAGATCGAACGTTATGGATTGGCGAGGGAGGAGGCGTGATATCCGCATCGCGAATCGAGGCTGAATGACGGATCGAGACTGGGATCGCGAGCTCGCCAAGATCGACAAGCAGCTGGAATCCGTATCCGACGAGCAGCTATTTCCCAAAAGCGCGGCGAAGACGACGCCGCAGCGCGAGGCGATCGCCGAGAAGCAGACCCGCACGTCGACACTCGGGGTCATGATGCGGCTGTTGCTGAGCGTGGCGCTCGGCATCGGCATGATCTTCTGGCCGTACGAGGCGCGGTGTGGCGCGGGGCTGATGGCGTATCTCCTGGCGGTGGTCGTTCTCATCGGTGCCGGCGCATGGAGCGCCGTCTGGGCGTGGCGCCATCGCGCGGGCAAGGCCCACGTGCTGTCGCTGCTGATCATGCTGTGGGGTACGATCCTGGGTGCCCAGGAAATTCTGCCGCGCCTCGGCTACGCGAAGCCGACGCTCGACCACCCGAGCGTGTGGCAATGCGAATGAAGAAACGAGGAACGAGGAACGAGGAAGCGCCAAGCCGGCCACAGGCGAGAGCCCAACCGCTCCTTCCTCGTGTCTCGTTCCTCGTTCGTAAGCAGCGAAATTCGTAATTCGAGATGATCTCTCCATGAAGCTATTCAAGAACTTCATCGCAGGCGCCTGGGTCGAGCCGACCACCGGCGAGTACTTCGACAACGTCAACCCCGCCGACACGAGTGACATCGTCGGGCGGTTTCCGCTGTCGGCGCGCGCGGACGTGAACAAGGCCGTGGCTTCGGCGCAGCGGGGGTTCGAGCGGTGGCGCCGCACACCGGCGCCGGCGCGTGGCGACGTGATTCGCCGCGTCGGAGACATTCTCGTCAGACGCAAGGATGAGATCGCCGATCTCATGACCCGCGAAATGGGAAAGCCGCTCACCGAGACCCGTGGCGACGTTCAAGAGGGCATCGACACGGCGTACTACGCGGCGACGGAGGGCCGGCGACTGTTCGGCCACACCGTACCGAGCGAGTTGCGAGACAAGTGGGCCATGAGCTTTCGCCGGCCCATAGGCGTGGCCGGCATCATCACGCCGTTCAACTTTCCGCTCGCGATCCCGACGTGGAAAATCTTTCCCGCCCTGCTCTGCGGGAACTCGGTCGTGTTCAAGCCTGCCGAGGATGTCCCCCACACGGCGACCGTGTTCGTCGAAGCGCTGCTCGAGGCCGGCCTGCCGCCCGACGTGATTCAACTCGTGCATGGAACGGGGGAGGCGGTGGGGGCGGCGATCGTCGAGCATCCTGGCGTCTCACTCGTGTCGTTCACCGGGTCGACGGAGACCGGTCGGATTGTCGGCGAGACGTGCGGTCGACTGCACAAGCGCCTCTCGCTGGAGATGGGCGGCAAGAACGCCATGATCGTGCTCGATGACGCAGATCCCGACCTCGCCCTGGAAGGCGTGCTGTGGGGAGCGTTCGGGACGACCGGCCAGCGCTGCACGGCGACCAGCCGCCTCATCCTGCAGTCCGGGATTCATGACGATTTCCTGAGTCGCCTCGTGAAGCGCGCCCGTACACTCAAGCTCGGTGACGGGCGTCGCGAGGGCACGGATGTCGGCCCCCTCGTGAACGAGGCTGCGATGAAGAAGGTCGAGCGCTATGTCGACGTCGGCGTCGCCGACGGCGCCGATCTGCTGATGGGCGGACGGCGCGCGTCGGGAAAGGGGCTGGAGAAGGGCTACTTCTTCGAGCCCACCATCTTCGCGCGCGTGGAGCAGGGGATGCGGATCGAGCAGGAGGAGATCTTCGGGCCCGTGCTGTCGGTGCTCCGCGTGGAGTCGCCTGACGAGGCCTTCCGCATCAACAATGGGGTGAAGTACGGTCTGTCCTCGTCGCTGTACACCCGCGACGTCTCGGTCGCGTTCAAGGCGCTGAGCGAGCTCGACAACGGCATCACGTACATCAACGCTCCCACCATCGGGGCCGAAGCACATTTGCCCTTCGGCGGGGTAAAGCAGACAGGGAACGGCCACCGGGAAGGGGGCTGGGAAGTGTACGAGTTCTATTCCGAGACGAAGGTGGGCTACGTCGATTTTTCCGGGACGCTGCAGCGGGCGCAGATCGATAACTATCTGGGGACGCCTGACTGAAAGGGGAGTCCGAGGCGCTGAAAGCGCTGGAGGCGCTGGGGGCGCTGAGGGTCAAACGCGGTTTCCCTTTAGCGCCTTCAGCGCCTTCAGCGCCTCCAGCGCTTCCAGCGCCTTTTTGCTCTTGCCATTGAAATGCTCCGATCCCGTTGGTTTATTCAAGCCTATGTCTGCCGTGCGTCGCGGCGACATGTTGCGTGAGGCGGTGGCGGGGACACGGGTTGTCGGCGCGCTGGAGGGTGGCGGTGATGGTAACCGCGACCGAAGGAAATGCGGGGCTCGGGCCACTCGTTCGAGCGATCGCATGCCCGATATCACGTCGCGCCTGTGACGTGACCTCCAGGCGGAAGGGGCAGTCATCTCCGAGATGGGCAAGGCCTCGTCGGGACGGTATCAGCGTCGTGACGCTTCGGCTCCCTTCCGGAGCGAAATCCGCGCTCGAGCACGCGGCTGCGCGGTTGCAGGTGTCGATTTCATTTGTCTAGCCGAGGCCGGCTCGCAATGACGGAACGCCCCCAGACGACTCCCAACCGCGTCGAGATCACCGAGGAGCAGCGCAGGCAGATTCTGCGCGAGCTCAATCGGCCACGCTCGCGCCTGCGGATGTTCGTGGACTGGGCGAAGTCGCTCGTCGTTGCGATCGTCCTTTTTCTCCTCATTCGCACCTTCCTCGTCGAGGCGTTCAAGATCCCGACGGGAAGCATGGAGCGGACTCTGCTCGTCGGCGACTTCCTCCTCGTGAACAAGGCGGTCTACGGCGCCGAGATTCCGTTCACGAGCGCGCACCTTCCGCCGATCGCGCAGCCACAGCGCGGCGACATCATCGTCTTCGAGTGGCCCAAAGATCCCTCCAAGAATTTCGTCAAGCGTCTGATCGGGCTTCCGGGCGATACGCTCGAGATGCGCGAAGGGGTCGTGCGACTGAACGGCCGAGCACTCGATGAGCAGTACGTGGATCACACCGCGCCGGGTGAAGACCCTTCGGGCGAGGACTTCGAATGGCAGCGAAATCACCTGGTAAAACAGGCTGCCGCGAGTGGCGCGCCGTACCATCCATCGCGTAACAACTGGGGTCCGCTGGTCGTCCCTGAGAAGAGCTATTTCGTGCTCGGCGACAACCGGGACAACTCGTACGACAGCCGGTATTGGGGCTTCGTACCGGACAGCCTGGTGAAGGGACAACCTTTCGTCGTCTACTATAGTTATGCGCGTGACCCCTCACACCGAGTTCCGTGGCTCACCAATATCAGGTGGCGGCGCCTTGGAGAACGCGTTCACTGAGGGGCCGGAGTCGTCGTCCGCAATACCGCGCGTCCCCCGCGCGGCGAGGTCGCATCGAGGAGCCGGTGCCCGTATGGGAGTGACCACACACAGAAAGTCGTCGTACGAGGAAGGGTCGCTCGACCAGTACCTCCGCGACATCAGCATCTACCCGCTGATCTCTCGCGACGAAGAGGTGCGGCTCGCACAGCGCATCCGCGTCAACGATCAGGAAGCGCTGGACAAGCTCGTGCGCTCCAATCTGCGCTTCGTCGTCTCCGTCGCGAAGAAGTATCAGAATCAGGGCGTCTCGCTCTCCGATCTCATCAACGAAGGGAACCTCGGCCTCATCCGAGCGGCCCATAAGTTCGACGAGACGAAGGGCATCAAGTTCATCTCGTACGCGGTCTGGTGGATTCGTCAGGCCATTCTGCAGGCGCTGGCCGAGCAGTCGCGTATCGTGCGCGTCCCGCTCAACCGCGCCGGCACGCTGCATCGCATCGGAAAGCGCGCGAACGCGCTGCTCCAGGAGCTTGGCCGCGAGCCCACGCACGAAGAGATCGCCGACGGGATGGACATCACCGAGGAAGAGGTCGCGAAGACCATCTCGATCTCGCAGACCCATCTCTCCCTCGATGCGCCGCTGACGCCTGGCGAAGACAACAAGCTGCTCGACTACCTTCCCGACAACCTGAATCCCACGCCCGACGAACAGACGTTCGAGAAGGCGCTGACGGAATCGATCGAGGAAGCGCTTGCGTCGCTGAAGGAGCGCGAGGCGAAGATCCTGCGCCTCTACTTCGGCCTCGATGGTGAGGAACCGATGACGCTCGAGCAGATCGGCTCACTGCTCGGCATCACACGCGAGCGCGTGCGCCAGATCAAGGAGAAGGCGCTCTCGCGGCTGCGCCACGTCTCGCGCGCGCGCGCGCTGGAGTCCTACCTGGGGTAGCGACACCACACGTCAGGAATGTGAACGGGGCGGCCCTTCGGGCTCGCCCCGTTCTTGCTTCTCAGCGTGCCGGACGCAGCTTTGTCCCGAACGCACACCTTCCGAGCGATGCGCACGATCTCTCTTTTGCTTCTTGTGGTCACCGCGGCGTGCACACGCGCGGTGACCGCCCCGACCGTGGTCAGTGGGCCGATTGTGGCGATACCGGTCGATACGGCCTTCACCCGCGCCATCACGCGTGGAACGCGGACCGACACCGGTCCGCCAGGGCAGCGGTATTGGCAGCAGTGGGCATCGTATCGCCTGACCGCGCGGCTCGATCCGCGAACGGCGCAACTGGTTGGGCAGGGAACCGTGCGATATCACAATCGGTCACCCGATACGTTGCGCCGAGTCGCGGTGCATCTGCTCCAGAACCTGTTCGCCTCGAATTCTCCCAAGAACGAGAACGTACCGTTGACCGGGGGACTGCGTCTGGAGCGGGTGACCGTCGACGGCCGCGAGCTCGCGCGCGGCGGCGACGGCGGCTACGACGTGCAGGCGACGATCAGCTGGATTCCACTCTCGCGACCTCTCGCGCCGGGAGACTCGGTGGAGCTCGGCTTCATGTGGGGCTTTCGCGTTCCGCCGGGAAGCGCACCTCGCATGGGACAGGACGGCGAAGTGTTCTTCATCGCCCAGTGGTATCCGATGATCGCCGTGTACGATGATGTCAACGGATGGCAGACCGATCCGTACCTCGGCAACGGCGAGTTCTACTACGGGTACGCCGACTACGACGTCACGCTCACACTTCCCAACGGATGGCTCGTAACCGCGACCGGGGAGCTGCAAAACCCCCGGGAGGTGCTCACCGATTCGGCGCTCGCGCGTCTCGAGCGCACGCGCACCGACACCGGGATCGTCCACATCGTCTGGCGGCGCGACGCTGAGCGAACGCGGATCGATGCGGATGGGCTGCTCGAATGGAAGTATGTCGCACGGGGAGTGCGCGACTTCGCCTTTGGCGCATCGAATCGCTGGCTCTGGGATGCCACGCGCGCGGTCGTCGGAGACGCGAACGGCGACGGGCGGCCGGACACGACGGCCATCCACACGATGTTTCGCGCCACTGCCGCGGCGTGGGAGCTGTCGGCGCGGTTCGCCAAGCACGCGATCGAATACTTCTCGCGCGACATCTGGCCATATCCGTATCCGCACATGACGGCTGTGGAGACGACGGTGTACGGAATGGAGTACCCGATGCTGACCGCGATCGCGGCGGTTCCTGACCCTCAGGAGCTGTACACGGTGATCGCGCACGAGATCGCGCACATGTGGTTCCCGATGCAGATCGGCTCGGATGAGAAACGGTATCCATGGTTCGACGAGGGGCTCGCCAGCTACTTCGAGACGCGCGCCGCGCGCGACCAGTTTGGCCCGGCGGCTGGGGATCCCGCGACCACAGGGTTCGTGAACTATCTGCGCGCCGCGGGCTCAGAAGTCGAGGCACCGCTCATGACACATAGCGACAAGTACCCGGCCGCGGCCGCGTATGTTATCGCGAGCTACGAGAAGCCTGTGTCGATCTTCCGGTCGCTCCGCGGCGTGATTGGGGACAGCGCCTTCGTGCGTGCCTTCAAGGATCACGGGCGATGGTGGCGGAACAAGAATCCGACGCCATTCGACCTGTGGAATTCCTTCGAGAATGCAAGCGACCGACAGCTCGACTGGTTCTGGCGGACGTGGTTTTACGAGACATGGACGCTGGACCTGGCGATCGTAGGCGGGCGTGTGGTGGGCGACTCGCTCGAGATCGACATCGAGCGTCGGCAGCCCGCGCCCATGCCCGCCATTCTGCTCGTCAGGCGCGAGGGCGGCCGCGAGGATCGAGTGACGGTCCCGGGGGACGTATGGCTCTCCGGGGCGACGCGGCACACCGCTCGTGTGGCGGCTTCGCCTCGCGTCCTGAGCGTCGAGCTGGACCCCGACAAGCTGTTCCCCGATTTGGTGCGCACCAACGACCGCTGGACCCCTTGACCAGTCAGAGAGCGGCGAAAAAGCTTGTGTCGGCCACCCTCCGAATGGAGTCGCAATGAGAGTTCTCTTCGCCGCTCTGCTGGTACCCTGCGTTCTGCCCGCGCAGACGATTACTCGAGTCGAGGTTACTCCGGCGGAGACGACGATGGTGGTCGGATCCGCGATCAAGCTCAGGGCTGTCGCCCAGGATGACAAAGGCGCGACGGTAGCCCAAGCGCCTGTGTGGGCGGCCACTCCGTTCGACATCGGTCAGATCGACAGCACGGGGACGCTCACCGCGATCCACCCCGGGGAGATTCAGGTGTTCGCCATCGTCGGCGGTCGTCCCGGGCGCGCGACGGTTCGCATCGCCCAACGACCACCGGCTCGCCTCGTCATCGAGAGCACAGAAGGCAATGCGACGGTCGTGGGCGGCACGGTACAGCTCGAGGTTGGCGGAATGACGAGCGCGAACGACGCGGTACCCGTTCCGTCCGCCCGCTGGCGCTCCCGCACACCAGCGATCGCCGAGGTGAGCCCGAATGGTCTGGTTACCGCCAGGGCACCAGGCCGCGCAACGATCGTCGCGGAATCGGGGGCGCTGAGTGCAACGACCGAGATCGTCGTGCGCGCGAACCCGGTGCGGACGGTGTTCGTCGACCCGGTGACGCGCCCCGCGCGCACCGGCGATGTGGTGAGACTGACGGCTGCCACGCGGGACGCCCGTGGAGGGACGGTCGCTGGGGTTCCCGTCCGGTGGAGCGTCAGCGGCAGCGGCGCGCAGGTGGATGCCGACGGCTACTTCGTGGCCGAGGATCCGGGCATCTATACGGTCACGGCGAGCGTGGGGTCAGTCGGGAGCGCCACGGCGGTGCAGGTCGTGCCGCGGAACGACCCGCGCCGCCTAACGTCGGTCGCGCACAGTGCCCTGCCCGGCGGGACGATGGGCGCGGAGGTGTGGCCGTTCGGAGACGTGGCCTACGTTTCGACGATCAGCTCACGCGTGTACGTCTTCGACATCCGCGATCCATCCGCGCCGAAGCTCACCGACTCGCTCGTGGTCGACGCCCACCTCGTCAACGACGTCAGCCTCACCGAGGACGGACGGCTGGGTGTGCTGACGCGCGAGGGGGCGTCCAATCGTCGCAACGGTCTCGTGTTCTTCGATGCGACCGATCCGCGACACCCGAAGGTCATCTCCGAGTTCACGGAGACGCTGACGGGTGGCGTCCACAGCGCGTTCATCTGGAAGCGGTATGTATTCGCGACCGACGACGCAACCGGCTCGCTGCGCATCATCGACTTCAGCGACCCGAAGCAGCCGAAACAGATCGCACGATGGGAGACACCGAGCCGCGGATCGCGGATGCTGCACGACGTGTACGTGCGGGACGGACTCGCGTATCTCGCCTATTGGCGTGACGGCTTGATCATTCTCGACGTGGGCAACGGCATGGCGGGTGGAACGATCACGGCGCCGAAGGAAGTGTCGCGCTTCGTCTACGATCACAGCGTGCTGTATCCGCCCGATTTCGTCGCGGGAACGCACGCCGTGTACCCGGCCGGGAAGTACATCTTCATCGCCGACGAGTCGCTCTATGGAGCATTCGACATCTCGAGCCGGGAGCGCCTCCCGACGCGGGGGATCGTCCACGTGATCGATGCCAGCGACATCCGCAATCTGCGCAAGGTCGCGCAATACGATCCGATCGAGTTCGGTGCGCACAACCTGTGGGTGGAGGACGATCTGCTCTACATCGGCGCGTACGACGGCGGTGTGCGAGTCCTGGATGTCAGTGGCGATCTGCGCGGCGAGCTCCGGGAGCAGGGGCGCGTCATTGGGGCGATGTACACCGGAGCGCTCGATGGCTACCGGCCCAACCAGGCGCTGGCCTGGAGCGCGATTCCGCATCGTGGACACGTCATGGTCTCCGACATCAACACCGGCTTCTGGGTCGCGAAGGTCGTGAGCCCACAGATCCCGTGACGTAGAACGGGTCGAGGGCCAAGGGCCAGGGGGAGGGTCGAGGGTGTGTCGCAAATCCCTGTCCCTTGGCCCGCCCCATGGCCCCTGGCCCTTGGCCCTCGACCCACTCAAAAATGGCGCAGACAAGCTCATTCGATGTCACAACCGGCGTCGACCTTCAGGAGGTCGATAACGCGATCAATCAGGCCCAGAAGGAGATCGCCCAGCGCTACGACTTCAAGGGCTCGAAGGCGAGCATCGAGTTTCAGCGCGCGGCGGGGAAGCTCGTGCTCGTCGCCGACGATGACTACAAGATGCGCGCGCTCATGGACGTGCTTCAGGGGAAGCTCATCAAGCGCGGCGTCCCGGTCAAAAACCTCGACATTGGCGAGGTGAAGCCGGCTGGCAACGACACGGTACGGCGCGAGATCACGCTGAAAATGTCACTCGATGGCGACACATCGAAGAAAGTCGTAGCGGCCATCAAAGATGCGAAGATGAAGAAGGTCACCGCCGCCATTCAAGGCGATCAGGTACGCGTGAGCTCGGCTTCAAAGGATGACCTTCAGGCCGTCATGGCGCTGCTGCGCGGTCAGGACTTCGGCGTCGAGCTCAAGTTCGGCAATTATCGTTAGGGTCGTCAGGGTCGTCAGGGTCGTCAGGGTACGAACCCTGAGCACCCCACCCTGACGACCCTGACCAACCCTTCGCCGCTCCATACCCCCCCACTAGCTTCCTTGAGTGAGAATCGGCTTCGTTACCCTGGGCTGCGACAAGAACACCGTCGACAGCGAGCGCTACCTCGCGCGATTGGTCGGACGCGGCGCCGAGCCGGTCAGCGACCTCGCGACCGCCGAGGTGATCGTCGTCAATACCTGCGGCTTCATTGACGCCGCCAAGAAGGAGTCGATCGACGCGCTGATCGAGGCCGGCCGGCTCAAGGAAGACGGCGCGTGTCAGGCCGTCGTCGCCGTCGGCTGCATGGTCGAGCGTCATAAGCAGGAACTGTTGGAGCACCTCCCGGAAGTCGACCTCTTCCTCGGCTCCTCCGAAATGGATCGCCTCGTCCCCGAGCTGGAGCGTCGGGGCGTGCTCGGCGATCCGACGGTGGAGCATCCCGGCGTCCGCCTCTACACCGGCGACCTTCCTCACGTGCGGTATCTCAAGGTGAGTGAGGGATGCGATCACGGCTGCGCGTTCTGCGCCATTCCCCTGATGCGGGGACGCCATCGCTCATTCTCCCTCGACGAGCTCATCCAGGAGGCGCGTGAGCTCGAGCGGCAGGGCGCGATGGAGGTGAACCTGGTCGCGCAGGACCTGGCGCACTACGGGCGCGACTTGCGCGAGAGCCCGCTGGGCGGTGGCGTGCGCCTGCCGGAGCTGCTCGAGTCACTGCTGCGCGAGACATCCATTCCGTGGTTTCGGCTCCTCTACCTCTATTCAGCAGGACTGACCCCGCGCTTGCTGGAGATCATGTCGCGCGAGTCGCGCATCGTACCGTACCTCGACATGCCCATTCAGCACGCGTCGGATACGGTCCTGGAACGAATGCGTCGGCCCGAGCGCGAGCGCACGATTCGCGAGAAAGTACGGCGCGTTCGCGACGCGGTGGCCGATGTCGCCATTCGCACGACGTGCATTGTCGGGTTTCCTGGGGAGACGCCCGACGACTTTCAACGGCTGCTCGATTTTCTCGAGGAGGTGCAGTTCGAGCGGGTAGGCGCATTTACATACAGCCCTCAGGAGGGAACCCGCGCCCACGCCATGGCGGACGACGTCCCTGACGATGTGAAAGCCGAGCGCCTGGAGCGTCTCCTCGACCTGCAGCGCGCCGTCACGGCGGATCGGTACGAGCGCTTCGTCGGCAAGCGGACCCGTGGTATCGTCGATCGGCGTGGGGAAACGCTGGAGGCGCGCGCCATCTGGCAGGCCGATGACATCGACGGCATCACCTCGCTCGAGGGCGATGCCGCGCCGGGGTCGATCGTGGAGATGACGATTACTGCCGTACGGGATGACTTCGACTTCACCGCCACGCAGCATGCCGTCGTCGCTCCCGCCCGCGCCCCGGTCCGCGAGCGCGCGGCACTGCCGGTCGTCTCGCTCACCAGCATCGGGAGCTTTGGTCGGTGACGGCGCGCAGCGCCGCGATCATGGGGCGCGCGCGCGACCTGTTCCCGGGAGGCGTGAGCTCGCCGGTGCGGGCGTTCCGCGGCGTTGGAGGCGAGCCGTTCGTGGTGGAGCGGGGCGAGGGACCTCGCCTCTTCGACGCCGACGGCCGCGAATACATCGACTACGTGCTGTCGTGGGGCGCGCTCGCCCTTGGCCATGCCTCACCGCCGGTGCTCCAGGCCATCGGCGAGACAATGCAGCGCGGCACGAGCTTCGGTGCGCCAACCGAGCTGGAGGTCGAGCTCGCCGAGCTCGTGAGGCAGCGCATGCCGCACGTCGAGATGATGCGTTTCGTGTCCAGTGGCACCGAGGCGACGATGAGCGCGCTTCGCCTGGCCCGTGCGGCGACTCGACGCGAGTGCATCCTCAAATTCGACGGCTGCTACCACGGACACGCAGACGGGTTCCTGGTGCGGGCGGGGTCGGGCGTCGCGACGCTCGGACTTCCCGATTCGCCCGGTGTACCAGATGCCGTAGCGGCGATGACGTTGTCGGCGCCCTTCAACGATCTCGATGCGGTGCGTGAGGTCGTTGCAGTCTACGGCAGCCGTCTCGCTGCCATCATCACGGAGCCGATCATTGGGAATGCCGGCTTCATCGCTCCCGAGCCCGCGTTCCTGCGGGGACTTCGCAGCATCGCCGACGAAACGGGCGCACTGCTGATTTTCGACGAAGTGATGACGGGGTTTCGAATTGCGCCCGGTGGCGCTCAAGAACGCTTCGGCGTTCGCGCCGACCTCACCACGCTGGGGAAGGTGGTCGGGGGGGGATTACCGGCCGCCGCCTACGGGGGACGCCGTGACCTCATGGAGATGATCGCGCCTTCCGGGCCCGTGTATCAGGCGGGGACGCTGTCAGGCAACCCGCTGGCGATGGCGGCCGGTCTCGCGACGCTTCACGTGCTCACGCCGGCGCTTCATCAGAAAATCGAGGCACGCACGGCCCGCCTCGTGGCCGGGCTCCGCGAGGTCGCCGCCCGCCTGGGCGTGCCGTTTACGGCTGACTGTGCCGGATCGATGTTCGGCTTCTTCTTTCGTGCCGAGCCCGTGCGATCGTTCGCTGATGCGCGCGGAAGTGACGTCGCCTTCTTCCGCCGCTTTTTCCACGCCGCACTCTCTCACGGAGTCTATTTCGCACCCTCGCCCTTCGAGGCGGGCTTCGTCTCGGCGGCGCATGGCGACGCCGAGATCGATGCGACTCTCGAGCGTGTCCAGCGCGCCATGGAGGAGGCCCATGCCTAACGCGATGCGGCGACGCGCGCACATCGTCGGAACAGTCTTGCTCGTGGCGTGCGGGCCTACGCTGCAGCCAAGTCCTTCGGACCCCGTGGTGTGGAGGCGTGACACGCTGCTGCCGCCAGCGGACACGACGGACCTGCGGGATACCGTCTGGCGCATCCCCACACCGGTGGATTCCCTGCCCATCGCGGCCGGCCGCGTCATTCGCGTAGCCCTTTCGAGTGGGGTTCCCGCTGTCGAGGTGAGGGCCACCGGCGACTGGCGTCTCCTGGACGAGGGTGGAGCCACGCTACTGCGGGTACCGTCCGACGACATATGGCGCATCGAGGCGCGGGGACGAGCGGTGCACGCAGTGCGAGCGGGCATCGTCACCCCTGAGCGCGCCGGTCCACTCGTCGCGCGGCCGGAACGCGTTCACGACTTCATGCTCCTGAACGGCAAACGCTACCGGGGCGAGATCGTGCTCACTCCGCGCGAAGACGGGCTCCTCGTCGCGAACCGGCTGCATGTGGAGGATTACCTTCGGGGGGTCGTGCCGCTCGAGATCGGCCGGCGTGTCGCGGGAGAGGAGGCTGCGGTCGCCGCCCAAGCGGTGGCCGCGCGCAGCTACGCCTATGTGCGCATGACCGGTGCGGAGACGCGGCCCTACGATCTCGTGGCGACGGTGCAGGACCAGGTCTATGGCGGGGCCGATGCGGAGATGCCAATCGCCGATGCCGCGGTGTGGGCGACACGCGGGCTCGTGATCACGTACGGCGGCAGGCACGTCAACGCACCGTACCATTCGACGTGCGGCGGGTCGACCGCGGAAGTCACCGAAGTGTGGTATCGCAGCCGCAACGAACCCTATCTGCGGCGGGTGAGCGATCGCATTGGCGGCTCGGATCGCTTCTACTGCGACCCATCGCCGCGTTTTCGATGGACGAAGACGCTCGATCGCTCCGTGCTGACGAGCGCGCTCGAGCGATACCTCGCCCAGTACGTCAGCGTCCCTGGCGGTCGCGTCGGCGTGCCCCGCGGTGTCGAAGTCGACGGGAAGACACCCTCGGGGCGCGTCGCGGCGCTGGCGGTGCGCACCGATCGGGGACGCTTCCTCGTTCGCGGGAACGATGTGCGCTTCGTGATGCGCGTTCCCAATGGCGAGATTCTCAACAGCACGTATTTTTCCGTCCGCACGGAACGCGATGCCGCGGGAAGACTGGCCCGCGCGACTTTCGAGGGCGGAGGATATGGACACGGAATCGGCATGTGTCAGTGGGGAGCGATCGGGCGCGCGCGTGCTGGCCTCGACTTCCGCAGCATTTTGAGCACGTACTATCCGGGGACATCGCTTGCCGCGGTGGAGTAGCGCGCGGAGCGTGGCCGTCGCGGGAGCAGCGCTCGTCGCGCTCGCACCACGCACCGGGCAGGCACAATCGCTCTTCGAGCGCCTCAACCTCGACCGACTCCGACTCACCGCCCTCGGCGCCACCGCCGGTCCCGTGCGGGCATCGCGCGCCGAGCCAGCGCAATCCTTCGGCGTGTTCGCGGATTACGGCTACATTGCGCGCTCGTGGCGCGTCGTCTTCTCGGCGAACTACTGGGGATCGCGGTTTCGCGATGACTTCGTCGATACCTTCGAGCAGCGACTTCGTGAGCAGGTGATCGATCCCTCCGGGGACGACACGCTCGATCTGGGGGACATCGACGTCTCCGACATCGCGCTCGAGGTGGACCTGCGCTACACCCCGCGGCCAAACGCGCTGCTCCGACCCTACGCGGGGGGTGGTCTGGGAGCCCACATCATCAACGCCGAGTCGCCATTCATCAATGACACGTTCGTCGAAAGCGCGCTCGATAACATCTCGGCCGGCTTTGCGGCGTTTGCCGGCGTGGACACCGAGCCCGCGGCACGCATCAGTTTTGGCGTGCAGGCGCGACTCAACCTGCTGAGCAATCTGCGGTATTGGTCGGGCCGCGCCCTCGTCACTTACTTCTTCGGCAACCAACCCCCATCCTCCTCGCCATGAAGCCGGCCATTCGTATCGGCGTCGTGGGTGTCGGAGCTATCGCGCAGATCGCGCACATCCCCGTGCTGTCGAAGATGCGGGGAGCGCAGCTCGTGGCCCTCTGCGACAACGACCGGCCAAAAGCCCGTTCGCTCGCCGACCGCTTCGGCGTGCCGGATGTGTTCACCGACATCGAGGACCTGCTCGAGTTCGACGAGCTCGATGCGGTCGTCATCTCGACACCGAATCACCTGCATGAGCCACACGTGCTCAGCGCGCTTCAGGCTGGCGTGCACGTGCTGTGCGAGCGTCCGCTTGCGCTCACGTCGCGAGGGGTGGAGCGCCTCCTCACCGCCGCCCAGCGTGCCGAGCGGAAGATGGCCGCGGCGCTGAACCACCGGTTCCGGAGCGACGTGCAGGCGCTCGACCGCTTTCTGCGCGGGGGCGAGCTTGGCCGCCTAACGGGCGTGCGAGCGGGCCACTACCAGATCAAGAAGAGTCTCGAGGGCTGGCGGCATCGGCGTGCGGAAGCCGGTGGTGGGGCATTCTTCGAGTACGGCTTGCCCCTTCTCGACCTCGCACTCTGGCTCGCCGACTTTCCGGAGCCGATCCGCGTCTCGGCGCAGATGGAACGGGGCCGCGGGGCGAGTGCCGTAGAGGACTCGATGTTCGTGTACCTCGAGTGCGCGCAGGGAATGTCGCTCGCGTTCGATGTCACCTGGTCCTACATCGGTGATGAGGATCGGTGGTGGTTCGAGGTGCTCGCATCCCGCGGCAACGCGCGCCTCGCCCCGCTGCGGGTCGTCAAGGAGATCAACGGCAAGCCAATGGATGTCTCGCCCGGGGGTGCGGCCGCGCGGGAGAGCGCGTTCACCCAGTCGTATCGCGCCGAGCTGGCGCACTTCGTCGCGGTCCTGCGGGAGGAGGCGGAGTACGAGGCGCCTACCGAGCAGGTGATGGTGCACCGCGTCGCCGAAGCGATCTACAAATCGGCGGACGAGGGAAAAGAGATTCGATTGTGAGGCGCCCCGGATGGCTCCCGGTGCGAGAGGAGGCGCTGCCGGCGCTCGCGTCGGCGGCGCTTTTCCTGATTGCGTTCCCGCCATTCCGGCTGCTGTTGCCGGTGTTTGTCACATTGGTTCCCGTGTGCATCGTCGTCGCGCGCAAGGTCGATGCCGGAGAGCCGGTGCGCGCGTCGTTCCGCTTCGGGTTCTGGTTTGGCGCCATGGCGTACGGGCTCACGCTGTACTGGATCGCGATTGCGCTCTCGATCTACACGAAGCTCTCGTTCCTGGGCTACATCGGCGCAGTCCTCGTCATGGCGCCGGTTGTCGGCGTGACGATCGCGGGGTTGCATTTTCTCCGTCGCACAACCGCGCTGCCGTTTGCGCTGCTGCTCCCCGTGGTGTGGACAGCCTCTGAGGTCGTCATCAACTACATGAGCGATCTCGCGTTTCCCTGGTTGCCGTTGGGGCTCGCGATGTCTCGCTTTCCGACTCTCGCACAGATCGCCGATCTCTCGGGCGTACGGGGGGTGAGCTTCTGGATCGCTGCGACGGCTGGGTTGCTGACCGACGCGTGGCTCCTCCGCACCGATCGCCGGCGTGCGCTCGTCAGGCTCGCCGTCGTCGTCGGGCTCGCGATCGCGGTGGTCGTCTACGGTCGGTGGCGACTCGGCTCGATCGCCATGCGGCCGGTGGCGCCCATCGCGATCGTGCAGCCGAACATCCCGCAAGAAGAGAAGTGGCAGAAGGAGAACCTGAATCGCATCGTCTCCATCCTGGCGGGACTCACACGCGAAGGAATGCGATCGGGGCAGCCGCGGCTGGTGGTCTGGCCCGAAGTCGCGCTCCCCGGCTACCTCGTCCAGAATCCCGAGTGGGCGGATACGCTCCGCGTGCTGTCCGCGCCCACGCGCATTCCGATTCTATTTGGCGTGATCGATGTCGAGTTTCTCGCCACGCGCGCGCCCGACGGCACGCAGGAGTACGAGCTCTTCAATGCCGCGATGACGACGGATTCCACCGGCGGCATTGCGCGGCAGGGGCCCTATCGCAAGGAGTTCCTCGTTCCAGTCGTCGAACGCGTGCCCTTTCTCGATCCGGACTGGTTCAAGGGTCTTCGGTATTTCGGGGGATTCGGTCGCGGAAAGGACCAGGCGCCATTTCGATATACGTTTGGCGAAGCTGGCGTGCTGATCTGCTATGAGTCGATCTTCCCGCAGCTCTCCCGCGAATATCGGCAGAATGGCGTGGAGATCCTCGTCAACATCACGAACGACGCGTGGTTCGGACGCAGCATCGCTCCGCACCAGCACGAGGCGCATCTGGCGTTCCGTGCCATCGAGAACCGACTCGGTATCGTTCGCGCGGCCAACACCGGGATCTCCGGCTACATCGATCCGCTTGGCCGCTTTCACGGTGAGACGGTGCTGGAAACGAGCGCCAGCCGCACGTACGAGGCTCAGACGACCTCGGTGACGACGCTGTTCGTGCGGATTGGTGACTGGCTCGGAACGGGCTCGCTGCTCGCGACCATCGTGATGGTCCTCGCGGCTGCCTGGATGCGGCGGCGAGGATGAGCGGATACTCCGTCGGCATCGACGTCGGCGGAACGTTTACCGACCTCGTTGCAATCGCGCCCGATGGGCGTGTCGAGGGGCGGAAGGTATTGTCGACGCCGGCGGACCAGAGTCAGGGGGTGCGCGACGCCCTCACGGCGCTCGGCGTGCCGGCCAGCGACGTGCAGCACATCGCCCATGGCACCACCGTCGCGACGAACACTCTCCTCGAGCGGACGGGCGCACGCGTCGTCCTGTGTGCAACCGAGGGCGCCACCGACCTGCTCGAGCTGCGGCGACAGGAGCGCGCGGCACTGTACGATCTCACCAGACATCACCCACAGCCCCTGGTTCCCCACGACCGCATCCTCGCCGTCCCCGAGCGGGTGGAGCCTCAAGGCATCACGCGACCGCTGGATGCCGCAGCCGTCCGCCGAGTCGCGCAGCAGGCTGTCGAGCGCACGCCGGACGTCATGGCGGTGTCGCTGTTGCATTCGTATCAGGACGGCCGGCACGAGCGCGCGTTAGGCGCGGCGCTGCGGTCGCTGATTACCGGTGTCGACGTCGTCCTGTCCTCGGAGGTCCTGCCCGAGATTCGAGAGTATGAGCGCACGGCGACGACGGTGGCTGAGGCGTATCTGCGGCCATCGGTGGGCACCTATCTTCGCCGTGTCGCCGATGACCTCGTCCAGGCAGGCTACCCCGCTCCGGCCGTGATGACGTCGGCGGGGGGTATGCGCGCAGCTGCCGACGCCGCCCAGAGCGCGGCATCCCTGGCCCTCTCGGGACCGGCCGGCGGGATTCTGGGTGCGGCGGCCGTCGCTCGTGAGGCGGGAATCAAGGATGCGTTGACGATCGACATCGGCGGTACGAGCGCCGACGCGGGTCTCGTGCTCGGGGGAGAGCCACTCTCCGAGCCCGGCGGCGCCATCGCCGGTGTACCGATCGCGCTGCCGCGCGTTCTCGTCGAGACCGTGTCCGCGGGCGGAGGCAGCATTGCCTGGGTAGATCCCGGTGGAGCGCTGCGCGTTGGCCCGCGCTCCGCGGGTGCCAACCCCGGCCCGGCGGCATTCGGGCGAGGTGGAACACACCCGACGGTGACCGACGCGCACATCGTGCTCGGCCACATCGATCCCACGGGCATGAGTGGTGGTGTATCGCTCGATGCGTCCGCCGCTCAGCGCGCCGTCGACGCGCTGGCGCAGCGGCTCTCCGCACCGGCGGACCGGGTAGCGCGGGCCATCGTGGCGGCCGTGGATGCGGCGATGGCGCGCGCGCTGCGGCGGGTGAGTGTCGAACGGGGCGTCGACCCGCGACGCTGCGCGCTGGTCGCATTTGGCGGCGGCGGCCCCCTTCACGCCTGTGCGCTCGCTGCACAGCTTGGCATGACTCGCATTCTCGTGCCGCCGCACGCCGGCGTCCTGAGCGCGTTGGGCCTCGCGATCGCCGGCGAGCGGCGCGATGTGATGCAGAGTGTCATGCGACCGGCCGATGAGCTCGATCGCACCGCGATCGCGGCAATGTGCGAGGGGCTCGCGGCGCGAGCCGGTGATGGCGCTGAGCGCCGCTGGTGGGTGCATGCACGCTACGTCGGGCAGGGTCATGAGCTCGATGTACCGGTCACGCCCGACGATGACGGTGCAGCGATCGCCTCGCGCTTCGGGACACTGCACTCGGCGCGCGCGGGGTTCACGCTCGAGCGTCCCGTCGAGATCGTGAGCCTCCGTCACGCGACTTTCGGCGCCGTCCGCGCGGCACGGCCCACCCGACCCGTCGAGGGTGACGGTGGAGCTCCCGTCCGCGGGCCGGCGGTGATTCCATTGCCCGACGCCGCGATGCGAGTCGACTCGGGGTGGAGCGCGGCTCCGCTCCCCACTGGCGGCTACATGATGGAGCGGGTGAAGTGAGCGCCGAGGGGTTCGATCTTCTCGATCTCCAGGTGATGGCGCACGCCTTTGCCGCCATTGCCGAGGAGATGGGGACGGTCCTCGTCCGTGGCGCGCTGTCGCCGAACATTCGCGAGCGGCGCGATTCGTCGTGCGCGCTGTTCGATGCGCGCGGCGCGATGGTCGCACAGGCTGCCCATATCCCCGTTCACCTCGGCGCGATGCCGGAGGCCGTTCGCGCAGTGATCGCGCGGCGGCCCCATCCAGGGGACGTTTTCATTCTGAACGACCCGTTCGCCGGTGGGTCCCATCTCCCTGATTTGACTCTCGTGGAGGCCGTGGCCCACGAGGGGACAGTCGCGGCATTCACCGCTGTACGGGCGCATCACGCGGACGTCGGCGGGATGAGCCCGGGAAGCATGCCGCAGGGCGCGACGGAGCTCGTTCAGGAGGGACTCGTGCTGCCGCCCGTACGCTTGGCGACACCGAGTGGAATCGCGGAGGATGTCATGTCGATTCTACTCGCCAATGTCCGGACCCCCGACGAGCGCCGCGGTGACATGCGGGCACAGCTTGGCGCATGCGCGGCGGGCAGAGCGGGGTGGCGCGCTCTGGTCGCGCGAGAAGGCATCGCGCGAGTGCAGCACGCCGGACAGGCGCTCATGGACTACGCAGAGCGCAGCGCACGCGAGGCCGTCCGCGCGTTAGGCGATCGCATCGGTCGGGCCGAGGACGCCCTCGAGGGTGACGGGATTACCGATGAGGACGTCCGCGTCGTCGTGGCGGTGCGACAGCAGGACGGCCGCCTGCTGTGCGACTTCAGCGGGTCGTCTCCGCAGGTCCGCGGAAACGTCAACGCCCCGCTTGCGGTGGCGCGTGCGGCGGCCGTGTTCGTGCTTCGTACGATGCTCGACGACGAGGTTCCGATGAACGACGGCATCGCGCGTGCCGTGGAGGTGATTGCGCCGCGTGGCACGGTGATGAATGCCACGTGGCCCGCGGCCGTCGCCGCCGGAAATGTCGAGCTGTCGCAGCGCATGACCGATGCGCTGTTTGCGGCACTCGCCGATGCGGGGATCGATGTACCCGCACAAGGCCAGGGCACGATGAACAACGTCACGTTCGGCGGTGCCGGGTGGACGTTCTACGAAACGCTCGGAGGCGGCCAGGGAGCCTCGTCACGCGGCCCGGGACCGAGCGCCGTTCATGTCGGCATGAGCAACACGCGAAACACGCCGATCGAGTCCCTCGAGTGGTCGCTGCCCATTCGCATCGAGGAATACGCGATTCGACGCAAGACGGGTGGCGAGGGTGCGGCGCGCGGCGGGGACGGGGTCGTCAGGCGCTATCGCGTGCTCGAGCGGTGCACCGTGACGCTGCTGACGGAGCGCCGCCGTCGCTCGCCGCGCGGGGCAGCGGGTGGCGCGGCCGGGGCCCCCGGGCGAAACTCTCTGAACGGAAAGTGGCTCCCGGCGAAGTGCAGGGTGGAGATGGCGCCGGGAGATGTGCTGTCGATAGAGACGCCTGGTGGGGGAGGGTTCGGGAAGATTCGTTAGAAGGCAAAGACGTCTGAACCCGAAATCCTAATCGTTCAGCGACGGCACGCCCTCATGAGGAGTCCCAAGAGAGTACGCCCCAAAGCTCTTGGGATCCGTCAGCGCGTAGACTCGCGACTCGATGAACGTCGTCAGCAGATCCTTGTCGAGCATCCCCTCCTTCGCTTCCATCCGCAGGATGTCGAGGGCCCGCTCGGAAGGAACCGCGGGTTTGTAGGGACGATCGGTCGCCGTCAGCGCGTCGTAGATATCGGCGATCGTCATGATTCGCGTCTGCACCGGAATCTCTTCCGCGCGGATGCCACGCGGGTAGCCTTCGCCGTTGAGCTTCTCGTGGTGCGCATAGGCGATGCGCGGGATGTCACGGAGCTCGCGCGTCCAGGGAATCTGCTGGAGAAAGCGGAAGGTATGGGTGACGTGCGCCTCGATCTCCCGACGCTCCTGCTCATCGAGATTACCGCGCGTGATCGTGAGAAAGCGCACTTCCTCATCGGTCAATAGCGGCCGCTCGAGGCCGTCAATGTCGACGAAGGTCCGCTTGGCCAGGCACGCCAGCTCCGCGCCCGCCTCCTCGCTCAGAATCGTCGGCTCGTTCGCGGCAATCACCGCCGACAGCAGTCGATCGAGCTCGGCCTCATGCTGCCGGAGGCGCCCATCGAGCTCGGCCACGAGCGCGTCGTAGCCCTCGCGACCATTCCGCAGCAGCCATTCGGCTCGCCGGCGCTCGTACTCGAGGGCCGCCGTCCGCTTGAGAAACGCGAAGCGGCCGCGAATGGCCTCGATGTCGCTCGAGTACAGCTTTTTCTCCTTCACGAGCACCTGCTCGCTCACGCCGACCTTCCCGAAGTCGTGCAACAGGCTCGCGTAGCGGAGCTCGCGCAGCTGCGTGCGGGAGAAGCGTGTGCCGCGATAGTGACCGGTGCCGCTGCGATCGACGGCGCGCGCGAGGCTCACGGTCATTGTGGCGACGCGCTCCGAATGTCCGAACGTCGCGGGATCCCGCGCTTCGATCGCGGACACGGCCGCCGTAACGAACCCCTCGAAGAGCCGCTCGATGTTCTCGTAGAGAAGCGAGTTCTCGATCGAGACCGCCGCCTGGGCGGCGAGCGCCGACACGAGCTCCACCGACCGCTCGTCGTAGGGAAGGACCTCACGGTCGACCGCCTCGGCCGTCGTTAGGCGTGTGCCCATCATCCGTTTGCGGTTGATGAGCTGGAGGACGCCGACGACCTCATCACGATGGGTCGTCATCGGAATCACGAGCATCGACTTGGTGCGATAGCCGAACTTCTCGTCGAAGCTGCGATTGAGGCGGTAGCTCACATCCTCGGGCAGCAGGTACACGTCCGGAATGACCAGCGGCTCATGGGTCGCCGCCGTGTAGCCGGCCAGGCTCGAGTTGTCGATGGGAACGGTGAATTCGGAGAGCGGCACGCTCGTCAGCGTCTCGTTTTGGGAGAGCTTGAAGCGCAGCGCCTCGGGATGCCCTTCCTCATCTCGCTCGACAAGGTACAATGAGCCGGCATCGCTCGTCGTGATGCGCCGAGCCTGGGAGAGGATGAGGGTGAGCAGCGAAAGGAGATCGCGCTCGGTCGTCAGCGCGACACCCACACGCGTGAGCTCGGCGAGCTCCCGGTGGCGATCCCGCTCCTGCGCCCGCACCGCTCGATAGGCAACGAGAGATGCCGCGTGGCGAAATGCGCCCCGCAACTGGACGGTGACGAGGCCCGGCGCAGCGTTGCCGGGGAGAAACCCGGAGAGCAGCTCCGTGGGGAACTCAGGGGGCGGCTCGGAATCGCCCGGGTCGCCGACGCCGACGAGGGCTGCCCGCTCAGCGAGATCGCGCATCGGCCGCAGGTCGCCGTCGAGCGTCAGGAGCAGGGTACGATCGACGAGGATGACCGTGGGCCGCGACGCGTCGAGGGCCGCAGCAGCGGGGAAGGAGGGAACGCGTCGAATTTCCAGGTCGTCCCCGGAGCGTCCCGAGGGGAGATGCGGAATGGCTCGTCCGAGCGCCGCGATGAGGAGAGGCTTCAGATCGCGATCCGTGGTTCGGGTCGTCTCGTCATCGTCAGGCCCTCAGACCGTCAGGGTCATTCCCTCCGAGGCCGCAATGATGTCGGTCGTGCCGCCTCGCTCGCGCACTAGCGCCTTGCACTCGTCCACGCGTCGATCGACTTCGTCGTCCGAGCGCTCGGGGCTGTGGTGAAACAGCACCAGCCGCTCGACGTTCGCATCGAGAGCCAGAGCCACGACGTCGTGATACGTCGAGTGGCCCCAGCCGCGATGATGGTCGTACTCCTCGCGTGTGTACATCGCATCATGCACGAGCACGCCGGCGTCGCGCACGAAGCGCACGAGGTCGTCGCGCCAATGGCCCGGAGAGTCGTACTTCTCCGTCGCTCCCAGCTCGTTATCCGAGATGTAGACGAGCGCCGGCCCACGCCCGTTTCCGTCGGCGAAGCGGTATCCCATGGCTCCGCCTGGGTGTCGCACCTCGGTGGCGCTTACCGTATAACCCCGGCCTTCCAGGCTATCCCCCAATACCGAACGAAAGTCGATGCTGGCCTCGATCTCCTCGAACGACACGGGAAAGACCACGGGGGACATCTGATCGCGAACGATCCGCTCGACGCGCGCCTCGGTCGTCTGTGCCCCCCAAATGGTGAAGTGGTTGCCCCGCTGGAAGATGGGGGCGAAGAACGGGAGTCCCTGGATGTGGTCCCAATGGCCGTGCGACAGGAAGATGTCGCCTTCGATCGGTGCACCGCTCGCGCGCCCGATCAGGGATCGGCCCAGCTCGCGAATTCCGGTTCCAGCGTCGAGGATGATCAGCCACCCTTCGCTCGTGCGCACTTCGACGCACGGCGTGTTCCCGCCATAGCGCACGGTTTGTGGGCCGGGGCTAGGGATGGAGCCGCGCGTTCCCCAGAAGTGAAGGCGGAGCATGGGTGCGAGGGAAAGATCGCGGTGGTCGTGGGTGGGTAGCGGTGACGACTATCACGGCGCGTGGTGAGCGGGCCAGGAGCCGAGGGCCAGGGGCCAACAAGAAAGGGTCAGGAGCACGCTCCCATTGCCCCTGACCCTCCCCCGTGGCCCGTGGCCCGTGGCCCTAGACCCTCACATGGGCCATCTGCTCCAGCTGCCCACGATCCGCGATCGTGATTTGCCGACGTTCCACGCTGATGAGACCGCGATCCTGAAATTCCCGCATCGCGCGCGACACCGTCTCGCGACTGGCGCCGATCATCTGGGCTATGGTCTGGTGCGTGAGCGGTTTCGTGATCGTGGGCGCGCCGCCTTCATCGGCGGCGTCGAGAAGGAGCCGAGCGATGCGGCCGTGGACGTCGAGCAAGACGAGGCTGCCGATCTGCTCGTCGGCGCGGCGCAACCGTCGAGACAGCTCCACCAACATCGCCCACGCGACGGCCGGTGATTCGGCGACGCGGCGACGGAAGTCATCGCGCCGCAGGATGAGCAGCTTCGCGTCGTCCATCGCGATCACGTGCGCGGAGCGCGGTTGGCCATCGATGAGCGAGAGCTCGCCGAAGTGCTCGCCAACACCGAGGACGCTGAGAATCACCTCGCGTCCGTCCTCACCGACCAGCACGACCTTCACGCGTCCATCGCGGACGATGAAGAGTGAATCCCCCGGGTCATCTTCGAACACGATGACACTGCCCTTCGGGTAGTCGCGCTCCCGAGTGACTTCCGCGAATCGCTCCAGCTCATCGCGGCCGATGCCGGAGAGAAGCGGGACGGTTGCGAGAAACTCTACGATTTCCATGCGAGCACGTTGTTCCGAGAGTGAGAGAGCCGCGGCAACTTACCCTTCGACGCCACGCCTGTCAAACGCACAAGCCATTGTCGCCTTGTCTTTTACGGCCCGTTCAGGGTATATTGCACCGCTACCATCTTTGTCACGAGAGGCACCTGTGAAGACGGAAATACATCCCACGTACGCGACGGCGACGGTCAAGTGCGCCTGCGGCAATACGTTCGTCACGCGATCGACCCAGGACGAGATCCATACCGACATCTGTTCGAACTGCCATCCGTTCTACACCGGGAAGCAGAAGCTCGTCGACACGGCCGGCCGCGTGGAGCGCTTCCGCCAGAAGTACGGTAAAGAACGCTGAGCATTCGCGATCGTCTCGCCGACGCGATGACGCGGGCGGCGGAGATCGAGCGCGAGCTGTCCGATCCTGCGACCGCGCGAGATTCGCGCCGGCTCGCCGAGCTGGGACGGGAGCATAGCCGGCTCGCACCCGTCAAGGAAATGGCGTCCCGCCTCGAGCGGTATGAGAACGAGCTCGCGCAGGTGCGCGAGCTCGTTGGCGTTGATGATCCCGAGATGGCCGCCGAGGCGCGGGCCGAAGAGCATCGTCTGCACGACGAGATCGGCCGGATCGAGAGCGCCATCACGCCCCTCCTCATTCCGCGCGATCCGCTCGATGATCGCGACTGCATCGTCGAAATTCGCGCGGGCACCGGTGGCGATGAAGCGGCCCTCTTCGCCTTCGATCTCTACCGGATGTATACACGATTCATCGAGCGGAACGGGTGGAAGTGGGAGACCATCTCCATGTCCGAGGGAACGCTCGGTGGCATCAAGGAAGTCATCTTCAAGGTCCACGGCGACGGCGCGTTCGGCGCCATGCGCTGGGAGTCTGGCGTGCATCGCGTGCAGCGCGTGCCGGCCACCGAGAACCAGGGGCGCATCCACACGTCGGCGGCCACCGTGGCGGTGCTGCCGGAAGCGGAAGAGGTCGATGTCAAAATCGATGAGAAGGACCTTCGCATCGACGTCTTCCGCGCGTCGGGCCCTGGAGGACAGGGCGTCAACACGACCGATTCCGCGGTCCGCATCACCCATCTTCCGTCGGGCATCGTCGTGAGCCAGCAGGACCAACGCTCACAAATTCAAAACCGCGCGCGTGCGATGGAGGTATTGCGCGCGCGACTGCTCGACCTCAAGGTGGCGGAGCAGGAAGCCGAGCGCTCGCGGATGCGGAAGACGCAGGTCGGCACCGGAGACCGGTCGGCGAAAATCCGCACGTACAATTTTCCTCAGAATCGCGTGACCGATCATCGCATCGGACTGACGGTACACGAGCTCTCGCGGACGCTCGACGGCGAGATCGGGGCGCTGATCGAGGCGTTGCGACAGGCGGACGTCGAGGAGCGACTGAATGGCTGACGTCCTGGCCTTTCCGGCGTTAGGCAGGCCTGCGCCGGCGCGAGTCGGCGACATCGTCGGTGCGCTGACCGCGCATCTGGCGGGTGCCCGCGTTCCGGATGCCCCGCAGGAGGCCCGCGACATCGTCGCGGCCGTCGTCGACATGCCACGCTTCTGGCCATCGATGAATCGCGAGGCGTCGTTGGATCCCGAGACGTGTGCGCGCGCCTGGGAGGCGGCACGGCGTCGAGCGAGGGGAACCCCATTCGCCTACGCGGTGGGTCGTGCCGCTTTTCGCCACCTCACGCTGGATGTGGATGAGCGCGTGCTCATCCCCCGGCAGGAAACGGAGGTGCTGGTCGAATGCATCCTCGCCCGTGTGCGGCACGGCCTGGCGATCGACATCGGTACCGGATCGGGTGCCGTCGCGCTCGCCCTGGCCACCGAGGGCCAGTACCGCCGTGTCATCGCGACCGACGTGTCGCGGGAGGCGCTCGACTGCGCGCGCGCCAATGTCGCGAGACTCTCGACCGCTCTTCGCGCGCCGGTAGAGCTTCGCGAGGGTTCGCTGCTCGCCCCGCTCCGTGGTGAGCGCGCAGCGGTCCTCACGTCAAATCCCCCGTACATCGCCTACGACGAAGCCGCGATCCTGCCCGCGAGCGTGCGCGATTGGGAGCCGCCCGTGGCGTTGTTCGCTCCGCGCAACGGCATGGCCATGATCGAGACGATCATTCGGGATGGCGCCGACGTTCTCGAGCCCGGGGGACTTCTCGCGCTGGAGATCGATACGCGCCGCGCGTCGCTCGCGGCCGAAATCGCGATGAGCGACGGGAGGTACGGTGAGGTGAGCGTCGAGCGGGATTTGGCGGGAAGGGAGAGAATACTCTTGGCAAGAAAACGATGACGACGAGCGAGGAATGAGCACTGAGGAGTGAGGAATTCGATGGCCTAAACGCAGCCTATAGGACTTCCTCATTCCTCGTTCCTCGTTCTCATTTCACTATCAGGCATCCCATGTTAGAAGACAAAGCCAAGGAGCTCGGCCGCTTGATCGGGCAGAGCCCGGAATACAAAGCCGTCAAGCGCGCCAACGAGGAGCTGTCTGCCGACCGCGAGGCGGTCGCGCTCCTGCGCCAGCTCGAGAAGCTGCGCGAGGACGCGCAAGCGATGATCGCGCGTGGTGAGGAGCCCACTGAAGAGATGGAGCAGAAGCTCGACGAGCTCCTCGGCAAGGTGCAGAGTCACCGCGTGTACCAGGCGGTCGCCGTCGCGCAGGAAAACTTCGACAAGCTCATGATGCGCGCCAACGAATGGATTCTGGACGGGATCAAGAAAGGCGCGCAAAGCCCGATCATCACCCTGGGATGAGCCGCTCGCGCGGCCGGTTGATCGTGCTCGAAGGCCAGGAGAGCGCGGGGAAGTCGACACAAGCGCCCCGCCTTCTGCAGTGGCTCACCGACCGCGGAGTCGACGCCATGCTCCTGCGTGAGCCGGGCGGAACCGACGCCGGCGAGAAGATTCGCGAAATGGTGCTGCACGTCCCTTATCAGCTGACGGCGGCGGCCGAAGCGCTGCTCTTCATGGCGTCGCGCGCCGAGCTCGTGGACCGCGTCATCAAACCGGCGCTGCGCGACGGACGGACGGTGATCCTGGATCGTTTTTTCTTGTCGACGTATGCCTATCAGGTCGCGGGGCGCGGGCTGGACGCGGCCCTCGTCGCGAGCGCGAACGCCCTCGCCACCCAGGGCCTCATCCCCGATCTCACGGTAGTGCTCACGCTTTCAGCCCGCGAGCGGCGGGCGCGGCTGGATCGGCGAGGGGGCCATGACAAGATCGAGCGCGAAAGCGACCAGTTCCACTCGCGCGTCGACGCGGCATTCGAGAGATTTCTGGAACCGGCCTGGCAGGCCAACCATCCGGAAGCGGGGCCCATCGTGGGCATCGACGGTGCTGGCACCGAAGATGAGGTGTTGAGTCGTATCGCGGCCGCGATCGCTCAGGCCTGGCCCGAAACTTTCGCGGTCTCGTCAGGGTTTCACCACCAGTGATGCCATGACCCCTTCAGAGGTGCGGATGCGGTATCGTGCGTTCGTCGCGCTCGCCACGATGGCGGGAGCGCTCGTCACTGGCGGCTGGTTCCTGCAACGCGGCCTCGACGGGGGCCCGAGCAGCGTGAACGGCGCGCGCTTGTTCGACCAGGTCGTGTCTCATGTCGCCGGCCGGTACGTCGACTCGCTCTCGCAGGACAGCATCTACCACGAAGCGCTGCAAGGGATGCTGCGCGAGCTGCACGACCCGTACACGGTGTTTCTCTCCGGGGATCGCCTGGCGCGGCTCAACGAGAACACGAGCGGACGCTACGCGGGCCTCGGCGTGCAGATCGATGTGCGAGACGGATGGATCACCGTCGTATCTCCACTGCCCGACTCGCCCGCAGAGCGCGCTGGCATTCAGACCGGCGATCGCATCGTCGAGGTGGAAGGACGGTCTACGGAAGGGTGGTCGGTCGACGAAGCCACCCGCGAGCTTCGCGGTCCCAAGGGATCGCGCGTCAACCTCATGGTCGAGCGGCCGGGCCTCGAGTCGCTCCTGCCGTTCCGCCTGACGAGAGCGGACATCCAGGTGCACGCGGTCCGTCGCACCGATCTCCTCCCAGGGAACGTCGGCTATCTCGACATCGACGTGTTCAGCGAGCAGACGGCGAGTGAGCTGGAGCGAGAGATCAACACCATGCGGAAGCGCGGCCTGCGCGCCCTCATTCTCGATCTGCGGCGCAATCCGGGCGGATTGCTGGAGCAGGGTGTGGCCGTCTCGGACCTGTTCCTGAATCGCGGGCAGCAGATC
Source organism: Gemmatimonadaceae bacterium (assembly GCA_035253695.1). Taxonomy (GTDB): domain Bacteria; phylum Gemmatimonadota; class Gemmatimonadetes; order Gemmatimonadales; family Gemmatimonadaceae; genus JAICNG01. The sequence continues at coordinate 63,866 of DATFBS010000029.1, forward strand.
GTCTCGATGCGCGGCCGGGCGTACGGGGCGACACGTGACTTTGCTGACGAAGAACGGCAGCCGTGGCCGGATCTGCCCATCGTGGTGCTCGTCGACGAAGGGAGCGCCAGCGCCTCGGAGATCGTCGCCGGCGCGCTTCAGGACCACGACCGCGCCGTCATCCTCGGAGAGACGACGTTCGGTAAGGGCAGTGCGCAGTCGGTCTTCGCAATGCCTGACGGTGGGGCGCTCAAGATCACGACGGCGCGGTGGTTCACGCCGGTGGGACGCAGTATTCAGAAGCCGCGGCCTTCCGATGAGGACGAGGCCGCCGGGGGGGACCAGGAGGAAGGCGGCACGCCGACGATCGCAGGCGAGATTCCATTGACGGAACGAACGCCGTACCGGACCGACGGCGGACGCGTCATCTACGGCGGCGGCGGTATCACACCCGACCTCTTCGTCAACGAGGGGCTCGAAGATCAGGAGCTTCAGCTGCAGCGTGCGCTCGGCGACCAGGTGGGCCGGTTCCGCGACGCCCTCACCGCGTTCGCGCTATCCCTGAAAACCTCGAAGACGGTTACCTCACCCGACTTCGACATCACGCCGGCGATTCGTGGCGCCTTCCGACAGCTTCTGGAGCGGCGCGGGATCTCGATCGCGCCGGAGGAGTGGCAGGCAGCCGATCCGTTAGTGACCCGCCTCCTCACTTACGAGATCGCCCGATACGTCTTTGGCGTTCAGGCAGAGCTTCGGCGCCGGCTCGAGGAGGATCGTGTCGTCATGACGGCGCGCGAGCTTCTCTCGGGTGACGTGACCCAGCGTACCGTGCTCGACCGCGCGGCGGCGAAGCGAGCGGCAAAGCAGGAGGATCTGCCCGGCCAGTCATGACCGGCGACCGGGTGTTCATCCTCGGCGCCGGCCGCGCGGGGCGTAGCCTCGCACGCGCGCTTCGCGCCGCTGGGGTGCAGGTCGCCGGACTCCACGGACGGCACGCCAACGCCTCCGAAGGCATTACCGCCGGAAGGCCGCCACAATCGTTAGGCGGAGCGACCTGTGTTCTCGTGACCGTTCGTGATGCGCAGCTCGACGGCGCGCTCGCGACGTTGACGACGGCGGCGATTGCCCCGCGAGCCGTCGTTTTGCATGCCAGTGGGAGCGCCGATCCGGCCGGCCTCGAGCCACTGCGGCGCGCCGGCCATCCCTGCGGGACGTTTCACCCACTGGTGGCGCTCTCCGATCCCGAGCACGCTCCACAGACGCTCCGTGGCGCGTGGATCGGTATCGACGGCGATGCAGAGGCCCGCGCGGTGTCGGAGCGTCTCGCATCCGCCGTCGCGGCTCACGTACTGTATATCCCCCCGGGCGAGAAGGCGCGGTATCACGCCGCGGCGGTGTTTGCGTCGAATTTTCCGACCGTGCTCATGTGCCTGGCCGAGGAGCTGCTGCGCGAGGTGGGCATTACCCCGGATGTCGCCCGGCAAGCGTTACACCCTCTGTTCGCCTCGGCGGTGGAGAATCTTCGGGGCGGGGCGGGAGCGAGTGCGCTCACCGGGCCGATCGTGCGGGGCGACGCGGACACGATCGCGCGCCACCTGGAGGCGTTGCGAGCACATCCGGATGCGCTCGACGCCTATCGAGCGCTGTCGAGCGCGGCACTGCGTTGGGTGCGTGAGGCCGAGACTGCCGGCGACGGACGCCTGGAAGCGATCGCGCGGCTGCTGCGCGCTACTGCTCGATCACCTTCGTCCCCGACGGTGGCGTAAAGCGGAACGACGAGGCGGGAATGGCAGGATTGAGCGTGAGCTTCGTGATCGTCACCCGCCGGACGATTTCGCTTGGCTCCGTCAGCTCGAACTGACGAATCAGCGCATCGGCGCTGTCCACCCAGATCACGGCCTTGGTGAACTGCGCTTCGACGCCCTGCTTCGGCACGAGCGCGAGCACTCGCGCCGTGCGGCCGTTCACCTTTTCAGTGCCTCGATCGGTCACGTCGAACCGCGAGGCGGGCGTGTCGAGGAACTGGGCGGTCAGATCGGGGGACCCGGTGCCTCCCTTCGCAATACGAGTGCGAATCACCTGCCCGGGCGTGCTGCTCGGGAGGTAGAACCATACCCATGAGCCGTCGGCGACGATACGATCACCGGCCGGATCGGTGAAGCGGACGGAAACGTGATTGGGGCGGCGCTGCACGAGCTCCCCCGCAGACTGCACCGTTGCCCCAAGCAGTGGATTGGTGATCGTCTGCGTGAATGATGCGCGCACCGTCTTCACCTTCTTGTACGCCCGCACGGCGCGCTCGAGCGTCGCAGTCGGTGACTGCGCGCTGACAGGCGCGGCGACGGCAATCGCAATGGCGACAAGAAGGGTTCGCATCGAGAGAGTCCTAGGGTGACCGAACGAGGAACAAGGAACGAGGAAGGAGGAAGGAGGAATTAGATCCAGATCACAACTTCCTCGTTCCGCGTTCCTCGTTCGTCTTACTACGCCACCCCCGCCGCAGAGGTTCCCGGAGCAGGGGTCAGGCTGCGCCCAATCGCGGTCGCGATCGTGCGGAGCTCGCCCACCAGCTGCGCAAACTGCTCCGGGAAGAGGGACTGCGCCCCATCCGACAGTGCGCGCTCGGGGTTGGGATGCACTTCGACGAGGATGCCATCGGCGCCAGCGGCGACGGCCGCCCGCGCCATCGGAATGACCTTGTCGCGCAGCCCCGTGCCGTGACTGGGATCGGCAAGGATCGGGAGATGCGACAGCTTGTGCACGATGGGAATCGCCGTGAGGTCGAGCATGTTGCGAGCGACCGTGTCGAAGCTGCGAACGCCGCGCTCACAGAGAATCACCTGCTCGTTGCCTTCGCTGAGCACGTATTCCGCGCTGAGCAGGAGATCGGTGATCGTCGCCGCCAGCCCGCGCTTGAGGAGCACGGGTTTGCCTAACCGTCCCACGGTGCGCAGCAGGGAATAGTTCTGCATGTTGCGCGCACCGATCTGAATGCAGTCGGCGTACTCGGCAACGAGCTCGGCACCCTCGTCATCCATGGCCTCGGTGACAATGGCGAGGCCGGTCTCGCGTTTCGCGAGCGCCAGCATCTCGAGGCCACGCTTTCCGAGTCCCTGGAACGAGTACGGGGAGCTCCGCGGCTTGAACGCCCCGCCGCGCAGGCACGACGCCCCCGCGGCGCGAACGGCGCGCGCGGCCGAAAGAATCTGCTCCTCCGACTCGACCGAGCACGGGCCAGCGATGAGCGTGATGTCATCACCGCCGACCTGCACACCGGGCGCGATCGTCACGACGGTGTTTTCCGGATGCCATTCGCGCGACGCCTGCTTGTACGGCTTGGTCACGTGGATGACTTGCGCCACGCCCGGCAGCGTCTCGAAGCGTGCTCCGTCGACGCGACCATCGTTACCAACCAGGCCGATGGCCGTGCGCTGCGATCCAGGCATCGGGCGTGCGTGGTAACCGAGCTCCTCGATCAGCCTGACGACGCCGGCGACCTGCTCGGGGGTCGCGCCGTGCTCCATCACAACGAGCATTACCGCTCCTCGATCTCCATGGACCACCCGTCCTCCGCGAGCACGAGCGTTCCGTCGAATCGCTCGTGCACGATACCGCGGATGTCCACCTGCTCGACGGGCGGATAGAAGTGCGTCAGCACCAGGGCGCGGGGGCGCGCGATCGCCGCCAATTCTCCACAGCGGCGCGGCGTGAGGTGAATCGCCATCTCCCGGTCGTCCGGCAGCGAGCACTCTGCCAGGAGAAGATCGCATCCCGCCGCCCAGCGTCCAAGCCCCTCGTCGAATCCCGTATCGCCCGTGTAGACCACGCGGCGCCCGTCGTGCACGAGGTCATACGCCACGCTCTCTTCGGTGTGCGGAACCTTGAAGGCGCTGACCCGCGTATCATCGCCGATCTCGATCACCGCTCCGGGTGCCGTTTCGTGCACGTGAACGGGATACCCGGGCTCACGCACCCAACTGCCGAACGCACTCGCGAACCGGGTCAGCAGCGCGTCGATACCGGGTGGACCAATGATCTCGATCGGGGCGCTGCGCGGCTGCTCCGCGCCGTATCGCCAGGAGAAGATCAGAAACGCCAGGTCGCTGAGGTGGTCGGCATGAAAGTGCGTGATCGCCACATGGGTGATCGCCATCCAGTCGACCCCGGCCCGCGCCAGGCGGTGTACGACGCCACTCCCGCAGTCGAACAACACGGAAACGCTTCCCGTGCTGACCAGATGGCCGGCGCACACGCGCGACGCCGAGGGCGACACGGTGCCTGTGCCGACTGTCGTCAGGCGCATCAGCGCCCGAGAAAGAGCATCCGCCGCACGACGTCCATCCCGTCGGCGCGCAGTCGCAGCAGATACACGCCCGGAGGTACGAGGCTGCCGTCGGATGCGGTGCCATCCCAAATGTACCGTTCGTCACAGCCGAAGCCGTCGGGAACGTCGCCGGTTCCGCGCCCATAGCGCCCGGCGTTCAGGCGACCGGGGACGTTCGGCGAGGGGACGAGGGTGCGAACGACGTTCCCACGGATGTCGAGGACCTGAATGCGAACATCGGCGTCGCGCGCGAGGTCGAACCAGAAGCACGTCGCCAGGATGCCGTTGGACGGGAACGGGTTGGGAAAGTTCTGATAGAGAAGCGTTGTGCGCGGTGGCTCGCTCGTCTGGGCATGCGCGACGCCCGGACACAGCACCAAGGCGCAGGCGAGCGCTGCGCCGCGGATCATGCCCCGGCGCCGACGACCACCTCGTCCGCGATCAATCGTCCCTCGAGCGCCTCGTCCACCGAGGCGCCGCCGCGGAGTCGCACGCTGACGAGCGACGACACGCCGGGCTCCTGCATCGTGACGCCGTACACTGCGTCCGCCGCTTCGGTCGTCGTGCGCGGATTGTGGGTAATGACGATGAACTGCGTGCTCTGCTTGAACTGATTCAGCATTCGCACGAAGCGACCGATGTTCTGGTCGTCGAGCGGCGCATCCACCTCATCGAGCAGACAGAAGGGGCTCGGTTTGGTGAGGAAAATCCCAAACAGGAGCGACAGCGCGACGAGGGCGCGCTCGCCACTCGAGAGAAGGTGGATACGCTGGGTGCGCTTCCCGCGCGGCGACGCATGAATCTCGATGTCGCACTCGAGCGGCATTTCCGGATGCTCGAGCCGGAGATCGCATTCGCCGCCCCCGAACAGGGTCATGAAGATCTGGCGGAAGTTCTCGCGCACCTGCGTGAACGTGGCGAGGAAGAGCTCGCGCGCCGTGGAGTCGATTTCGCGAATCGCCTGCTGGAGTGAGCTCCGCGCGGCCGCGAGGTCCGCGCGCTGCGCGGTGAGGAAGTCGAGCCGCTTCACCTCCTCCTCGTGCTCTTCGATCGCCAGTGGATTCACCGGCCCCATGGCCTCGAGCTGGTCGCGAATCGCTTCGAGCTCGGCACGAAGTCCCTGATCTTCTCCTTCCACGGCGACATGCGAGGCAAGCATATCGTCGAGCGGGCGGCGCCACTCCGCCTCCAGACGCTCACGAATGGCGGTGCGGCGTCCCGACAGCTCGGTCAAACGAAGCTCGGCGTGGTGCAGCTCATCGCCGAGGGACGTCGCGAGACGACGGGCTTCATCGACGGTTCGCTCCGCCTCCTCGAGCGTCGCGTTCGCGTGGCGCACCCCTTCTTCGGAGCGCGCGAGGCGCGCCTGGCCGTCGCTGAACGTCGCGCGGCGCGTCTCGAGGTCCATCTGCCACTCCGCCATCCGCCCGGCGAGCACGCTATCCGTGGACGTGATGTCGGTCAGCTCCGCGAGCAGCTGGTGAAGACGCGCCGTCGCGACGTCCGCCTCTTCGGCGAGGTGCCGCTCCCGATCGCGCGCGACTTGAAGGCGCGCCTGTGCCTGGGCGACCTCCACCTGGCCGCGAGTACGTGCCTCCCGAACGTCATCCTGTTCCGTCTCGAGCGCCACCAATCGCGTGCGCAGCTCGGACAGCGAGCCTGAGGCGACCTCGAGCGCATTGGCGAGCTCCTCGAGTCGCATGTCGAGGTCGTGTGCGCGCGTCGAGAGCTCGCCGCGGCGAACCGTTAGGCGGTCGATGAGCGCATCGATCGCGTCCAGCTCTCGCGTGGATCGCTTGACATCACGCTCCGCTTCGGCACGCCGCTCCTCGGCTCGCCGCACTTGCTGATGCGCGGCCTGCGTGAGGTCGCCCGCATCAGCAGTCCCACGCTCCGCGACGTCCAGGGCGGCTCGAGCGGCGTCTGCCTCGGCGTTCGCTGCCTGGCGAGCCGCGTCGCTGGCGCCGAGCTCGGCCCTCAGCTCGAACAGCTCGGCGCGACGCCGAAGCGGTCCGGGCCCCGCGGTACGGCCGGGCAGCCAAACGGCACCTCGGCTATCGAGAAAAGCGGCGCCTTCGTCGATCGTGCGCACCTGCCCCAGCAGTGAGCGTACCCACGGCCGCGCAACTTCCTGGACGTCGAGGAAGCTCGCCAGTGCGTCACTGATCTCCCAATCAGGATCGGGCGCATCGAGCGGCAGCAGCAGAAGCGGACCGGGATTCGTCGTCGCGTGCCAGGCGCGGACGCTGTCCGCCGCCTCGCTATCGCGCACCAGCACGGCGTGCACGCTCGGACCGAGAAACCGCTCGACGAGTACGGCACCGGTGGCCTCGGCGCTGATGAAATCGGAGAGCGGACCGAGAATCGCGCCTTCACCAAACCGACCGCGTTCCTGGAGCAGCTTGGCGGCGGCCGGAGCGAGCCCGACACGTTCGCGCTCGAGCGTCTCCAGCGCGTTGACGCGACCGAGCAGACTGGTGTGTGCCTCCTCTGCTCTGAACAGCTCGTCGCGCGCGGCGGCCTCGCGCGCGCGCGCGTCGGTCGCAGTGGTTCGCGCGAGGACGAGCGCTTCTTCGGCCATGACGGCCGCCGTCTTCGCTTCCTCGAGATCACGCTCGGCGAGATCGAGGCGAGCGGTAGCAAGCGACAACGCTTCGGCCGCGGTCTCGCGCTCCTCGCGCAGCCCATCGACTCGCTGGCCGAGCTCTTCGATCTCTCGAGTGGCGCCTTCGCGGTCGAGCTCCAACCGGCGCCGTTCGTCGCGACGCTCACGCATCGCTCGCTCGGCGTCCTCGGTGGATCGGCGCGCCTCGGCGACCTGCGTGCGCGCGGCGTCCTCGGCCTCCACGCGCTGGGCCAGGAACTGCTGCGCGGCAGCGAGCTCTGCCTCCAGCCGTTCGCGCTCCGCGGCAGCGCCCTGCCGATCGGTGGCGAGTCGTGAGCCGCGCTCTTCACCGGCGCGCCGCTCCTCCTCCGCACGCTCCCGCCGAGCCGTCGCGTTGCGCTGACGCTCCTCCGCGACCGCGATCTCGCTCTCCAGCCTGAGCACGTCTTCCTGCTGCGCGCTCACCAGCCGCGCCAGCTCCGCGCGCTGTCCTTCGGCCGCTGCGCGAGCGTGATGCGCTTCCTCGCGAGCGCGCTCGGCCACGCGAACGCGTTCGTCGGAGCGGGGAACCTCGGCCCGGAGCGTCAGAACACGCTCTTCGAGCTGAACGAGCTCTTCGCTCCACGCCTCCATGTCGCGCGACACGAGCGTGAGCTCCAACGCAAAGCGCCGAGCGGTCAGCTCGGTGTGCCGCTCTGCACGCTTGCGCTGACGCGCGAGCGAGCGCACCTGGCTCTGAACCTCGTTGATGAGATCGTCGAGCCGAGAGAGATCGAGCGTCGTCTCCTCGAGGCGCCGCTCCGTGCTGCGCTTACGGTCGCGGTAGAGCCCGACGCCGGCCGCCTCCTCGAACAGCTCACGCCGATCGTCGGGCCGATCGGAGAGCAGGGCATCGATCATCTTCGCTTCGATGACGACGCCGGAATCGGCACCGAGTCCGGTTCCGCGAACGAGATCCTGAATGTCCCGAAGGCGACAGGGAGCGCGATTCAGCAGGTAGTCGCTCTCGCCGCTCCGGGAGAGACGGCGCGTGATGACCACTTCCTTGAACGGGACGGGTAACGCGCCGTCATCATTCTCGAAGTGGAGCGAAACCTCCGCGATGTTCACCGGACGCCGCGCCGAGGAGCCCTGGAAGATGACTTCCTCCATCTTCGCCCCGCGCAGGAGGCGGGCGCGCTGCTCGCCGAGGACCCATCGAACCGCGTCGGAGACGTTGGACTTGCCGCACCCGTTAGGCCCCACGATCGCCGTGACTCCCGACTCGAAGTCGAGATCGACGTGATCGGCGAAGGACTTGAATCCGTGGAGCTCCAGCTTTCGCAGTCGCACCTAGAGTCCTCTCCCTATGCGATAGGCAACGGTCGCGTCGATTCCTGCACGCTTGAACATGTCGAGAAGCGTGGTCGCTTGCGAGGGGCTCTCGAACGCACCCGCGTACACACTCGCGTGACCCGGGTCACGTTCGAGCGCGTACGCCGGAAAACCCTGTGCACGTAGCTCCGTGGCCCGCGTCATGGCAACAGTGGACGGCAGGTCCTCAGCGATGCGGACGGCGAACGGCGTTCGCCGAACGGCGCCGAGCCCCATTTCGAGAACCCCGGCGGCTCGCAGCGCCATGAGGGCTGAGTCGGCCTGTCGCTGCTCTTTCCACGCACCGACCAGCAAGCGATACCACCGAGCGCTGTCCGCGCCGAGCCGAACGGGGGAGAAGGTCGCCGCGGGAATGGCTCCGAGCGTGGTCAGCTGCCGGCCGGCGGCGGCGAGGCTGTTCAGCATCACGATGTCTACCGAAAACACCGCCGCATCCGCGGAGTCGGCACCAATAGCAACGGCTCCCGTGCGCTGCTGCTCAGAGGCCAACGTCGCCGCAGCGGTCCCGGTGGTCGGCCCGGATGTGACTGGGTCGTCGCCGCGCGCCCAGGCGTAGAGAGCTCCCGCCGCAACGAGGGCAGCGACGCCAGCGGCCAGCGCCGCGACACGGCGCGAGGGTGCCTGACGAGTGACCCGTGCCAGCAGTCCAGGCCGCGGCGTGGTTGCGGCCGCGACACCGGCGTCGGCACTGATGCGGTTCAGGTTGGGTACTCGCCCAATGATATGTCTCGCCTCGGAATACTCCACGTCGCCGACGAGGACAATGCCGTCGGTATCCTCGACAAACCCCGCCAGTCCCTCGGCATCCGATGGAAGGACGATACACAGCAGCGCGCCTTCGGCGCGAAACGCCATCGTCAGGCGCCGCCAACGCTCCCGACGCAACAGCGTACCGTAGTCGAACGGGCCAACGCCGCTCGGAAGGAGGAACAGCGTTCCCTCCCGATTCACCGGATACGCGATCTTTCGCAGGGACACGCCGTGCAGAAAGTGGTCGATGACACCGTGCGACCGGGCATCATCCGGAAGCAGCTTCTGGAGCGGCGCGAGCTCGCCAACGGCGTCGACGATCGCGACACGGCGATTGTCGTGGGCATGCGCGAGCGCGATGGCCACGTTGGCGGCGTCGTCGTCGCGCTCGCCCACGATGACGATGCACGTCCGGTCCTGAAGCTGCGGCGCGACGTCGCGCGTGGCCTCTTCCCAGCGCTTCGCGCGGTTCGAGGCGTCCGCGACCATCTACGGTCGTCCCTCGTAGATCCAGTACGAGCGTCCGGTGCTGCGCGCGACCTGCTCGGCGCGTTCGCGTGTCGGATACGGGCCGAGTACGACGCGCCAGATGTCGAGGCCGCCCTGTGTCGTTCGCACGACGTGTGCACGCTGCCCCTCCGCCTCGATCTCGGCGGCGGCGGCGATCGCCGCCTGCTCGCCGCGCAGCGCCGCGAATTGGACGGTGAACCCAGGGCTGGTTGCCGGAGGAGGAGGCGCCGGGGACGTGTCGCGCGGCGGAGCCGCGACGCTGTCCGGCCGCGGCGTGAGCGAGTCGGGCGATGGCCCCACTGCGAACGGATCCAGCGTGTCGCCAGAGTCGCGAGGCGTGGTGTCCATCCCCTCGAACTGCACCGGCTCGTCGAGCGACGCACTGCGAGGTCGGAACCCGTTCCACTCGATGAAGTACCAGAAGTCACGTCCCCCGCCGGCGACGCGACGAATCGCCTCCAGGGAGTCGCTGTCGACGAGCACGACGTCGTTCCCGCGCAGCAGCGCGACGGCGCCATCCGGAGTGACGAGTGGTAGGTCCTCACGCCATCCCGTTGCGACTCGTCCAACCAGCGTATCGGTGGCGACGGCCACGACCCACGCCGAATCCTTCTTCGCGGCACGGGCCAGCACGAAGCGACCCGTAGGGTCCATCCGAAGCTCGCGTGAGGTATCCGGCAGGGTGATGCGCGCCGCGATCTCCTCCGCGTAACGATCGACGACGATCAAGTCCGCGGAGCCCGCGGTGAGGAGATAAATGCGATCCCCACTCGGCGTCGTTACGGCGGAACGAATCTGCTGCGGCACACGAACGCTCGGGACCGGCGCGAGATCGCGCGCGCGCACGCCGATGAGCCCGGTGTCGACGGTGAAGTACAAGCGGTCGCCGAGGGGGGTGCCGATCGCGCGTTGCGCGCGAGGAAGCCGGGCGGTATCGACGAGCGATTCCTGCGGGGGATGCATGCGCCAAACGGTCGTGCCGGTGCGGGCATCCGCGACGACGAGCAGACCGCCGTCCGACTGCGGAAAGAGCTCACGCGGCGAAGCGGGGGGCTTGAAGCGCCACTCTCCTTCCGGCGTCAGCCGCCGAATCGTTCCATCGACGGCCACTCCGTAGATGGCGTTGCCGTCCTGCGATGCGGCATACGACAGCTTGGCTTTCGTCTCTCGGGCGAGGTCGCCGGTGCGCAGATCGACGCGCAAGGGAACGCCCTTCGTATCCATCGCGGCGACGCTGCCGGCATCGGAGTCGAATCCGAGCACGCGCTCCACGGCGGGAAGGCTGGCGCGCGACGTCCACACCAGCGAATCGACGTTGGGGTACGCGTACGCGCGCACCGGTCCACCCGCCCGCGCAAAGCGCAGGAGGAGGCGGTCAGCGCCGCCAGCCGACATGACGGTCGGAGAGTCGCTGGCGGAGGGATCATCGCCGCGCTCGGAGCCGGAGCAGGCCGCGAGCACGAGGGCCAGCGCGAGGAGGTTACGCACGGGGGAAAAGTAGTAACGGGACGCGACGCTTTAAAGGGACTTAGTGGTCAGGGATCAGGGTTCAGGGATGGAAAGGGCCGCCGCGCTTCGCGCGAGCGGCCTCATCGGATGAGCAAACGGCGGCGCGAATGCGCCGCCGTTTGCTTTTCCACCCCTGAACCCTGATCCCTGACCACCAACTCCTACGTCAGAAGCTCGGGCCGAGCGAGAACCTCCAATACGAATCCCGTCGTGGATCATCGAGCGGAATCGCGTAGTCCCACCGCAACAGCGCGAAGTTGAAGAGATTCACGCGAACGCCGAAGCCGTAGCTCCGCAGAGCGTGGCGCTGGAACGCCGGGTCGAAGCCGGCCGGCCTCGACCAGTGCAGGTTCTGGCCTTCGAACCAGGTGATACCGACATCGTAGAATGCCACTCCCTCGATAGGCGGCAGGGAGATCGGAAGCAGACCGATGTCCACGCGCCGCAGCAGCGGGAAGCGCACTTCGACGTTCGCCACCGCGATCCGGCTGCCCACCAGGGGCGAGCACCGGTAATAGCGCGGATCATCGCTTTCCGGATCGTTGAATGCGCACTGCCGGATCTCGTTGAGCGCGTACTCCTCACGATCATAGCCGCGGAGCAATTCGGGATACCCGATGTACTTGCGGAGGGTGTCCGCATCCCGGCCGTCGGAGACGCTCGCCAACAGCCGTGACGAGAGCGTGAGGAAGTTGAACAGGATGGGGTCGTACCGGCGGTAATCCACCAGATAATCCATCCACTTGTACGTCCCGATGATCGGCTCCACCTGGAAGCGGTACCGCCGCCCCATGATCGGGCCGGTGTAGCCCCACAGGACATTGTCCGACACGAATGCCGCATACGGCTGGACGTAGTTGATGCTCGGCTGGTGCACTTCGTCCAGAATCTGGAACGGCGTCGCCGCACCCGTGAACTCGTTGATCAGTCGCCCGATGAACAGCGAGGACCGATCGACGTTGGAGAGCCGGGCGCCAAACTCGGTGCGAGTGAAGCGATCGAAGGGATAGATCCCGATGCCGAACACCTGCCGCTCGATGAGTCGCGTGATCGGGTAGATCTCTTCCCAAATCCCCTCGCCGACTGGCTGCAGCGCTCCGACCTCGGGGAAGTAGTACGGGGACTGATACGCGCCGACGGCGTACTGCATCCGCCGGGACAGGTTCGTGTATGCGCTATAGACGCGGGCCTCGCTCAACCGGCCGTTGACCTCACCGGAGAACGCGAGGCGATGGTTGCCGAGCATGTCGCTGAGGACGATCTGCGTCCCGCCGAAGAAGCCGCGGCCAAAGTTGTATTGCTCGTAACCGATGGTGGGGCGGGCGACGTAATCGGGGCTGAACCGCACCTTGTAGTCGTACGTCTTGAACCCCTCCGCGTCGGGCAGCGCCATCGCCGCGCTGTCGAGCAGGGCTTCGACGCTGATCGGTCCGCCACGTGAGGCGAGCTCCGCAGCGGGCGGCGTATTCTGCGACGGACGAATGCCCGCGGGCGAGCGATAATACGAGAAATGCCCGTTCGCCACCGTCGTGTCGGCGCTGATCCGCACCGTCGCTCCACTGTCGGACGGGGCCAGTGCGCTAGAGACGAGCACCGTGTCGGCCTTCGGAGCACCGGCCACGAGCGGTGTGCGCGGCTCCGGCGTGCGATATGGCGAGCGCTTCAGCGACCGGGGATTGTCGATCGACCAGATGGTGTAGTCGCCGTTCTCGTAGTACGTGATGGCGAGCTTGTCCGCCTGGCGCGCCCAGGAGATCACGGGGCTGTAGTTCGTCGCCGCGGTGATCCCGCCCACGACGTTCGTCAACTGGAAGTGCTCGCTCGTCTCCACCTCATAGAGGAAGAGATTCTGGATCCCCGTGCGCGTCGACACATAGGCGATCGACTTGCTGTCCGGCGACCACATCGGATTGATGTTGTGGGCGTCCTGTCCAGGAAGAACATCGATGCGGCCCGTCTCGAAATCGTAGACGCTGATCTTCCACGGGCTGTAGCGAAGCACTCCGAAGTCTGTCTCCGCTCCGCGATCGCTGGCGAACGCGACGCGTTTGCCATCGGGCGACCATTGCGGCTGCAGGTCCCCATGACGGTCGTTGGTCAGCTGCGTCAGGTTGGATCCATCCGCATGCACCGTGTACAGATCGCTGATGCCGCCGAGGTGGCCGGAGAAGACGAGACGGTTTCCGTCAGGCGACCACGAAGGTCCGGTCACTCCCTCGAGATGGGTATCGATGCGGCGAATCACCTTCTGCTTGCGCACGTCGAGGAGATACAGCACATCTTTGCCTTTGCGCTGCGCGGTGAACGCGAGCGTTCGGCCGTCCGGCGAGAACGAGCTCTGCGAATAGAGCAGGCGCAGCTCCTCGAATTCGGGATTCGTCGTGCTCTTGACCAGCCGCTTCAGCCGCTTGCCGGAGCGCGCGTCGGCGAGCCAGAGGTCGATGAAGATCTGACCGCGCAGGAAGCTGCCGTTGGACAAAAAGACGATCTGCTCGCCGTTAGGTGAGAGGGCGGGGGCCAGGAAGATGGCGCCGCCGCTGCGGCGCTCGGAGAGCAGGGGTTGCGCGTACTTCCGGGCCCGCTCCAGGTCGGCGATCTGCGGCAGGTGCTTTACCTGCATCGCTTCCTTCCACTCGTCGCCCAGATCTTCGAGGGACTTGCCAAGCTCACGGCGGAAGGCGCGCTCGACGCCGACGTTGGGCGCCGCCTGGAGGATCGCGCCGATGACCTCATCGCCCCAGCGGTCGCCCACGTACTCCCACAGCGCCTGTCCGATGTCGTAGGGATTGTGCTGGTCGGGCCGCATCGTCATCTGCTCGATCGAGGGCAGTCGACCATTGAGCGCCGCGTCACGCATGACCGTGTTCGCGAACGGGTCGCCCGGACCGAGCGAGAGATACTCGGCCATGCCCTCGGCGAACCAGTACGGCATCGCCTGCTGCTGGAGGGTCTGAAGCCCCGCGCCTGCCTTACCGCGAGAGTAGATGTCGTACTGGAACTCGTGCACCATCTCGTGCGTCAACACCTGCTCGAAGGACCCGTAGTCGCCCGTAAACGGCATCAGGATCCGGTGGCGCAGCGCCTCCGTTACGCCCCCGGTGAACTCCCCGAGGTCGCCCGTCACGTTGTTCTGGCCGAAATCGGATCGCGAGGCGAACAGGACGATCGGCTTCTTCTCGCGAAATTCATGGCCCAGGATGCGCGAGAGCCGCCCGTACGCGCGCTCGGCCATCCGAGCCGCGTCGCGGGCGGCCGTCTCCTCGCCCTGGTAGTAATGCACGAGGAAGTGGTCCGTCTCGATGACCTTCCAGTCGAACGAGTCGTACTGGACCTGGTTCTGCCCGAAGTAGAACTGGGCGCCCGCGCGCGGGGCGGCCACCAGCACGGCGGCGAGCGCACCCAGCAAGAATCTCCGTTCCATCACGGTTGGCCTCCCTCGCGGTCCAGCGAGACGCGCTCGGCGTCGCTCCACAGACGTTCGAGCTGATAAAACTCACGCAGTGTCGGATGGAAGACGTGCACGATCACGTCGACGTAATCGAGCAGCACCCACCGTCCGGACTGTAGACCCTCGATATGGTGCGGTGCGACACCTTCTTTTTTCTTGAGCCCCTCCATGATGTGTTCGGCAGTCGACCGAACATGGGTATCGGAGGTGCCACTGGCGATGACGAAGAAGTCGGTGGCGTCGGAAACGCCGGAGAGGTCGAGGAGAACGACGTCGGTAGCCTTGAGATCCAGAGCGAGCGCGGCAGCGCGTTGGGCGGTGGCGAGCGAAGAGGTGGTCGTCGACTGGGCCATTCGGGGACCGTTCAGGAATCTGATGAACGCACTGCGTCGGCCGTGTTACCAGCCGAGACAGGAAGTTGTTCCATTAGCGGGCATTGGCTGTGCCAAGACCCGCAAGCGCTGAAGGCGCTGAAGGCGCTTAAGGCGCTGACTGCTGAGAGTCCGCCAGGTGATGCGCCTCACATCGTTCATCGCCCAGCGCCCCCAGCGCCCCCAGCGCCCCCAGCGCCCCCAGCGCC
>DATFBS010000030.1:0-67362 GCA_035253695.1 Gemmatimonadaceae bacterium
GCTCTTGGAGAAGCCGAAGTCGTACGCGCGGGTGAAGTACTGCGTTGCGCCATCGAGTCGTCGAGCGGCGAGCAACTCTTCGGTGCGAATGACGCCTAACGCCTCGCCAAGCTCGTCGCCGATCAGGTTCTGGCCGCCATCGCCCCGCGTCAGCGAGAGATAGGCGGCGTCGGCATGCTGGCGATGGACGAGCCAGGCGAGGAGGGCCGTGTCTTCGTCGTCAGGGTGAGCGGCGATCAGCAGGACGCGCGCGCTGACACCGAGCCCGTCGACGAGATGGCCAAGGGCGGCGGAGCCGCGCTCTTGCGAGAGCGCGGCCGACGACCAGAGAAGAAGGAGCGCTGTCCCGATCCCTCGCGCGTGTCTCACCCGCGTCCGGCTTCCTTCTTTGATCGCGTGGCGCCACTGGTCTCCCGAGCAGTGCTCGCTGGAGCGAGCACTTCGGTTACGATCCGAGCCTGCTGCTCCGCGTGGGCCGTGTGATATCCCTCCGCCGGACTCGCGCGCTCGGGACGTCCAATGTAGCGAATCGGAATCGCGTTCCCGGTCGATGCGCGCAGCCGGGGCCACACGAACGACCAGGCTCCCATGTTTCTCGGCTCTTCCTGGGCCCACACCACTTCCTCGATACCGCCGTAGCGATCGATAATCCGGGCAATCTCCTCGTGCGGCCACGGATAGAGCTCTTCGACGCGGACGACCGCCGCGTGCTTGGCGGGAGTGCCGTTGGCGCGGGCAGCGGCGAGATCGTAGTACAGCTTTCCTGAGCACAACACGAGGCGCTTCACCTCGCGCGGCACAGGCGAGCGCGCCGGATCGTCGAGGACCGGCTGAAACGAAC
This sequence comes from Gemmatimonadaceae bacterium, assembly GCA_035253695.1. Taxonomy (GTDB): domain Bacteria; phylum Gemmatimonadota; class Gemmatimonadetes; order Gemmatimonadales; family Gemmatimonadaceae; genus JAICNG01. Next base: position 842 of record DATFBS010000030.1, read on the forward strand.
CATTGGCGAGATCCGCGAGGCGCGACGCCGCCTCGGGCAGGCGAAGCAGGCTCTTCGGCTGCATGAGGATCAGCGGTCGCCGCGGATCGGTCTGCGCCTGCCGACGCAGAATGTGGAAATACTGTCCCGGGGTCGTCGGATAGGCGACGCGCAGATTCCCTTCCGCCGCCAGCTGGAGAAAGCGCTCCAGCCGTGCACTCGAGTGCTCGGGCCCTTGCCCCTCGTACCCGTGGGGCAGGAGCAGGACGACGCTCGAATCCTGACTCCATTTCGCTCGATCGGCAGCCATGAACTGGTCGATGATCGGCTGCGCGACGTTGGCGAAGTCGCCGAACTGCGCCTCCCAGAGAACGAGCGCATCAGGGGCGGCGGTCGAGTACCCATACTCGAACGCGAGAACCGCTGTCTCGGACAGGGGTGAATTGTAGATCTCGAAGGTTCCCTTCGCCGACGGCAGGTGCTGGAGCGGGATGAACTCCGCGCCCGTCTTCACGTCGTGCAACACCGCATGTCGATGGGAAAACGTGCCGCGTGCGGTGTCCTGGCCCGTTAGGCGAACGCTTGTTCCCTCGAGCAGCAGTGACCCGAAGGCCAGCGCTTCAGCATGGCCCCAGTCGATGCCGCCCTCATCGCCGATGGCCGCGCGACGCCGCTCCAATGGCTTGATGAGCTTGGGGTTGGGTGCGAAGTCCGACGGCCAGGCCAGCAGTCGCTCGTTGACGGCAATGAGCGTCTCCGCCTTCACGGCGCTATGTACCGGCTTCGGCTTCGACGCGCGCGCTTTCTCTTCCGATGCGGGCACGGTGCCCTGCGCTCCGCCACTCTTCAGTCCCGTGTGAACCACGTCGAGCTTTCGCATCATCTCGTCCGCGAGGCGCCTCGACTCCTCGTCGGTGACGATGCTTTCGGCGGCGAGACGCTTCGCCCAGACCTCGCGCGGCGTCGGATGCGCCTTGATGCGGTCGTACAGCTTCGGCTGGGTGTACGCCGGCTCGTCCCCCTCGTTATGCCCGTGCCGGCGGTAGCCGACGAGATCGATCAGCACGTCCTTCGCGAACCGCGTGCGATACGAGATGGCCAGCCACACCGCGGCAACGCAGGCCTCCGCATCGTCGGCGTTGACGTGGAAGATCGGAATCTCGAATCCCTTCGCGAGATCGCTGGAATAGTACGTGGAGCGAGCGTCCTGAGGATCGGTGGTGAAGCCGACCTGATTGTTCACGATAATGTGCAGCGTGCCCCCGACACGGTAACCGCGCAGGCGCGAGAGATTGAGCGTCTCCGCGACCACGCCCTCGCCCGGGAATGCAGCATCCCCGTGCACCACGATCGGGAGGACGCTCGACTCGTCACGAGCGCCGTTCGTGCGCTGAAGCGCACGGGCGACACCCTCGAGCACGGGGTTCACGAACTCCAGATGACTGGGATTCGGCACGAGCTCGAGCTCGACCACTTTGCCGCTCGGCAGCGTCCGTGTGGTCGACGCTCCGAGGTGGTATTTCACATCGCCGGTATCCACCGCGTCCGACTTCGCGTGCTTTTCCTCGAACTCCTCGAAGATCGTGGCGTACGGCTTGTTCAGGATGTGCGCGAGCACATTCAGACGGCCGCGGTGCGCCATCCCGATGACAGCGTGCCGGGCGCCCGAGAGTGCCGCGCGCTCGATGGCGGCATCCAGCATCGGGACCAGCGCGTCGGTGCCTTCGATGGAGAACCGTTTCTTCCCGACGTACGCACGAGCGAGAAACCGCTCGAGCCCATCGACCTCGGTGAGGCGCGCAAGAACGATCTTCTTCTCTTCCGGCGTCAGTGTGAGACGGGCATCGCCTCCCTCGAGCACTTTGCGAAACCAGTCGCGCTCCGCCTCTTCCTCGATGTGCTCGAGGTCGAACCCGATGGTCGACGCATAGATGCTGCGCAGCCGCTTGACGACATCAGCGGCGGTGGTGTCGTTGAAGCCGAGCGCCGAGCCCGGGATCCGATCGAGATCGCTTGGAGTAAGGCCGTGGTACTCTGGCGTCAGCTCCTGCGCTCCGACCGGCGCCGTACCGAGCGGATCGAGCCGTACAGCGAGATGGCCGTAGTGTCGGATGTCCTCCACGAGCGCAGCCGCCGCGGCGACCTTGCGGAGGAGTGACGGATCCGCGGCGGCGGGGGCGGCCCCGGAGAGCGACTGCGCAAATCCAAAAAACTGTCGCCAGGACTCGTCGACGCTCTCGGGATTCTGCCGAAAGCGCTCGTACATTTCCGCGATGTAGGCGTCGTTGAACGCGCCCGTGATGGGGGACATGCGGGGTAATCTAACGCGCGGGGAAAGAGGTTAGAAAGCTGCGAACTGCGAGCTGCGAACGGGGGATGTCCGACCTCTTCGCAGTTCGCAGCTCGCAGTCCTATTCCTCCACTGGAAGCCTCAGTGTAAAGGTGCTCCCGCTCCCTGGCGCGCTCGCCACACCAATGTCGCCACCCAGCAGCTCCGCAAGACGGCGGGAGACGAACAGGCCGAGGCCAGTGCCGCCGAAGCGCCGCGTGAAGCCGCTGTCCAGCTGCGTGAACGGCTGAAACAGTCGCGCGATATCCTCCTGCGCAATGCCGATCCCCGTGTCGGCGACCTCGAAGACGAGCCATTCACCGTCGCGCACGATCGTCATCGTCACCGAGCCGTGCTCGGTGAACTTCACGGCGTTGCCTCCGAGATTCACCAGGATACGCCGCAACATGTCCGGATCGGTACGGATCGTGTGCGGGTCCTCGGCGGCGTGCGTGGTCAGCGTAATCCGCTTGGCATGCGCGAGCGGATCGAGGACCGCCATCACGCCGTTCAGGATGTCGCGCATGGGGACGTCGCGAAGCCGAACGCGTTCCTCGCCCGCCTCGAGCCGGGAGAACGTCAGCACTTCGTCGATGATCGCCTGCAGATGCTGCGTGCTCGTCCGCATGCGTTCGACCGCCGCTTCCTGCTGATCGGTGAGCGGGCCGAAGATGTGCTCCGCAAAGAGCTCCTCGTAGCCGAGTAATGCGGTGAGCGGCGTGCGCAGCTCGTGCGACATGGTCGCGATGAATTCGCCCTTTACCTTGTTCGCGACGCGTGCCTCGTCGGTGAGGTGTGCCTTCCAGAGCGCGAGCGCCGCGTAGTCGGCGATGGCGGCGATGCGGCGCTCTTCCCGTACCGAAAAAGGCGCGGCCCCACGGCGTCGCGCGACCGTCATCGCCCCGAGCATTCGATCGTGCGCGACGAGGGGCGCGAACAGCGCGGGACCGATCTCGAATTCTTCCGCGGTCCGGCGGAATCGTGGGTGCTCGGCGCGATAGTCATCCGCACGTACGGGACGACGCTCTTCGATCGTTCGCTGCGTCAGCGAGCCGGCGAGGGAAAAGCGCGTGCCCAGCATCGCTTCGAGCGTACCGGTCGCACTCACGACATGGCCACGATCGTCGTTGAGTCGCACGACGGTGGCGCCGCTCGCATCGCATTGGGCTGATGCCTGCTCGCAGATCACCTGCAAGAGTGGATCGAGGTCGGCTTCGCGCGCGAGTGCGTTCGTGACCTCGCGCATCGCGGCGTTCTCCTCATCGCGTTCCGCGAGCATGCGCTCGATCGTGCTGGGCTCGCCGAGGTCACGCACATGGACGAGCACAGCGTCGTCACGCAGCCGCGTCGCGCGCAGGTCGAGCGCGCGGGGGGCTTTCCCGAACGCGGGAACGCGCCACATCCGCTTTCCTTCATTCCCGAGCGCGGTGAGATCGCAGTCCGCGCGCGTCTTGAGCGGTGTGAAGATCTCCCGAAGGTCCTTCATTAAGGAGACTTCGCCGCCCTCTATCGCCAGCTCGGCGAACGCCCGGTTCATATACAGAAGGCGCCACGCGGTAGAAACGACGCAAAGCGGCTCGTCCAGCGCGTCCAAGGCGCCTTCGGGATCGAACGGTGGGGAGGACGCGGGAAATCGGTGCTGATCGGAAACCGGCATTGCTCGGTAAAAGGGGGCAATTTCCTCGCCATGTAAAGACGCCGCGGACATCGTGACCGACGCCAGGTCCCCTTGCATTTCGCATCGGTTTGGCGAAACGCAATGCGATTCGATGCGATTAAACGTGACTCAGAATGCTAAGTGTTCGTCCATCCAGTGCTTAGCGCAGGGGCTACAGATGGCACCTCCCCTGCTTTATCAGCGGCCGAGCGCGGTGCACATATGCTCGCGCCGACTCGTACCGGAGGACGGATACAATGAAGAGCAATCGGAAGGGCTTCACGCTGATCGAGCTGCTGATCGTAGTCGTTATCATCGGCATCCTCGCGGCGATCGCGATCCCGAAGTTCGCGAACACGAAGGAGAAGGCGTACGTTGCGGCGATGAAGAGCGACCTCCGCAACCTGATGACTGCTGAGGAAGGCTACTTTGCTGACTTCCAGGCGTTCGGTTCGGTCGCGGCTGTGAACTTCACGCCGTCGAACGGTGTCACGGTTACGGCGACCCCGGCGCCTCCGCCGGCCGCTGGTTACACGGCCAACGCTTCGCACAACCAGACCGCGCGTACGTGCTCGGTCGTGGTCGGCGACGGCACGGTCAACGATGGTGTGATTCAGTGCACCTAATGTAGTGCGTCGAAGTTCGACCACTATGGCAACGGGCCAGGCGAAAGCCTGGCCCGTTGTGCATCGTGAGGCAGCGATCGAGCTGCGTCAGGGTGCCGCGTGCCAGGCCTCGAGAATAAGGCGCACCCGCTCGGCGAGCCGGTCGTTCGCCGTCAAGTGAATGCCGATGAGATTGCCGGACGCAATCAAGTGGGGAGTCGCCACCCAGTCGATGGCCATGGTCGCCGGTGCCACCCGGGCCGGATCGATCCGCTCGCTGTCGGCTTTCCGTGCGGCTGGTTCAGGGTAAATGAAGACCTGAAGGTCCGACCCGCTCACTTTCAGCTGCCGGCCTTCCACCGCGAGGAAGGAATGTCGCACCGTCTCACGGCCGGAATCGGTGACCACGAGCCCGCCATCGGTGAGTCGCCGCGCCACCTCGCGAAGCGTCCACTGCTTCGGCTCTTCCTCACGAGCGGCAGGCCGCGGGGCATCGGCCGGCCGCGCTTGGCTAGCGCTCGTGTCCGGCGTCGCGTTCGCTGACCGCTGCTCTCCGCACGCGAGAAGCGCGATCGCCATCGCGCAGGCAAGCGTCGAACCCGCAACTCCAAACTTGTTGTGGCCTTCTGCGGCCATCTTCGGTTCCTGGCTCGCTGACGCGGAACTCAGTTCCGCAATGCACCATTTTCCACCCAGTTCACGATCGTCGCGATCTGGTTGTCCGTCAACGGGCGACCACCGAGCGGCATCCGCGAATAGTGCAATCGTGCCGCGTCGTCTTCCCCGATCATTCGCACGAGCCACGAATTCGCCGCGTCGCCGGGCTCCACGCGGTCGAGAGCCGAGTTGAGGTAGGCCGGCTTGTTCACCAGCGAATCGTACGCATGGCCGGCGACGAGCACCAACTCGGCGCGCGCCGAATTGACGCTGTGACAGCCACCGATCGCGCACCGCGCGGTGAAGATCGGCTGGATGTCGTTCGCGAATGAAGGGTTCGCGACTTCGACATCGGGCAACCCACCAGTGGGATCCACCGTCGACTCGAAATCTGCGCAGCCCCATGCAAGGGTGATTGCGACCACCACCATCGCCGTGAGAGCTCGCATGAGCGTCTGCGCTCGCGTGATCGTGCCGAATTCAGCGCGCATCGCTCGTCTCCCGGTGAAGGTGGACACCCGCGAATACGCGAGCGGTGAACAGGCTGCCTGGCGCGTAGAACAGCTCACCGGTGAATCGGGTCGCCCGCCACGCGTTCACCGTGCCCCCGAGAAACCCGTACGGACGTGTTGCGCGGAGCTCGAGGATCGGGTGATCAGGGTCGCGCGACCCATCGGTTCGCTGCACCCCGATGTCGAAGATCGTCTTCTCGCGCAGGACACCGATCCCCGCGTAGGGAAGAAATGGAAGACGCGAGACGGCGCGCGATGCCAGCACCTCGAGCGCGAAGTGCTTCGGCTTGAAATGATCGTCGCTGTTGCGGCCGTTGCAGATCTGCGTGTAATACACCGATTCACCCTCGGTCCCGCGGATCAAATCCTCGAAGCAGGTAATGGATCCGCGAACCTTTCCCCACGTCGCCACGAATCGCGGTGCGATCGTAACGCCACCCGGCTCGACCGCACGCGTGACCGCAAAAGACAGGAGGTTCGCTTCGACGTCGAACACACGCATCGGGGGCACCCAGCTCAGCTGCGCGTGCAGTGAGCCCGGCAGGACGAAGGAGACGCGCGGCCGCGGCAGAACCGGCGCGAGGTTGGTCGCCTCCGGCTTGTCCTGAAACGCGGTCCGCTGCGACTTCGAGAGTTGTGGGATGTAGGTGACCTCGAGCCCCGCATCGAGCGCCCACGTCCTGGCGCGTTCGGGTGCACCGAGCGGGGAGAAGAACAGGGCGGCCGAGTAGTAGCCGATCAGCCGTCCTTCAGGGTCGTCGAAGTCGTGCCGCTCACGCACGCGCTCCTGCGCCCACGCCGTTGCGACGTGAGCGATGACCATCGAGCCGATCGCGAGCGATCTGCGACAGACGAGAGAATGCACACCGGTTCTCCGCGTAAAGGTGGCGCAGCATACGGTTGGGTACGGGGAGCGTCAACAATCGGAAGGTGAGGGGCGCTCGGCCCGCGGTGAGCACGAACCCGCGCTCGACCGCTCGTCCTCGCGCACTTGACACTCTCCTTCGCGACGGTACTCTCCCCGGCATGATCGTCGGCGTTCCTCGCGAGACCGCACCTGGCGAACGACGCGTGGCGCTGATCCCGGAGACCGCCGAGAAGCTGGCGAAGTCCGGGGTCGGCGTCATGGTCGAGCGCGGCGCGGGTGATCGCGCCTTCCACGCCGATGACGCGTATGCGAAAGCCGGCGCCACAATCGCGGCCGACGCCCGCGAGCTGTATAGCAAGGGCGACCTCATTCTCCACGCCCGCCGGCCTGCCGCCGATTCGCTGGAAATGCTTCGCGATGGCATCGTCATCGTCGCCCCGCTCCAACCCCTCTCGAATCCCGATGTCGTTCGGCGACTTGCTCAGCGCCGCGTCACAGCCTTCAGCACCGATGCCATTCCGCGCATTGCCCGCGCGCAGGCGCTCGACGTTCTGTCGTCGATGGCCTCGATCGCGGGCTACGCCGCCGCCCTCACGGCGGCTCGCTCGCTGCCGAAATTCTTTCCGCTGCTGATGACCGCTGCCGGGACACTGACGCCCGCCCGGGTCTTCGTGATCGGCGCGGGCGTGGCGGGACTGCAGGCCATTGCCACCGCACGCCGACTTGGCGCGGTGGTCGAGGCGTTCGACACCCGGCCTGTCGTGAAAGAACAGGTGCAGAGTCTCGGCGCCACCTTCGTCGAAGCCGCGCTTGGAGCCGCCGAGACGGAGGACAAGGGGGGCTACGCGAAGGAGCTCTCGGAGGACGCACACCGCCGCGAGCTCGAGCTCGTAGCCGGCCGCGCTCGTGAGGCGGATGTGGTCATCACCACCGCGCTCATTCCGGGAAAGCGCGCGCCGCTGCTCATCACGGCCGACACCGTGCGCGCGATGCGTCCGGGGTCCGTCATCGTCGATCTCGCGGGCGAGCAGGGCGGCAACTGCGAGCTGTCTCGTCCCGGGGAGACCGTCGTCGAGCACGGGGTCACCATACACGCGCCGCTCGACCTCGTCTCGTCGATGCCGGTGCACGCCAGTCAGATGCTCTCACGCAACCACGCGGCGCTGCTTCAGCTCCTCATCAAGGATGGGACGCTGACGCTCAATTTCGAGGACGAGATTATTCGCGAGGCATGCATCACGCACGATGGCAAGGTCGTGCCGGAGCGGGTTCGCGCCATCGTAGACGGGAGCTCGACATGACGGAAGCACTTCTCGTCGCGCTGTACATCTTCGTGCTGGCGGTGTTCGTCGGGTTCGAGGTCATTGCGAAGGTCCCGACCCTGCTGCATACGCCGCTCATGTCGGGCTCGAACGCTATTTCCGGCATCGCCGTGATCGGCGCGATCCTCATCGCGGGACGTCTTGCCACGCCCTACGACACGATCCTCGGCGTTGCCGCCGTGGCGCTGGCGACCATCAACGTCGTCGGCGGGTTCCTGGTGACCGATCGGATGCTGCGCATGTTCCGTCGCTCGGCCGCGCCGCGCGAATGACAGTGCTCGCCCTGCCCAGAGGGCGGCCGCGCGGTTCGCAGCTCGCAGGTCGCGACGGGCCGTGAACGCCGAACCCACCCGCAGTATCGCACTCATCATCGCGCTGACGTATCTCGTCGCCGCGGTCTTGTTCATTGTCGGGCTCAAGCTCCTGTCATCACCTCGGACGGCCCGACGGGGCAACGCCATCGGGGCGCTGGGGATGCTCCTGGCGATCGCGGCGACGTTGCTCGATCAGCAGATCATCTCGTTCCGGTGGATTCTCCTCGGCTTCGTGATCGGCACGGCGGCGGGCATCTGGCTCGCGCTCGCCGTGAAGATGACGGCGATGCCGCAGATGGTGGCGCTTTTGAACGGCTTCGGCGGCGCGGCGTCCGCGATCGTCGCCGCGGCCGAGTATTACCAGCTGCTGCTCCGTCCGGAGCTGCGCGCGACGGACGTGGTCGTCAGCATCATGGCGACGATGCTCATCGGCGCGGTCACGTTTACGGGAAGCATGATCGCGTTCGCGAAGCTTCAGGAGCTGATGCCTGGCCGAGCGATCACGTTTCCGCTGCAAAAGACGCTGAACTTCGCGCTGCTCGCAGCGGCCGTCGGCCTCTCGGCGTGGCTCATCGCCGATTTCGACCTGCTCGGAGGGTTTGTCGCGCTGGCGGTATTGTCGCTCCTGCTCGGCGTGCTTCTGGTGATTCCCATCGGTGGCGCCGACATGCCGGTGGTCATCTCCCTACTGAACTCGTACTCGGGGATGGCGGGCGCCGCCGCGGGGTTCGTGCTGCACAACAACGTGCTGATCATCAGCGGCGCACTCGTTGGCGCATCGGGAATCATTCTCACCCAGATCATGTGCCGCGCGATGAACCGGTCGTTGACGAACGTGCTGTTCGGCGCGTTCGGTGCGACGTCGACTGCCGTCGCTGGGGATGGCGCAGACCGCCCGGTTCGCACCGTACGCCCCGAGGACGCCGCGGTCATGCTCGGCTACGCGAGGTCGGTCGTGTTCGTTCCTGGGTACGGTCTCGCGGTCGCGCAGGCGCAGCACTCGGTGAAAGAGCTGGCGAGCCTGCTCGAGAAGCGTGGTGTGGACGTGAAATATGCGATCCATCCCGTGGCCGGCCGCATGCCGGGTCACATGAACGTCCTGCTGGCGGAGGCCGACGTCCCGTACGATCAGCTCTACGAAATGGATGCCATCAACCGCGACTTCGATCGGACGGATGTGGCGCTGGTGATCGGGGCGAACGATGTCACGAACCCCGCGGCGCGCACCGACCCGAAGAGCCCGCTGTACGGGATGCCCATTCTCAATGTGGATCACGCCAAGAGCATCATCGTGATCAAGCGCAGCATGAACCCGGGCTTCGCCGGCATCGAAAACGAGCTCTATTACAACGAGAAGACGGCGATGCTCTTCGGCGACGCGAAGAAGATGCTGGTGGCTGTGGCGGGAGAGATCTCGAAGAGCTAGGGCCAAGGGCCAGGGGCCAGGGGCCAAGGGATGGAAAGGCACACGGCGGCGCTAATGCGCCGCCGTGTGCTCATCTGATGAGGCGGCTGCGCCGAAGGCGCGCCGCCCTTTCCATCCCCTGGCCCCTGGCCCCTGGCCCTTGGCCCCTGGCCCCTGGCTCTTGGCTCTTGGCCCCGCTCTCTACCCCATCCGCATGTACGAGCAGCCCCTTGCCTGCGCCTGATCGACCGCCATCACCATGGCGGGGACCACCACGACGCCGGGTACCAAGTGCGCGAGGAACTCGGCGCGCACGGCTTCATGCGTCTGGTTCGTCGCCTTCGCCACGTTCATCGCCCAGAAATTGAGCGCGTTGTTGCACATGATGAACAGCGTGCCCTTCTTCTGGAGCGCTTCCATCGACGTATCGGCCGGCCAGTCGGCCAGGCCCGCGATCGACAGCGTCGTCGCGCCCGCATCCGCCTTCTGGTAAATGTTGCGCACGGCGAAGGTGTTGGTCGTCGAATCCGTCTCCTTGATCGCCTCGCCGAGCTTGTACTTCGCCCACATCGCGTCGGTGAGGCCGAGCGGGATGGTCATGAAGTAGAGCGTTCCGACGGCGTTCACGTGCGGATGCTCGAGGTTGTAGTTGTCCTTCCAGGCCTTCAGGTAGTTGCGGATGTGAATGACGCCGAGGCCGTGACTCGGGTTGGGCATGTCGAACACCTGCTTGTGCTTGCCCGTTAGGCTCTTGAGCCACGTCTCGTCCGGCGCCACGCGGAAGCGACGGTCGTCGAGCGTCGACGCGAACGCGGCGGCGGGGGCGAACACGCCGGCGCCGGCGGCGGCGAGCCCGGCGAGGAATTCGCGGCGGGGAACGTTCAGGATGGTGTCATTCATGGAGACTCCCGTGTGCAGGTAGAAATGCTCGAGCCCGGTGGCTTCTGAAAACTGAATTCGGAATTCTGACGTCTGACCATCTTTGCCGCTGATCACGGCCCGCCGGAACGGGCTCGGGTCGGGTACGGCACATCCGCGGGCGCATCCCCTCTCGGCCAATCGTTCTCCTTGCCCGCGAGGTCCGGTCGTGAGTGCGAGTTCACGTACGCGGCAAGATCGAACGCCTGCTGCGCCGTGAGCGTTCCCGGCCGGTCGTTGGGCATGTTGTACTTGATGAACGAGGCCGCAGTGCGAAGCCGCGCCATGCTCGCCCCGATGTTGAAGCTCTTCGGGCCCCATAGGGGAGGACCGGCGGGCGTGCCCTGTCCGTCCATGCCGTGACAGGCGGCGCAGGCTGTCGTGAACTGGGCGCGCCCTGCCGCAGTATCGGGCGTCATCGCGGCAAGGAGCGGAATTCCCCGTGGCGTCGTGTCCTTGTGAACCACGGTGCCGCGCGAAAGGAACGCGAGCCAAGCCACGATGTCGCGCATGTCGCGGGAGTCGTAGGCGAGCGCACGCCCGTTCATGCTCCGCTGAAAACAGTCGTTGATCCGATCCTCGATGATCGCCACCGAGTTGCTTCGATCGCGAAACTGCGGGAACCGGGCGTACACCCCAACGAGCGGCGCAGCGTTCACGCGCGTTCCGTCATCGAGGTGGCAGCTCGTGCATCGGAGCTGTCCGCCGACGTTCTGCGGCAGGCTGTCGGGTGTCGCGGAGAGCAGCGCGCGTCCACGACGGATCGATGCGCCGAGCGCCCCCGCGGGTATCTCCGAGTCGGCCGGTGCGCGAAGCCTGACCACGCCGGGCGTCGTCGGTGTGGTGTCGCCGGCGCGCGCGACCGCATCGTCGGTGCGTGCGATCTCGCACGCGCCGAGGGTGGTGGTAGCCGCCAGGAGTGAGATGAGACGTCGTCGTCCGACCATGAGCCGTCTCGAATGGCGCGGAGGGACCGTGCATCGGCGCACGGCGGGATGAATGGTGGGGGGTCAGCGTGCTTCGCGCAAGCCTGCGAGCCGGCGCGCGTCCGGCGTTCGATGCGCGCGCGTTGCTCACACCGGGTGTCGCGATCACCGGACGGAGCACGTTGGCGCTGGCCGCGCCGCCCTGACGACCGCCTCGTTAGGCGCAGGTCGTTCGGCACCTCGGATGGCAGGGGGGCCATGACTGGAGTCGTGACCTCTCCCACTCTTGGTCACAGAGAAGCTGAAATGAGGCCCTGGTCAGGGGGCGGGTCCCGCGAGCCACGCAGGTGCCCCGTACGGAGGCGCTTATGTAAGTCGTTGCGTTTCATTGACTTACGTCGGCATTCCTTCGGGACGCCCGGTCCCCACCCGAAACGCGCCCATGTGACGTGACCCCATAGCGTTGCGTATTCGGGAGTCAACTCGTCTTGCAGGGGAATGCCTACGGAACGCTGTCGTTCCGCCCACCCCTCGCGCCGAACGCGGGGATCAGAACCACCCTTTGAGGACTTCATTCACATGAAGAAGATCTTTGCGATCGCAGCGTCTGCGCTCGTACTCGCCGCCCCGGCGATCAGCGCGCAGGAAGAGGGTCCCAGTGCCGAGGCGATTATCGCCTACACGGCCATCAACTCGTCGACCGTCGGTGCCATCCCGCTCGCCACGAACACGCTGGCTGGCGCCGGCGCCATGAGCTGGCATCTGCAGTACGGCCGCCTGAGCTGGGGCGATGACGTCAGCCAGAGCCTGTACTCCGGTGGTATCAATCTCAGCGTCGGTCAGGGCCGCCTCGGCATCAGCGCCGGGTACCTCACCTACGACTGCGAGGATTGCGATGGTCACGCGACGCTCGGCACGCGCTACGGCGTCGAGCTCGCTGGTAACAAGCTCGGCACGTCCGCGCGTTGGGCGATGGGCGTCGAGGGTGAGCTTGGCTTCGCCTTCCCCGAGGATGTCTCGGTGATGGCGGTGGCGGCCCACCTGCCGATCAAGATCACGACCGGCAAGAACGTCAAGGTCTCGCCGTTCGTTACGCCTGGCTTCGCCTACGGCCGCATGAGCGCCGAGGGCGAGTCGGAGAACGGCACGCGCTTCATGGTCGGTGCCGGCCTCGGCCTGGCCTTCGCCAATGGCATTGGCGCGAACTTCGGCCTCCGCAAGGTGTTCATCGAGGAAGGCGAGACGCAGTTCGGCCTCGGCTTCACGATCCGCCCCGGTTCGAAGTAAGCTGCTCGAGTCGAAAACAGAACGCCGGTCCGAAAGGGCCGGCGTTTTGTTTTTGGGCGAACGAGGAACGAGGGATGAGGAAGTCGCGTGAAGCTCAACGCGCCTCCTTTCTCATTCCTCGTTCCTCGTTCCTCGTTCGCGTTCAAAACTCGAACCCGACCGCGAGATTCAGGTGATCACTGACAAACTTCCGCTCCACCGCCGACACCCACGTCGTCTCCATTCGGCGCGCCTCGAGGCCGAGCAGGAAGGGGCCGCCCGGGCGCAGGAGCAAGTGCGCCTCGCACACGGCATTGCGCGTCCGGAGGGAGCCGGATGCAGGCCGTGCGACGCGCGGATCGTCCACTCCGCAGCCGGCGCCTAACGACGCCGTCGGCCTCACTCGCCAGTCGAGCTGCGCCCAGCCACCCTGATCCTGCAATCGCGAGCCGTCGCCCGCGAAATTCTGACCGATGGCGCCACCGCCCAGTCCTCGGAGTAGCGCACCCCGATAGATCTCGGCCCGGAGCATGAGTGGACCCAGGGGCGCCAGCAGGTCGGCGGCCACTGCCCAGCTCTCGTGCATGGCGTCGCGACCTCCCGTGACGGTGGGCCGAGCAAACCACCCGCCGTGCACCCCCACGCCAAGCTCTCCCAGCCGCTCTTCACTTCCCCACTGCGCGCGCACACGGCCCTGCACGAATGGCCGGCGCGACCGTTCGGCGACATCGACGTCGCGATCCCGATTCGTGCCCGCGATGGGCTCGCCCGAGTTAGGCGCAAGCACCGCGGCCTGAAGTCCCAATCGGAGGGCACCGCCCGTCTGGACTGTTGCCCGAATCTGCGGGAGCCAAAGCCACAGGTTGCCCGCAGTCGCGAAGGTCGGAGTTCCAATGCTCGCCGTGCTCACGGGGTTGAGACCAGCGACGAGAGGGACCTCCTGACCGACCAAGAGCTCCGCGTTCGGCCAGCGAACGACCGCCTTCAGCGTGCGTAATCTCGCCGTCGGAGCGACGCGACCGCCCGACCCCGGTTGCAGCACGGAGAAGAAGTCCGCGTGCACATCGCCGATGAGGTCGCCGCCCATGATGCCCGCCACTGAGACAATGAGCCCGAGCGTGGTTTGTCGCGCCGACAGCCCGAGCGATCCTCGCGCGAAGTCCTCCGAGGGCGGAAAGTCGGCGCCGTCGGCGAAAACGAACTGTGGGACGTCGGCGGTGTTGACGCGGCCACTGTTCGCGAAGGCGTTCACCAGCGCCCGCCCCGTGAGCTCGAGGCTCACGCGAGATACCGTTCGCACCTCTGACTCCGACTGCGCGGCGAGCTGCTGGCGCAACAGCTCGATCGCCTCTTCCGCGCGTTCGAGCCTCGCCGCAAGGGAGTCCTGAGAGGCGCGGATAGTGTCCGGCTCCTGCGCCGCCAGCGCTCCCGTTAGGAGCGCCGGCATGAGGAGGGTGACGCATACGCTTGACGCCGTTCGACGGGGCCTCATAGTGTTCGCCCCGGAGATCTCTTTCATGGTGGGTGATCGGTGAAGTGGATGTCGCTCGCGGCGCTCGTGCTGAGCGCCGTTTCTGTCCGGGCACAGCAGCCGCGCGCTCCCGACGGAGTCGCGGTGAGCGGCCGCATTACGATCGTCGAGCAGCCGGGCAAGGTCGCTACCGACGTCGGCAGCACCGTCATCTTCCTCGAGCCGGTCGCCATCGGCAAGGGGACCGTCGGCACCACAGATGTTCAGATCGCGATGCAGTCGAAGCAGTTCGTGCCGCGGGTGCGGGTGGTAACGACCGGGAGCCGCGTCAACTTTCCCAATCAGGATCCCTTTCGCCACAACGTGTTCTCGAACACGCCCGGGGGAACCTTCGATCTCGGGCTCTATCCCCGCGGGACCGCGCGTGCGGCGCCGTTTCGCCGCGCCGGCGTGTATCCCATCTTCTGCAACATCCACTCGCGGATGAGCGCCTTCGTCGTCGCCGTGTCGACATCGCACTACACGCAGGCACAGGCGGACGGATCGTGGACCATCGAGCGCGTACCGCCCGGCGAGTACGTGCTCCACGTCTGGCACGAGCGGGCCCCGGAGCGCACCCGTTCGATCGCGGTGACGGGACAGCCACTGCACGGACTCGATGAGCAGCTCGACGCTCGCGGGTGGCGCCCGGTGTCGCACAAGAACAAGTTCGGCAGAGAGTACCCACCCACGGAGCGAGATCGCTACTGACCGTGGCTCGCCGAGCGCCCGCCCTTTCCCTCACCTGGAAGATCTTCCTCGGTGGCGTCGTCGTCGTCGCCGCGGTCTCGGCGCTCACGCTGGCGATCACCGCGCGATCGGCCGAGCGGGCCGCGGATACCGCGATCGCGCGCGGACTGAGTGCCACGAGAGCTCACGTACGCGCGCTGTTCGAGGGCCGCGAGCGTGGGCTCGAGGCCAGCGCGCAGGTATTCGCGCGAAACCCTCACTTCCGCGCGTTGTTCGAGAATCCGCAGACCGAGCGGTCAACCTTCCTCGATCAGGCGGGCGAGGCGGTCGAGCGCATTGGCGCAAGCACGGTGCAGATCACCGATGCGCAGGGAGTGCGTCTCGCCCGCAGCGACGACCCCGCCGCCGGCGCCGACACGTTGGCGCGCTCGGCCCTCATCGCGCGCGCGCTCGCCGGGCGCAGAGCCGCGGGCGCAGCGGTCATCGGGGATACGGTGCTGCACCAGGCAGTCGCCGTGCCGATCGAAGGGGCGTCGGCGCGCGTCGTCGGCGTTTTGATGGCCACGAAGGCCGTGGACGATTCCGTCGCCCGCGAGATCACGGCGGCGACCTCGAGCGCGGTCGTCTTCTTCGCGCTCGACAGCATGGGACGTCCGCGCGTCAGCGGCTCGTCTCTCGCTCGCGACGAGGCATTGACGCGCTTCCTCGATGAGCGCGCACCCCTGTGGGCAGCGGCCGATGCCGGCTCACCCTCCGCCTCAACGGCCGAGCGGGACACGATCGATTCTATCTCGCGGACGGAGGTGACGTTAGGCGAGACGCGTTGGGTGGCGAGCGGCGCCGCACTCCGGTCGGCGGGCGGAACCGCACTCGGCGGCTTCGTGGCGCTGCGGTCGCTCGACGACGAGATGGCGACCTTCACCAGGCTGGAGCGATCGATTCTGTTCGCGACGCTCGCGGGCTTGCTCCTCGCCTTTGGCCTGTCGTACCTCATGGCGCGCGCGATCACCCGGCGTGTCGGAGTCCTGGAGACCGCGACACGCCGGGCCGCGGATGGTGACTACGCGGCGGAGATTCCGGTCCGTGGGGGTGACGAGATCGGCCGCCTCGCCGAATCCGTTCGCGCAATGCTCGCCGACCTCCGCGAGAAGCGCGAGCTCGTCGAGTTCCTGAGCGCAGGCGTCGGATCGCGCGAACAGCCGCAGGATCCTCTCCGCGCGCACACGCAGCAGCTCGGCGACGGGCTGCAACCGGGCCAGAAGCTCGCGGGGCGTTACGAGATCATCGAGACGATCGGCACCGGGGGGATGGGGATCGTTTACCGCGCGCTCGATCTCGAGCTGTCCGAGCCGGTCGCGGTCAAGACGCTTCGCCGAGAGTACGTCGCGGACTCATCGGCCCTGGCACGGTTCAAAAGCGAGCTACGCCTGGCGCGCCGCATCTCCCACCGCAACGTCATCCGGACGCACGATCTCGGTGAGACGGACGGCATGTACTTCATCACCATGGAGTACGTCGAGGGCAAGTCGGTGAAGGCGCTCATTATCGAACGGGGCCGTCTTCCGGTGCACGCGACGCTGCCAATCGCGAAGCAGCTCTGCCGAGCGCTCGAGGTGGCGCACGAGCAGGGGATCATCCACCGCGATATCAAGCCCCACAACATGGTGCTCGCCCCGGACGGCGTCCTGAAGGTCATGGACTTCGGCATCGCGCGGCTGCTCGGACGCACGCAGGGAATGACGCAGACCGGAATGGTGGTGGGCACGCCGGAATACATGGCGCCGGAGCAGCTGCTCGGCGAGGACGTCGACGCGAGGGTCGACGTTTACGCGACGGGCGTCGTGATCTACGAGTGCCTCACCGGCCGAACGCCCCACACGGGCGACAATCCCATGCAGCTCATCTCACGGGTGCTGGAGCAGGCGCCGGTTCCGCCCCACGAGATCGTGCCTGATGTGCCGAGACGTCTGTCCGACGCCGTGCTCGCCGCCCTCGACCGCGATCGCGGCCGGAGGCCGAAGACGATGGGGGAGCTGCATGATCTGCTCACCGAGGGCGAGTAGGACGAACGAGGAACGAGGAACCCGCCGGTGGACGCTTCTGCCGCGCCCCCGCGCGTCACTTCCTCGTTCCTCGTTCCTCGTTTAGGCAAACACGCGCTCGATGGGGTGTAAGACGGCTTTCACCTCGAGCGCGATATTCCGAAACCGATTGGCGACAGCGGGTGGAATCGCCACGCGGCTGAAGATCACCACGGCGAACATCTCGCCGCGAAGGATGCCGCCGAACCCGATCACCGACCGAATCCCGTACGGGACGACAAAGTCGGCCTGCGCCGGGATGTACGGGCTCCCCTGGGCGTTCTCGACGTAGAAGATGTTGTAGGTCCGCCCTTCCGCGTCCGGCACCACCGCGGCCTCGGGATGGACGAGGTACTCCACGTCCATCCCCATCTGCTCGATGAGCTGCGCGATCATCGGGGCGCGGTGAATCATCCGCACGCTCGCGAGAGGGATCGTCCGGTGTGCCTGCGACCGACGCCGGTCGTTCCACTCCTCCTCCGTCCCCGCGGTCGCCAGAAGGGTCAAGCACCGCATCCCCTCGTCCCGCGGGGGCTCGCCAAGGGCCGTCCTCGCGACTAGCTGCAGCTCGGGCTCGAGCTCCCGGTACGGGTGCGTCCGGTACAGCCGCACCAGTGCCGCCTGCGGCTCGCCCGACCCCGAATCCCGAAACGCCCCGAAGAGGTAGCGGACGATGGAATTCGCGGCGGCCTCGAGCGAAGGGGCGTTTCGCGCCGCCTGCCGAATGTCGAGGCCACAGCGCAGCATGTCGTGCAGCTCGAACGTGCCGAGATCGAAGGTGCGCAAGCGTCAGAATCCGAAGCTCGGAGGGGGAAAGGTAACGTCAGCGACCGTTCGCGTGATGGCCACCGGGCCGGGGCGCATTCGTCTGGAAAACCCGGCACCTGTCGCAGTGCTCACTTCTTGCACTAAGCCATCGAATCACTCGAGAGCATCGACACGTGCGGGCCGGCGCGCGCCACAATGCGCGTTCCGGGCCAGACGCTGCTTCTCCAGACACGCAGACATCAGGAGTCAATCCGTGGGTATCGGTGACATGGACGTCGATCGCGAGGCGGCGATCGAGCCTTCCCGCGACGACGGTCAGGGCAGAGGGAGCGCCCGCCGGGGACGGAAGGGAGGGCGTGAGAGCGCGCCGGCCAAGCCCGGCCGTAGCAACCGCGACCGCGAGCTGCGGCGGCTGCTCGAGGGGTTGCGGGATCTCGAAGCGGGGGACTTCCGCGTGCGCCTCGAGGGGAATGGCGACGCACTCGTGTCGGAGATCTTCGACACCTTCAACGAGATCGCCGCCCGCAACCAGCGTCTCTGTGAGGAGATCGGCCGGGTTGCGCAAGTCGTGGGACGCGAGGGCCGTATGGACGAGCGGGCCTCGATTGGCCCCGCTTACCGCGGCTGGGGTGATACGATCACCGCCGTCAACGAGCTCATCGGAGACCTGGTTCAGCCGACTACGGAAGTCGCCCGAGTCATCCAAGCGGTCGCCGAGGGCGACCTGTCCCAGAAGGTCGAGCTCCAGCTGGAGGGCAAGCAGGTCCAGGGCGAGTTCCTGCGGATCGCGACGACCGTCAACCGGATGGTCGACCAGCTCTCCTCGTTCTCGGGCGAGGTCACGCGCGTCGCGCGCGAGGTCGGCACCGAAGGCATTCTTGGCGGGCAGGCGAACGTCCCGGGTGTCGCGGGCACATGGCGGGACCTGACGGAAAGCGTCAACGCGATGGCGAACAACCTCACCACCCAGGTCCGCAACATCGCCGACGTGACCACGGCGGTCGCGCGAGGCGACCTGTCCCGCAAGATCACCGTCGACGCGAAAGGGGAGATTCTCGAGCTCAAGAGCACCGTCAACACGATGGTCGACCAGCTCAACGCGTTCGCGTCGGAGGTCTCGCGCGTGGCGCGCGAGGTCGGAACGGAAGGAAAGCTCGGCGGTCAGGCCCGCGTCGAAGGTGTGGTCGGTACGTGGAAGGACCTCACCGACAACGTGAACGCGATGGCCAACAACCTCACGGTGCAGCTGCGCGACGTGTCGGCGGTATCCGCCGCGATCGCGAGCGGTGACCTGACGCGCAAGATCACCGTCGAGGCACAGGGCGAGATCCTTCAGATCAAGGACGTCATCAACAAGATGGTGGACTCGCTCTGGGTGTTCGCGGGCGAGGTCACGCGTGTCGCTCGTGAGGTGGGCACCGAAGGCATTCTCGGCGGTCAGGCGAACGTGCCAAGCGTGGCAGGAACCTGGAAGGACCTGACCGAGTCGGTGAACTACATGGCGAGCAACCTGACGAATCAGGTTCGCAACATCGCCGATGTCACCACCGCCGTGGCCAAGGGCGATCTGTCACGGAAGATCACCGTCGACGTGAAAGGCGAGGTGCTCGAGCTGAAGAACACGATCAACGTCATGGTCGATCAGCTGAGCGCGTTTGCCTCCGAAGTCACCCGCGTCGCACGCGAAGTCGGAACGGAAGGCGTGCTCGGGGGCCAGGCCAACGTGCCCGGCGTCGGCGGCACGTGGAAGGATCTCACCGACAATGTGAACGCGATGGCGTCGAACCTCACCAACCAGGTTCGCAACATCGCCGACGTCACCACCGCCGTCGCCAAGGGCGACCTCTCGCGACAGATCACGGTCGAGGCAAAGGGAGAGATTCTCGAGCTCAAGAACACGATCAACACGATGGTGGCGCAGCTGCGCGCGTTCGCCGACGAGGTGACGCGCGTCGCGCGCGAGGTGGGAACGGAGGGTGTGCTTGGCGGTCAGGCGAACGTCGGTGGCGTCGCCGGGACGTGGAAGGGGCTCACCGACAACGTGAACTTCATGGCGAGCAACCTGACCAATCAGGTGCGGAACATCGCGCTCGTCACGACCGCGGTCGCCAGCGGAGACCTGTCGCAAAAGATCACGGTCGATGCGAAGGGCGAGGTCATGGAGCTCAAGAACACCGTCAACAACATGGTCGACAAGCTTCGCGTGTTCGCCGACGAGGTGACGCGTGTGGCGCGAGAGGTGGGAACGGAAGGCCGCCTCGGCGGCCAGGCGAATGTGCCGGGTGTCGCGGGAACGTGGAAGGCGCTCACGGATTCCGTGAACTCGATGGCCAACAACCTCACGGTACAGGTGCGTAACATCGCCGACGTGACGACGGCGGTCGCGAAGGGCGATCTGTCGCGAAAGATCACCGTCGATGTGCGGGGCGAGATCCTCGAGCTGAAGAACACCGTCAACACGATGGTCGATCAGCTCTCGTCGTTCGCCGCCGAAGTCACCCGCGTGGCGCGCGAAGTCGGAACCGAGGGCAAGCTCGGTGGTCAGGCCAAGGTGCCGGGAGCCGGAGGCATTTGGCGCGATCTCACCGACAACGTGAACTCGATGGCGTCGAACCTGACCGATCAGATGCGCAACATCGCCCTGGTGACGACGGCGGTCGCCAATGGCGACCTGTCGCAGAAGATCACGGTCGACGCGCTCGGTGAGATCCTCGAGCTCAAGGTCACGATCAACAACATGGTGGACCGTCTGCGTATCTTCGCCGACGAGGTCACCCGCGTGGCTCGAGAGGTGGGCACCGAAGGGAAGCTGGGCGGCCAGGCCGAGGTGCCCGATGTCGCCGGCACCTGGAAGGGCTTGACCGACAACGTGAACGCGATGGCGAACAACCTGACGACCCAGGTGCGCGCCATCGCCGAGGTGGCGACCGCGGTGACCCGTGGCGACCTCACCCGCCAGATCACGATCGAGGCGCAAGGCGAGATCGAGGAGCTGCGGCGCAACCTCAACCAGATGATCGCGAACCTGCGCGAGACGACGGAGCGGAACCGCGAGCAGGACTGGCTCAAGACGAACCTCGCCAAGTTCACGCGGATGATGCAGGGTCAGAAAGATCTGCAAACCGTGTCGCGGCAGATCATGTCGGAGCTCACGCCGCTGGTGAGCGCGCAGTACGGCGCGTTTTACATGCGCGATACCGATGAAGGGCAGATGCTGCTCAAGCTCATTGCCAGCTACGCGTACAAGTCGCGGAAGCACGTCGCGAATCGCTTCACCGAAGGCGAAGGGCTCGTCGGCCAGGCCGCGCTCGAGAAGCAGCCGATCCTGCTCACGAACGTGCCGGACGACTACGTCCAGGTGACCTCGGGGCTGGGGTCTGCGCCGCCGCGCAACATCATCGTTCTCCCCATTCTGTTCGAGGGGAACGTGAAAGCGGTGATCGAGCTCGGCTCGTTCAACGCGTTCAGCCAGATCCACCAGCTCTTCCTCGATCAGCTCTCGGACAGCATCGGGGTCGTGCTGAACGTGATTCAGGCGAACATGCGCACGGAGGAGCTGCTCGAGCAGTCGCAGAACCTGACCCAGGAGCTTCAGAATCAGTCCAAGGAGCTCCAGGTGCAGCAGGAAGAGCTCGAGCGGTCGAACAAGGAGCTCAAGTCGCAGGCGGAATCGCTCCGCGCCTCCGAGGAGCTCCTGCGCCAGCAGCAGGAAGAGCTGCAACAGGTGAACGAGGAGCTGGAGGAGAAAGCCTCCCTGCTCGCGGAGCAGAACAAGAAGGTCGAGCAGAAGAACAAGGAGGTCGAGGCAGCGCGCCTCGCTCTCGAGGAGAAAGCGCAGCAGCTCGCGCTCAGCTCCAAGTACAAGAGCGAGTTCCTGGCGAACATGTCGCACGAGCTGCGGACCCCGCTCAACTCGCTGCTCATCCTCGCCAAGCTCCTCGGCGACAACAAGGACGGCAATCTCAATCAGAAGCAGGTGGAGTACGCGCAGACGATCTTCTCGTCAGGCACCGACCTGCTGAACCTGATCAACGACGTGCTGGACCTGTCGAAGGTCGAGGCGGGCAAGCTCGATGTGCACCCGACCGAGCTCCCGATCGCCGAGATCGGCGAGTTCGTGGATCGAACCTTCCGACCCTTGGCCGAGGAGAAGGGTCTCTCGTTCAAGGTCGACGTGATGCCGGACGTGCCACCGGCGGTCGTGACCGACGGTCACCGGCTCCAGCAGGTGCTCAAGAACCTCTTGTCGAACGCGCTCAAGTTCACGCACAACGGAGGCGTCACCCTCACGATTCGGCGTGCCGAGAAGGGCCGGCGCTTCGCGACGCGCACGCTCGACGTCGCGCCGGACGTCATCGCGTTCGCGGTGGCCGACACCGGCATCGGCATTCCGAAGGACAAGCAGCAGCTCATCTTCGAGGCGTTCCAGCAAGCCGATGGGTCCACCAGCCGCAAGTACGGCGGGACGGGGCTGGGGCTCTCGATCTCGCGCGAGATCACGCGCCTGTTAGGCGGAGAGATTCGCGTCGAGAGCTCGCCTGGAAAGGGGAGCACGTTCACTCTCTTCCTGCCGGGCAGGTACGTGGACACCGGAGGCCCTGGTGGTGGGGGTCAGGGCTCGGCACCCCGGAACCCCGGAACCGCGCGGAGCGCGTCACCTCCACCCCGGCAGCCCACGGTCGCCGAGCGCTCGGAGTCGGCCGCCAGCGACAGCGTGGCGGTGATGGACCCCCCCGCGCCGGAGCTGCAGGATCGCAGCCCGCCCCCGGTTCGCAGCTCGCATGCGTCTCCGATCGCCGATGATCGGGGCGAGATCCAGCCCGGGGATCGGAGTGTGCTGATCGTCGAGAATGATCCCAACTTCGCGCGCATTCTGCTGAACATGGCCCGCGAAAAGGACTTCAAGGGCATCATCGCCTTCGACGGCGAGGAGGCGATCGACCTCGCTCACGCGTATCACCCCGACGCCGTCACGCTCGACATCGATCTCCCGGGAATGGACGGCTGGGCGGTGCTCGACCGGCTGAAGCATCACCCCGATACGCGGCACATCCCGGTGCACGTCATCTCGGGCATCGACAAGAAACAGCGCGGGCTCAAGGCGGGAGCGATTGCCTATCTCGAGAAGCCCGTCAGCAAGGAAGCGCTCGATGACGCCTTCGGGCGCATCCAGAATTTCCTCGAAGAGCGCGTACGCCGGCTGCTCGTCGTCGAAGATGACGAGACGCAGCGGAAAGCCATCATTGAGCTCGTGGGGGCGGAGGACGTCACCATCACCGCGGTCGCGAGCGCCGAGGATGCGCTTCGCGAGCTCGCCTCGACGCATTACGACTGCATGGTCCTCGATCTCGGGCTCAGCGACATGAGCGGGTTCGATCTGCTCGAGCGCGTGAAGAGCGACGAGGGGATGTCGACGATTCCGATCATCATCTATACGGGCAAGGCGCTCTCACCGGCCGAGGAGACGCGCCTCCGCAAGTATGCCGAGACGATCATCGTCAAGGACGTCAAATCGCCGGAGCGGCTGCTCGACGAGACCGCGCTGTTCCTGCACCGGGTGGAGGCGAAGCTTCCCGAGCAGAAGCGGCGCATGCTCGAGCAGTTGCACACCGCGGATAGCATCTTCGCCGGCAAGAAGGTTCTCATCGTCGACGACGACGTACGCAATATCTTCTCGCTCACGTCGATGCTCGAGGATCACGGCATGCAGGCGACGTTCGTCGAGAACGGACGGGACGCGATCAGTGCGCTCCAGGCCGACCCCTCGATCGATCTCGTGCTCATGGACATCATGATGCCCGGGATGGATGGCTACGAGACGACGCAGGCAATTCGGCAGGATCCACAGTTCAAGGCACTTCCGATCATCGCGCTCACGGCGAAGGCCATGAAAGGCGATCGCGAAAAGACGATCGCCGCCGGCGCATCGGATTACATCACCAAACCAGTCGATCCGGAGCAGCTGCTGTCTCTCATGCGTGTATGGTTGTACAGGTAGAGCCGGGCGCCGCGGGGCAGAAGGTACCGAAGGCACCCGAGCCAATCGTGGTGACTCCGTCGCCGGCCGACATCGCCGCGGCTGCGGAAACTCCGGTTCCGGGATACAACCCGGACCTGGAGCGGATCGAGATCCAGCTGCTGCTCGAGGGCATCTACCGTCACTACGGATTCGATTTCCGGGCGTACGCGTACGCATCGCTGCGGCGCCGCATCTGGAAGCGCATCGACTCCGACGGGCTGAAGACGATCAGCGCCCTTCAGGATCGGGTGCTCCACGATTCCTCGATGATGGAGCGGTTGCTGCTCGATCTCTCCATCAACGTCACGGCGATGTTTCGCGATCCGGGGTTCTACGTCGCCTTCCGCCGGGACGTGGTGCCCGCGCTGCGAACGTATCCCTTCATCCGGATCTGGCATGCCGGCTGCTCGACCGGCGAGGAAGCGTACTCGATGGCGATCCTCCTCGAGGAGGAGGATTTGTACGATCGGACGCGCATCTACGCGACGGACATCAACGAGGTCGTCATCCGCAAGGCGAAAGAAGGGATCTTTCCACTCGACCGCATGCAGGAGTACACGCAGAACTACATTCGCGCCGGCGGCACGCGGTCCTTCAGCGAGTACTACACCGCGATGTACGACGGGGCGCTGTTCACGCCGCGGCTCATGCGGAACATCGTGTTTTCCCAGCACAACCTCGTGACCGACCGCTCCTTCGCGGAATGCAACGTCATCCTCTGCCGGAACGTTCTCATCTACTTCGATCGCACGTTACAGCAGCGGGTGCACAAGCTGTTTCACGAATCGCTGCCCGTTTACGGATACCTCGGCCTCGGGAGCAAGGAGTCGCTCCGGTTCAGCGGATTCGAGGACAATTATGAGCCGGTGGATCGTCGCGAGAAGATCTATCGGAAGATCAAGTGAAGCCCGTCGTATCAATGATCGCGGTGGGCGCGTCGTGGGGCGGCTTGAAGGCGCTGCGCGCGATCGCGCACGGCTTGCCGGCGCACTTTCGCGTGCCGATCACGTTCGTCCAGCATCGGAGCAAGGAATCCGGCGCGCTGCGCGAGCTCCTTCAGGATTGCACCTCGCTCATCGTGTGCGAGGTGGAAGACAAGCAACCCATCATGGGCGGTTACGTGTACCTCGCTCCACCGGACTACCATCTCCTCGTCGACGGCGATGAGTTCTCACTCTCGGTCGACGAGCCGGTGCGCTACAGCCGACCGTCCATCGATGTGTTCTTCGAGTCCGTGGCCGGACGGTTTGGGCCCGCGGCGGTCGGCGTGGTTCTGACCGGCGCGAACGAGGACGGCGCGGCAGGGCTCCAGCAGATCGTCGCGCGAGGAGGACACGCGATCGTGCAGGATCCGCGGACGGCGGAGAGCCCGATCATGCCGCGGGCCGCGCTGAAGGCGGTCCCGACCGCGCAGACGCTCCCCCTGGAGCGGATGACGCCCTATCTCGTGTCGCTCACGGCGGGGGACGAGAACGCCCGGCCGCGCCGCGAACGTAACGGCGGCTCCGACGAGGTACGCGCATGACGGCGATCGAGACGGCCGCCGATCGCGAGAGCGCCGCGATGCATCGCAACGTCGACGTCCTGCTCGTCGATGACCGCCAGGAAAATCTGCTGGCGCTCGAAGCCATTCTCGAGCCGCTGGGCCTTCACCTCATCCGGGCGATGTCGGGCGAGGAGGCACTTCGCGAAGTGCTGCGACGCGATCTCGCGGTGATCCTTCTCGACGTGCAGATGCCGGGGATGAACGGCTTCGAGACCGCGAAGGTCATCAAGTCGCGCGAGCGCTCGCGGCACGTGCCGATCATCTTCCTCACCGCGATCAGCAAGGAAGAGCAGTACGTGTTCGAGGGGTACTCGGTCGGCGCGGTGGACTATCTCTCCAAGCCATTCCACCCCGACGTGCTGCGCTCGAAGGTCTCGGTGTTCGTGGAGCTCCACGACAAGGGCCGGCAGCTGCGCGAGCAGGAGCAGCGGCTGCGGCTCCACGAGCGCCGCGAGATCGAGCTGCAGCACCGCGTGCGGCTGTCGGAGTCCGAGGCGCGCATGGCGGAGGTCGTCGAGTCCGCGATCGATGCCATCGTCATGTTCGACGAGTCGCAGCACGTCACGCTGTTCAACGCCGCCGCCGAGCGCGTTTTTGGATTCGCGGCGAAGGAGGCGGTTGGGCGCGAGATCGGCGACTTCTTCCCCCCGGAGTATCGCGCCGATTTCATCGACCGCGTCTGTGCCACGGCGCCGGTCGCACGCCCCGGTCGGCCGCATGCGCACGTCACACCCCAGCTCGAGTCCGCCCTCGGCGTGCGGGCCTCGGGCGACACGTTTCCGATCGAGTGCTCCGTGTCGTGTCTCGAGCTGGCGGACGGGAAGCTGTATACGATCATCGCGCGTGACATCACGGAGCGAGTTCGGGCGGAGAACGAGCTGCGGACGCAGGCCACGACGCTCGCCAACACGATGGCGGAGCTCAAGTCGGTGAACGACGAGCTCGCCCGACGGCAGATCGATCTCGAGAAGGCGATCACCGCGCGCTCGCGCTTCTACGCGTCCATGTCGCACGAGCTACGCACGCCGATCAACGCGATTCTCGGATACAACACGCTGCTCCTCGATCACATCTACGGGCCGCTGAACGAGAAGCAGACGCAGGGGGTGCGGCGGGCGCAAAAGGCCGCCAAGCATCTGCTCGAGCTGGTCAACGACGTCCTCGACCTGTCCAAGATCGAGGCGGGAAAGATCGAGCTGCAGCTGCAGCCGGTGCCCTTCCCCACCCTCATCGAGGATCTGTTCGTCACCGTCCGCCCGCTCGCCGACGAGCGGCGCTCGGAGCTGTCGCTCGTCGTGGAGGGCGATGCGCGCAAGATCGTCAGCGATCCGCGCCGGGTGCGGCAGATCCTCCTGAACCTGCTGTCGAACGCGATCAAGTTCGGCAACGGGAATCCGATCCGCGTCGTCTACCGGGCGATCGAGGAGGGTGGCGTGCAGATCGACGTGGTCGACCACGGCGTCGGCATCGCCCCGGAGGACATTCCGAAGATCTTCGACGAGTTCGTGCAGCTCCAGAAGACACATAACGAGCAGGGTACCGGGCTGGGTCTGCCGATCTCGAGCCGGCTGGCGACGCTGCTCAGCGGCAAGCTGGAAGTGGAATCGACGCCGGGCGAAGGAAGCACTTTCCGCCTGGTGCTGCCAGCCAACGTCGAGCAGCCGCGCGCCGTACCGGTGGCGCCGGTCGTTGATCGGGGCGACGGAGCGCCGCGGCCGGAACGCCAGGTACCCTCTCCGGTGTTTCAAGAGGGAACGCGCCCTCGAGCGTGACCTCGTGGCTACCACATCGCCACCTCGACAAACGACGCTTCCGCCGCCTCCCCCCGCAGTCCCACTCCGGGGGCTTCGCGGGCGTGCGTGTCGCATCCTCGCCGCGCTGCACCGATGGGCCGAGTCGGGCTGGTCGGGACCCGCGACGGCGGGCTGGACGTTTGCGCAGGGATCGGCGATGCCCGGTCCCGCTGACGCGCTGCTCATCCCTTTCGGTCTCGCCGATCCGCGACGCGTCTACCGGCTGGCGCTGTGGGCGCTCGCCGGATCCACGCTCGGCGGCATCGTCGCCTACACGGCGGGTGCGTTTGCGTTTCAGGAGGTCGTCGCCCCCGTCCTCGGCTTCTTCGGCATCGACCCGAGTGAGCTCGCGCGATTCCGGACGCTGTTCGCGCGGCACGGCTGGATGCTCGTCCTCGTCAGCTCGGTCTCGCCCTTCCCCTCGAAGCTGGTGTCCGTCTCGGCGGGCGCGTTTGGGCTTCCCTTTCCGATCTTCGCGCTGGCGTTAGGCGCGGGCCGCGCCGCGCGCTTCTTCACGATCGCGGTGCTGATCCATCTCGCGGGCGAGCGCATCGCGCGATGGTGGAATCGCGTCGCGCTAGGATGCTGAGATCGAACTGCGAACTGCGAGCTGCGAACTGCGAGTTGCGAACTGCGAACTGCGAACTGCGGATTGCGGATCGCGAGCAAGGCGCGGTTTCCCGGCGATGGCCTGAAAGCGGTCCTCGCAGTCCGCAGTCCGCAGTCCGCAGCTCGCAGCTCGCAGTGCGCAGTCCGCAGTCCGCAGTCACTATCTTATCGCGCCGAGAACGACACCACGCACCGGAATCCCCCCATTGACCGTTCGAAGCACGGGACGGAACGGTAGTCTCGTCGCCTTTTCCAGGCGCCCGTCGGCAGAGTACATCGCGATGGCCCAGCCGGGACACTTTGCCTGCATGACCTTGCCGAACTGGGCGTAGAGGTTTCGCAGCTCGGCGCGCTCGCTCACACGCACACCGTACGGAGGATTCGTACACACCCACCCCGGACCCGTGGGGGGCTCGATCGCGGAAAGCGCGCGCCTTTCGAAGGCGATGTCGTCGGCGACGCCGGCGCGCGCCGCGTTCGCGCGGGCGGCGTCGATGGCGCCGGCGTCGCGGTCGGACCCCTGAATCGGTGACGGTGCCCGCGGCAGAACGGCACGCGCGGCATCGTCGCGCAGGCGCAACCAGAGCTTCTCGTCGAAGTCGGGCCACTGCATGAACGCGAAGCGTCTGTTGAGACCGGGAGCGATACGGCGCGCGAGCATGGCGCCCTCGATCGCTATCGTCCCGGAGCCGCAGAATGGGTCGAGCAGCGGCGCCTCGACGCGCCACTCGGCCGCCGACAAAAGCGCGGCGGCCAGCGTCTCGCGGATGGGCGCTTTCGCAGTCGCCTCGCGATAGCCGCGTCGGTGGAGCAGCTCGCCCGATGTGTCGACGCTCAGTACACAGTGGTCGTGCACCATTCGCACGACCACGAGCTGTCCGTTCGGATCCTCCTCCTCGCCGCCCTGAATCGCCGCGATCCCGTCCACTCCCAGGCGCTTCGCGATCGCCTCGCTCACCCGCTCGGCAACCGCATCGGAGTGATAGAGGCGGGATTTCCTGCACGTCACGCGGAGCTGCACCGCGCGATCGGGAATGAGAAAACGCTCCCAGGGCTGACGCTTGGCGTGCCTGACGAGCTCGGGGAATCCCCGTGCGCCGAACTCGGCGACGCGCGCGATGATGCGGCTCGCCGTCCGCAGATGGAGATTCGCGCGATACAGCGCCTCGCGGCCGCCCGTGAATGCGACGCCGCCGGCCTCGATACGAGCGTCCTCGATGCCGAGCGTGGTCAGCTCGCGGGCGACGAGCGGCTCGAGCCCAGGGACAGCGATGGCGAAAAGGTCCAGGCGATCCGCCGAATCAGTCGGCGAGATTCGCGTCTCCGTCGAGCGATCGCCAGAGATACCAGCACGCATAGCTCGAATATGGCGACCACCGCGCGCCGATGGCTTGCACCCGCTTCGGGGTCGGGAGCTTTCGCATCCGATATGCCCGCTGCAGCCCTTTGCGGATGCCGAGGTCGAGCTCGGGGAGCACGTCCGGCCGCCCGAGGCGGAACATGAGGAACATCTGCGCGCTCCAGCGTCCGATGCCCTTCACCGCCGTCAGCGACTCGATAATGGCCGCGTCATCGAGCTGGTCCAGCTGATCCACGGGTAGCAATCCCTCGTGGACGTGCCGGGCCAGGTCACGCACGTAGCTGAGCTTCTGACGCGACAGCCCCGCCGCCCGGAGCTGCTCCTCTGGCGTGCTCAGCAGCTCGGCAGCAGTCGGATAGCGGTCCCCATACAGTGCGAGGACGCGTCCGAGAATGGTGGAGGCCGCCTTCCCCGAGAGCTGTTGATACACGAT
Source organism: Gemmatimonadaceae bacterium (assembly GCA_035253695.1). Taxonomy (GTDB): domain Bacteria; phylum Gemmatimonadota; class Gemmatimonadetes; order Gemmatimonadales; family Gemmatimonadaceae; genus JAICNG01. Next base: position 30,409 of record DATFBS010000030.1, read on the forward strand.
GGCGCGGAGCAGCGCGTCGAAGTGCGTGCCCTCTGCACGAGGGGTAAAGCGACATGCACCGACCTGCGCGATCACGCGTGCGATGCGCTCGTCGGTCTTGCGAAGGTGCGCGAGGGCGCGGCGGGTAACGGCGGAGGTGCTCAGGGTCGTCAGGGTTGTCAGCGAGCGAAAGATGTTGCACTGCGCAGACGCGCTCAATGCAGCCACCCCTGAGGACTCTGACGACCCTGACGACCCTGAGCACCCTTGCAGGTACGATCCCTGCTCATGCCACTCGCCAACTCGACCTGAGCTGAATTGCCATGAATCGACTCTTCGCCGCGCTCGGCGCGGGCTGGGGCGCGAAGAAGCTGGGCGGCGGATGCTTTACCACCGTCCTCATTTTCCTGCTGCTGTACTGGCTGCTGCGGAGTATCTAGCGCTACCGTCGGCCGCGGGCCGCCATCGGCAGCTCGCGCGACGCGGTCCGATCCCCGGGTGTCTTGGCAACGCGTCTCTCCGTACGCGTCGCCGTCGCTCGCGCTCCACGCGCGGCTGCCTGCCCATTGCGAGCCAGGTGTCGAGCGACCTTGGTGAGGTCGGCGATGAGCTCCTGCTCGGCGAGCGCGCGCGCCGCGGCGTCGGGCGCGCGCAGCACGGAGGAGGGATGGACAGTCGCGAAGATCGCCTCCGCGAGCGGTGATGCGATCGGCTTCCCGCGATCCTTGGTCACCCGGAACTGCTTCCCCAGCAGCGCCTGCGATGCGGTGGCCCCCAGCGTGATAATGACGCGCGGGCGCACGAGCGCGATCTCGGAATCCAGCCACGGGCGGCAGGCGCGGATCTCCGCGTCGTTAGGCTTCTTGTGGATGCGGCGCGTGCTCCGCTCGCCGCGCTCCCACTTGAAGTGCTTGACGGCGTTGGTCACGTACACCGTCGTGCGATCGATGCCCGCCTCGTCGAGCGCGCGGTCGAGGAGCTTTCCGGCCGGACCGACGAAGGGACGCCCGGCCTTGTCCTCCTGGTCGCCCGGTTGCTCCCCCACGAACATGACGTCCGCCTGACGAGGGCCTTCGCCGAACACCGTCTGGGTGCCGAGCGTCCAGAGCCAGCACGCTTTGCACCCCTTGGACGCGGCGCGGACCTTCTCGAGCGTGGGACGCTCCGGAACGTAGGACGCAGCGCTCTCCGCGTACGGCTTCACTCGTGTCGCCACCGGACCTCCTCGCTGAGGCTTCAGGCGGGCAATCCGTGTGCCTCGACGCGGGGATCCGGAGCGGCTGGCGAGCACGAGAAGCCGGGGTCATCGTTCAAGCGAATACCCCTCTACTCGTCTTTCCCACGAGCTGCTCGCCCATGCGATCTCACTACGCCGTGCTGCTTCTCCTCGCGATCGGCTGCGCCTCCAGCCCTCGTGAGACCGATTCCCCGTCCCTCGCGGCTTCCGGCGCTGCCGACATGGGGACGTTCGTCGTCACCCTCGGCCGCGACACCATAGCCGCCGAGCGGTTTCGATTTGGCCGCGGGCGCATCGACGGCGAGGTTGTCACTCGGCTTCGCGAGACGGTCAGACGCCCATACGCCATAGTATTCGACAACGATGGAAATCCGGTGCGTCTCGAGTTCTCGACGCGTCGTCCAACGGACACGCCGACGAGCCCTCCGCTCCAGACGGCGACGATCACGCTCGTCCGCGACACCATTGTGATGGAGACGCGGCGCAATGACAGCACGGTCATTCGACGCGTCCCTGCACCTCCGGGGACCGTGCCCCTCCTCGGACAATCGTACGCGTCGTACGCGATCCTGACGCGCCGCGCCGCCCGGTCCGGACCCGACAGCGTGCAAATCCCTACGTGGGCCGTGGGCGCGCAGCGCACCGACCTGTTCAGCGTCGTACGCGTGAACGCCGACACGATGAAGATCGTCGCTCCCTTTGGCACGATGTACGCGCGCGTCGATGCGGACGGTCGCATCCTCGGCGCCCAGGCATTGAGCTCGACCTTCAAGGTGGTGGTCACGCGCGGCCCAATGACCGATCTGACCGCCATCGCCATGATGGCGGCGATTCCACAGCTCTCGCCACGGGACACGTTGCGGACGAGCATCGCAGGCGCGGCCTTCACGCTGACCTACTCACGGCCGATGAAGCGCGGCCGCGTCGTGTTTGGCGGGATGGTTCCGTGGGGGGAGGTCTGGCGAACGGGCGCGAACGAGGCGACACACTTCCACACCGACAAGGATCTCGTCATCGGTGACACCACCATCCCGGCGGGAACCTACACCCTCTGGACGATCCCCAGGCCGGACGGATGGACGCTCATCATCAACAAGCAGACCGGCCAGTGGGGGACGATCTATGATCCGGCGCAGGATCTCGCCCGCGTCGAGATGCACGTGGAGCCGCTCGCCGACACGGCCGAGCAATTCACGATCAGCGTGGAACCGATGGAGGACGGGGCAGTCCTGCGCCTGAAGTGGGACGATCGTGAGGCGTGGGTGCCTATCGAGATAAAATGACGAACGCGGAACGAGGAACGAGGAAGCTGAACTGGCTTTCTCGTTCCTCGTTTCTCGTTCCGCGTTCCTCGTTCCGCGTTCCTCGTTCCTTCTTCGCTATGGCACCACGATCACTCTCGCATTTCCACTTCTGCCCTCGGACGTGGCCGTGATCGTGACGAACTGAGAGCTCGCCGCCACGCCGGTCACGAGACCGGTGCCGCTCACGCGAGCGATCGTCGTGTCGGAGCTCGTCCAGGTCACCGGACGGCCGGTGAGCACCGCGTTGTTCGCGGCGCGAAGCGTCGCCGTGAGCTGTACCGTGTTTCCAACGCGCACCGTCGTGTCGGCCGGTGCCACCGACACCGTGTTCACCGGACGGAGCGTGACGGTGACGGTCGAGGTATCCGCTCTCCCCTCGCGCGACGCAACGATTCTCGCCCTTCCAACGCGGACTCCGGTGACGACCCCAGACGAGGAGACGGTCGCGAGCGTCGTGTCGACACTGCTGAACGTGGCTGCGCGCTGGCGGATCGTGTCACCCGCTGCGTCGAGCAACGCCGCGGTGAGGGTGGTTGTTGCCCCCACGAACACCCCCGTCGAGTCCGGCCGCAGCGAAACGGTTGCGACGGGACGGGCGGTGTTGGTCACGACGATGGTATCGCGCGCGCCTCCGGGGTCGCCTGTGAATCCGACGATGATCCGCGCTGTTCCGCCATCGATCGCGGTGACCTTGAAACTGTCCGGTCGCGTCGTAGTCTCGACCCGGACAATGTTGGGGGCGTCGCTCTCGGCGAATGTCCCAATCGCCGACACCGCTTGACCCCGCGTTTCGTTTCGGACCGCGACGGTGAAGCTCGTCACACTGTCGGGACGCAGCGTCATCGTCGATTTCGACGTCGTGACCGAAAAAGCGTTTACAGGCTCTGGGCCTTCGATGTCTTTCTCATAACACGACGCCAACACCAAAAGCGCGCACGTAAGCGAGAGAAACGAGGAAAGGCGCATCGGCAACTCCTGTGGTTGAGGCCCAGGCGCAGAAACGGCTGCGCGGCGAGGGTCCAGGCTCAGCTATCCCGGGGGACCGGGAGCCCTAACTTACCGTTGACACGCGCGCTGACAAGACGGGCCCGCGCCAGCCCCCTCACCCAGGCCCCATACCCCATATATCGTCAGGCACCCCATGAAACGCCTCGTCCAGTACTTCCTTCGCGGCCTCGTCCTGATCGCCCCGGTCGCGATCACGATCTATGTGTGCGTGTGGATCTTCCGCAGCATCGATGGGCTGTTGGGACTGCCTATTCCGGGTCTCGGCTTTCTCTTGACCCTGGTGGTCATCACCCTCGTCGGGTTTCTCGCCTCGAACCTGCTCGCGATCAGCCTCGTGTCCCTGCTCGAGCGGGTCATGACGAGGCTCCCGTTCATCCGGCTGCTCTATACGTCGACCAAGGACCTGCTGGATGCCTTCGTGGGTGAGAAGCGCCGCTTCGACACCCCCGTCATGGTCGCCGTAACCCCCGACGGAGGCGCCAAAGCGCTCGGCTTCGTGACCATGCGAACCCTGGATCACCTCGGCGTCGGCGAGCACGTCGCGGTGTACTTCCCGCAATCCTACAATTTCGCTGGCAACCTGCTCCTGGTCCCGGCAGATCGCGTGACACCACTCCCCGTGGACAGCGCGGCGGTGATGGCGTTCATCGTATCGGGGGGAGTGACGGGCGTGAAGGCGAGGTAGTCCAGCACGACCTCCGTCATCTCTGTCGTCTCACCACGTCATCCGGCGTTCCAAGCGCCCCATCCTCTCCCGGCGAGCGCAGCTCGTACGAGCCCGTGGCGGGGGTGTACTCGTACTCGATGGCTCGTCCCCATCCATCGCGCATGTACCGGTCCAGAGGGACGTAGCGGGCCGCCTCCGCGGCCGGCGGGCGCACGGCGTCGAGGGATGCCGGCGCCCTCCCATCGCGCGCCACCGCGGCACGTATCCAGTCTTCGATCAGCGCGAGGCGCTCGCGGGTGAGGAGCAGCTCGGTCCCTGTGCCGATCGGGGCGATGGTGTCCGATGAGAGCGCACGCGGCGGCTCGGCGTCGTCACGGCACGCGCCCACCACGATCAGGAGCGTTAGGCAGAGGGCGGGAATCACTGGTTTGCGCGTTGCTTCCGCAGCCATTCCTCATCGCTCTCGGGCACGAGCAGGTTGTCGGCGATCTGGGCGATGTCTTCCGCCTCCCGCCACGCCTGCTCGAGCGTGCGAAGCTCGCCCTGAAGCGCACGCCGCTCCTGCTCCTCGTGAAGCGCCATCTCCAGCGCGAGCCGCCGATCGGGAAGGAGCCCGAACGGCGGAGTATCGTCGGAACGGTTCTTCTGGAACAGCGGCCGCGGATGGACATTCTGCGACGCGGTGAGGAGCGCTTCGGCGCTTCCGGCAATCTGGATTCGATCGACCGCCTGCTGAACCTGCTTGCGCGTTCCTCCGCGCCGATTGGCGTGCACGATAAGAATGCCCGCCTGCCGGCGCGCTTCTTCGCCCCGAAGCGTGACCAGCCCGCGCTTGAACCCAATGGCCAGCGTGGGCTCGCCGCTGTGCTCGTCGATCCGCCACCGCATTCGCCTGAGGTGCAGTCGCCGGACGGCGATCGTCTCACCGTCATCCGCGGTCACGTTCCCGAGGACGGTTCGAGGATTCCCGTCGATGATGAAGCGCGCGGACTGGAACATCATCCAGCCGAATCCACCGATTCCGACACCTGCAGCGATCCCGCCGGCGACGACGGCGCCGAGTGCCCCGAGCCCCAGCCCTGCCTGGAGCATGGTCCGACGGCGCCGACGCCCGAACTGGTCGCCATATCTCCAGGCCGCGAATTCGGGCCGCAACGCGGGGCCAATCCGTACGAGCTCGATACCTTCGGAAAGCCTCGCGAGCCCGATGTTGTCGGTGGAGACGCGCATGCGCGTCTTCTCGAACTGGCGCTCGCACTCCTCGATCGCCTCCCATCGCTCCTCGAGGGGCGAGAGGTTCCAGCGCTCGCAGCCTCGGCACACGACCCACAGACGGCCTTTCGCCGAGTCGAACGCGAGGCGGCGGCCGACGGGAAAGTGCTCGATCGCCTCGTTGGCGCCGAGCGATGCGTGGCAGAAGAGGCAGGTGCTGTACACAAGGGTCCTCGGGGTCCTCGGGGTCCTTAGGGTTCTCAGGGTGCGGGGGCTCAGGGTTCGCACCCCGAGGACCCTGAGGACCCTGAGGACCCTGAGGACCCTTCACTCCAGCTTCGCCTCCAGCGTCATCGGCACGTTGCCCTTGAACACTTGCGACACCGGGCAGCCGTCCTTGGTCGCCTGGGCGAGCTTGTCGAACGTCGCGGCATCGACGTTAGGCACCTTGCCACGAACCGTCAGATGCATCTTGGTGATCTTGAAGCCTTCGCCGACTTTGTCGATGGTGCACGCGACATCGGTGGCGATCCGCGTGGGCGGCGTGCCGTTCTTCTCCAGCCCCAGGCTCAGCGCCATGCTGTAGCACGAGGCCAGGGCGGCCGCGAGGAGCTCTTCGGGGTTGGATTGGGGCGCATTCTCGAATCGCGACCCGAACGAGTACGTGCCGCCGAGCCCCGATTCGCCCTTGAAGCTCCCCTTCCCGCCCTTGAGGCCACCTTCCCAGGTGGCGCTGGATTTCCGCGTCGGCATTTGGCCCCGTTTTTTTGGATGGTAACTAGCCAAGTAAATCGGGTCAGGGGCCAAGGGCCAGGGGCCAGGGGTCGGGTCATGGGCCATGACGGTGCCCTGACGCCGTGACCCAGTGTCTACCCCAACCATGGCCCTTCAAAGCTATCGAGAGCTGCGCGTGTGGCAGCGGAGTGTCGCGCTCGCCAACGAGTGCTGCGCGATCGCGGACGGACTTCCGAGTGCTGAACGGTTCGCGCTGGCATCGCAACTCCGCCGCGCAGCCGTCTCGGTCCCCGCAAACATTGCGGAAGGGTATGGAAGAAATGGTCGCGCCGAATACGTGCACCACGTTGGAATCGCGCGCGGCTCGCTTTACGAGCTGGAGACACTCATCGAAATCGCGAGGCTGCGAGGCTACGTGGACGAGACGGCCATCCTGGCACTCACGACCCGAACGCGCGAAGTAGCATCGATGCTCACCAGACTCCGTCTTCGCCTCGCCAAACCCGGGTGACCCCCGACCCGACCCCTGGCCCCGGGCCCTTGGCCCTTGGCCCCGCCTCACTCCACCGTCTTCGAGAACTTCCGCACCGACATCCCGACGAGCAACACGGCGAACCCCGTCAACACCAGCGCCTGGCGCCACACATCGGCGAGCTCGACACCCTTGAGCAGAACGCTGCGCATCACCGTGAGGAAGTAGGTCAGCGGAAGCGCCGCGCCGACCCACTGTGCGGGCTCGGGCATGGCCGACCGCGGGAAGATGAAGCCGGAGAGGAGAATGTTCGGCAGAATGAAGAAGAAGCTCAGCTGCATCGCCTGGATTTGGGTCTTCGTCACCGCCGAGATGAAGAGACCCATGCCAAGACTCGCGATGATGAAGGGTGCGATCAGGAGATACAGCAGCAGGAGACTCCCGCGCATCGGCACGTCGAACAACAGCTTTCCCAGGAGCAGGATGACCGTCACCTGGAGATAGCCGACCACGGCGAACGGGATCGTCTTGCCGAGCATGAGGCTGGTCTTCCCGATCGGCGTCACGACGAGCTGCTCCAGCGTTCCACGCTCGCGCTCCCGCACGATCGCGGCGCCCGTGATCGACACCATCGTCATCGTGAGAAGGATCCCGATGATCCCCGGGACGATGTACGGGGAGTTCCGTCCTTCGGGGTTGTACCAGGGCCGGACGCGAATCTCGACCGGTGGTGCGACGGTCGGCATCGGGCGCCCGGCCAGCTCCATCCCCGAGCGCGCGCCGGCGAGCGTGGCTGCGCCGATCGCTGCCTGAGAGGACAGCGGATCAGCGGCGTCGACGATGACTTGCGCCTGCGCACCGTGCCCTCGCTTGAGATCACTCGCGAAGTGGGGCGGGATGACGATCGCCGCGGACGCGTCGCCACGCTCGATCGCCTCACGCACCTCGTCGCGATTGGCCGCCCTTCCCACGATTTCGAAGTTGCGCGTGTTGGCCATCATGTCGATGAGCCGGCGGCTCTGGGACGTGCGGGACTCGTCGAGGACGATGGTGGGCACGTTGCGCACGTCGGTCTGCACCGCGTATCCGAAGAGCACCAGCTGGACGGCGGGGATGCCGATCAGCATCGCCAGCGTGAACCGGTCGCGCCGCATCTCGATGAACTCTTTGCGCAGCATCGGCCAGAACGACGCGCGCCGAATCCTGGTGAGCAGGCTCATGCGGCCACTCCCTCGTCACGCCGCTGCAGCTCGATGAAGACTTCCTCGATCGACGGAAGCTGGAACTGTGCGAGGATCTCCTGCCCCGTCCCTACCCCGATCAAGTGACCCCGCGAGAGAAACGCCAAGCGCTGACAGCGCTCGGCCTCGTCCATGTAGTGCGTCGTCACGAGAATCGTCGTGCCCTTCGACGCGAGCAGGTAGATGATCTCCCAGAAACGACGCCGCGCGGCGGGATCGACGCCCGCGGTGGGCTCATCGAGAAAGAGCATGGCCGGCCGGTGCGCGGTGGCGCAGGCGAGGGCGAGTCGTTGCTTCCAGCCTCCCGAGAGCGTTCCGGCGAGCTGGTCGGCGCGCTCCGCCAGTCCCAGCTCGCTCATGAGCTCGGCCATGCGAGACTCGCGCGCCGCTCCCACCAGTCCGTAGACCCCCGCGTAAAACCGAATGTTCTCGGTGATCGTGAGATCGTCGTAGAGCCCGAACCGCTGCGACATGTATCCGATGTTGCGCCGAATCGCCTCCGACTCGCGGCGCACGTCGAACCCGACGACGGTCGCCTCGCCCGACGTCGGCTGCATGAGCCCCGTGAGCATGCGAATGGTCGTCGTCTTGCCCGACCCGTTAGGCCCCAGGAGCCCGAAGACCTCCCCGCGCCGGATCTCGAGGTCGAGGGACTCGACGGCGACGAGGGAGCCGAAGGTCTTTCTGAGACGGGAAGTCGTAACGGCAGGAACGAGGATCGAGGAATGAGGAAGCCCGGTCATGGTTTCCCCCCATTCGCCTGGCTTCCTCGGTCCTCGTTCCTCGTTCCCATTCGAACCGTCACCGGGAGCCCGGGCTTTAGCATCCCCGTGGAATCGTCCAGCTCGACCCGCACCGCGAAGAGCAGGTCGGCGCGCTCGTTCTCGGTCAGCGCCACACGCGGGGTGAACTCGGCTTTCGTCGCCACCGAGACGATGCGGCCCGGGAATTCGCGCTCGGGCAGATCGTCGAGCGTCGCGACGGCCGGCCCGCCAACCGTTAGGCGCGCGGCGTCGCCGGGCGAGACGTACACCCGGACCCACGGTTTCGCCGACTCGCCCACTGTCATCACCGGCGTTCCCGGCGGAACGACCTCGCCTGCTTCGGCATGGCGACCCAGCACCACGCCTGTCACCGGAGCGATCAGCACGAGGTCGGAGCGCGTCGCCTGGGCGGCGGCGAGCGCCGCCTGCGCGGTGGCCACTTCGGCACGCGCGCCCGCGATGCGCTCTGGTCGCGTTCCCTGACGAAGGAGACGAAGCGTCTCTCGCAGCGCATCGCGTCGGTTCGCGGTCGTCGTGGCGAGCGTTCGCGCCGCGTCGAGCTGCTGCTCCGCGAGCGCCCCGCTCTCCGTCAAAGCTCGGATTCGAACCAGGTCCTTGGAGGCGCGATCCGCCTCCGCCTCAGCCGCCCGCAGGTCCGCTTCGGCGCGCTCGATCTCAGCCGCTCTCGGTCCGGCCTCCGCCTCGCGCAGCGCCGCCTGTGCCGTCGCCAACCGCGCGCGCGCCTGCTCGATGTCCGCGGCGAGCGTCGACATCGAGAGCACGGCGACCGTGTCGCCGGCATCGACCGCCGCCCCCTCGTCGACGAGGAGCCGCACGACCCGCGCAGCCGTCATCGGTGCCACGTCATGCTCGCGAATCTCGACCGTGCCGACCGCCTCGATCGCGTTGGGATCATCGCGCGAGCACGCGGTTGCGAGTATCGCGAGAACGGAGAGCACGAGGGGAACCGCGGGCACGGGGGCGCTCATGATCGACGCCCACGCTGCATCAGCGCTGCTAGCGCGAACTCCGCCGCATGTCGCCCGTAATCCCGGGTACGCTCATCGGTCGGCCCGCTGAGGCCGTCGCCCAACGCGAGCCCAACCACGGGGCGCGCGATGACGAAGTACGCCACGAGCGACACCGTCGAGATCGCGGCATACCGGGGGTCCGCGTCCGAGCGAAAGAGGCCTTGCTCCTGGCCGCGGCGAATGACATCGCACAGCGTGGTGAAGACGCCGCCGATCAACGAGACGATCGCCTCCTCCGCATGGCGTCCGGTGTGCTCGAGCATCTCCCGGAGCAGGAGGCGCGGCACGTGGGGATTCGCGATCAGGAACTCCGCCTGCTGCTGAACGAACCGCCGAATGGCCTCGTCAGGCGCGAGGTCGTCCTCGAGCCGCCGGCCGGCCGATTCGGACAGTCGCTGCGCGATGTGTCGGAGCGTTTCGCGGTAGAGCGTCTGCTTGTCGGTGAAGTAGTAGTAGAGAAGGGCCGAGTTCACATCGGCCTCCGAGGCGAGGTCCTTGATGGTTGTCGCCGCGAAGCCCTTCGTCGCAAAGCACCGTATGGCGGCATCGAGGATGGCATCGCGGCTGGTGGCAGGTGCGGTCGAGGTCATGGGATTAATTAATTGTTTAGTTAATCAAAACGCAAGTGTACCCCGATTCCGCTAAAATCCGGCATGCCCGACTCCACCTCCCCCGCCTCGGCGACGCCCGAGCCCATCACGAAGACCCTCAAGCGCTTCGCTGGCCTCTCACGCGAGGACAAGATGCAGACGCTCCTCGCCTACTCCCGGAAGCTCGAGCCCCTCCCGGAGCGCTTTCGGACGATCGACCGAGCCGCCTTCCACGTTCACGAATGCCAGACCCCCGTCGACATCATCCCGGAGATGCGCGACGGCAAGCTCCACTTCTACGCCGCCGTCGACACGCGGCAGTCGCCGACCGTTGCGGCGTTCCTTGCGATAGTCTTCGCCGCAGTGAACGACCATCCACCGGAGACGACCCTCGCCTTGCCTTCCGACTTCGTCAGCACCGTGATGTCGAACATCGGTCTCGGAGCCCGTGAGGTCGGGCTCAACGCCATCGTCGCGCGCCTCAAGCGCTACGCACTCGACGCCCAGCAGGATCGGACCGAGCCAAAGGCCGAGGAGGCGAAGCCATAGGCTCGCGGCGCCGCCCCGTCGACGCAGCCGTGCGCACGAATATGGCGACGACCTCTCCACTCAGCCGCACTCGCAAGCTCCTCGCGCGCGTCCGATCGCTCGGCGGCGACGGTGGCGCGCCACCCCTCGTCGGTCCCATTCGCGGCGAGCTGTTCGGCGCGGAGCGGCTTGCCGAGCATGCGCGGGCGATCGCGCGTGGGCAGCGGCTCGTCGACACCCCAGCGCGCCTAACGCTGGGTCCGGGCCCACTGTTGTCGCGCCTCGCCGAGTCCCGTCGCATCCTCGACGACGCGCGGCACCAGCTGGCGCAGGCGAGCGACCGCGGCGTCGACATCTCGCCGGCGGGGGAATGGCTGCTCGACAACTGGTACGTCATCCTCGAGCACATTCGCGAGATCGGCGCGAGCATGCCGCGCGGATTTTATCGAGAGCTGCCGAAGCTCGCGTCGGGTCCCCTGGCCGGCTATCCACGCGTCTACGAGCTGGCCATCGAGCTGATCGCGCACACCGAGGGACACCTCGAGCTCGCGACGATCGATCTATTCGCGCGCGAATTCCAGCGTGTCTCGCTGCTCACCGTCGGTGAGCTGTGGGCCATCCCCACGATGTTCCGCCTCGGCCTCGTCGAGAACATTCGGCGAATGGCGCTGCGCGTCATGTCGCGTACGCGCGAGGTGGAGCTGGCGGACGACTGGGCGCGCCGGCTACGCGATTCCTCCGAACGGGCCCCGCAGGCGCTCGCAGACGATCTGGCCGCATTCGTTGACAGCCACCCGCCGCTGACGCCGGCGTTCGTCACCCGGTTCCTCCAGCAAATCCGTTCGTATCAAACCGACTTCACACCATTGCTGTGGCTCGAGCAGTGGATGGCCGAAGACGGAATGAGCCACGAGGCGGCGGCGGCGAGCTCGAACCAGCGGCTTGCCATCACCCAGATCACCGTTGCCAACAGCATCACGAGCTTGCGTGCCATCGCGCGTCTCGACTGGCAAGGGTTCGTCGAGTCGCAAAGCGTCGTCGAGCAGGTACTGCGCGAGGATCCGGCCGGCGTGCATGCCCTCATGACGTTCGAGACACGTGACCGCTATCGGCACGTCGTCGAGCGGATGGCGAAACGCACGCGCAGATCCGAGGCCGACGTCGCGCGCGCGGCCATTGCGCTCGCTCGCGAGGCCGCCGAACAGGCGCCTGACGATCGACGCATGGCGCACGTGGGCTACTACCTCATCGGCGACGGCGTGTCGGCCCTCGAGCGCGATACCGACTACGCGCCGACGATTCGGGAGCGTCTCTACCGCGGCGTGCTGTCACACGCCATGCCGGTGTACTTCGGCTCCATTCTGGTGTTGCTGCTGGGGTTTCTCGCGCTGCTGTTCTCCGTCATCCCGCCGGCTGGCGCGGCCGCAATGCTGGCGGTCGCGCTCGTCGCATTGATTCCAGCCAGCGAAATGGCGGTGGGAGCGGTGAACCAGCTCGTCACCTGGATCGTCCCGCCGCGCATCATCCCCAAGCTCGACATGCGTGAGCATGGGATCGCCCCCGAATACCGCACCGCGGTCGTCGTGCCGACGCTCTTGCCCTCGACCGATGCGGTGCGCGAGGCCCTCGAGCACCTCGAGATCCAGTACCTCGCGAATCGCGACCCGCGACTGCACTTCGCGATCCTCTCCGATTTCACCGACGCGGCGAGCGAAACGCTGCCCGGCGACGACGCGATCGTCGCGGCGGCCAGCGAAGGCATTCGTGAGTTGAACATGCGCTACGCCGGCGGTGCGGATGATGTGTTCTATCTGTTTCACCGTCCCCGGAAGTGGAACGCGAAGCAGAGAGTGTGGATGGGATGGGAGCGCAAGCGAGGAAAGCTGGCCGAGTTCAACGCGTTCCTTCGCGGAGGTGCACCGGACGCCTTCGCGACGATCGTCGGAGACGGCGATTCGCTTCGCGCGACACGCTTCGTGATCACGCTCGACTCCGACACCGTCCTCCCGCACGACGCCGCGCAAATTCTCGTCGGCACGCTGGCGCATCCGCTCAACCGCCCGGTGTTCGACGAATCGCGAGAGGTGGTCGTGGAGGGCTACGGCATCCTCCAGCCGCGCGTGGGCGTGAGTCTGACGAGCGCGCACCGCTCACGCTTCGCCGCGATACACTCCGGCCATCCCGGTGTGGATCCCTACACGACGGCCGTGTCGGACGTGTACCAGGATCTGTTCGGCGAGGGAAGCTTCACCGGCAAGGGCATCTACGATGTCGATGCGTTCGAGCGCGCGACGCACGGCCGGTTCCCCGAGAATGCGTTGCTCAGCCACGACCTCATCGAGGGCGCGCATGCCCGTGCGGGACTGGTGACCGACGTCGAAGTCTTCGACGACTATCCGACGCGGTATCTGACGTACACGCGTCGCAAGCATCGCTGGATTCGCGGCGATTGGCAGCTCCTGCCCTGGCTGCTGCCGAGCGTCCCGACCTCGCAGGGGCGAGCGCCGAATGTCCTGAGCGGGATGTCGCGGTGGAAGATGTTCGACAACCTGCGCCGCTCGACGCTCGAGATCGCGCAGCTCGCGCTGCTGCTGCTCGGCTGGATCGCACTCCCGGGCTCACCGTGGCTCTGGACGGTCGTTGGCGTGACGGCGATTGCCTTCCCCTGGGTGTTCTCCACGCTGCTCTCGGTCGTACGTCCGCCGAGGGGCACCTCGTGGCGCGCGTACTACGCGGCGGTCGGACGCGACGCGGTGATGAGTCTCCATCAACTGGGGCTCGCGCTCGTGTTCCTGCCGCATCAGGCGGTCGTGTCGGCCGATGCGATCATCCGTACCCTGTGGCGGCTCGTGGTCTCGCATCGAGACCTGCTCGAGTGGCAGACGGCCTCGCAGATCGAGCGGGCGACGTCGCGGACTCGACTCGAGGTGTGGAAGCGCATGGGCTCCGCGGTCGTCATTGCGGCACTGATCACCGCGTCCGTGCTGGTCATCGCCGCGGTCGGCATGCCGCCGTACGTACCGTCGTTCGCGGCCGCGCGATCGGGGGGCGACGCGGGCGCCTGGATTCTTTTTCTCGTCGCGACGCTTCCCCTCGTGGCGGGATGGGTCGGCGCTCCTCACGTGGCGCATGGGTTGAGTGCGCCGGCGGTGCGCCGCGAGCTGCGTCTCACGCCGGAAGAGCGAGCGCAGTCGATGCGCTATGCCCTCCTCCACTGGCGCTTCTTCGAGCAGTTCGTCACCGAGAAGACGCACGGACTCGCGCCCGACAACTTCCAGGAGGACCCGGAACCGGTCGTCGCATCGCGCACGTCACCGACGAATATCGGGCTGCAGCTGCTTTCCATCGTCAGCGCCTACGACCTCGGATTCATCACGCGCAGCGAGATGATCGACAGGCTCGAAGCGGCGTTCCGCTCCCTCGAGCGCATGCGGCGGTTTCGCGGCCATTTCTACAACTGGTACGAGCTGAACGACCTTCGCGTGCTCGAGCCCGCGTACGTCTCTACCGTCGACAGCGGCAACCTTGCCGGGTGCATGTTGGCGCTCAAGCAGGCCTGTCTGCACGTGTCGGAGGAGCCGATCGTCGACACACGCGTGTCCGAAGCGCTGCAGGCCGCGCTGACGCTCGCCGAGGATGCCGCCAAGGAGCCTCTCGCCGCCGGCCGGGTGGGCGACCCGGTGGCGTGGCGCGCGGTAACGGACGCCACGCGCTGGGCACGCACGCTTCGCGCGACCATCGGTCGGGAAGGCACGGCCGAGGACCCCACACCACTGTTGCAGCGCGTCGTTCGGGAGACGCGCGATACCGCCGACACGCTGCGTCGAGCTGGCGCCTCCCGCGAAACGTTGTCGAAAGCGGTCGCGTGGCTCGATTGGGCCACGGCACTGACCGAGCGACATCTCGGCGAGCTTGCCGCGCTGGGAGCAAAGCCGTCCTCGCTGCGCGCGCCCATCGACACGCTGCTCTCCCAATCGGCCCACCTGTCCGAGCAGGTCGGCCGGCTCGGCGTGCTGGCGAATCGCGCGCATGACTACGCCATGGAGACGGACTTCCGATTCCTCTTCGATGAACGACGGAAGCTGTTCTCGATCGGATACGATGTCTCCCGCGGTGGCCTCGACAACTCGTTCTACGATCTCCTCGCCTCCGAAGCGCGACTGGCGAGCTTCATCGCCATCGCCAAGAACGACGTTCCCGTCGAGCATTGGTTCCGGCTCGGGCGCACGCTCACGCAGCGGTCCGGCGCGACGGCACTCGTGTCGTGGAGTGGCAGCATGTTCGAGTACCTCATGCCGCTGCTCGTCATGCGCTCGTATCCGTTCACCCTGCTCGACCAGACGTACCAAGGCGCTGTCCGCCGGCACATGACGTACGCGCACGAACGGGGGGTGCCCTGGGGCATCTCGGAATCGGCGTACAATGTGCGAGACCGGCTCGGCACGTATCAGTACCGCGCATTCGGCGTTCCTGATCTCGCGCTCAAGCGCGGTCTGGCCAAGGATGTCGTCGTCGCGCCGTACGCCACGCTGCTCGCAATGCACGTCGAGCCACACGCGGCCCTCCGCAACGCCGCGGCCCTCGAGGAGCTGGGCGCGCTCGGTCCCTACGGGTTCCGGGATGCGCTCGACTGGACACGTCCGGAAGGATCGCGGTTCGCCACCGTGCGCGCATTCATGGCGCATCACCTGGGAATGGGCCTCGCGTCGCTGGCGAACATGTTGACCCACGTGCGTTGGCAGCAGCGCTTTCATCGCGATCCGATGGTGCGAGCGGCCGAGCTGCTGCTCTTCGAGCGCATTCCGCGGCGATTCGTCTGGCAGGAGGCGCAGCAGCCACAGGTCGAAGGAGTGCGAACGCCCGGGGAATCGGAGCGCCCAGCAGTGCGCGAGTTCAGCTCGCCGGAGTCGCCGCAGCCGCGGATTGCGCTCCTCGGCAACGTGCCGTATGCGATCATGGTCACGACGGCAGGGTGCGGATATTCGCGCGCGGGCGGTTTGGCGGTCACACGGTGGCGGAACGACGGGACGCGCGATCATTACGGACAGTTCTGCTATGTCCACGACCTGAGCACGGGATCGAGCTGGTCGGTCAGTCATCAGCCTCTCGCCGCGCCCGCCGACAGCTACAGCGCGGTCTTCGCGCTCGACCGCGTGATGTTCCATCGTCAGGATGGCGATCTCGAGACCACCACCGAAATCGCGGTCGTGCCTGACGATGGCGCCGAGGTGCGCCGTGTGATCGTGACCAACCGGTCGAGCGACGACCGGGAGGTCGAGCTGACCAGCTATGCCGAGGTGGTGATCGGATCGATCGACGGCGACCGTGCGCACCCGGCATTCGCGAACCTGTTCGTGCAGACGGAATGGCGTCCGGAGCATTCGGCGATCCTGGCCAGCCGCCGCCCACGAGGCTCGACCGAAAAGACGCTCTGGGGCGCCCACGTGCTCGCGGTGGAGTCGCACCTGCGATCGGCCATCACCTGCGAAACGGACCGGGCACGATTCATCGGACGCGGCCGAAACACGCGGACTGCGGCGGCGCTCGATGCTCCCGGTCCGCTGGCGAACACGACTGGAGCGGTTCTGGATCCGATCTTCGCCCTGCGCGTGCGCGTGAGGATTCCGGCCGGTGGCTCGGCCCGCGTCGCGTTCACCACCCTGATGGCCGAGACCCGCGAGCGGGCAATCGAGCTCGTCGACCGCTACGATGAGCCGTATGCGGCACAGCGTGCGCTCGATCTGTCATGGACGCGCACGCAGGTGGAGCTCCGCGATCTGGGCATTACCCCGGCCGATGCCGCGCTGTACCAGGAGCTGGCGGGTCATCTGCTGCACGGGCACCCCGCGTTGCGGCCGTCACCACCCGTGACGACCTCCTCGAGGGCCTCGCTCCCGGCGCTCTGGGCGATGGGAGTGTCCGGTGACTGGCCCATCCTCCTCGCCATGATCGAAGCCCCGGAGGGATTGCCGACGGTTAGGCAGCTGCTCGATGCCCATCAGTACCTCCGGCTCAAGGGGATGACGTTCGATCTCGTTCTCGTGAACACCCGTCCCGCGTCGTACCTGCAGGAGCTCAACGACGCCATCACGACGACGGTGATGTCGTCCCCCGAGGCGGGGCTCGTCGACCGCGCCGGCGGCGTGCACATCCGCCGGCGCGATCTCATCAGCGAAGAGGACTGGACGGTGCTGCGCGGCGTGGCGCGCGTGCACGTGCGGTGCGATGGCACGCGGCTCGATAGTGTTCTCGATCTGCCGGAGACCGGGGTGCGGGAGGCGACGGCGGTGCGCTCTGCGCGCGCCGAATATGCGGTTCGCCCGGCGCAAAAACCGCAGCAGGCGCCTCCCGCTCTCGAGCACGGGTTCGACGACCGCGGCAACTACCGCATGGTCCTGCGCGGCGACGCATTGCCGCCGGCGCCGTGGGCGAACGTGATCGCGAACGAGCGTGCGGGCTGCTGCATCACCGAGGCGGGGGGCGGCTGCGCGTGGGTCGACAACTCGCAGTACTTCCGTCTCACGCCGTGGTACAACGACCCGGTGAGCGATACCCCCGGTGAGATCCTCTATCTGCGTGAGGAAGACAGCGGCGCGCTCTGGACGCCGACGCCCACCCCGATCCGTCACGATACCGAGTATGTCGTGACCCATGGCGCAGGCTTCAGCACCTTCCAGCACCTGCACCGCGAAATCGAATCGGTGATGCACGTCGGGGTTGCCGAGCGCGATCCGGTAAAGATTACGCGCCTGCGGCTGACCAATCGAGGACGGAAGAAGAAGCGCCTCACGATCACGTATTTCGCCGAGTGGACGCTCGGCGTGCAGCGCGAGCATACGCAGCACCAGGTCGTCACCGATTACGACCGGAAGCTGGGTGCCATTCTCGCGCGCAATACGACGGACCCGCAGTTCGCGGGGATGGTGGCGTTCGCCGCGCTGAGCGAGCGCGTGCACACCTGGACGGCCGATCGTCGGGAGTTTCTGGGACGCCACGGTGATGCGACCGATCCTGCGGCGCTGCGCGAGCGTGGAGCGCTGCTCCACGAGACGGCGGGCGCCGCCATCGATCCCTGCGCCGCGCTGCAATGTGTCATCGACCTCAAGGCGGGTGAGACGCGCGAGATCATCGCCCTCCTCGGAGCCGACCATGGCGAAGCAGCCGTACGCGAGCTGGTCGGGCGGCACCGCACGCCACAACACGCGACGGCCGAGCTCGACCGTCAGCTCGCCTCGTGGGATCGGCTCCTCTCGGCGGTGACGGTGAAGACACCGGAGCCCGGCTTCGATGTGATGGTGAACCGATGGCTCCTCTATCAGGCGCTGGCGTGCCGGATTTGGGGGCGGTCGGCGATCTACCAGTCGAGCGGCGCGTACGGGTTCCGCGATCAGCTCCAGGATGTGATGGCGCTCGTGTACAGCGAGCCGGAAATCGCCCGCGCACACATTCTTCGAGCCGCATCGCGTCAGTTCGTCGAAGGCGACGTCCAGCACTGGTGGCATCCCCCCGAGGGGCGCGGGATCCGCACTCGGTTCTCCGACGATCTCGCCTGGCTGCCGCTCGTCGTCGACCACTACGTGCGCGTCACCGGCGACGCGAGTGTGCTCGACGACAGCGTCCCGTTTCTCGAGATGCGGCCGCTCGCGCCTGACGAGCACGAGGTCTTCGATCTCCCGCGCGTCTCGTCCGAGCACGCCACGATTTACGAGCACTGTTTGCGCGCGCTCCGGCGGGCGGCGACGAAAGGGGAGCATGGCCTTCCGCTAATCGGGATCGGCGACTGGAACGACGGGATGAATCGCGTCGGCATCGAGGGCAAGGGCGAAAGCGTCTGGATGGGCTGGTTCCTGGCCACGATCATGCGATCGTTCGCCGCGTACGCGCGCGACCGCGGTCATGCCGGCGTATGGGAGTGGCTCGAGACGACCGCGAAGGAGTACGTCGCCGCGGTCGAGGAAACCTCGTGGGATGGAGCGTGGTATCGCCGCGCCTACTTCGATGATGGCACGCCGCTCGGCTCAGAGGCGAACGATGAGTGCAAGATCGATTCGCTGGCGCAGACGTGGGGCGTCATCTCCCGGGCTGCCGATCCCGAGCGCGCGAAGACCGCGATGGCCTCGCTCGAGCGGCACCTCGTCGACGACCACCACGGCATCGTCAAGCTGTTGACCCCAGCGTTCGACAAGACCCCGAACGATCCCGGATATATCAAAGGATATCTTCCCGGTGTGCGCGAGAATGGCGCCCAGTATACGCACGCTGCGCTATGGGTCGTGCTCGCCACGGCGATGATGCGCAACGACGGGCGCGCGTTTCCGCTCTGGCAGATGATCAACCCGCTGTCGCATGCACGGGACGCGGCCGGCGTGGCGACATACAAGGTGGAGCCCTACGTCGTCGCCGCCGACGTCTACACGGCGGAGGGACATGTCGGGCGCGGCGGCTGGACCTGGTACACGGGCTCGGCGAGCTGGATGTATCGTGTCGCGCTCGAAGCCATCCTTGGCTTCCGCAAGACGGGCGACACGCTGCGGATCGAGCCGAGTGTGCCGAGCGACTGGTCGGGATTCACGATCGAGTATCGGTACGGGTCGAGCCGGTACACGATCGAGGTAAGGATCACGCGCGGCGCTCCTCGAGAGGCGACTCGCGTTACCGTCGATGGCCGAAGCGTCGACGCCGGCGACATTCCACTCGTTGACGACGGTCAGCCGCATTCGGTGATCGTGGAGATCGCGAGAAGCTAGCTGGACCCGGTGTCTTGTTAGGTACATGACGCGCGTAGTATGTTGTGCGCCCCCTCCAACGACTCCCGCTTCGTATCTGCAATGCCTTCTCGCCTGTGGTTGATTGTCGGCGTCTTTTCGCTCGCATCGTCGTTTCCCCCGGAGCTCCTCGCGCTCCAGCAGGATTTGCCGGGTCCACGGACCGTGATCGTCATTGATTCGCTGGATCGCAGCGCATTCCGGAACGTCGGCGAGCTCCTTCAGGCACGAGTGCCGGGACTCCACGTTGCGCGCACCGGCGATGGCGGCATGCGGTGGTTCATGCGCGGGCCCGCGAGCATCGCGGAAAGCACGCCGATGGTGCTGATCGACGACATGCCGATCAACGTGGCCGGCTCGGCCATGCGTGACATTGGGACGCGTCCCCCAATACTGGACGAGATCGAGCTCGAGGACGTCGAGCGCATCGAGGTGCTGAGCGGTCCCGCGACGGCCGTCGGTCATGGAACCGGCGCGGGCAATGGCGTCATTCGTATCGTGTCATTCGCACCGCGCGCGCAACGGACTTCGTTCAAGGTCGCGACGTCCGTGAGCACACTCGACGAGAACGTGACGTACCCAACCAACGCGGCGCGGGCAGGGATCGACACCGCGGGGGCACTCGTTCGCCGCTGTACGTTGCAAATGGAAGCCAACGAGCTTTGCACTCCAACAGGACCGCTCACCTTCCGCAACGTGCTGGAAAGCGACTCGCCGTTCGAGAGGGCGTTCGGCGCACGTGCAACCGCCACCGTTGCTTCGGGAACCGAGCGAGTGGCGTGGCGTGGTGGGGGAACGTTCGATCGCCAAGGCTCGACGGACGGGTTGGTCGCCGATCAGCGCGTTCATCTGCGAGGGACTGGAGGGATCCGGATTGCACCCAATGCCGACGTGACGGTGCGGGGACATTGGATGCGTGGCAGCGCGGACCTTCGGTCGCTCAACGAGCCGAGCCTGTTGAGTCAGGGCCTTCTTGCTGCGGCGGATACCGTCTGGCCCGGCTTCGTCGAGCCGCGAGTCTCGCCATACCATTCCCTGCGGTATGGAGTAACTGCCGCTGGTCGATGGAGTCCACGGTCGGGACTCGAAGCACGCCTGACGAGTGGCGGCGCGCGCATGATTGATGAAAACGACCTCGATTACACCTTCGTGGGTCCTGTGAGTCAACAGCCCGTCGATGTCGACTCAAGAGGGGAGCGGCGCCGCCGGGACGTGAACGTCCGCCTTGACGCGGAAGCCCAGTATCGCTGGTTGGGAATGCATCAGTCGACGACGGTAACCGTCGAGCACCGCGTCTGGAAACAAGAGGAAGAGTTCGTCCGGATTCTCACGCAGAATGGTGCGCCCTTGCAGGCAGGCGGGTTCGCCATCAACCAGCGAACCGGGATCGCCGGCGCCGGGTTGATCCAGCGCTTCAATCTCGGGCTGGGGCTGCAGCTTGCTGGGGGAGTCCGCCTGGATCAGGTGAGGGTCAACGACGTTCGGTGGGACGCCCCGGCATTTCCCCACCTTTCTCTCAGCTGGGATGCTCGACGCTACGTTCCCGACCAGGTCGCTCGGGTGCGACTGCGCGCCGCACTGGGCGATGTCGCGAACGTGCCTCAGACGACGCGGATCTTTTTCTTCTTTCCCATTGCCGGGGAGACCGACCGGCCCAAGGCCGAGGTCACACGAGAGCGCGAGCTGGGTGTCGATGCCGCGATCCTCGAGGACCGTGTCGGCCTCTCGCTTACCTGGTATAAAAAGCGCACGAGCAATGTCCTCGCGCTATTCCTGGGCGGGCCGACGGCGCGTTATGCGAGAATCGAGGTGCTCAACCGCGGCGTCGAGGCCTCGCTGCAAGCGCGCATCCTCGAGACGTCTCGCCTTACGTGGAAGGCGCATGCGCGATATACGCACAATCATAACGAGTCAATGAGCGGCCTGGGCATCGCCGAGCTGGGCGAAGCGCCCGGAGGCCCACCATTCATTTTCGCTCCGCAATGGGTCCTGTCCGGTCGGCCGCTTGGGGCGCATCGCATTCAGCCCATCGTTTCGATCCGCGATCTCGACGGTGATGGGCGGCTCGACGACCCGTGCTTCGAGGACATGGCCCCATGCGAAGTCGTTGTTCGCCGGAATGGCGGCTTCAAGCCCGCGTATCCGCCGACCAGCGCCAGCGTGGAAACGTCCTTCCGTTTTG
Source organism: Gemmatimonadaceae bacterium (assembly GCA_035253695.1). Classification (GTDB taxonomy): domain Bacteria; phylum Gemmatimonadota; class Gemmatimonadetes; order Gemmatimonadales; family Gemmatimonadaceae; genus JAICNG01. Next base: position 52,124 of record DATFBS010000030.1, read on the forward strand.
GCGCACTGACATTGAGCGCGCTGGTCGACCACCGGCGGGGCCACGTCATGAGCAATGGGACGATGCAGCGGCGGTGCGTCCGAGAATGCCAGGCGCTCTACGACCCTGGCACATCCCTGCGCGATCAGGCCGAGGCGATGGTGGCCCCGGGAACCGAGACGACGGTCGAGGATGCCACCTACACGAAGCTTCGCGAGGTATCCCTCCGAGTCGAGGCGCCTCCCTCATGGACACAGGCCCTTGGAGCGTCCCGCCTGAGCATCTCACTGGCCGGGCGGAATGTGGCGACGTGGACCGACTACAGTGGGCTCGATCCAGAAACGACGTCAGCGCCGTGGGCCCCGCTGTCGAACGTCGACAACGCGGCAGTACCGCTTCCCAGGCGATTCGTCATTCGGGCGGAGATCCGATAAAGGACTGCGGACTGCGAGCTGCGAACTGCGAGCTGCGAGCTGCGAACTGCGAACTGCGAAGAAACACAAACCCCCGGGAAGCGTCGTGCTTCCGGGGGTTTCTTCGCAGTCCGCAGTCCGCAGTCGCAGTTCGCCTTACCGCTCGAGTCGGTACCCGACCTTCGACACCACCCGAATATGTCGCGGCCGCCGCTGGTCGACCTCGAGCTTCCGGCGCAGCGCACACACATGCGTGTCGATCGTGCGGCCCAATGCGGCGGCTTCGCTTCCCCACACCTCAATGGCCAGCTCCTCGCGTGAGGCAGCCGCGCCTTCGCGACGGAGCAGGGCCACTAGCAGGTCGAACTCCTTCGGCGCGAGATGCACATCCGCCCCCTCGCGGCGAACGGTGCGCGCGGGCAGGTTCACCTCGATCGCGCCAAAGCTCAGGCTGGAGGGATCCTCGTCGCGCGGTGACTCGGTGCCGCCGTCGTCGCGAACTTCTTCGACGTTCGCGCGCGAGATGTCGACTCCGCCACGCTGAAGCAGCTGAACGACGCGATGCAGCTCGAGCTCGTTGAGGGTGAGGGCAAACCGTACGAGCGGCGCTTGGGCGGCGCGCTCGAGGGACGGTGAGAACGCCAGCCCCGAAGCGGCGCCAGACTGACGGTTTCCGTCGGATGACTCGTCGTTTGCACGTCGCAACGAGTACTCCGTGAATGCGATGGCCATGACGTCACTCTCAAGTTTCTTCGTGTTCGACACTACGAGAGTGATGCAGGGTTTGCTTCGGCCCATGATGGAAGTGTAAAGAAGCGACTGCGAGCTGCGATCTGCGAACCAAAACCATACAGTTCGCAGCTCGTAGCTCGCAGTTCGCAGTTCGCAGTTCGCAGCTCGCAGTTCGCAGCTCTTTTTGGCCTTACGCCTCCAGCCGATACCCCGCCTTCCACACCGTCAGGATATGCCTGGGTTCGGCGGGATTGTCCTCCAGCTTGCGACGCAGCTCGCGGATGTGGATATCCACCGTGCGCGTCATGACCGCGGTGCGGTGCCCCCACACCTCCTTGAGCAGCTCGAATCGTGAGGCGACCGCGCCCCGACGGCGCACCAGGGCGAGCAGAAGGTCGAACTCCTTGGGAGTCAGCGCCACCTGCGAGCCGTTGCGCAGGACGGTGCGCGAGGAGGGAATGATCTCGACGCTGCCGAATTTCTCGTTCGCCGTCTCCTTCTTTTCCGGTGCCCGCGCGCGGCGCAGGAGCGCGTTCACCCGCGCCAGCAGCTCCAGCACGCCGACGGGCTTCGTCACGTAGTCGTCGGCTCCAAGCCGGAAGCCGAGGACCTTGTCGGCCTCTTCACCCCGGGCCGTCAGGATGAGCACCGGCATCTCTCGACCTTCCTCCCGCAACGTCCGGAGGACGCGATAGCCGTCCAGGCCGGGGAGCATGAGGTCGAGGATGATGACATCCGGATTGCGGTCCCGCGCGGCCGTGAGCCCCGTCGGACCGTCGTTGGCCACGGCAACCTCATACCCCTCTACCTCGAGACTCGTGCTGAGTCCGAACGCCAGGTCCGCGTTGTCTTCGACGATGAGGATCTGCGTCATGGTCAGATGGACACGGGTTCAGCGGGCGCCGGTTTCCGTGACGGCGTCGCCACGGCACCGGCGAGAGGCAGCGCGACAATGAATCGCGCACCGCGTGGACGGGCATCTTCGACCCACGCGCGACCTCCATGCAGATCGACGAGCTCGCGCGCGACAGCGAGACCGATGCCGCTGCCGGCGACGGACTTCGCATCGCGCTCGAGTCGGTGGTATGGCTCCCAGATGCGCTCGCGCTCCTCGGCCGGAATGCCGGCGCCCTCGTCGATCACCTCGATGAGCAGCCGATCGGCGGCCGCGCGGGCGCGGACGGTGATCGTCTGTCCCGGTGGGCCATACTTCACGGCGTTGTCGAGGAGATTGAGCAGGATCTGATGGAGCGCGGCACGGTCGACGCTCGCGACGAGACCATCGGTGAGCTCGGCATGCAGCGTCACGTCCTTCGCGCGTGTGAGCGGCGCGAACGTGTCGAGCACCTCGCGGATCTCGCGCGCGACCTCGGTATCCTCCAGTCGCAGCCGATTCGCGCGGCGCTCCGACCGCGCGAAGTTGAGCACGTTCTCTACCAGGTAGGTCAAGCGGCGCGCCTCCTGGTCGATGATGCGCGCTGAACGGCGCCGCTCATCGTCGGAGCGAAGCTTGTCCATCGTGAGGAGCTCCGCGAACAGGCGGATCTGCGCGAGCGGCGTTCGCAGCTCGTGCGAGACGCTCGACACGAAATCGGTGCGCAGCCGCGCCAGCTCCTGCTGGCGGCGGAGGTTCAGGAGCGCGATGAGCAGCAGCCCGGACGTGAGAATGAACAGCGCCAGGAGCATCGGCATGCGCGATCGCGGCAGCCCGCCAACCACGAGCTGCCCGGCCAGCTCCGGCCGAATCGCCACACGCACGTGGAGGTTGCCGAAGCGACGGTCGAGGGTGTCTTCCCTTGCATAACGCGGGGCAAAGCGGGCCGAGGAACGGTAGATTTCATCCCCGGCCGGATCGTGGACGGCGATCGAGAGCACCGAATCACTTCGCACTCCCTTCAGCAGCGACGGCGGCAGCAGCACCTGTCGTGCGACGATCTCGCTGAACACGGGCTTGGTGAAATGGGCCGGATCGCTCTCGAACCCATACGCGGCGACCGGACGTCCCTCCATGTCGCGCGTCAACACGTAGCCAAGGAGTCGCAGGGCGCCAGCGGCGCGCGCCACGATGGTGATGTACGCGTCGTTGGTGAGGACGATCGACATCTCCGTGCGCCCGTCCACGGACCCGTACACGGTTCGCACCGGCTCGCCCGCGATCTCGGTCGCCGTGAAATGGCCGGCAATGGTGTCGCGCACCCACGCGGCGAGCTCCGGCGACACCACGAACCCGCTCGTGGCCAGCGTCGAATCCCGGAAGTCGTAGCGGAAGAAGAATCGCGCTGAATCCATGCAGGCGCAGAACTGCGTGCGCCATATGGCCGCGCGGGCGAGATTTTCGGGAGTGATCTTGCCTTTGGTGGGATCGCCGTCCGGGAGCTGCAGCAGCGAGGGAACGAAGGCGGACATGAGCGTCGCCTGAACATCCGCCTCAGCGTGCCGCGTAAACTCCCACGCCGCGAGCGATGCGTAATCGAGGAGCGCCTGCTCGGCGGTCTTGCGGTGCGACGTCGCCGCCACGTGCGCCTGCTGCGCGAGCAGCGCGGTCAGGACGAGCGCGAACAGGAGCAGCGCAAGGGTGATCGCCGAGCGCGGCTGGGCCCGTAACGAGCGGCGGAGTCTGAAGATGGACACTTGTAAAGGGTTGGCTCCGAGTGCTTGGGGAGCAATAGGGCTTACGGAATTCGTACAGGGGAAAGCGGGTCAGGGGCCAAGGGCCAGGGGCCAAGGGGAAGGAAAGGCGGCGCGGCTTCGCCGCTGCCGCCTCATCAGATGAGCGCGGCAGCAAAGCTGCCGCGCCTTTCCTTCCCTTTGGCCTTTGGCCCTTGGCCCTTGACCCTTGCCGTCAACCTATAGCCGGAACAAATACGACGCCTTCACAAAGAACCCATCCGTCCGGCGCTCCAGCTCTCCGAACTTGAACGCCTCCGGCTCGTTCATGACACTTCCGTAACCGGCAAAGACCACCGTGCCGGGAAGGGGCTGGTACGAGAAGAGGAAATCGCCGCGGAACACGTTGGTCGAGAACGCCGTCGCGCGCGAGAACGTGCCGTCCGGGTTCCGGAAGATCAGGGGAAGCCCCGTCCGTGAATCATCGCGAAGATCGTCCACGTCTTCCGCGTCGTACTCGCCCACCAGCCGGACGAACAGCGGCCGCGCGATCTGATACTCGAGCTTGAGTCGTGGAATGCGCCGGATTCGCACGGTGCTGCCATCGGTACGGCGGTTGTACTTCTGCATGTTGTACGTCGCGTTCACTCGCACCTTCTCGGTCGGACGCCAATCGCCGGTCAGCGTGCCGATCAGAATGTCCGCCGACGACCACTCGTCGAAGTTCTCGTCCTTCCCCCACACGACGAAGACGCTCGCCGAACCACGCTTCCACTCCGGCGTTCCGATCGTGAGCACGTAATCGAGGTTGGGAAGGTCCGGCGTGCCGGTGAATGGAATCGTATCCAGCCCGCTCACCGGGCCGGGGACCTCGATGAACGTGTTCGCGTACAGGTCAGGATCGAAGCCGAACGTCTCGACGAGCAGCGACGCGCCGAACGACCATCCCCCGCGGAACGTCGTCGTGGTGTTGAGGTGCGCCTTCTTGTCCTGCGCGTCGCCACCGCGCGTGAAGACGTCGTACTGCCACGTGCCCAGCAGGTTCAGCTCGGTGCTGAAGCTTTCCACGAGTGCGCCCCGCGCGCCGAGCGTCGTCAGGCGGTGCGAGAATCCCGCGTTGGCGATTCCCGTGCGCCCGATGAATCCGCTGCGCGTCACGAACTCAGGATCGACGGCGTTGATGCTGTACCGGATGCCGAAGCGGCGTCCGTTGCGCGCGAACCGCGCGTCCCAGAGCGGAGCGTTCCACTCACGACCGCCCTCGTTGGTGAAGCTCTGGGCCCACTGGATGCGCGCGTCGTAGATCGATCCGAAGACGAAGCGCGCATCCGCGTTGGCGACACGGTTCCACTCGTCTCCCACCACTCGATCGGTATACGCGAGCCCGACGCGTGATTGAGCGCCCACATCGCGCTGGACGCGCCCAATGGCGAACCGTGGGCGGTGACCCCGCGTGTTCGGTTGTTCGTCGTCGACCGCGGTGAGAAACGCGATGTCCGTCCCCGAGAGCTTCCCCGCCACCTTCACGGCACCTAACGGCTGCACGATGCGCCGCGTGTAGATCAGGTTGTTCGGCGTCCGGAACTGCTCGCTCCCATCGAGGAAGAACGGCCGCTTCTCGGCGAAAAAGAGCGTCTGGCGCGGGTCGAACGCGAGCTGCCCGGCATCGGCTTCGATCTGCGAGAAATCGGGATTGACCGTCCCGTTCATCGTCAGGTTGTTGGTGATTCCCCAACGGACGTTCCCGCCTGCCTCCGGATGCTCGGTGTCGGAGATCCACGTTCCATCTACGGCGCGGCCGCCCACGGTACGCGCGGTCACCTCCGGATTGACGTCGAGCACGAGACCACGGCGCAGGCCACTCAACCCTTCGATGTGACCGGATTGCGCGAGAAACGACGCCGCATCGCGCTTTGCCGGCACCCAGGAGTCCTCGTAGCCGGAGTGCTGCACGCGTCGCAGGATGTGGAGTCCCCACCGCTGTTCAGGACGTGACTGATAGCGGAGCGTCTTGAACGGGATGCGGATCTCGACCTCGTAGCCCTGATCCGTAACCCTGCCCTTCGACTGGAAGACGAAGTCGGGATTGAGGTCCGCGCTCTCGCGCGCAACCTGCTCGGCGCTGAACGACCCGGCTCGCAAGCCGCCCTGCTCGACGAGTGTGCCATCGGCCTGAACACCCAGGGGGTTCACGGCAAACACCGTTGCCTGACGACCATCGTCGAAGGTTCCGAGCAGAATCTGAATATGGTCGTCGGCGAAGATGCGATCGCGATCGGCGAGCGTCGCGTGCACGCCGCCGTGCGCCTCGAACGCACGGACGCCGAAGTGGATGGCCGTCGGCGAGTACCACACGAGCACGTGCGTCGAATCGTTGGCCGGGACGCCGTCGACGGGGGCGAACTGCGAGAATCCCGAGAGGATGACCGCTTGCGACCAGACCGGCTCGTCGAGCACGCCGTCGATGCTCACGGACAGCTCGGCGCGCGGAGGCCGAACGGCCGTGCGGTCCTCGCGTCCGGAATGCACCACTGGAGTCGCGATGTTCGCGGCGGTCTGCAGCTGCGCGAACAGCAGGAGGGGGACGAGCATGTCAACAAAGTGGGAAGGTTTCGTGTTGCGGGCCAGAGAGCGCCCTACAACTCACCAAACCCGTACACCCGAACGTCGCTCGAATCTCTCTCTTGCCACCTCGTTACGCGGAGCGTAGCATAGCGCATCATCTCACCCTTTCCCCGGCGTTGCGCGCGGCCGCTTGCCAGGCGCGGCGCGAGCGCGGAATGCCCACGGCACACGTGCTCGACGAAGTCTCCCCCGGTTCCACTCCGCAGGAGGAAGTGATGCGACTCCCGAGTCTGCACTTGCATCCATCATCGCGAACGCGGCTGCGCCCAACTGCCCTCTGGGTGGTCACAGTCGCGCTGCTCGCCAGCACGCCCGCACTGGCGCAGCAGGGCACCATCGCAGGCACCGTCGTCACCGAGGGCACCAACGCGCCCGTGGCGTCGGCGCAGGTCACCGTCGTCGGGCAAAACGTCGGCACGATCGCCGACGCCGCGGGGCGATTCCGTCTCACGCTGCCGCAGCAGCAGAGCGGTGAGGTCGAGCTCGACGTGCGCCGAATCGGCTATCGTCAAGCGCGGGTGCGCGCGCAGGTCGGCGACGAGAACGTTCGCGTCGTCCTGTCCGAGCGCAGCATCGACCTCGAGGCAGTGGTCACGACCGGCACCGTGGGCGCCACGGCACGCAAGGAGCTGGGCAACGCCGTCTCGCGCATCGATGCCGCCGATGAGGCGAGCCGCGGCACCGTGAAATCGCTCCAGGACTTGCTGAACGGTCGGGCGGCTGGCGTCGTGATTCAGCCGGCCTCTGGCGCCGTGGGCACCGGCTCGCGCATTCGGATTCGCGGGGCGGGAAGCTTCGCCCTGCGCAACGAGCCGCTGATCTACATCGACGGCATTCGGACGAACAACGATCCGTCGAGCGGCCCGGCGAACCAGGCGTTCGGCTCTCGGTCGATCTCACGCCTGAACGACATCAATCCCGACGACATCGAGTCGATCGAGATCATCAAGGGGCCGGCCGCCGCGACGCTCTATGGCACCGAGGCCTCGAGCGGTGTCATCCAGATCATCACCAAGAAGGGCATGTCGGGTCGCGCGCGCTGGAACCTGAACATGAAGGCGGGCGTGAACTACCTCGACGACCCTGAAGGACGCTTCTGGACGAACTACCAGTGCTCGATCACGCCGCCGGCAGGCACCAATTGCCCGGCCGCGAACGTCATTACGCTCGACATCGTCGAGCGCGAGAAGTCCGCGGGACGCAACATCTGGCAGACCGGCCAGATGCACGACATCGACCTCAACGTCAGCGGCGGCTCGCAAGTCTTCAACTACTACGTCGGCGGCGGCATCGAGAACAGCGAGGGCGCCGAGGCGAACAACGCCGTGCGGCGACAGAGCGGACGCGCGAATCTGACGTTGCTCCCCAGCGACAAGGTCAGCATCGGCGTCAACGTCGGCTACGTGAACGGCCTGACGAAGCTGAGCCCGGAGGCGGGCTACGGTGGTCGCGTCTGGACGGTGGTCCTCGCCGACCCGCGCGCGCTTTCGGACCCGGTGCGCCGCGGATTCCACAGCGGTACGCCCGAGCAGTACGACGCGCTGTATCATCTCGAGCAGCGCGTGGACCGCGTGACGGGCGGGATTCAGCTCTCGCACACCCCGCTGCCTTGGCTCCGCCACCGACTCAATCTGGGCCTCGATCGCACGGCCGAGGAGAACCGCGACTGGGCACCGCGCATCGATGCCCTGCGGAGCACGACCTTCGGCGGTGAAGCGCTGGGCTACATCGAAATCGTGAATCGCCGGGTCATGTACACCACGGCCGATTACGCGGCAACCGGTCAGTGGACGCTCACGCCCACGCTATCGACCACGACATCCGTCGGCGCACAATACTACCGTGCCTCCACGGATTCACTGTTCGGCACGGGCGATGTCTTCCCCGCTCCCGGCCTAACGGCGCTCAATGCCACCACCACGGGACGCGCGACGGGAGAGGATCGGTTCGCCGATGCCACACTCGGGTTCTTCGTCCAGCAGCAGGTGGGCTGGCGCGACCGGCTCTTTCTCACCGCGGCCGTTCGCGCGGATGACAACAGCGCGTTCGGGCAGAACTTCGATCGCGTGTACTACCCCAAGTTCAGCGCCAGCTGGGTGCTGAGCGAGGAGCCGTTCTTCACGCTTCCGTTCCTCACCACCTTCCGGCTGCGCGCCGCGTACGGCGAAAGCGGCAAGCAGCCGGCGACATACTCGGCCATTCGCACGTACACGCCGGCGACCGGCCCGAACGATGCCGCGGCAGTTACGGCGCAGTTCATTGGCAACCCGGACCTGGGCCCCGAGCGCGGAAAGGAGATCGAGGCCGGCTTCGAGGCCGGGCTGTTCAACGACCGCCTGGGACTCGAGTTCACGTACTACAACAAGCGCACGGTCAGCGCGATCCTCGATCGCGAAGTGCCGCCATCGCTCGGCATTCCCGGAACGCAGCCGTTCAACGCTGGCGAGATCCGCAACTCCGGCATCGAGTTTCTCGCGCGGGCGAAGCCGTTCTCGCGCGGCTTCTTGGAGTGGGACCTGTCGGTGAGTCTCGCCACCAACGACAACGAGGTCGTCAGCCTTGGTCCGGCGTTCGATACGCTGCCGCTCGATCGGCAGTGGGTGACCGCGGCGACCGCGCTCCGGCACCAGGTTGGATTCCCCGTCGGCTCGTGGTTCGAGAAGCGCGTCGTGAGCGCCCAGCTCAACGCCAACGGCATCGCCACGAACGTCATGTGCGACAACGGAGCTGGTGGAGCGGTCGCATGCGCGAGCGCACCACTCGTCTACCTCGGCCGCACCACGCCGGATCTGGAAGGCGCGGTGGGCAATACGTTCACGCTGTGGAACAATCTCCGACTGTTTGCGCTGGTCGATTTCAAGAACGGCTACCACAAGCTCGACGGCAACACGCGCGTGCGCTGCGCGTTCTTCGGTGGCCGCTGCCGCGAGAATGTCTACCCCCAGGAGTTCGATCCACGCCGCATCGCGGCCATTCAGTCGAGCGGCACGCTCATCGACTACCTGATCGACGAGGCGAGCTTTGCCAAGCTGCGTGAGGTCAGCGCCACGTATACCCTGCCCGCCGTGTGGGCGGCGTATGCGCGGGCGTCCAGTGCATCGATCTCGCTCGCGGGAAGGAACCTGAAGACCTGGACCGACTACGGCGGCCTGGAGCCCGAGGCGTTCTTCCTCGGCGGCACGCGCGGCGGCAGCCACAGCATTTGGGAGCAGACCGTGCTGCCGCAGCTGTCACAGTGGGTCGTCTCCGTCAACCTTGGATTCTGAGAACGCAGCGCGGCAGTCATGCTGCGCTCTCACATGGAGCATTCGAGACTCGTTATGATCTATCGACACACTGACCGACGGCGGCGGACCGCGGCCGCCCGCACGGGTGTCTTGCTGGCGCTGGCCGCCATGGTTGGATCGCTGGCGGCCTGCGACCCCGACGAGCTGTTGAACGTCGATTCGCCGAGCCGCATCCCGGCCGAGATTCTGGAGTCGCCAGGCAACGCCGAGCTGATGGTGAACTCGGCAATCGCCGACTTCGAATGTGCGGCCGGCGCGTACTTCGTCGTGAGCGGTCTCATCGGCGAAGAGCTGAAGGACGGCCTCCAGACCGCCGACCGATACCCGTACGACCAGCGCAGCCTGACGCCGGCGGATCGGCGCTATCAGGCCTTCGACTGCCAGAGCATCGGCACGTATCTCCCTCTTCAGACGGCGCGCGCCTCGAGCGATCGCGTGCTGCGCTATCTCGAGGGGTGGTCGGACGCGGAGGTGGCGCCGTTCAACCGGAACAGCGGAATCGCCCGGATGGCGTTGATCGGCGGATACTCCCGCATCTATCTCGGCGAAGGGTTCTGCTCGATGGCGATCTCATCCGTGTTCGGGAGCGAGGTCACGTATGGCGGCGAGATCAGCCGCGACTCGGTATTCGGCCAGGCCGAGGCGAAGTTCACACAGGCCATTCTCGCGGCAACGGCGCCCGGCGACAGCCTCGTTCGCCGAGCGGCGCTTCTTGGTCGGGCGCGAGCGCGTCTCAACCAACGCGATTTCGCCGGCGCGAAGGCCGACGCGGGTCTCATTCCGCCAGGCTTCGTCTACAACGCGACCGCATCGGCAACGAACAGCCGGCGTGAGAACCGCATCTGGGCGCAGAACAACTCGAATACCGATGCGACGCTCGTCGACACGCTGTACGTCGCGAGAAACGACCCGCGTATCGTGGTGACGCCTCCGCCGGCCAATGGGCCGCGCACGGTGACTGGGGTGCCGCGCTATCGGCAGACGAAGTTCGCCAGCGCTTCGACGCCAATGCCGATCGCGCGCTACGAGGAGGCGCAGCTGATTCTCGCCGAAGCGGAGATCGAGGGCGGTACCGCCGCGCAGGCGCTGATTCACCTGAACAACGTGCGCTCTCGCGGCAATCAGGGTCCGCTGGTCTCGGTCGATCCGGCGACGATTCGCGCCGCGATCATCGAAGAGCGCCGGCGTGAGCTCTTCCTCGAGGGCCACCACCTCGGCGACATCATTCGCTACAACATTCAGCTCCAGCCCCCCGCGGGTACGCCGTACCATGGCAGCGGGACGTATGGAACACGTACGGGAACGACGGCGTGCATGCCGTTGCCGAACAACGAGCGGTTGAACAATCCGAACGTTTCGGACAATCCCTAAGAGCAGAACGAGGAGCGAGGAACGAGGAAGTCGCGACGAAGGTCTCGTCAGCGCTTCCTCGCTCCTCGTTCCTCATTCGTACAGAAGAAATTCCCGCCTCAGCGCGGCGAACTCGGCTGCCTCGACTTCCCACGCGTCGAGCAAATCCGTTAGGCGTCCTTCCCCGATTGCGCTTCTGAGCGCATCGGTCCCGGCCAGGCGGTCGACGCCCGCGCCGCGCTCCTGCCAGCGGAACCTGCCTGGGTGCATGCGCCTCACGAGGTCGATGAAGAGGAGTGCGCTTCGGACTGGTCGGTATGCCTCACGGTCGGTCAGCATGAAGCGAACGGCGGGGACCGCCACGCCACCGTACTTCGCCGTGCCTCTCACCGATTTGAAGCGCGTCGCCTCGAAGCGCACGCCGGGAAGACGCATCGCGTTCATCGCGTCGGCGACTTCTCGCGCGCGAAGCCAGGGCGCGCCGGCTTGCTCGAGCGGACGATCGGTGCCCCGCCCCTCGGACAGGTTCGTCGCCTCGATGAAGACCGTTCCGGGATAGTGGATCGCCGTCTCGAGGCGGCGAATGTTGGGCGACGGACGAATCCAGGGCAGCCCGGTTTCATCGAACCACGTGCTGCGCTTCCACCCAATCATCGGAACGACAATGAGCTCAGCGCCGATGTCGAAGCGGTCGTTGAACATGCGGGCCAGCTCCCCGGTCGTCATGCCGTGGCGCAGCGCGATCGGATACATCCCGGTGAAGGACCGGAACGCCGTGTCGAGGATGCTTCCCTCGACGATGTGCCCGCCGATCGGGTTGGGCCGGTCGAGAACCACGAATGGAATTCCCTTCTCCTTCGCGGCGCGCATGGCGAGCCCCATCGTCGAGATGTACGTATAGGGTCGAGCGCCAATGTCCTGCATGTCGAACACGAGCGCCTCGACATTGGCGAGCATCCGCGGCGTGGGTCGGCGCACGTCACCGTAAAGCGAGAAGATCGGCAGGCCGGTCTTTCGATCGACCCCTGACGAGATCTTTGCGCCATCGGCCGCGGTGCCCCGGAGTCCGTGCTCGGGGCCGAAGAGCGCGACCAGTCTCACATCCCGCGAGGCGAAGAGGCGGTCGATACTACTGATGCCGCGCGAGTCGACGCCGGTGTGATTGGTAATCAGACCAACACGCTTGCCGCGTACGGCCGCAGGAACGTCGGCCAGAAACTGCTCGATACCGGGCGTGACGATCTGTTGGGGAGCGCTCGCGAGGGCGAGAAATGCGAGGGCGAGAAGCAAGGGAGTCCAGGTGGTCCAGGGCGTCCAGGGTGTCCAGGATATCGAGATGATCAGGGCGAAGTGCCTCGACCACCTGGACTACCTGGACACCCTCGACCACCTCGAGTCACTCGATTGACTCAGGCCCGGACGTGCGGTCCTCGCGGCGGGGCGATGACGTCTCCGTCGACAACGGTGATCTGGGCTGCGCCTCGTGGGCGTGCTCGCGCCGGTTGTGCTGGTCGAGCTGTTCGCGCGTCTCGAACTCGGTGCCGCAGGCTTCGCACGTGATCTTCTGATTCTGAGCCATGTGTTCGTCCTCTGGTTAGGTTGTCCGGGGTGTTCAGGTCGTCGAGGTGATCGAGGTGACTTCGTCACTCCTCGATTCGGAACGTGTTCGATACTCGCTGCTCGAGCGGAAGTAGCTCGCCGGGACCCTCGTTAGGGCGCCACGACCGGTACGCCTGCGCATACACGACCCGATAGCTGCCGCCGATCGGGTCGACCTCGAACCGGGGCATCGCGTTGGGCGCGAGCATCGCCCGCACCCTGGCGGTGTCGGTGCGCGAGGCGCCGGGGGCGACCTTCGGTGGATCGAGCATGAGGATCGCCGGGCACGCCTGACCCCAGGCCGGCTTCCACGCACCGTCCACCCACTTTTCCAGCGAGAACGACGGCTGGCTGCTCGGCCCACAAGGATGCAGCCGCACGGTGTCGCTGGTGCGATTGGTGAAGGTCGTCACGATGTCGATCTCCAGCGCCTCGGCGGTGCGCCGAGGGCGGTACGACTGTCGATCAGTGGTGACGAGCGGCGATGATGGCGACGGTGCGGTGTTCCCCACGGCAGCCGTTTCCTCAGGAGGCCCCTCGCGCGAGGCCGTACAGGCCGCAGCGAGTAGACAGACGGCCCCGAATGAGCGTAGTTGCCGTGGAGCGAGGGCTAACTGCATCATGCCTCCTGTCGCTGGTTCGGCCGTTCAAACCACGCCCCCGCTTCCGCTGTCATACCTGCGACCTTCACGGAGCTGTTCATGCGTCAGGCCGTTCTTCTCCTCGTAACTGCACTCGCCATGCCTATGGTGGCGCGGGCGCAGGACCGGGACCGCGATTTCCGATTCGACGAGCGCGTGCCTTCGGGCGCGTGGCTCCGCGTGCATTCGACTCATGGTGACATCCGCGTCATTGCCGCATCCGGCAGTGAGGTGGAAGTCATCGGCCGCAAGAGCGGCGCTGACGCCTCCGAGCTTCGCATCACGACGATGCGCGACGGCGAGAACGTCACCATCTGCGCCTACTTCGACGGCTCGCAGTGCGATGCCGAGGGTATTCGCTCCTCACGCAGGTGGAGTCACGATGGTGAGGGGAGCGTGGACTTCGAGGTCCGGCTGCCGCGAGGGGTGAAGATTCGCGCGTTGTCAGGCAACGGCGAGGTGATGATCAGCGGCGCGACCGCTGACGTGCATGCCGCATCAGGCAACGGTGCGATAAGTGTCGCATCGAGCGGCGGACCGGTTTCGGCCGCGTCAGGCAATGGCGACGTCGAGGTCAGCGAGGCCGGCGGCGAAGTGAGCGCACGCAGCGGCAACGGCGACATCCGCGTGACGACGCGCAGTGGTCCGGTGTCCGCCTCGACCGGCAATGGCAGCATCGTTGCGCGCATGGCCTCACTGACGGGCAGCGCCGACATGGCGTTCCGCACCGGGAACGGCGACGTCGTCGTCACACTTCCGGCGAACTTCGAGGGCGAGATCGATGCGCGGCTTCCCAACGGTCGGCTCGAGAGTGATTTCCCGCTTCGTGTGGAAGGCCGCCTGGACCCGCGGCGCCTGCGCGCCACGATCGGCGGCGGCGGACGCAGAATTACGATCGTGTCTGGGAGTGGCGGAGCGGAGCTACGCAAGGCAACCGAATGAGGAATGAGGAACGAGGAACGAGGAACGAGGAACGAGAAAGACGCCACCACAGCTTGTCGCACGCTTCCTCGTTCCTCGTTTTGTTCCTCGTTCCTCGTTCCTCGTTTTGTTCCTCGTTCCTCGTTCCTCGTTCAGTATCGCCTAGCCCCGACGTCAATCTCCATCGCGAGCTCTCGGGTGAGCGCCTGCGCCGACTCCACCACCTGCGGGGACGCCGGAACACGCGTCCACTCCTCCTGCCCGATCACGCGCACCCACGTTTCGACCGTGAGGTGCACGGTGTACAGCACTTCCGCGGTCCCGATGTCGTTCCGCGCGCGGCCACGCACCAGTAATCTCGACCGTGCGGTGGAGACCCCGCGGTCGGCCTCGTCGGCCATCGGCTGACGCACCCGCCATTCGGTTTCGACGTAGAGGGTCGGCGGCCCGTCGCTGCGAATGATCTCGTACCCATGGCGACGGAGCACCGCGGGAACGCCCCGCTGAAAATCGGCCACGGAGGCGACGCCGACTTCGCGCGTCACCTCCGCTGACGGCAGCGCCGCCCGACCGCCCGAGACGCAGGCGAGCGCGGCGAGAGCCGTCCCGGCCACGTACCGCATGCCTAACGCCTCAGGGGCACCGCGCGAGTGCCACAGGGCAGCGCTCGTCATCGGGCGCCGGTGCGCTCATCGGCCCGCCCACGCCGCCATACGAGTAGATCGGCTGCTCGCGCAGCTGGAGCTCGAGCGCGGGCACCGGGAACTGGAGCGGCGTCCCAATGGGCAGTGACTGCCACCCACGCGCATCGAGGAACGCCGTCGTCTGGTCGATGCCAGCGCCCTCGATCCGCTTCTCGTACCGGAGCGCGTCCCAGAGACTGCCGCACTGCCCCTGCATGGCGGGTCGGCCCGTGACATTCGGCCGAATCTTGCGGGGCACGCAACCCGGCTCGTCAGGCGGGCCATCGACTGTCACTGGTGGCAACTCACCGTTCGCGACGCGTGTCAAGTTGATCAGCGGCACCGCCTCAGGCGCGCGCCCGAGCCGAATGAGCGCCTCGGCGCGAAGGAGGTTCTTCTCCG
>DATFBS010000031.1:0-2734 GCA_035253695.1 Gemmatimonadaceae bacterium
AAATCGCGCGCCGTCGCCGTGCGCAGAGCGACAATTGCCCCGAGATCTCCCTCCTGCGCCTGGCGAAAGCTCAGACGCGTACCGCCTCCGGCGACGCGGCGTCCGCCTCGGGGTCGAGTTGGCAGGTGTGTCGGTGAGCTCACAGCGGCACGAGCTCGGTCGTCGTCGCCCGCGACTTCGCGCGGCCGAGATCGCGAGCGTATTTCACCGAGCCTGGCGTGTCGTATTTCTCGAGGTACGCGCGCGACACCGCATCCTTCAACCGCTCACTCTTCGTGAAGACGGGCCGAACCGGGATCTCTCGTCCATCCACGTTCACCACGCCGCGCCGCTCTTCCCGAAACGTGCGATACCAGCTTCGCGGCTTGAGACTCCACGATCGGACGAAGACGCGATCGCCGATCATCACGAACCAAATCCCGATGAACCGGTGCGGCTCGGTGCCGGTCCGGATGCCGAGAATCTTGTCGTCGCGCAATGCCGCGAGGGTCCTGGCTGAAAACCCGCGTTTCGCGCGACGCGTTGTCTGGGGAGTCACCGGTCGTTCACCAGTCGCTCGCTGTGAGCCGCTCTTGGAGGGGTGAGCGAAAAACGATAGTGCGCGACAAACCCGCTAGCCAGCCACCTCGGCCACAAAGAGCACTGAAGCGGGCCGCTGCGTCTTCGGATGCAGCGGCTCGCGCACTTCGACGATGCGGAACCCGCTCTCGGTGACGAGCTTCACCCAGCTTTCCATGGTGCGGAAAAACCACGGAGCAGGGTCGGTGAATTCGCCGCTGAAGCCCGCCCACGAGCCCAGGCGCCAGCCGTCGACGTAGGGAAGATCGCCGGTGGCGACCAGGGGATGCAGCGTCTGGACGAGGAGTGCGCCGCCCTCGTTGAGCAGCGTCGGAGCGCGATGGATCAAGCCATTGACGGAATCCTTCCCGAGGAGCGAAAAGTTCGCCACGGCCACGTCGACTCTGATCCGGAGCTCGCCGTCCGCGAGCGACTCGTACGAGGCGACATGGAACTCCCCGCCCCCGCCCGCTGCCGCGGCTTGCTCGATGAGGTCGGGCACCACATCGACGCCGATCGCGCGGATGCCGTGCCTCGCCAGGGCGCGCACCAGCCATCCTTCACCACAGCCAATGTCGAGGACGACGTTAGGCGACCGCTCGAGAACGGCGTCGATGATCGCCTGATTGGTGACGAGTGTCCGGCTTTCGATTTGGTTCTCGCGCACGGCGTTCGTCCACGACGCCGCGTTCTTGCGCCACGACTCGACGATCCGGGCATCGGAGAGAGGATCCATCGCGAGGGAGAGACCAGGGAGACTGCGAGCTGCGAACTGCGAACTGCGAACTGCGGACTGCGGACTGCGGACTGCGGACTGCGAGCTGAACCTACGCCCACTCAGCGGCTGCGTGAAAGAGCTGTCAATCCGGAGCGCGCAGCTCGCAGCTCGCAGTTCGCAGTCCGCAGTCGTCGAGAGTCTTCCGCATACGAATCACCCGTAGACGTTGACCGTCGGGCATCACGTGCACGAGCTCTTCGATCGGCGTGAAGCCAATGGCGCGGTACAGCGGCTCGCCGGGAAGCGTGGACACGAGCTCGAGCTCGCGGAACCCCCCGGCGCGGGCCGCCTCGGCACACGCCTCATACAGGCGGCGCGCCAGTCCTCGGCGAGTCCACGCCGGGTGCACGAAGAATGCTCGGATTCGTGCCGCCTCCCGCGCGGGATCGAGGACGGCATCGGAAGTGTCCTTCATCTGATCGCCGCCGTAGAGTGTGGCGCGGCGGCTCCATCCACCGGCAGCGACGATCGCGCCATCCGCCTCGATGACATAATACGTCGCATCGGCGATCAGCTGGGTGTCGGGACCGAAGACGTAGCGCAGCGAGCTCGCGATTTCGTGGTCGGAGTAGTACCCCGCGCTCAGCACGCGAACCGACGCGTCAATGAGACCGCGGATCGCCGGGACGTCGTCGAGTGTTGCGAGCCGCAGGGGCTCCGGAGGCTCGACCATGGTTGCACGCAGGCACGGTGCGGCGCCTTCCTGAAGGTGGCGGCGCTGGTGATCTATCGGGCGATGTTCCCGCTCGGATATAATAGAGCTCACGTACACCGGGGTCGACGTGGCCCCCGGCGGTGGCGGTTGGGTCCCACCTCAGGAGGACGCGATGCAGCGTCAGGCCTCCCTCGCGATACTCGCGGTGATTCTGGCGACCTCAGCTGGCGGCGTTAGGTATGCCCCGGCACCAGAACGCATTCAGACACATGACAACGAGCGTGCGGCGGGCACACACGAGAATGGCGTCCTGCGTGTACGCCTGGACGCGCGCGTTGGACAATGGTATCCGCACGGCACCGACGGTCCCAGCGCCGCGATGCTGGCCTTCGCGGAGGTCGGACGGCCGCTGCAGATCCCGGGGCCGCTGATTCGCGTTCGCGCGGGAACCGACGTCGTCGTCTCGATCACCAACTCCCTTTCGGATAGCGCGCTCACCGTGCACGGGCTCGTCTCTCGGCCCATTGCCGCGAGCACCCCAGACGAGCCGGTGAGTGTAGCGCCGGGCGCCACGCGCGAAGTGAGGTTCCGCCTCGACGCGCCGGGCGCCTACTACTATTGGGCGACGACGATGAACCGCCGGGTAGCGACCCGCACGCGAGACGATGCGCAGCTGTCGGGGGCGATTATCGTCGATCCGGCGACCGGACCGGTGGCGCCCGACCATGTCATGGTCTTCGGGG
>DATFBS010000032.1:0-39237 GCA_035253695.1 Gemmatimonadaceae bacterium
CCGTCCAGTCGGGCGCGCTGTCCCGGAGGTGGTGCACTGTGCCGGCGAGCACGTTTTCCGCGCCCAGAAACTCCGCGATGTATGGCGACGCGGGCTCGCGGAACACGCGCTCCGGCGGGCCGGACTGCAGCACACGGCCGCTATCGAGGAGGATGGCGACGTCGCCGAGGAGGCCCGCCTCGGTGAAATCGTGCGTCACCTGAAGGACAGTGATGTTCCACTCTTGGTGCAGCGTACGGACCTCTCGCCGCACCCGCACGCGGCGGCGGGGATCGAGAGCACTGAACGGCTCGTCGAGCAGGAGGATAGAGGGGCGCGCCGCGAGAGCGCGCGCGATGGCGACGAGCTGTCGCTCTCCTCCGGAGAGCCCGCGCACCGATCGGCCGAGCAGCTCCTCCGCACCCAGACGCGTCGCCGTCTCACGAGCGATTTCCGCGCTCGCCGCGCCGTAGGCGATGTTCTCCACGACGCTGAGATGCGGGAAGAGATACCCGTGCTGGTAAACGAAACCTACTCGTCTCGCCTCCGGCGGCAGGTTGCGGGCGTCTCGCTCATCGAGCGCGATCGAGCCCGCGCGCAGGGGATGGATGCCGGCGATCGTCTCGAGCAACGTCGTCTTGCCGGAGCCCGCCGGCCCGATGACCACGCCGTACTTCCCTCGCGGTACGGTGAACGACACGTCGCGGAGCTCGAACGCACCCAGCCGCGCGTGGACGCCTCGAGCCTCGATCACCCTTCCCCTGCCCACCCGGTGTCGGCGGCCGGCCGACCATAGCGGAGCGCGCGCAGCAATGTCAGCGGCACTAGCGACAGGATGGCAAGGACGGCGGCGACCGGCAGCGCCTCGGACAATCCGAAGCTCGTAAAGCGGTCGTAGCTCAGCACGCTTGCCGCCTTGGGGTTGTACGTGATCACCACGATCGCGCCGAACTCGCTCACGGCACGTGCCCACATCACGACGGCGGCAGCGACGAGTCCACGCATCGAGAGCGGGAGCGAGACACGCCGGAAAGCACGCCACGGCGGGTCGCCTAACGTGCGCGCGACCGCCTCATACCGGGGGTCGACGCGAGCGAACGCCTCACGAGCCCCGCTGACATAGAGCGGCGCCGACACGAACAGCATCGCGACCGCGATTCCGATCGGAGACCCGATGATGCGGATGCCCACGTCCAACGCGGCGCCGCCCACGGCGCTGTTCCGCCCGAGCACGAGCAGGAGCGCGATACCCGCCACGGGATGCGGAATGAGGAGCGGAAGATCGAGCACCGCGGACAGCACCGCTCGACCGCGGAACTGCCTTCGGGCGAGGAGATAGGCGATGGGGGTGCCCCCCGCCACACCGCACAGCACGGCCGCCGTCGCTGTCACGAGCGTGAGCCAGAGAGAGGATCGAAGCTCGGCATCGGTGCTGAGCTTCCGAAGCCCCGTTCCACCCCCCGTAGCGACGAGCTCGGCAATCGGCGCGACGAGGAAAAGGAGGAAGATCGAGGCGAGCATCGCCGCGACGATGCTGGCCAGTCGATGAGAAAGACGGGATGCGTGAGGCAGGGTCATGGGCCAAGGGCCGAGAAGCGCAAAACGAATTTGGCGACTGGTGGCGCGAGGTGCCATGAAATCACACCCGTGGCCCTTGGCCCCTGGCCCTTGACCCTATATTTCCCCCATGTCCAACCCGGCCGTCGAGGTTCAAAACGCCTGGAAGCGCTATACCGGGCATGTAGCTGTCCGCGACCTGTCCTTGACCGTTCCGCGCGGGTCGGTGTACGGGCTGCTCGGCCCTAACGGGGCGGGAAAGACGACGACCATCCGGATGCTGCTCAACATCATCGCCCCGGATGAGGGCGCGATCCGGATTTTCGGTGAGCCCAATTCAAAGCCGGGGATCACCGATCGCATCGGCTACCTGCCGGAAGAGCGCGGCCTCTACCGCAAGATGCAGGTGCGTCGGATCCTCCGGTTTCTCGCGCAGCTCAAGGGCATGTCGAGGGCCGACGCCGACCGCCGCATCGATCAATGGTTGGAGCGACTCGGCCTTCGGACGAAGGAGAAAGATTGGGGCGAGGCGAAGGTGGATGAGCTTTCTCGCGGAATGCAACAGAAGGTGCAGTTCATCTCCACGCTCATTCACGACCCCGACCTTGTGATCCTGGATGAGCCGTTCAGCGGACTCGACCCGATCAACGCGCAGGCGTTGAAGGACATCGTCGTCGAGCTTCGCCAGCGCGGCAAGTCGGTGATCTTCAGCACGCACCTGATGGACAATGCCGAGCGCCTGTGCGACTCGGTGTGCATCATTGCCCGCGGCGAGAAGGTTCTCGACGGCGCGGTCGCCGAAGTGAAGGCTCGCCAGGGCGACCGGCACGTGGCGGTGGTGCTCTCCAACGGAACTCCGGCAGGCGTGCCGACGATTCTTCGCGACCCGGCGCTCGTGGCGCGATGGGACGACTCCAATCGCATGCTCGAGATCGAGCTCGCGCCAAAAGCGTCGGCGCAGGACCTCCTGACGCGACTCATCGAGGCCGGAGCATCCATCGAGCGGTTCGAGCTCGTGCGGCCCTCGTTGCACCGCATCTTTCTCGACCGGGTGGGCGCGACGGGCGTGGAGGAGGGGATGAGCGGTCATGGATAAGCTCTGGGTCATCACCGCCCGCGAGTATCTCGAGCGCGTGCGCACCAAGTGGTTCCTCTTCAGCACCATCTTCGGCCCGGTGTTCTTCGCCGCGCTCATGATCCTGCCAGCGATCATGGCGCGGCGTACGAAGGCATCCGAGGAGGTCTCGCGGATCGTCGTGCTCGACGCCACCGGACATCAGGTTGGCCTCCGCATCGCTGACGGTCTGAGTGTCGGCATGATCGGCGACACGGCTCGCACGCGCGTGCAGGAGCTCACCCCGGCCCAGCTCGCGCCTGCCGAGAGCGTAGCGACGCGCGAGATCGTGCGCGGCGAGCTGACGGGATACCTGGTGCTCGATTCCGCGGTGCTCGATGGACGTCGAGTGCGCTACGCCGGTCGCAACGCCTCGGCGGAAGCGGACATGGATCTGATTCGTCGCGTCGTGCGTGAGAGTGTGATGCAGACGCGACTGGAGATGGCCGGCGTCGAGCCGAACCGCTCCGCGTCCCTCGTGCGCACCCAGCTCGCATTCGAGCTCGAGCGCATCACCGATCGCGGACGCGGCGGGTCAGCGACCGTGAGCGTCAGGTTCGCCCTGGTCATTGTCGTAACGCTCTACATGGCACTCATGCTCTACGGCCAGGCCGTGCTGCGCGGCGTGATGGAGGAGAAGCAAACGCGCGTGGCGGAGGTCGTCGTATCGAGTGTGGAGCCTTGGAAGCTGCTAGGAGGGAAGGTCATCGGCGTAGGGGCGGTCGGGCTCACGCAGTTCGCGGTCTGGATTTCCTCAGCCATCCTGCTGCTTCGCTATCGGACCGCGATCCTCGAGAAGTTCGGCGCGTCCGCCATGTCGTTCACGCCCCCTGATGTCACGATCGGCATGGGGCTCGTGCTGCTGCTCTTTTTCGTCGCGGGGTACGTGTTCTACTCGGCGCTCTTTGCCGCAGTCGGCGCCATGGTGAGCAGCGAGCAGGAGGCTCAGCAGGCGCTCATGCCGATCATCCTGTTGCTCGTCTCGAGCTTCGTATTCTTCCCGCCCATTCTCTCGAAGCCCACGAGTGGCCTCGCGCACACCCTGTCCTGGCTTCCCTTCTCCGCGCCCATTGTCATGCCGCTGCGCATCGCGGTCATTCCCGTCGCGGGGTGGGAGATCGCCGTGGCCCTCATCTCCGTGGCCGCGGGCAGCTACATCGCGGTATGGATCGCGGCGCGGATCTACCGCACCGGGATGCTGATGTATGGGAAGCGACCGACGATGCGCGAGGTCGCGCGGTGGCTCCGGACGACCTGATCGGGCATCGTCAGGCTCGAGTCAGGCGGCGCACCCGGAGCGGCGGTACGTCTGCGTGACGAATGTGAACTCGGCGCCCAGCATCGAGACGCGAATCGAGTCGGCATCGGTGAGGCCTCCCACGATCTGCTGGCGCGTGGAGTCGACGCGGGTACGCGCGCGGCCCACGAGGGCATACGCGCGGTCGAGCACGCGGCATCCCACCAGACCCTCGCGATGATCGTTGGCGATATCGCGGTAGTAGGCCAACGCGCCCGATAGCGAGTCGACGGCGGCGCCAAGGGAAAGCTCGACCGACGCGGTCGTCCCGTTCATGGCGACAGTGAGCCCGTTCGACGTGACCGGCTCCGAGACGGTCGGGGAGGGCGGCGTTCCACGATTCACGCGCGGGCGCAGCGTCGACAGCCCGATGACACCGAGGAACGACACCGCGGCGACGGCGAGCCCAATGCGGCGACGGCGCTGCCAGCGTTTGGCGTCCTCGTAGAAGTCGGCCGGCAAGGCCACCTTCGGGCCGTTGGACGAGGGCGTCGACATGGGAATCGCAGGAGCCGGCCGTTTGCGGGGAGCTGTTTCCCGCGGGACAGGGCGCGCCGTTGCTGGCTGAGGTTGCTCGCGCGGTGCTCCCTTGGGTCGGCTGAACGGCGGCAGCGGAGGTGCGGGGTGCACGGGAGCCGCTTGCATTGCGGGCGCCTGCACCAGCTGCGGCTGCGTCGCAGCCCCAACCGGCGAAGGTGCAACCGGCGAAGGTGCAACCGCCGAAGGCGCAACCGGCGATAGCGACGGGGCAGCCTGCGCCGCCGCCTGTGCCCGGGCAGATCTCGGCGCGGCGGTGAGGCTCGGCGAAACCAGCGACGGCCGCTCGTCAGGCGCGCGCGATGGGCGCTCGTCAGGCACGCGCGGTTCGCGCGCGGCCGCTGTTTTCTTCTCCTGCGGCTCGATCTTCAGCGGCCGGACGACCGGCTTTATCGGCAACGAATCGGACGCGGGGGACCCGTCATCCTCGCGCTTGCGCGTGGAGACGGCGGCGTCCTTCAGGCGCACCCACGGGTCCTTGATCGCGTCCCACCACTCGTCGATGGGCTGCCGCGGCTCGGGCTCCTGCGTGGGCTTCCGCGGGGGCGCGATCGTCGCTTCGACGACTTCCTTCTCCGCCACTGGAAGCGGCGCGACGGGCTCTGCCGCAACGTATGTCGTCCAGGTGACGCAGGTGCGATCCAGCCGCTTCACGTCCACGTGCGGCGAGTCGAAGAGCTCGTAGAACGGGATGCAGTAGCTCCGGCCCACGCGCGAATCATACGTGAAGAATGCGCCCCTCGGCTTGGACGGGTCCGGCAGGACCAGTAGCGTCGTCTGCCAGGGCTGGTCGAAGAAGCTGATGTGCGTCTCGACATCGTCGGGCAGGAGCTGGAGGCCGAGTCCGGACCCGTTGCGGTACCAGCCGATCAGCGACAGCTGATGCCTGTCGAGCCGCTTCCGCACCGCATCGAACGTCTCCTGCGTCACGCGCGAGATGAGGGCGTCGTTGCTGACATCCGCGAACGGGACGACCGTATTGATCACGGCGTAGCGGACCTGCGTCCGGGGACACTCGAAGAGCTGTCCGGCGAGAAAACCACCCAGCTCGAGGTCGGGGGCGGAGCGGAGGTGCCGCTCGACCTGGAGGAAGGCGCGCTGCGTCACGAACAGGAAGGCCTGCTGCGTCGTCGCTCGCATCATCGAGGCGAGCAGGTGATACGAGTCGGGCAGCGGCTTCCACAGAATGGCGCGGTCCGTGGGCATCGGATCGCGCAGGATGTCGCGCGTCGTCACGTCTGGCCGCTGCTCGCGGTCCCCCCCGCCCTGTCGCATAACGCTCGCGCCTAACGCACCAACACCGGGCGTAGCAGAGGCGTCGCCGCCGTGCTCACGGTGCCGAAGTCGCGTCGTACGTTGAAGTGGCCGTACAGCTTTGCTCGGTCATTCGGGTCCGCTGCCTCCGGATCGTCGATCTGAGTGACGACGAATCCACCGAGCAGCCTGACGCGAAGCAGTGCACGCGAGTTCGACTGCCAATCCGGCGTCTCCTCCCAGAAGATCACCTTGAGGGGAAGGCCGACCACTGCACCATCGTCAGTGCATCGTGTGCCGTCGAACTGTCCACCGCGCGCGACGCACAGGTCACTGAGCCCATCGCGAATACTCGGCGCCTTGTTCCCGGGCTCCGAGCGAATGGTGTCGCCGGGAATCACGCGCCGACTGCAGCGTGACCCATTCACATACGACCGAAAATCGCTGCCCGATACTTCCGGCCGACCGTGCGTGGTCGGGTCGTCGCGATGCCACGTCGAGTCGATGTCCACCGGGAAATACTCATCATCGTCATCGACGTCGGTGTCAGTGGTGTCCTGCTGCCGGTGTCCGTAGTGAAAGGACACGGTATCGCGCGCCCCGTCCTCGCGCAGGCGCCGAATGTCGTCCTCCGTGAGATCCACGTTCGTCCAGGCCGGATATCCGAGGACCTCGAGCAACTGGCCATACGGCACCGCGAGGGGTGCCGCGCACCGGGAGTCGCTCACCGGCGCCGACGTCCAGGCAATGGCCGACGAATACACGCGTGCGGTCGAGTCGCCGAACACGCGCGCGAGGGAAAGAGGGAGCTCGTGGCTGACCGTGACGCGCACCGCATCGACCGGCCCGCCCCCGACGATGAAGGTGTCGGCCGCGGGCAGCCACACGCCATAGCTGACTTCGATGGCGCTCGGATCGATGGAGTCATTCTCGACGCGGTTGAGCAACGCATACGCACGCGCCGTATCGGTCGCGCCGGTAGAGCCATCCAGCAGCTCCACGGCGGCGGCCAACGCCGCCGCGTCGGATGCCGTTTGAAGCTCGTTTCTCGCGGCGAAGATGCGGCTGGCATCGACGGAGACGGCCGCCAACAGCATGAGCGCCACGATGAATACCCCCGTCATCACGACGATGGCGCCTCGGCGATTGCGCATTCGTGGACCGCCTGCGCTCCCGAAGGTCATGTTATCGTGCGGCCGCGCCGAGCGAGGAGATCACCTGCAGCACTGCCGGCCCGAGGATGATGATGAACAGGGCGGGAAGAATCATGGTCACGAGCGGGAAGGTCATCTTCACCGGCGCGAGCGCCACACGCTTCTCGGCGTGCTGGCGGCGCCTGCGACGCAGCGTCACCGCCGCCACGCGCAGCACTTTCGTGATGCTCGTCCCCCACTTCTCGGTCTGAATCAGGCTCGTCGAGAGCGTGCGGAGATCCTCCACGCCCGTGCGGCTCCAGAGCCCGCGAATCGCTTCCTCACGCGTGACGCCGGCGTTCGTCTTCCGATTGACCACGAGCAGCTCGCGCGACAGATCTGGATAGGTGTACGACAGCTCCTTCGCGACGCGCAGGATGGCCGCATCGAGACTGATACCCGCTTCCACGCAGACAACGAGCAGATCCAGCGCATCTGGCAGCCCATGTCGGACGCGATCCTGACGTGCCCGCACGAGACGCTCGAGGACGGCGATGGGGAGAATCCACGCGATGAGCGCCGCACCGGGCACCATCACCATCAGGAGCGGCAGCGGCGCGCTCACCATGACCAGGCCGACAGCCGTGGGCACCAGGATGAGCGTGGCCAACCGCGCGGCGGAAAAGATCGCCGGCGCCGTCGCCCCATCGTATCCGGCGTGCACGAGCTTCTGCGTGTACTTCGCGCTCTCGAGGCCGGTCGGGAGCTGCTTGAGCACACTGTCGCGACGCTCCTTCTTCTTGGCCGCGCCGAGCAGGGCACTCCGACGTGACACCTCGACATCGGTGACGCCCAGGGCACGCTGCAGCAGCGCCTGACGACGGCGATCGACGACGAACGTATAGGCCGCGACCCCGAGCGAGGCCACGCCAAGAGCGATCAGGAAAAGGAGCGCGAGCGTCATGCGTTGGGCCTCACACGTCGATGTCTGCGATACGCACCATTACCAGATATCCCATCGCGACCGACACCCCGGCGAGGACGAGCATGATCTGTCCGGCCGTTTGCTGGAGCATGGGACGCATGAACGCCGGATTGAGCACGAACATGCCGATGAACACGAGCAGCGGGAGCGCGGCGAGAATGCGGGCCGACAGGCGCGACTCGGCGGTGAGCGTCTCGAGCTCCCCCTCCAGCGCGAAGCGGTCGCGCATGATGTCACTGATGTTCGCGAGGACCTCACCGAGATTCCCGCCCGATTCGCGCTGCACGAGGACAGCGGTCACGAACATCTTGAGGTCCATGCTGTCGACGCGGGTCTGGAGCGACAGGAGCGCCGAGCGCACGTCGATGCCCAGCCGCTGCTCATCGTAGAAGCGCGAGAACTCGGGGCCTAACGGCGCCGGCGTCTCCTCGCCGATGAAGTTCATCGCCGCCTGGAACGAATATCCGGCCTTCATCGCGCTCACCAGCATGTCGATCGCGTCGGGTAGCTGCGCCTGGAATGCCTCGAGGCGCTTCCGCTGCCGTCGCTTCATCCAGATGAAGGGACTGATGGCGCCTATCGCCCCGAACACCCCGGCGAAGACTGGACCCCCGAAGAGCGTTCCGAGCCCCGCGCCCAAGACGAGGGCAATGAGGCACACCTGCACGAAGCCCGCGGGGGACATTGCCGAGCCTGTCCGCCGGAGCTCTTCCGCCAACGACTCGGTGTACGAGCGCCCCGTCAGGAGGCGGCCGATGAGTCCCGCCCCACCAGCCTGCGCCCCCTTCAGAATGCTGATCGCGCGCCGCTCCTCGTCGGTCGTCGCGAGGCGGGAGAGCGCATCGTTCGCCGCCTCGATCCGGCGGCGGTTGATGAACATGTACGCCGCGACCAGCAGTGCGACGGTCGCGACGAAAACCGCGAGGAGGACGAGAAGGTCCATCGCTCAGATCCCGTCGAACATTTGTGGTGGCAGCTCGACGCCCGCGACCTGGAGCCGCTCGACGAAAAGCGGACGCACTCCCGTCGCCTCGAACTGACCGACGACCTGACCTTCCGCCGTAATGCCGCGCCGACGGAAGCGGTACACTTCCTGAGTCGTCACGACATCGCCTTCCATGCCCGTCACTTCGGTGATGCTCATGACGCGGCGAGAACCGTCGGCGAGACGCGCGATCTGAATCATGACGTCGATGGCCGAGGAGATCTGCTCGCGCATGGCGCGTGTGGGGAGCGCCGTTCCCGCCATGAGAATCATCGTCTCGAGACGGGCCAGCGCATCACGCGGCGTGTTCGCGTGAATCGTCGTGAGCGAGCCTTCGTGACCGGTGTTCATCGCCTGGAGCATGTCCAGCGCTTCGGCGGAGCGCACCTCACCAACGATGATGCGATCGGGACGCATACGGAGCGCGTTCTTCACCAGGTCGCGCGAGATGACCTCTCCGCGCCCTTCGGCGTTGGGCGGGCGCGTCTCCAGCCGCACCACGTGCTCCTGCATCAGCCGGAGCTCGGCCGCGTCCTCGATGGTGATGATGCGCTCATCGGCGGGAACGAAAGAGCTGAGCGCGTTGAGCAGCGTGGTTTTGCCCGAGCCGGTACCGCCCGAGATCACGATGTTGAGCCGAGCGTGGACGCAGCCGGCGAGCAGCCGGATCATGCTCTCGGTGAGCGTGCCGTTCTGAATGAGCTGTTGAACGGCGAGGTCCGCCTCGAAACGGCGGATCGACAGCACCGGCCCATCGAGCGCGAGCGGCGGAATGATGGCGTTGACGCGCGATCCGTCGGGCAAGCGCGCGTCGACCATCGGCGACGACTCGTCGACACGGCGGCCGACCTTGCTCACGATGCGGTCGATGACCGACAGCAGATGCGCGTCGTTGCGGAACGAGGCCGGGACGCGCGTGAGCTTGCCGTACCGCTCGATGTAGATCTCGTGCGCGCCGTTGACGAGGATGTCGCTGATCGTCGCATCACGGAACAGCGGCTCGATCGGGCCGAGTCCGATGATCTCGTAGACGATCTGCTCGACGACCTCCTCGCGCTCGGTCTGGCTGAGGGGCGTCTGCTCGGCACGAAGGAACTCGACGACGGCGGCGCGGATCTGCCGCGACAGCTCGCCTTCGTCCTTCACCTGCTCGAGGGCCTCGAGGTCCAGCCGCTCGATGAGGCGGCGGTGCAGATCGACCTTGAGCTGCTCGACCGCGCTGAGCGTGGGCTGCTCGGTCCGGCGGCCACCGGTATACATCCCGGAAGCGCGTTCCTTCGCCCGCGGCGGCGGGGGGGCGTAATCCCCAAAAGTCACCGGCTCGGCGGCTGCGGGGCGCGCCGGTGGAGGGGGCGCCGCCATCCGGCTGCCACCGTTGGATTTGATGCCCGTGAGACGTTCGCGGAGCGACATTCGTTAGGCCCTCTTCTTCATGCCGAGGAGTGCGCGCAGTGAGCGAACGCCTGCGCGATGAGCACCATTTCGAGACACCTCACCGACCCCCGCGAGCTTGGCCGCGAGCTGGCCATAGCTCCACGCGAGCTTGGAGCTCGCATCGAACTCCGCCACGGGAATTCCCTTCATGAGCGCCCCCGCCGACGTGCGATAGTCGTTGGGAAGCTTCCAGAACACGTCGCATTTGAGCACGTCGGTCGCGTCACTGAGCGACAGCACCTCGCCCGACTGATAGCGATTGACGACGACGCACATCTTCTCGTTCGCGTAGCCGAGCCGGCGGCAGATCGCCAGGCTGCGCTGCGTGCTGCGCAGCGCGGGTACGTTGAGCTGCGTCACGAGGAGAATCCGGTCGGCGATGTCCATCGCCGCCAGCGTGCGCTCGCTGATGTGATGCTCGCAGTCGAGCACCGTGAACGCGAAGTGGCTGCGCAGCTGCTCGATGATCGTGCTGATCGTCGAGCCATCAAGCAGATCGTCGAGCTCCGGATTGTCGGGGCCTGGCAGCGCCCAGATCCCCTCGCGATAGGGGCTCATGAGCGAGTACAGCAGCTCGGCGTCGACGCGATCGAGCTTCTTCACCAGATCGCCCAGATCGTACGCCGGCTTCAGGTTGAGGAAGACCCGGATGTCTCCGTCGGTGACGACGAGATCGGCAACGGAGACGCGGGAATCCTTGTGCCCCTTCGCCAGCGCATAAGCGAGATTCGCCGCAATGGATGTCGTTCCGACGCCACCCTTCCCGCTGTACAGCGCGTAGACGACGCCACGCTGCCCACTGCCGCTCACGCGCCGCATCAGCCGGTCGAGCGCGGTCGCGAGATCCTTCGGATCGGGAGGGTAGACCAGGAATTCCTGAATCCCCGCCCGCATGGCGCGGAGGATCAGATCGGGCTCCGCGCGTGGCGCGGTTCCGAGCGCGAACGAGATACGTCCCGCGCGCAGGGCGCGCTCGATCGCCGCCAGCTGCAGAGAGTCCACATCCTGGAGCGGCAGGATCAGGAGGTCGTACGTCTGATGCTGCAGCTCGGCCAACGCCGTGCCGACGTCGAGCGACGCGCTCGGCTCACCGAAGCCGAAGCGCGTCAGCACGGCCTTCGCCGCATCGGCCGAGCCGGCTGCGCCGGCGACGATGAGCGCCTTCCGCTGGATCGACACGCTAGGGCCGTGCGCCCGGCGGTAGCCGCTTCTCCAGCGCCTCTCGTGCGGGAAGCGTCGTGTCGGGAATGAGCTGAATCGTGTGCTCCGGCGGAGGCCGCAACGGGTCGATGATCACCGGCGTCACGATCACCACCAGCTCGGACTCGTTCTTCTGGAAGCGCGTGCTGGAGAAGAGCTGACCGAGAATCGGGATGTGCATCAGGAGAGGAATGCCGGTCTTCACCCGCTCCTCCTCCGTGCTGAACATTCCCGAGATGATGATGCTGCGATCCCGGCGGACGTCGATCGTGCTCTCGACGCGTCGCGTCCGAAACGCCGGAACGCGGAAGCCGGACACGAGCACGGCGTTCACGAAGTCGAGGCTCGAGACCTCGGGGCGGACGCGCAGCTTCACCAGCGAATCGCTCAGAATCTCACCGAGGAAGTTGAGGCGAACACCGAACTCGCGGTATTCGATCGTGACGCGCGAGCTGCTCGCGTCACCGCCCCCTCCCTGGACCACCGGGACAGGCAGCTCACCTCCAGCGAGGAAGTTCGCCTCTTCCTTGTTCGCGGCGAGGATTGTCGGCTCGGCGAGAACCTTCGCCCTTCCGGCTTGCTCCTGTGCCTCGATCCATGCGACCAGCCGGTCCGTGCCGAAGTCGGTAAAGACCGACAGGAAGCGGCGGGTAGCGGCGATGAGGAGCGTGTCCGCCTCGATGATCGTTCGCGGATCGAACAGCCCCGTGCTCGCATTCACGTTCTTGTCGAAGACCGCACCCGACACGCTGAGCTCACGGAGCGCGTCACGGCGCACTTCGGCGAACTTGATGTGCAGCGCGATCTGCATGCGGTCGGCCGGCGAGTGCACCGACACGCGGTAATGCTGACGCGTGCCGTTGGCCTGCCAGATGATCGCGTCCGTCTCTCCCGCGGCGAGGGCATTGATGACCACCTCGCGCTCGCCGATGACGATGACGTCAGCCACGGCCGGCGCCGCGATCGAGACGCGTGAGATCGCGACGGTGGTGGAGATCGGATACGACCGCCCGATGGGCAGATCGATGCGGGTGACAGGAACGGCCTGCGCCGCCGCGCTCGCCGCCGTGAGCATGGTCAGGGCAGCAAACGTGAGGTAGTACCGAATCGCGGTGAGGCGGTTCAAGTGAGCTCCTGGCGTGCGAAGGAGACGGGGCAGACGCTCATGGCGTCCCGTTGCCGTTGGCCGTATCGACCTGGAACTTCTGTTGCGAAACCTGATTACCGCGGTATACGCGAACGGTCAGTGAATCGGGCTTCGCGACGGGCGGCGCCACGGCGACGGGCGGAGGTACCGTGCGCTCCGCCTCGGGCTGACGGCGAGGGGTCGAGCGCGCCGGACGTGGCGGGGCCTGGGCGACCACGGGTGCCGGCTTCGCGTCGCGAAGCTGCGCCATCACTTCAGTGGAGGTGGAGCCCTTGGTGTCCGTGCTGTCCGTGTCATCGAATCCGCGAAGCACGAGCTGGATCATCCCCTGCCGCATCGCCACGGCGAGCTTCTCTGCCTGCTCGGGGGTAACCTCGAGCGTGGCCGTGGTCGCCGGAGTGGGATCGCCCGAGTCATCGCGCGTCGTGCGGGAGCCCATCGAGAGGACTCGCATGTTCTCGAGGAAGAGCTTGGCCACTTCCTCGCTGGCATTCATTCCCGCATGTCTCAACGAGACCAGCACGTCAACGCGGCTATTCGGCTGCACGAGACCGCTCATGCCCGCCACGTCGTTGATGCGCACCGACATGGCGCGCATGCCGGGGGTGATGCGGGCCTCGAGGCCGGGTGCGGTTCCGGCGCGGGCGAGCCGCCCGGGCACGATCGCCTCCCCGACGAAAACCGGCACGCGCGCCACGCGCCCGACGGCCACGTCGAGGCTCGCCATGGCGTCCTTTGGCACTGCGACCGCGGGCCACTGCTTCACCTCGAGCGAGGCCTTGTCGAGCGCCGCCCCGGCGGGGATGTCCTTCGCCGCGACGACGACCGGCTTGGTCGCGACACGGGCGCTCATCCTGGCCGCCTGAAGGACGCGATAAACCCCGTAAGTCGCCATTGCCGCGATGAACACGGCGGCGTAGAAGACGACCGTATACCGTCTCTGAGCCATGATGTCCTTGCTCCGGGGCGCCCTCTGAACGATTGGCGCCCGAAGATCCGCGTTAGGTGCCGCGCTCCCAGCGGAACGTGGCCTGCCGTGTAATCGGCCAGGTTCCGACGCCGACAGCGCCGGCAATCGGTGTGAGTGGACGGAACGGAAAGCTGTCGACGCGCACCGTCACGAGCTCGCCATCGAACTCGATGTCGATGTGCTCGTCTCGGAGCGTGTCGCCGCCGAACGGCTTCGAGACGCCTCGAACCCGATCGCGAATCTCTCGCTGCCCCGTCGTGCTCATCGGCGCCGGCAGCACGGCTCCATATCGCGAGCCCTCGCGCACGGCGGAGATAATGTTGTTGACCGTGTAGAACGCACGCCCGAAGTCGATGATGCCGAAGATGATGAGCGCCAGAATCGGCATGACGAGCGCGAACTCGACCACGGCCGCTCCCTCTTCGTTTCGCCACAACGTTCGTGCGCGCATTGGTGCTCCTCTTACCAGATCAATCCGGGAACCCACGCCGCCACCACTGCACCAGCGGCTATGGCGAGTCCATAGGGAATGCGTCGCTCCCTTGGCGTCAGCTCCGGCCCAATCGCGCCGGCGGCGCGTGACGCCACCAACCACGCACCGAACCGCGCTGTTCCAGCCGCGATACCGCCGTTGCGCGCAAGCGCCCAGAAGGCGATCCCACCACCGACGGCAGCGCCGACGAGCGACGCCTCCACCACGCCACCAGCCCCCAGCCACACTCCTGCGGCGGCGGCGAGCTTCACGTCGCCGGCACCGAGCACCCGCAACATCCAGAAGGGCAGCCAGATCGCGAGACCAGCGGCGCCGCCACCCACGATCTGTAGGAGAGCGGCCGAGAATGGCATGGACGAAAACGCATACAGCACCCCGCCGACGGCCAGGACGGCGACCAGCCGGTTGGGGATACGGCGAAAACGAACGTCGAAGGCGCAGGCACTGGCGAGCATCAGCGTGAACGCTGTGCCCGCCAGAAGCCCGAGCGGTGCCTCACCGAACTGCATCATCTCGGTGCCCAGCCGACGTTCTTACTCAGGTTACTGGGTCGTCCCGCCGCTGCCACCCGGCAGGGCATTCGGATCGGCTGCGGTGGGCTGCGCGGTGATATTCTCACGCATTCCGTTCCACCAGACGGCGATGTCGTTCCTGAAGGCCGTGAGGATGGCGATCAGACCGACAGCGACAATCGCGAGCAGAAGCCCGTACTCGGCGATCGCGGCGCCCTCTTCCTCGCGGAGGAAGCGGCGGACGCCCTGCATCATGCGGTTCATGCGAGAACTCCTAGGAAATAAAAGGTGGGACCTGCAGCGGGTGAGACGGCAAGGCGTAACGCCGATCTGTGCGTGTCGCAGCGACGAATGTCACATGACCACACACCCCGTCTCGGGCGGGGGAGGGCGATTGCAAGGAGAGCACCCACCAACCTGCGAGCGCGGCCTCGGGAATCACGCGGGCACGCTTGGTAAGAACAGTGCCTCTCGAACGGTCGTTTCCCCGGTCCAGACCGAGGTATGGGACCAGACTGTACTACCGATCCGACAACGACTTGCGAGGATGCCGCGGCGGGCGATCCGAGGACTTGCCCATCGGCATCATGGGCACGCGCGTTGAACCGCGAAGTCGCGAGCGGGACCGATGGGTCGGGGTTGACTTCGACACCGTGTGTCGCGGATGCGCCACAGATGATGATGCGAGCCATCAGGTGGCGGCGAGGCGGTGCCACACCAGGCCGTCGGAAGGGGCGTCAGTACGGGGTCCTGCGCCCTCCCATCCGACGTCTCAACTCCTCGGCCGCGGATCGGCGCCGCTCCCCGACGCCGAGGCTGGCATTCACGGATCCGGCGATCAGCAGCATGAGCCAGGCAGCGCCGCAAAGGATGAGCAGCGCCCGCAAGTGCCAGGTGTCGCGATTGAAATCGGGGGGAAGCCAGTTCGCGAGATAGACGCCTGCGCCCGAGGCTCGAACGATGAGGTCGAGCGCAGCGATGATGAAAAGGGCGATCGCGAGCCGGGCACTGACCCGCGCCAGAAGGCCCCCGCGCCGGTCAAAGGCGCGAGCCCGCCTCAGCGCGGCGACCGAGAGGACGAGCCCGCTAATCCATTGAATGCCGCCAAGGATGGGAAGGAGGGTTCCGAGTCCGTCGCCCATGAGTTCGGGAGCTAGGGGTCAGGCATCAGGGATCAGGGGGTGTCAGGGAACGGGTTGCAGGAAGTGTTGGCCGCTCTCTCCTACAACCTTTACCCCGACACCCCCTGATCCCTGCCCCCTGACCCCCAGCTCCTGCCCGTCAGTCCGCGCGCGCCCCGAGGGCGCCGGAAGGAGTAGCGCTCGAGCGCGAGCCGTCGAGGCCGACCTCCTGCATCCCGGACCTCGCGGACGTTTCGCCGTAGCCAACCAGCTGACGATCCGCCGTTGAACGAGACGCGGCGTGCGTGCTCGTCGGAGCGCCGAGTGCGCTCTTGAGCTCGCTCACCAGACCATCCACCCGCTGCGAAAGCGCGGTGCTGACTCCACCGATGAGTGTTGCGGCAAGGTCATCGAGCAGTGCACCGACCTTGCTGCTGGCGCCATCGGTGGCCTTCACAGCCGCCGCAGCGGCCTTGACGTCGGCGCGCGAGTTGGCGAGCGCGAAACCCGCCCCCGCGGCGACGGCGAGCGCTGGCCACGGGTGATCGCGAACGATCTCCATGACGTTCAGCTTGTGCTCGAGCTGCGCGAGCGTGTCCGACATGCGCTCCCGAGTTATCTCGATGTCGCGCCGGACTTCAGCTGTCGTTTCAGCCATTCCTTGTCCTCCTTGAGCGTCTGCACCGTCTCGTCAGGCAGGAGACGGCGAGGCGAGAGATGCGCGGCGCCGCGGCGAGCCATCCACGCGGCGATCCCGCCGGCGATCACAGCGCCTATGAGTGCCGCAAGCCAGTACCGGTCCCGGAGCCACTGGTCCCCGGCGAGCATGATGATGCCAATCAGGATCGTGAACGATCCGAGCATGGCGAGCACGGCACCACTGGCAGTGAGCGCCGTTCCGACGCCCACCGCCCTGACGATACCGCCGAGCTCGACGCGCGCGAGCCGCACCTCCTGCCGGAGCAGCGCGGCGCCGCCGTCCGCGAGATCGCGCAGAAGCACGCCGATCCCGCGACCGTTGTCGCGTCCCGTCGCCATGAGTCCTCCTAGCGGCGGAACGCCTTGCCGAGCACGTACCCGAGGCCGACCGCGACGAGCAGCGAGCGAGCGGGGTGCTCCTTGACCTGACGCTCGATGTCGCCCTTCACCGTTTCGAGATCGGCGTTGCGCACCCAGTTGGCGGTGCTCTGCATTCCGCCGGCAACCTTGTCTGCGACCTGCGTCATCTTGTCGTTCTGGGCGACGCCGACCGTTCCGTCGGCGGTCGCGCCCGCATACTGCCCGCCGCTGTGCGCCCGCTGACGAAGCTTCTCGGCGCCCTGCTCCAGCTTGTCGGCCAGCGATGTCTTCAGCTCACCGGCGCGCTCGCTGATCTTCTCTCTCGCCTTGCTGGCCTTCCCACCGACGCTTTCCGTCGAGGTGCCCGCGCCCATCGATCCCGGCGCGCCGGAGAAGGATGTGTCGGCGCGCTGCGCGCCCGACCCGAACCCGGTGTCGCCAGCGCCCGCGCTGCCGCTCTGCCCGCTGGTGCCCCCGACGTTCGGCGTGTCGCTGCTGCCGAACGTGTCATTGAAGTTGCGTTCCATTTTCCACTCCCCCTTCGGCTGGTGTGCATCTCACAGAAGCGCATCGAGTGAGTGCAGAGGCTATGCCAGAGGCCAAACGAGGAACGAGGAACGAGGAGTGAGAAAATCAATTGCTCATTCCTCATTCCTCCATTCCTTGCCTGCTCTAACAGTGTTTCTCGAACGCCTCGACGAGATCCTTCGCAATCTCCTCGGCGCGGCGCCCCTCGATCTGCCGGCGCTCGAGCATGAACGCGACCTCACCATTCTTCAGCAGAGCGATCTGCGGTGACGACGGGGGATAGGGCGCGAAGTACTCGCGTGCGCGCGCCGTCGCCTCGGCATCCTGACCGGCGAAGACCGTCGTCAGGCGGTCGGGCCGCTTCGCGCTCTCGAGGGCGCGCGCGACCGCGGGGCGTGCGTTGCGCGCGGCGCAGCCGCAGATGGAGTTCACGACCACGAGAGTCGTGCCGCGCGCCTCTCCCAGCACGGCATCCACTTCGTCGGGCGTGCGCATCTCGCGGACGCCGAGCTGCGTCAGCTCTTCGCGCATGGGTGTGACGAAGCGCTCATCATACATCTGGATTCGCATCACATTTCCTCGGTCTCGTCAATCCTCTTCGCGTACCGCGCCCTCGCGGACGAGCGCGAGAATCGCGGTCTGCGGCACGACCAAGTAGCGGTCGCTCTCGAACGTGATCTCGACGGC
Organism: Gemmatimonadaceae bacterium; assembly: GCA_035253695.1. Taxonomy (GTDB): domain Bacteria; phylum Gemmatimonadota; class Gemmatimonadetes; order Gemmatimonadales; family Gemmatimonadaceae; genus JAICNG01. Next base: position 17,993 of record DATFBS010000032.1, read on the forward strand.
GGCCCGCCGGAAAAAGAGGGCGTAGTCGCCGACCTTCGCCTGCATGGGAACGAAGCGCGTCTCGCGCGCGGCCGTTCGCCATGGCTCGTCGGATGTCTCACCGGGATCGGGCATCGGCAGGCCCGGTCCAGTCGCCACGATCCGGCCGCCCTGAACAGCCTGATTGTCCACAGCGGAGGGAGGCAGGTAGAGGCCGACCTTCGTGCGCTCCTCGCCCTCCTCGAGAGCGATGAGAACCCGATCCCCGACGACGATGAGCTTCTTGTCCTTCTTTCGCATAGGCTCCTTCGGTAACGGCAAAGATAACAGAATACAGAATTCAGAATACAGAATTCAGAATCGGCATCATCTCTGAATTCTGAATTCGTATTCTGAATTCTGTCATCTTTGCAGTTCAGCTAGCGTACCAAGTGGAATTCGGTCTGTCTCCGCAGCGCCCAACGAATCTTCCCATCCTGCGAAATGATCGCGTCTTCCTCCTGAGCCGACCATACTCGCTGCCCTCCCCATTCAGGGACGGCCGACGCGGCCTGCAGCTCGATCGAGAACCACATGCCGGGAATCACCGAGTGCTGGCCACGTCCGGGTACGCTGTCCTGACTGTCCCACCGACCGATGAGCGGGCCCGCCCCATGACCGTGTACCCCAATGGGGTGGGTGTACACACTCCCCTCGATCCCTTCGCGACGCATTCGCTCGAGCGAGCTCTTCAGGATCTCGTTGCCGGTTCGGCCGACCCGCACCTCCTGCATAACGATGTCCTGCAGCCGGTTCGACGCCGCCAAGACCTGCCGCAACCCCACCGGCGCCTGCGTCTCGCCGACGTGGAGCACGTACCCCATGTGCTGCGTATCGGTAGCCAGGCCGAGCGCCACGAGGCCGACGTCACAGTGCAGCACGTCGCCACGCTGGATGACGGGGTCGTCGCCGAGCTGCTGAGCGGTCGCGCCGCGACGCTGCACGGTCACCGACGGGTGAAACCAGCTCGTGAGTCCCAGGTCATTCACGCGCTGGCGGAACCACCACACGACGTCGCTCGTGCGGGTCACCCCCGGTGTGATCACGCGACTCGAGAAGGCGGTGTCGATGAGCGCCCACACCAAGCGCTGCAGGCCCTCGTAGGCGCGCTCTTCATCCGGCAGTCGTGAGGCCATGAAATCCACGGCCATCCCGTCCACGCGCACGAGCTTGCTCGTCCACGGCTCGCCGAGCGTCTCGCGCATCGTTTCGTATTCCCCGGCTGACAACCCATCGGCGAAGGCCCAGTCGCGCGACACGTTGATGGCAATCCGCGCCGGCTTTCGCTCCTCGATCAGATCCCTGAGCACGAGCCATTGCTCGTTCTCACCGATCTCGGCCCGGTTCGCGGCCATCCAGCTTCCCGAGACCGCGCGTTGCGATCGCACGGCGGTGTAGACACCCCCCTGTGACGATCCACCCAGTGCCAGACGCTCGACGCCTCCCGCCGAGCCGCGGTCGAAGAACACATAGATCGTACGGCGGCGAGCGGCGAAGGTGGTCGGAGCGACGATCGAGGAAAAGACGGGGTCTTCGTTGTACTCCCGCATGGGGATGACCCACATGTCCACTCGATACTTTCGCATGACCGCGGGGAGCACGGTCTCCATCCGCTGTTGCAGCCACCGCTGTCGGATTGCCGCCTGCTCGCGCAGCGTGCCGAATGGACGCAGTGGATGGGAATCCTGAGCGCTCGCGTGCGTCGGACCGGTCAGCGCGCTCGCGAGCGCGACACCAGCGAGCGTCGCTCTCATTCGCATGGTCATTCGCCTACGGATGTAAGGGACGAGGATCAATCCGCCTGATGCGAGGCCGCCTGCTCCTGCCGCTCGTGCTCCTCATGGATCGCGACCGCGGTGTGGTCGCGGTTCTCACTCCGAAGGAGGAGATACCGTACCACCTGGACGACGCCAGCCAACACGAGCGCAAACACCGACACCATGACGACCCGTCCATCGAGGAACGCCAGACCTGGGGTCCCAACGATCGTGTCGGTCGCCATTGACGGCCAGTCACTCAGGTGCGCTCGGGTACTGCCAAGCCGCTCGACTCCGATGACGGTGAGCAGCGCGCTGACGCCAGCTTCGGCGGCGCCCTCCGCCAGACCGAAGAGCGGTGCACGCCACAGCCACTGCCTCACGGGATAGTTGCCGAGGTGCGCGGTCGCGGTGGTCAGCAGCACGACCAACCCGAGCGCGATGGCGCCGAACACGCCCCACCAGCTGACGGTGATCTCGCTGACGCCGACCCGAATGAGCCTGACGAGGAGCCCGGCGATCACCGCCATCGCCGGCAGGCTCAACGTGAGCTTGCGGAGTACCCTCGGCTCCTCGAGGTGCCACGCGACGTTGTCGCGAGGGAAGTAGCGGGTCACAGGGATAGTATGTAGCCCCGTTCATAGCGGGCCAAGGGCCAAGGGCCAGGGGCCAAGAGGTGGAAAGGCGCGGCAGCGAAGCTGCCGCGCTCATCTGATGAGGCGGCTGCGGCGAAGCCGCGCCGCCTTTCCCATCACTCGGCCCCTGGCCCTTGGCCCTTGGCCCGCTTTCAGCGCGCGAGCATCTCCGCCATCCACACCAGGCTCTCGACGACATGGGTCTTCCAGTACACCCAATCGTGCTTGCCGGGCCACTCGGCGTACTGCACGGGGATGCCGAGTGCGGCGAGATCGGCGCGGAAGGCGCGGTTCTGCTCGAGAAAGGGATCGTCGCGGCCCACGTCGACGAAGAGCGCCGGCGCCCGCGCACGGGACGTCACGAGATGACGGGCGTACACGGAGGGATCGCGGGCGCGCCAGCCAATGGTATCGCCACCGAACACCGGTCGCATGAGCATCCAGAGTGCCGGTGAATAGCGGCGCCGTATCGTGTCGACCGTCACCGCGTGCCGTGTGGGCGGTGCGTATGGCGTCGGGCCTGCATAACGAGGCGACAGCACGCCCGAGTGGCTGGCGGCCGCGGCGAACAAATCGGGATAGCGGAGCGCGAGCGTGATGGCGCCATACCCACCCATGCTCAGCCCGGCGATTCCACGATGCGATCGTTCGGCGCGCGTGCGATACGTGGAGTCGACGTGGGCCACGAGCTCGCGGGCGATGTACTCATCGTACTTGGGCCAGGTGACACAATACGTGGCCGCGGGCTCGCGCCGGACCGTGTCGGCGCGACAGCTGGCGGTGTTATTGAGCGCATTCCAGGTGGTGTACCAGCCGTCGTCACCGTCGGGGAGGACGAGGATCATCTCCGGAAGCCCCGTCGCCACCAGCGAGTCCATCGTGCGGTCGATCCGGCCGAGCGTGACCCAGTCACTCTCGGCGCCCCAGGCGCCGTGCAGGTAGTATGCGACCGGATACCGCCGTGCCGTCTCTCGTTGATACGAGGGCGGCAGGTACACGAGCAGGCGCTTCCGGACGCCTAACGCATGGGAGAACAGGCTGTCCGGGCGAAGCTGTCCGCGCGCGGCGTCCGGCGTCATGGAGGAAGCCACGAGGCAGGCGACGAGCACCAACGGCACGCCTCTCACGCCGTGCGCTGCTCGGTGATGTCGGCGGTCCAGCTGATGGCGATCGCGGCCGCGAGCGACACGGCGGTTGGACATTTCTCCTGATGGCGTGCGAGTGCGCGATCGACCGCATCGCGGGTGCCCGAAGGAATGCTCAGCCGGTAGTGCACGTCGATCGAAGTGAGCCTGACGATGCCGCTGACGAGCTCGTTCACCCCCGTCGCCGACGCCGAGAGGGCGTCAGGAGCGAGCTTGATCCCGCGCGCCTCCAGCGCGCCGTTGAGCGTTCCGAGCATTCACCCCGCGGTCGATGCGACGATGTAGTCGACCGGCAGCGGCAACGGCTGCTCTTCGAGCTTGAAGTGCGTCGCGATCGGGCCATGCACGCCGAAATCGATCGTCTGCCCCGTGGGCAGCGTCGCTCGGCGGTGCGTGCCGTGGACTTTCTCGACGTGGACGGTGGAGTTGTAGAGAGACAAGGGTCCTCAGGGTCCTCAGGGTCCTCAGGGTCCTCAGGGTTGGTGCTCAGGGGTGATCACCAGCATTTCGAATTTACGCACCTCGAGGACCCTGAGGACCCTGAGGACCCTGAGGACCCTGAGGACCCTGAGGACTCTCTCAACTCCCCCCACACGCGACACCCTCCGGGATCACCCACAGGCTCGTCACGCGCGCCGAGTCGGGGATAATCGACGGGTCGTCGCCGATGCGGGTGCTCGCGCTTCCGAGATCGGAGAGGCGCGTGTCGAGCCCGAAGGAGACATTGGGCAGACCGGCCAGCCATACCGCAACGGTTCCCTCGCCCACCGCTCCGCAGAGACGACCGTACGCCTGGCGGAGCTCGGCAACGGTGTTTCCGACGCCAAGCCCACGCTCGGTGCGAAAGGTCGAATCGGCGACGATCAGCCGAGAGATCGCGCCGTCGGCGACGAGCGCGAGCACGCGATGGCCCGCGAAGTCGATCACGGCGCCCTGCTCCTCGATACCCTCGCCGAGCGTGAACGTCGTGTCACGTGCCGTGCACGATTGACCGACCTCGCGAATGGGGGCGCCAATACGAGCGACTCCGATGCCGCCCGACGTCACCGCCGGGATGCGGCCGTTAGGCGCACACGCGTCTGCGACCGAGCCGCGCGAGGTGTCCCCCGCGCGTTGGGTGGACGCGTCGCTACCGGCCTCGCGCTGGCACGCGGATGCGAAGCACGCGAGCGCGCTCGCGAGCGCGATTAATCGACCGTGGCCCAGCATTCGATCTCCACGCGTGCACCGAGGGCGAGGCCGGTCACGCCAAACGACGAGCGGGCCGGCTTGTTTCCCGGAAAGTATGAGGCGTAAACGACATTCATCGACTCCCACTCGCGCATGTCCGCGAGCATCACAGTGCACTTCACCACACGCTCCATCGACGAGCCGGTGCGCTGCAGCACGTCTCGAATGTTGTCGAGCGTCTGACGAGTCTCCGGCCCGATGCCCCCAGGAACGAGCGCGCCTGTCGACGTCGTTCCGATCTGCCCCGAGAGAATCAGCAGGTTGCCCACGCGCACGGCGGGAGAGAACGGTCGTGTGGGCGGTCCGTACGGCGTGAGGAACTCCGCCAGCGGCCGCGGTGCCGGGCGCCGGGATCCACCGCAGGCGAGCATGGAAAGCGCGACGAGGAGATAGAGGGGGTAGCGCATAATGAGGATGAACGAGGAACGAGGAATGAGGAAGAAAAGGCGAGGAACCTTCCTCGTTCCTCGTACCTCGTTCCTCACGCAATCCGCATTCCGCAATCGCCTTTCAGCGACGCGTCTTGAACCCGATGTACAACGGGATCCCGGCCAGGATGACGAGAAACGCCCACCGCGTGATCGGCGCGGCGATGCCGTACATCGACCACAGCACGAACACGAAAGCGACTACCGCGATGACGCGCGTACGCCAACCACCCTCCGTTCCCGGAGGCAAATCGCCTCGGCGACGCAGCATCCATTCGGCGGCGGCCGTGTAGAGGTGTGGAAGCAGGGTAGTCAACACCGAGAGCTGCACGATCGTATCGAAGACGCCGAGCGTCGTGTCGGTGAAGTAGAGCCCGAGTGAGAGGCTTCCGATCAGCGTCGCCACGATCAGGCTCACGTGAGGCGTGCCGTAGCGCGGGTGCAGTCGAGCGAGCGCGGGAAAGAAGATGCCGTCGCGCGCCGCGGACACGGGAATGCGCCCCGCCATCAGAATCCACCCGTTGAGCGTTCCCAAGCCGGCGATGATCGCGGCGAACGCGATGATCGTCGCGGCCCAGGGTCCGACCGTTCGTTCGGCGGCCAAGGCGATCGGACGCGCGGAAGTCGCCAGCTCGGCGTTGGGCACGACACCGGCGACCGCCACCGCCGCCAGGAGAAACGCCGCCGTGCCGACAGCGTAACCGATCAGCGTCGCGCGCCCAATCGTGTGACTGGTTCCGCGTACTTCTTCGGCCGGGACGGTGGCCGATTCGATGCCGGAGTACGCCCACACGATCAGTGCCACGCCGGTCACGAGGCTGCCCCACCCTTTGGGAGCGAACGGCGTGAGGTTGGCCGTGTCGAAGTAAAAAAGCGCGATGATCGAGAAGAGCAGCAGCGGAACGACGTTGAGAAACAGCACCGAGATCTGGATGCGCGCGCTCACTTTGATGCCGAGCACGTTGATCAGGCACAGCCCCCAGAGCAGCCCCTGCGCGAGGATGAAGCGATACGTCTCACTCCCCGCGAGCGTCGGTGAGAATCCTTCGACGTAGCCGACGACGCCGGTGACGATCGCGGCGTTCCCCACCACAGCGCTGAACCAGTACGCCCACACCGACTGAAAGCCGGCGAATTCCCCCAAAGCTTCCCGCGCGAAGACATACGGCCCGCCGGTCTCGGGATAGCGCGTGCCGAGCGACGCGTACACGAGCGCCACGAAGAGATATCCGGCCGCGGTGACGACCCAGGCGAAAACGCCGAGCGGACCGGTTTCGCGCGCGAGCAGGGCGGGGAGCGTGTAGACCGACGTCCCCACCATGTTGCCGACGATGAGAGCGACCGCTCCGAGGAGAGAAAGCCCTCGCACCCATGAGCCGCGCGAGGGCGACGTCACGCGCTATCGCACCCGCGTGCCGAAGCGCCCCCAGCGGATGCGCCAGGCATCGAAGTCGACCGACAGATAAATGAACAGCGGGCGCCCGCGAAGGTTCTCGTACGGTACGAACCCGTAGTAGCGCGCATCCTTCGAGTTGTACCGGTTGTCGCCGAGGGAGAAGAAGTGGCTCGCGGGCACGACGATGGGGCCCCAGTTGTCGTGGGTGGGTCCAGCAGGCGGCTCACCGAAGCGAGTGCCGCGAACCTCGAAGCGCCGTTGCCAGACGAAATCGGGATGCGCCTCATCACCGCCCGGCCGACCGGGTATCGTGTTGACGTACGTTCCGCTCTCGGGAGTCCCGTTCACGTAGAGAGTGCCACCGCGCATGTAGAGCGTGTCGCTCGGCAATCCGAGGATGCGCTTCACGACGGTTGGATTGCCGTCGCGCACATCGGGCGACTTGTACACGGCGATCTCCGCCCGGCTCGGCTCGGCGTACCCCGGGAGGTTCACGTCGATCAGGGGGAGATGCGGGCCATACACCAGCTTGTTGACGAAGAGAAAATCGCCGACGAGCAGCGTTGGCTCCATGCTCCCCGAGGGAATCCGGAACGCCTCGAGGAAAAAGATCTTGATGGTGAAGAAGATCGCGGCGGCGATCGCCAGCTCCTTGAGGAGGTGGCGCCAGCCGCCCTTCTTCCTTTTCGCCCCCGGAGGTGTGCTCTCCGGTGTGCGTGCGCGCTCGGCGCGCGCTTTGTGTGCCGCCACTGCCATTATGCGCGGGAGTGAGGTGGGAATCGAACGTCACGCGAAATACTCCCTCGTGAAGTCTGAAGCACAAGAGCGGGGGGCATGCCGCGCGCGGCACGCCCCCCGTTTTCGAGCTGACGACGAACCGCTCAGCTCATGTGACGATTGACCAGCTTCGTCATCTCGAACATCGACACCTGCTTCTTGCCGCCGAACACCGTGCGGAGCCGGTCGTCGGCGTTGATCATGCGACGCTCCTTTGCATCCTGGAGCCCGTTGCGCTTGATGTATTGCCACAGCTTCTTCGTGATCTCGGTGCGTGGCATCGCGCGATCACCCACGACGGCGCCGAGCGCCGCGTCAGGCTGCATGGGCTTCATGAATGCCGGATTCGGTGCGCGCTTGCGACCGCTGGACTTCCTGCGTGCGCTCTTCCGGCGACCGGCCGACTTCTTTCGCGCCGCGCCCTTCCGACGCGCGCCGCCCTTCCTCGCGCCTTTTCTCGCGCCTTTCTTCTTTGCGGGCATCGATTCTCTCCCGAGAGGTTGAGGGATCCGTTCTCCCCGACGACCACGGACTCCATCGCGCCTCAAAGTAAAGAGGCTTGCAGGAGACGCAAGGGCGAAATCTCCCTCTGTGAGCGGCGCTCTCATAGCGGACGGCACTGCGGACGGCGTCCTCGTTCACCCACGTGAGCGTGTCGCCCACCCGACGGTGACGAGCGGCGGTACGAACTGGAATCCTGTGATTTTCAACACACGCCTGCGCGATGGCGCGCCGTGCATCCCCCCGAGGAGAATCGTCCCCAGGAGCACGGCCGCCCCGCGCGCGATCGCGCATGGGGCTCGAGATGGGAGCATCAATTCGCCAGCTGCTGCTCGAGTGATTCCGCGTGCTGGTGATAATCGACCTCGTGCGCGATGTAGGCGCGATCGAAGTCGCCGCCCGTACGAGCCCGCAGCGCAGCGCGAGTCGCGTTGGCACTCTCGAGCAGCGCCGTGCTGGTCGCGTTGTCTTCCCATTTCGATGTCGGTGCCGTTCGCCGCGAGGACGTTCGCGGCAATGTTCGCATCGGTGAGTTGTGCCTTCAGCCCACTACTTCGCCATCCCCCTCAACAACTTGAGCATTTTCACGTCCCACGGATCCGGCGTGGGATCCTCATCGCCCACGTCGTAGTTCTTTTGGGGCGTCTCGAGAATGAGCGGGACCTTCGTCGCGCGCTTGTCCTGAATCAGCCACCGGAACGGCTCCTTGCCGAGTGCGCCTTCGCCGATGAGGACGTGACGATCGAGGTTGGAGCCGAGCTCTCCCGCGCTGTCGTTGAGGTGGAAGAAGGCGGGCGGCTCACCACAGGCTTCTTCGAACTCGTCGAGCACTCCAGCCAGCGCCGTCCGTGACGCGCTGATGTCGTAGCCCGAGACGAAGAGGTGGCAGGTATCGAGGCCGTAGCCGGTGCGCTCACGCAGCGCGTCCGGGACACCGTCGAGGATCGCACCGACTTCCGCCGCCGTGCGACCAATCTGCTGCCCGGCGCCGGCGGTGTTCTCGACGAGAAGCCTCGTCGTCGTATCGACGGTGCGGAGCGCGGCGACGATCGCCTTCGCGACCCGCTTGGCGGCCGCGGCGCGATCCCCGTCGCCGGCGTTCCCAGGGTGAAAGCAGACGGCACCGACGCCCAGCTGCGTCGATCGCTCGAGCTCCTTGGTGAGCCCCGCGCTCGCGCGCGCCCACTTGGCCTCGTCGGCGTTGGCCACGCTGAGCGAGTACGGCGCATGCACGAGCACGTGTCGAGGATCGATTGTTGTCTGCGCGAGCGCATCGCGAAAGCGCTTCGCGCGCTCGGGGCGGACGGAAATGCGATCGTTGATGAAGCGCGGCTTCGCGGTGAAGACCTGAAGCGCTGTCATCCCCGCCTTGGCAGCGCGGGCGACGGCCATGTGGATGCCGCCGTTGTCGATCGTGTGGGCTCCGAGGTAGGGCATGGGTCCCGTGTTTAACGCCCAAAGACGTCAGATGTCAGACGTCAGATGTCAGAATACAGAACCCGGGTGCGGAGCATTTCATATGCCTCTGAATTCTGAATTCGGAATTCTGAAATCTGAGGTCTGACGTCTGATTTCTGACGTCTTCGGCCGTCACAGCGACACCGGGAGCCAGGTGCGTACATCGACCCGAGCGGCGAAGTGGAGATGCGCCGGCTCCTCACGGAGCTCGATTCCCGCGGCGGCTCCCATGGTGTTGCGAGCGATCCGCGCCGTGGCGCGCTGCAACGGCCAGGGCGGGTGTGCGATCTTCACGCTGAGCAGACCCTCGGGCGCCGTCGAGAAGAGCTCGTATCGCTCCACGAGGAAGTGGTCGAGGGTTCCCGGCGCCGCGCGATATACGGCGCCATCGGGACGGTATTGGGCTTCGAACGTCGCCGCGGGCGCGCCGCGGTGCGTGCGGTCGCTGCGATAGCCCACGGTCCCATCGGACGCGACGCTCATGTGCATGCGCGCATCGTAGTACGGCAGATGCACCGCGGCTCGCGCGACGCGCACCGCGAGCGGGTTGGACGCGTCGAGACTGAAGAACCACACGCCGGCGCGAGCCCCAACACGCACATACGTGCGCACGTTGAGCTCGTGGAACGCGGATATCCCGGGCAGCGGGGGGATGCCGCGGGGGCGCACGTTGCTCATGTAGAAGGGGATCACACCAACCCACGCCACACCCTCGAAGGTGTCGAGGGTCAGCGATGGTGGAAGGAGCGGGCGCAGCAGCTCGGCGCGAACCGGCCAGTGCGCGAACAGCAGGCTCGTCCACCGCTGGTGCATCACCCAGGGGAGCGAGCTCATCGTCGGGCAGCTCCCCGGCACGGCGATGACGTCCCCCCGGCAAGGTCGGTCCGGACGAGGAGCGTGGCGGTCGAATCGGTGTGCATCACGCACCATTCCGGCAGCTCGGCCAGCGCGCTCACGAGCGGCGACTCCGTCGGCACGAGCACGAGCCTCGTGCGCCACCTCTCCAGCTCGTGCTGCCAGCCCGGGAAGACACTCGCAATGCGAACATACGATGTCACCACGTCAGGATCGTATTTCAACCCCGTCACGAGCGCGCGATGCGGGGGCCACGCGAAAGCGACGTAGCCACCCCATGTGAAGTGCGCGAAGACGGGTCCCTCGAGGCTGGCGGCGCGGGCCGCCTGCACCGCGCTCACCGGAAACCGAGCAGGTGAGAAATCGTTGCGAAGGATCTGGCGGCCGAAAACGCGCCCGCCGTTCGCGACCACGACAAGCGCGAGGACGAAGAACACCGACATCCACGGCCCCCATCGCGCTTCGCGCTCCGCCCGCACGAAATCGTCGCCCAGCCAGTAGCGCCCCGAACGCTGGATGCGCGTTTGCCCGACTGATAGCCATACGAGCGGCCAGCCCACAACCGAGAAAACGTCGACGTTCCGGGCCGCATGAAGCATGGCCGCCAGCGTGAGCAGGGTGGCGAACAGACGCGGGAACGACGTGCGAGGCCGGATCAAGGCGAGGACCATGATCGACGCAACGATCGCGCCTAACAGGATGAGGCCCGTTGAATGATGGAAATCCGGCGAGCGGTATTCGTCGGTCAGTGCGACGGTCACGCTATCCGAGAGCGCGGCTGCGATGTGCGCGAAGATTGCCGGTCCATACGGGTTCAGGCAGCTCGCGATGACCGCGATGGCGAACGCCGCCGCGAGACGAAGCGCCGACGCTCGCCAGTCGCGATCATCTCCGACGTGCGCTTCCAACGCCGCGCCAACGGCGTAGCCGCCGATGATCAGCAGCCCGAGGAGAAATCCCCCGTGGAGGTTGGCCCAGAGGGCGAACAGAGGCGCGAAAATCCAGAGCCGCAGCCGCCTGGCCTCGAGAGCGTGAAGCAGAATCGCGCACGCCAGTACCGTGAAAATGTGCGGGCGGGCCAACCAGTGCATGGTTCCGAGCAGGACGGCCGTGAATGCTCCTGCCACCACCACGCGTCCGTCCAGGCCGCGCTGTCGCAGGAAGAGCGCGACCAGAGCGTATGCGAGCGCGAGCACAGCGGTCGCGAACAGCGTGACGGCGGGAAGTCCGCCGATGCGGTAGGCCAGCGTCAATGCCACGCTGCCCAGCCAGGAGTGGGCGATGAATGGCCGATCAGCCATCGAGAACGTCAACGGATCGTGCTCGGGCACGGCGCGCTCGTCGAGGATGGTGCGGCCAAGGGCCAGGTGCGACGCCAGATCGCCATCGCCGTGCAGCAGAAGGTCCTGATACGCGATGGCTCGGATTCCGAGAACCAGAATGAAGATCATGTCGACGCTGGAAAGAGCGAGCGTGCGTCGCATCATCGCAGGCTCCCCAGCATGACGCGCGTGGTCGGGCGCCTGCTCGACGAGTCGCCGGCCAGGGTCTCGGACCAGGCGAGCGCGACACGTCCGGCCCGCAGCGCGACCCGTACGTTGCGAGCCGATCCACTCACGCGAACGACCCGCAGACGCTCATCGAACGTGTGTCCTGCCTGACGAGATATCGCGAGCCCCAGCCGCCGTCCCGCGGACCCGGGATGCTCGTAGGCGACCATCACGGTGTCACCAGCGCTGGCAATGCTCGTCGCCACCGGCTCCTCGCCGTACAGCACGCCAATTCTCTCGTGCCAGAGTGTGCCCCGCTCCATTGAGTGCGTGTACCAGACGCCGGCTCCTTCGGACGGTTCGATGAAGTAGGCGGCGTGCACGTACGAGGTGGTCGAATCCACAAGAAGCGACGGCCTCGGCCGCGAGCAGCCGCGTCGTCCCTGATCCCGCTCGTCGGCGACAACGGGTGTGCTCCAGGTGGCGCCACCATCGGTCGACCGCGCGACCTGCAACACGACGCTGCTATCGGATCGCGGCACGTACCAAGCCGCATACCGCTCGGCACCACCTGCGCGAGTCGTCACGAGCGATCCTGCACACGCCGCCGCCGGCAGCGCAACGTCGAGTGTCGGCTCCTCGATGAGACGGGGACTGCCATCGGCATCGATGGCCAGGCGCGTTGTCGGACCAATCGTGCTGCCGATGTCGCGTTGCGGTTGCCACTCGATGGGGCCTCGAGCGCAGGCCGCGACGAGCAGTGTAGCACTCACGCGAATGAATCGAGTGGCCGCGTTCCACCCCGGAACGCTTCGCGCAAGCGATCTCATGCATTCGGGTGATTCGGGTCGTTTGGCGCTCCAGGAATGCATTGCCTCGCGAATCAGAGCCCGAGAGAGATAGCACGAGAATGTGTCATCGACCCGGCCCCAAGGGGAGCGCAATTGGCCGGACCGGTGGGGGCCAGTATCTTCAATTCAGTCGCACCATCACCGCCGATCGACGAGAGGTCTCGCCATGTCTGCACCCGTGGCCAATCCGCCCAAATCCCAGGCAGCCGCCGCGCGCGAGCAGCAGGCGCCTGTTCCCGCAACCCCTTCACAGCCTTCCGTTCCCGCGAGCGCGGGTCTCATCGGTTTCAGCGGCAACCGCCGTGTTCCGAAACCGGTGAACGAACCGGTGCGCGCGTATGCTCCGGGCTCGCCCGAGCGTGCGGAGCTCAAGACGCGGCTCTCAAAGATGGCGGCGGAGCGGGTGGAGATTCCGATCATCATCGGCGGCAAGGAGATCCGCACCGGCGACCTCGGTCGCTCGGTAATGCCTCACGCGCACCAGCATGTGCTCGCCGAGTATCACAAGGCGACGCCGAAGCACGCCGAAATGGCGATCGCCGCGGCGCGTGAGGCGTGGCGCGAGTGGTCCAACTGGCCATGGGAGGATCGCGCCGCGGTGCTGCTGAAGGCGGCCGAGCTCCTCGCCACGACGTGGCGCTCGACGCTCAACGCGGCGACGATGCTCGGACAGTCCAAGACGGCACACCAGGCGGAGATCGATGCGGCGTGCGAGCTGATCGACTTCTGGCGCTTCAACGCGCACTTCGCGCAGGAGCTGTACGACGAGCAGCCGATCAGCGACAAGAGCATGTGGAACCAGCTCGACTATCGCGCGCTCGAGGGCTTCGTCTACGCGGTGACGCCGTTCAACTTCACCGCGATTGGGGGAAACCTCCCGACGTCGGCCGCGCTCATGGGCAACACGGTGCTCTGGAAACCGGCGAGCAGCGCGATGCTGAGCGCGTATTACATCATGCGGCTGCTCGAGGAGGCGGGACTTCCACCGGGGGTCATCAACTTCCTCCCCGGCGATCCCGCGCCGATCACCGACGCCGTGCTGGCGAGTCCGGAGCTGGCGGGGGTGCACTTCACCGGGAGCACTGGCGTCTTCAACAGCATTTGGCGCACGATCGGACAGAACATCGGCAGCTACAAGTCGTATCCGCGTATCGTCGGCGAGACCGGCGGGAAGGACTTCATCGTTGCGCACGCATCCGCCGACGCCCGTGCGCTCGCCGTCGCCATCGCGCGCGGTGCCTACGAGTACCAGGGACAGAAGTGCTCGGCCGCCAGCCGGATCTACGTCCCGGAATCGCTGTGGCCGGAGGTGAAAGAGCGGACCGTCGCCATGATGCGGCAGATGCGCGTGGGCGACGTGCGCGATTTCCGCAACTTCATGGGCGCCGTGATCGACCAGAAGGCATTCACGAAGATCAGCGAGTATCTCGACGACGCGAAGCGAAATGCGACGGTCGTGCAAGGCGGCGTGGCGCGCGGCGAGGACGGCTACTTCATCGAGCCAACGCTCGTCGAGACCAAGGATCCCGGCTATCGACTGCTCTGCGAGGAGATCTTCGGCCCCGTCGTGACGGCCTACGTGTACCCCGACGCCAAGTGGGAGGACACGCTGCGCACGGTGGACCGCACCTCGCCGTACGCGTTGACCGGCGCGATCTTCTCGCGCGACCGCGCGGCGGTCCGGCAGGCGTCGGTCGCGCTGCGGAACGCGGCGGGCAATTTCTACATCAACGACAAGCCGACCGGCGCCGTCGTGGGGCAGCAGCCGTTCGGCGGCGCGAGAGCGTCGGGCACCAATGACAAGGCGGGATCGAAGCTCAATCTCGTGCGGTGGGTGAGCGCGCGCACGGTGAAAGAGACGTTCTCTCCGCCCGTTGAGTTCACGTACCCATTCCTGGCTGAGGAGTAGGCGAAGAGCAGGGTCAGGGGCCAGGGGCCAAGGGCCAAGGGAAGGAAAGGCAAACGGCCGCGCAGTGCGCGTCCGTTTGCTCATCTGATGAGCGCGTCTGCCGCGAAGCGGCGACGCGCCTTACCACCCCTTGGCCCTTGGCCCTTGGCCCCTGGCCCTGCTATTCGACCTTATGCTCTCCCGTCCGCAACGGCTGCGTCACGCGATGGTGCGCCGCCGTCACCGCCACTGCCCGCAGATCCGGCGTCCATAGGCACACGCGGTCGCGGCCGGCGTCCTTCGCCGCGTAGAGCGCTTCATCCGCCCGCGAGTGCAGGTCGTGCGCGATGTCGGCATCGGGAGCGCGGTCGGCGACCACGCCGAGACTCACCGTGATGCGGTGACGCCCGCGCACTGACGGGAACCGGTGCGACGCGACCGCATCGCGCACGCGCATCGCCAGGTGAAACGCACCATCCGATTCGGTATCGGGGAGAAGAATCGCGAACTCGTCGCCTCCCGTGCGCGCGACGAGGTCGCCGGTCCGCGCGACCTCGCGGAGCAGTGAGCCGAGGTCGCGGACGACGCCATCGCCGGCGAGGTGGCCGTAGGAGTCGTTGATCTCCTTGAACATGTCCACATCGACGGCGATGAGCGCGATGTTGGTCCCCTGCCGCGCCGCACGCGCGATCTCGCGCTTGAACTGCTGCTCGAACCCGCGGCGGTTGAGACATCCGCTGAGCGGGTCGGTCAACACCATCTGCGCCAGCTGCGTGCGAAGACGATTGTACGAGCGGCCGAGGTGCGTAATGCTGTCCGGCCGGCGGTCGGCCTCGACGTCGTACGTGGCAGCGAAATCGCCCTCTTCGGCGTTCTCGAACAGCCGCGCGAGGCGGGCGAGTCTGCTCTTGAACGTGCCGTACTGAAAGACGAATGATCCCGCGGCGAGGATGAACACCGCCAGCGACGACATCTCGTGCACCCACTCGAGCTCGGCCCCCTGCTCGAGCGCGAACATCACCATCGCGAGGTACAGCACCGACATCAGCACCAGCGCGCTCACGGCGAGTCGGCGGCCGAAGTGGAACTCGGTGAGGTGCAGGATGATCAGCGCCACGAGCAGCGTTCGTGCGTAGTGCTGCGGCGGAACGGCGAGGAACACCGCGCCGAACAGGAAGAGGATGTCCGCCGCGACCACCGCGCCGATGATCCAGTCGCGCGCGCCCCCGCGCTGCCTGACGAGCGCGCTGACCGCGAGCACCACGATCGCATACAGGGCAGCCAGCACCGCCAGATTTCCCAGCGGGACGGGAGAGGCGTTGAGAACCTGGATCCCGACCGCCACCGCCTGTGCCAGCCCGAGCAGCGCCAGCCGGATCGTGCTCTGCCACAGCAGGATCTCACCGTTCGCCTGCTCCTCCGCCGTGACGCGCTCGGTCCGCCTCGACGCAACAGGCGTCAAGTGCGGAATGCGCGGAGCGGATTGGCTCACCGCGCGCGGCATCGCGCGCACCGCGGTGGGAGTCGGCGTCTTCGACATCCAGACCGGTGAATGAGAACGCGCTCGACACCGCGGAGACATCGCCGCGACATCGAGGCGCAACGGGATGCACGGTCGAAAACGGGAGGAAACCGTGCCACTGGAAAGACGCCTCAAGACCTTGCGGCGCAACGTCTTGTAAACGTGTGCCTCGCTCTCGGGGTTTTCGCCGCCGGCGACCGGTTTTGGCGCCGCCCCAGAGGGCCTAAGGTGGCCTGCTTTCTGCGCTTTCGCGGTTTCGATGTCCGAGCCTTTCTCCGGCGCCACCGGCCTCGCGCCGGACCTACGCCCCGACGATCTCCGCGTCACACGCATTCGGGCCCTTCGCGGCCCGAACTACTGGCGACTCGCCCCCGTCATCGCCTGCGACGTCGCCCTCGGCGGCCTCGAGCGGGTGTCCTCCGCAGACATTCCAGAGTTCACGGAGCGTCTGACGAGCTTTCTCCCGTCGCTGCACGGTCACGAGTGCTCGCGAGGCGCTCCGGGTGGGTTCTTCGAGCGACTGCGGGAGGGAACCCACCTGCCACATATTCTCGAGCACGTCGCGCTCGAGCTTCAGGTGCTCGCCGGCACCGATGTCCGTTTCGGACGGGTCGTGCCCTCCGGCGACGCCGGCGTCTGGTGGGTGATCGTCGCCTACGAGGAGGAAGAGGTCGGGCTGCGTGCTGTGCGCGAGGCGGTGCGTCTACTCAAGGCCGCCATCGCCGGTGACACGATCGACATGGATCGCCTCATCGATGAGATGCAGGCGCTCTGGCAGCAGGTGCGTCTGGGTCCGTCGACCAGTGCCATCGTCGAAGAAGCACGGCGGCGAGGCATCCCCGTTCGGCGTCTGAACTCCCGCTCCCTCGTTCAGCTCGGGCTCGGCAAGAACCTGCGGCGCATTCAGGCCACCATGGCTGACAGCACGAGCTCGATCGCGGTGGAGATCGCGCAGAACAAGGATGAGACCAAGCGCGTGCTCGAGTCGGTCGGCCTGCCCGTGCCCGTGGGCGACGTCGCCAGCGATGTCGAGGAAGCCGTCGACATCGCGGTGCGCATCGGGTATCCGGTGATTCTCAAACCGCTCGATGCGAGCCATGGACGGGGCATCTCGCCTCGCCTCGACACCGAGGACGCCGTGCGTGAGGCCTGGCAGCAGGCGCGCGAAGTGTCCGACGCGGTCGTGGTCGAGCGGTACGTGGAGGGCACCGACCATCGCGTGCTCGTCGTGAATGGCAAGGTCGTGGCGGTCGCGGAGCGTGTCCCCGCTCGCGTGATTGGCGACGGCACACACACCGTGCGCCAGCTGATCGAGATCGAGAATCGCGATCCCCGGCGCGGTGTCGGCCACACCAAGATCCTCACGCGCCTTCCGCTCGATGAGCTGACCGAGGCATTTCTGGCCGAGCGCGGTCTCGCGTTCACGTCGGTGCCGCCGAGGGGAGAGGTCGTCGCTCTGCGGCCGACGGCGAACCTTTCAACCGGGGGAACGTCGATCGATCGCACCGATGAGATTCATCCCGACAATGCGACGGCATGCGAGATGGCGGCCGGCGCGGTGGGACTCGACGTCGCGGGGATCGACGTCATGACGGCGGACATCTCGGTGCCCTTCCGCGACAACGGCGCGGTCATCATCGAGGTCAACGCGGCGCCCGGCATCCGCATGCACACGCATCCGGCGGAAGGACAGGCGCGGAACGTCGCGGCGCCGATTCTCGACATGCTCTATCCGCCCGGGAGCGCGTGCGCCATCCCGGTCATCGCCGTCACCGGAACGAACGGCAAGACGACGACGGTGCGTCTGATCGCGCACCTCTTTCGTCACACCGATCGCACGGTCGGCCTGACGACGACGGATGGCGTGTATCTGAACAACCGCCTCGTCATGGAAGGCGATATGACCGGGCCCTTCTCCGCCAACATCATCCTGTCGAATGCGGCGGTGGACGTCGCGGTGCTGGAGACCGCTCGCGGCGGGATCCTGCGGGCGGGGCTGGGGTTCGACGAGTGCGACGTCGGCGTTGTGCTCAACGTCAGTGCCGACCACCTCGGCCTTCGCGGTATTCATACGCTGGAACAGCTTGCCGAGGTCAAGAGCGTCATTGCGGCGGTCGTGAAGCGCGAGGGGCACGCAGTGCTCAACGCCGACGATCCGCTCGTGTACGCGATGCGCGAGCGGTCGCCGGGGGATGTCGTGCTCTTTTCGATGAGCGACGAAGGGGGCAATCCCGCCGTCGCCGATCACATCGGCCGCAACGGCATCGCCGCGCTGATCGAGAACGACACTTTCGTGATTCGCCGCGGGCGGCTCCGCATCCCCATCGCCGCCGTGCGTGACGTGCCCCTGATGATGGGCGGCGCCGCGCGCTTTCAGCGCGGCAACATCCTCGCCGCCATCGCGACGGCGTACGTGCAGGGCGTCCGGTACGATGACATTCGCGCCGGGCTCCTGTCGTTCTTCCCGTCGCCGTCGATGACGCCGGGTCGCCTCAATCTCATTCGGATCAACGGCGCCAAGCTGCTGATCGACTACGCGCATAACGCGGCCGCCGTCGAGGGATTGATGGAGCTGGTGCACCAGCTCCCCGCTCGCCACCGGATCGGCGTGCTGGCCGCTCCCGGTGACCGCCGCGATGAGGACATTCGCGCGGTGGGCCGGCTGGCCGGATCCCTCGATCAGGTGATCGTAAAGGAAGACGACGATCGCCGCGGTCGCGAGCGTGGAGAGGCCGCCTCGCTCATCATCGAGGGGCTGCGCGAGAGCGGGATCGCCGAGGATCGCATTGAGGTCGTGCATTCCGAGATCGAGGCCGTCGAGCGGGCCGTGTCGCTGCTCGAGGCGAACGATCTCGCGGTCGTGCTGGCGGATGATGTGCGGGGTGTCCTCGAGCACGTGCGCGGAATGGGAGGGGCGAAGGCCTCATGACCGATCGCGTCCCCGCGGCCGAGATTCAGCTCACGGGCTTGCACTCGCTCCGCGGCGCGAACTTCTGGTCGCAGCGACCGGTCACGCGTCTGGACCTCGTCGTGGGGACGTACGATGAGATCTCCTCGGCGGATGTCCCGGGCGTGCTCGAAGCGCTGCGCCGCGCGATGCCGGGACTGATCGAGCACCGATGCAGCATCGGCCAGCGCGGCGGGTTTCTTCAGCGACTCGCCCGAGGCACATACGCTCCGCACATCATTGAGCACGTCGCGCTCGAGCTGCAGGTGATGGCGGGACTCGAAGTCGGATACGGAAAGACGCGCGGCGGTGACGTTCCCGGTGAATACACCGTGGTGTTCGAGCACGGTCATGAGCAGGCGGGTCTGCGCGCAGGCGCGCTCGCGCTCGAGATCGTGCAGCGAGCGTTCGGCGGAACGCTGGAGGGGGTCGAATACGCCGTTCGGGAGGTGCGCGCGCTTCTCGAGACGCCGGACGCGCCGCCGCTGCATCAGAAAGTGCTCTGTGGAATCACGGGGGGAGGTCCACGTCATGAGACCCGCGAGGAGATGCTGCGCCGCGGCTTGAGTGACGCCGAGCTCGTCGTCGACATCTCGCCGGCGTATCTCCTCGAGGTGGGCCTGCCCTACGCGCGCTCCGAGATGGCGATCATCCTCGACGCCGATCTCTCCGATGTTCCCGATCGGTACCGCGAGACGGAAGCGGCACAGCGACTGGTCGGCGTTCTTGCCGACTGCGTGCGACGCGACGGCATCGTCATCGTGCCGGCGAAGGAATGGGAGATTCAGGACTACGCGCGCGAGCAGCGCTGTCGCGTAGCGATCTTCGCGACGGATGACGACGTCACCGTTCGGGATCAACGCGTAGCCTGTGCGGTTGCGTTCGTGCGGGACGGCCGCATCGTCCTCCAGACGTACGAGCGGACCGTCGACGGCGGCCCGGTAGGCGATGGGGTGTCGGTCGCCGCGCAGGTCGCGTCGGAGCTGGCCATGTTCGCGATTCAGGAGATGGACGAGCCAACGGTACGGACGGCGACCGCATGACGACTGCCCGTCTTCCCGAGGAGCGAGCGGAGCCGCGCGCCTCCCGCCACGACGATCGCAAGGCGGGCACGCTGATCCTCATCGGAGGCGCGCTCGACCCGAAGGGGCCGGCGATGGACGTCTTCCTGCAAGGCTGCAACGCGCGCGAGGGCGGCAAGATCGTCGGCTTCACCACCGCGTCGACCGATCCCGTCGGCTCGGCGATCGCGTGGAAGGATGCATTCGCCGAGGCCGGGGCAACCAACGTCGAGCTTCCGATCATCGATCGGCGGGCGCGCGCGCAGGATACTCGCATCGCGCAGATGGTTCTCGATGCGCAGGGCATCTTCCTCGGCGGTGGAGACCAGGTCCACCTGGTCGCGACGCTGAGCGGGTCACGCGTGGGGCGTGCGATCAAGGAAGCATTCGCGCATGGCGCCATCGTGTGTGGCACGAGCGCCGGCGCCGCGGCGATGTCGGAGACGATGCTCGCCGGCGGCGAGATCGATGAGGAAGGACAGGAAGTGCCTCTCTACCTCGGCCCGGGCTTCGGCTTGTTAGGCTTCTCCGCGCTGATCGACACGCATTTCTCGAAGCGCGGTCGGCTGCAGCGCCTGTTCCGGCGGGTCGCGGAGAATCCCGAGCTCATGGGCCTCGGCATCGACGAAGACACGGCGCTCGTCGTGCGCGGACATCTCGGCGAAGTCGTCGGCAATGGCTCGGTGTACTTCGTCGACGGCCGAGGTGTCCGATTCGACAACGCCGAGGAAGCGCAAAAAGGCGCGCCGCTGACGTTGAGCTATCTCCGCGTGGGGATCGTCGGCGCCGGATATCCGTTCGACCTGCGCGAGCGTGAGCTCGAAATTCTGCTGCGGCGGGATGGGGATGAAACGCCGTCCGTGAAAGGAACGGGCGTCACCGGTCATCGTACGGGTGACCCTGCGAGGGAGGACTGATTGATGGCACCGCTCGCAGTAATAGTTTGATCACCACGATCGCGACGATCGACCGTACGATGCTGGCGATGCACCCGGTGCCGCGACAATCTCCGTAACGTGTGCGCTGGACGGCAGCAACGCGTTACCCTGATGCATTCGCCGACGTGTGGGCGGCTCCGTCCTTGTTGAAGAGCCGTCGGAATCGTTGCTCGACCGCCGCATAGCACTCGCAGGCCATCTCCTCGAGACCGTGGCGGCTCACTATCGCGATGCGTCCATACTGGCTTCGGATCATTCCCGCTCGCTGCAGCTGTCCGACCGCCACCGTGACGCTGGCGCGGCGAACGCCCAGCATCATGGCCAGGAACTGGTGGGTGAGCGTGAACT
>DATFBS010000033.1:0-8385 GCA_035253695.1 Gemmatimonadaceae bacterium
GCAAGGCGCTGAGCGAATCGATCGAGGTAGCTCCACCAATCGGATGGGTCGTCGAAGTCTCCGCTCGCGCTCCATCCGGCGCCCGCATAGTACACGACCGGAGCTCCCGGTCTCGCGCGCATCACCGCCACGTGATGATCGGCCGTCTCGCGCACGTCGATGAGGTTCTTCGCCTCGACCAATGCGGCCAATCCGAGCGAGCCGTGGCCGTTCGTGACTCGCTCGATCGGTCCCCATCCGCTGACCCACGTCCAGGCGCTTCCCCGACCCGTGGAGCCGATCACACCGTCGCGTTTCACGAATCCGACCGCCACCGGTAGCTCACTCGTTCCCTCCGCGCGGAAAATGCTCTCCTGCCGGAACAGCTGGCTGCCCGCGTCGATGGAGATCCGCTTCGTTTCCGTCACGCGGACACCGCCCGCGTTCCAGGGATCGAATTCGAGATCGACGATCGCGCGGATAGGCCCGGTGGCGCGAATCCGATGCCGAGCGAAGTTCTCCGCGCGATACAACGTGTCGTTGCGCCAGATGGCCGTTCCGCCGCCGCCTAACGTCGCACCGACGCGGTAGAAATCGGCTCCCTCACCGGTGTCGGTGTGGTAGCCGCCCTGGCCCTTGGCGTACCAGCGGTCGAGGACCAGGGCACGCGTGCGCTTGACCCAGACGTCGATGCCGCTCGAGTGGAGGTTCTCGAGCGTCCACAGCTTCTGCCCGTACGTGCGAAACGCGATCCGGTCGCTCTCCCATGCGATGTCGCCGCGCTCGTCGACGTATTTCACGTGCACGCGCGGCACCGCCGCCGCGGAAGGAGCTCGCGCTTCGACGACGAACCGCTTCGTTTCGAGTGGCCAGAAGCTGGCTTGAAAGAGCAGATCGTCAGGCTGGTCGTCACCGTTCGCGTCGACGACCTGCGTCGTGATCTCACGCGACGTGACCGGATCGATCATGCGCACTCGCGTCGCCGTCGCCGCGGGAAGCGCCTGTCGAAGGGCAGCCCAGGGAATGACGATCGTTTCGTCCCGCCGCTCGAGGTCGAGCGAGTTCTCGACCAGCACCTCGACCCCTTGCGACGCGACAACGCGAGGCCAGATGGCCGCGACCGCGAGCGCGCACGCACCCGCCAGCCGAGCCGGAGTCATCTGAGATCGCGCATGGCGACCATTTGCATGTCGGCGAACTCCTGGTTCTCGCCTCCCATCGCCCAGCAGAAGGTGTAGCTCGTCGTGCCGCATCCGGCGTGGATCGACCACGCCGGGGAAAGCGCTACCTGCCCGTCGCGCACTATGACGTTGCGCGTCTCGGCCGGCTCTCCCACGAAGTGAAACACGAGGGCATCGTCGGGCAGGTCGAAGTACAGATAGACCTCGGTACGGCGGACATGCGTGTGCGGCGGCATGGTGTTCCACACGCTTCCTTCCTCCAGCTCGGTGATGCCCATGACGAGCTGCGCGCTCTCGACACCGCCCGGATAGATGTACTTGTACAGCCGCCGGCGGTTGGCCTGCTTCACGGTGCCCAACTCCGTGACGTTCGCCCGCTCGCGCGTGATGTGCCGCGTTGGACAGGAGACGTGCGCAGGATAGCTCACGAGGTAGAACCGTGCTGGCTGCTCCGGCGAGTCGCTCTCGAAGATGAGCTCCCGAGCGCCGCGGCCGACGTACAGTCCATCGCGATTCCGCATCGGATGCGAGACGCCGTCGACGCGAACGTGGCCAGAGGCGCCGATGTTGAGCACACCAAGCTCGCGGCGCTGCGCAAAGAACTCCGCCGCCATCGCCGCCGGCGCCTCGAGTCGCAAGGACTCGCGCAATGGGACCGCGCCCCCGAGCACCACGCGGTCGAGATCGACGGCGCGCAGCGTGACCTGACCGGGTTGAAAGAGATCCGGCACGAGAAAGCTCGCCCGGAGCTCGTCCGTGGTCATGGTGCGAACGCGATGTGTGTCAGGGAGGAAGTGCATGCTCAAGTGTGCGCAGGGTCCTCAGGGTCCTCAGGGTCCTCAGGGTCCTCAGGGTGCGATGTGCTCAGGGTTTCGCACTCTGAGGACCCTGAGGACCCTGAGGACCCCGAGCACCCTTCAACGAGCCATCCATCCACCATCCACCACCAACATGTGTCCGTTCACGTAGTCGCTGGCGCTCGAGGCGAGGAAGACCACCGCACCCTTCAGGTCATCGGGCTCACCCCACCGGCCAGCGGGAATGCGGCTGCGGATCTCGGAGAAGCGGGCCGAGTCGTCGCGCAACGGCTGCGTATTGTCGGTGATGAAGTAGCCCGGCGCGATCCCGTTGACCTGCACCCCGCGAGGGCCCCACTCGTTCGCCAGCACCTTCGTGAGCCCCGCTACCGCATGCTTGCTCGCCGTGTACGCGGCCGTGTTGATCCCACCACTGAATGACAGCAACGATCCGACGTTGATGATCTTGCCCGTTCCCCGAGCGACCATCTCACGACCCAGGCGCTGCGCGAGGAGGAACGTCGCATCGAGATTCGTCCGCATGACCTCGTCCCAATCCTCCGTCGAGTACTCCAGCGCGGGGTGACGGCGGATGGTCCCTGCATTGTTCACGAGAATGTCGATCCGACCCGCAAGTGCCATCGCCTCATCGGCCATCGCGATCAGCGCATCGCGATCGGAGAGCTCTGCGTACACGCCCCACGCATCGGTTCCTGCGGCGCGGACCGCGGCCACCGTCGCGTCGGACCCACCACGCTGCGAGCTCGCGCAGACCACCCCGGCGCCGGCTTCAGCCAGCGCAACAGCCATCGCACGACCGAGCCCGCGGCTCGCGCCCGTGACCAGCGCGCGCCGTCCCGCGAGGGAAAACATCAACGTTCGAGCTCCACGGCCGCGAGAAGAAAGGCGCCGACGCCCTTGTGATCGTTGGCGACCACCGGCTCGTTCACGTAGTAACGAAAGGACCCGTCGCGCTGCTGCTTGCCACCGAGACCCGCCACTTGGCAGATCCCGTTCAGCGACACGAGGCCGTCAGCGCCGACGGTGACGAGATGCCTGACGAGTCCGTCGAACCCTCGCTCGGCGACCGCTCGATAGCTCGGGTCGAGCCACCCGCGGCGCGCGCCCTTCGCGAGCGCGTAGACGAACATGCTCGAGGCCGATGCCTCGAGGTAGTTGCCAGAGCGACTGGGCTGATCGAGGACCTGATACCAGAGTCCCGTCAGTGGGTCCTGTACCCGCGCCACGGCGTCCGCTGTCGCACGCAGAACACGACCGATGGCCGGGCGGTCGCGATGATGCTCGGGGAGAAAGTCGAGCACGTCCACGAGCGCCATGAGATACCAGCCGATCGCGCGTCCCCAGAAGTTCGGGGATTGCCCCGTCTCCTTGTCGGCCCAGATCTGCGTGCGGCTCTCGTCCCATCCGTGAAAGAGGAGTCCGGTCCTGGGGTCGCGCGTGTATCGCGCCACGAGGAGCAGCTGCCGCGCGACGTCATCGAAGGCCGCGCTGTCGCCAAACGTTCGCGCGAACTGCGCGTAGAACGGGCCCGCCATGTACAGTCCGTCGAGCCACATCTGGTGCGGGTAGATCTTCTTGTGCCAGAAGCCCCCCTCGCGAGTGCGCGGCTGCCGCCGAAGCTGCTCGCGCAATAGCTCCGCCGCGCGACGGTAGCGGGTCTCCCCCGTACGCTCGTGTAAGGCGAAGAGCAGCCGGCCCTGATTGATCTGATCGAGATTGAACTCTTCGAGCTCGTACGTGCGAATGGTGCCGTCGGGATTGACGACGCGATCCATGTTGCGGCGGACGTACTCGCGGTATCGCGCATCGCCGGACTTCTCCGCCACGCGGTCCAGCGCCAGCAGAATGAGTCCGGCCGTATAATCCCACTCCTCGTGAACGATCGCGTGACGGCGCATCACTGATTCCGCCATCCGCACCGACCACCGTTGCTCACGTGGCGCCGTGGATTGAGCCGATGCCGAGGCACCGACGAGCACGGTCGCCATTGCCAGGAGCGCCGCTCGAGATCGCTCAGCTCGCACGCGCGACAGGCTCCCCATTGATCGTCACCCCGCGGAGCGTCAGGCCCCGCACGTGCTCGACGACGTTGCCCTTCTCCACGCCGGAAAACGCACAGTCGATCACACGTACCTCCCCGATGGGTGCGTGGTCGAAGCCACGCAGATAGAGACCGTATTCGCTCTTGCGACTGGTCACCCCCCGCATCTCGACATCGCGGGCCACCGGCGTGAACGTGCCGTTGCGACCTTCCTCGTAGTGAAAGTCGATCGCGAGTACGGCATGAGAGACTTCGCCCACGGTCACGTTGCGCATGTAGACGTGCTCGATCACCCCGCCGCGTGCGGCGTTGTTCTTGAACCGCAACGCGCGCTCGAGATTCGGGCTGTCCATCTCGCATCGCTCGGCGAAGACGTACCGTACGCCCCCGGAGATCTCGCTGCCGATCGTCACGCCACCATGGCCGTCCTTCATGCGGCAGTCTCGCACGATGATGTTCTCGCTGGGCGTCGCGAGGCGACGGCCATCGGCGTTGCGCCCTGACTTGATCGCGATACAGTCGTCGCCAGTGTCGAAGTGGCAGCGCTCGATGAGCACGTCACGGGACGACTCGGGATTGCATCCATCGTTGTTCGGTCCGTGCGTGACCACCGTGACTCCGCGAACGGTGACGTTCTCGCACAGTACCGGGTGAATCTCCCACATCGGCGAGTTGCGAATCGTGACCCCCTCGACGAGCACGTTACGACAGCGATATGGCTGGATGAACTGTGGGCGGAGATAGCCTCCGTCATCTCCGAAGGTCCGCTCAGCCACCGGGACGCCTCGCTCCGCCATCTGGAAAAGCCGGTCGCGCGCGGGCTTCTGCTGCGGCGCCCCCGTCTGCCAGCCAAAGGCGGTGTTCCCCTTCCACGGCCACCAGTGCGAGCGGTCTGCCTGCCCGTCGAGCGTGCCTTCCCCGGTGACCGCGATATCGACCTGCTCGAACGCGTACACCAGCGGAGAGTACCCCATGAGCTCGACACCTTCCCACCGGGTGAAGACCGCCGGCAGATAGCGGGAAGGATCCTGGTGAAACGCGATGGTGGCGTCGCGCCTGACGTGCAGGTTCACGCGGCTCTGCAGGTGAATCGGGCCGGTGAGCCATCGTCCCGGTGGCACGATCACCCGCCCGCCACCGGCCGCATGGCAGGCGGCGACCGCGCGCCGGAACGCGTCGGTGCAATCGCTCCTGCCATCGCCCACGGCGCCAAAGGCAGTGATGACGAAATCACGATTGGGAAAGACGGGTGCGCGAATGCGCGCGAGAATCTCGGGAACCCGCGCCCATCCCGACGTTGTGATCTCCCCAGCCTGTGCCGCTTCCTCCATGACCGCGGCCGTGCGGCAGCCAGCACCGAGCAACGGGGCGGCGAGCAGCGCACCCGAGCCGGTGGCGAGCTTCGAGAGAAACTCTCGGCGCGTCGTTGGGCGGATACCCTGCCGATCGACCGTCATTGGCGTTCCTGGTCCGAGCTGCCCGGACGGGGATGCGTCCGGCTCCAACGCTCGTACCGCTCGAGCACCGCTTTGGGTTCCTCACCAAACCATGCGTATCCCGTACGGCGGTCGGTGAGCTCATTCCAGTCGTAGCGGATCACGCCGTCCCGATTGCTGAAGATCGGGCGGTTGGTGCCGATCTCGTACATGCGGGCCCAGAGCGGCCCCGCGCCCGCCTTTACGGTGAGACCGCGCTCGAAATCGTACTCGTAGCCCCGAACGGCGGTCTCGCGGAACCAGTCCACCACGGCATGAACGGCCGTCACGACGGTCTCGTTAGGACTTCGCAAGGTCATCAGCAGCTCGGCGATTCCCGCGCTCTCGCGCCCGCTGAGGGATAGCGGCTCGTAGCTCCGCGCTCCTACCGGCGTGAGCGTCAGAGGATCATGCTGCTGCCCCCACGCCGTACGCTTGCCGTTCACGATCACCTGGCTCTCGAGAATGCATTCGATACCGCGATCCAGCATCTGGGTAGCGCGCTGCCGGTCCGCCTCCGGCACCCACGCCATTCGTCCCCAGGAGACGTCGCGGAGCACGCGCAGCACGTTGACCGTCGCGTCGTCGTTGAACGTCGCCGCGTCGTGGTAGCCGCCCTCCAGCGGATACACCTGCGGCCAGCACCCGTTTGGAAACTGCGCGCGGCGAAGGTATTCGAGCCCGCGCAGAAACCCCGCGCGATGAGGCGATTGTCCCGCGCCATCGATCACGGTCGAGAGAAAACGCATCTGGCCAGTCGTCGCCCCGTTGTCGATCGTCGCGATGTAGTGCCAGCCGTCGCTCTCCGAGTAGTAGCTCTCCCCGGTCTGGCGCGGCCGTCTCGTCATGTCGACATGCTTCGACCATCCGCCCGACGGCGTCTGAAACGAGAGCACGATATCCGCGACCTGCCGCGCGCGATCGCCTGAAATGCCCTTCACCGTCTCGAGAAAGGTCGCGCGCAGGTATGGAGCCCGCGTTGGCCGCTCGCGACCCACGACGCGAAGCTCGCGGGCCATCGAATCGCGATCCAAAGCGCGCAGAACGCGGGAGGTGTCGAGGTAGCGCATCCACGCTTGTCGCCTGCTCTCGGGAAGCGCCGCGATACGCCGCGAGCCGAGAAGACTATCGGGCGAGGAGGGAGCAACCTGAACGGTGTCGCGTGTGGCGTCCGAAGCACGCGACGCACAGGCGAACCCCGCCACGAGAGCGGCACCGAACACACCGGCGAGCGAGGGAACGCGTCCGTGCCTCACGAGCGGGACGTCTCCTCCAGCCGTGCCGGCTCGAGCCGCGGCACGAGGAGATGGATGACGGCTAAAGCGGAGACATACGCCAGCCCGCAGACGAGGAAGATCGGGACGTAGTCGTTCCCCGTCGCCTCGAGCACGCGACCGGTCGCGCGTTGAAAGAGCATTCCCCCCATCGCGCCACCGAAGCCCCCGAGTCCTACGACCGACGCCACAGCTCGCCGCGGAAACATGTCGCTGGCCGTCGTGAAGAGATTGGCCGACCACCACTGGTGCGCGGCCGCCGCCACGCTGACGATGGATACGGCGACCCAGAGGCTGCCCGCGCTCGGCGCGAACATCGTCGGCACGATCAGGAGCGCCGCGATGAGCATCGCGGTCTTGCGCCCGCGATTCACCGTCCACCCGCGCTTGATCAGTGCGCTCGACAGCCAGCCGCCGCCGACCGATCCGACGTCGGCCACGAGATAGATCACGATCAGTGGCATCGCGACCTGCGCGAGCCGGATGCCGTACTCGGCATCGAGGAATTTCGGGAGCCAGTACAGGTAGAACCACCAGATGGGATCGGTCATGAACTTCCCGAGCACGAACGCCCACGTTTGCCGATGCCGGAGAAGGCTGGTCCAGCGGACCGGCACCGTCGACTCGACCGGATCGCTGCGAATGTAGGCGAGCTCCGCGGTCGTCACCTTTGGATGCTCCTCGGGCGCCCGATACATCCAGAGCCAGAAAATCAGCCACACCAGCCCGAGCGTACCGGTGACGATGAACGCCATCGGCCATCCCCACGTCAGCGCGATCCACGGAACGATCAGCGGCGTAATGATCGCGCCGACGTTGCTGCCTGCGTTGAAGATCCCCGTCGCCAGCGCCCGCTCCTTTCGCGGGAACCACTCGGCCACCGCCTTGATTGCGCCGGGAAAATTCCCGGACTCGCCGAGGCCTAACGCGGCTCGCGCGACCGAGAAGCCGGTGGCAGTCCGCGCGAAGGCGTGGCCGATGGCCGCGGCGCTCCAGGCGATGATCGCGAACGCGAATCCGAAGCGGACGCCGGAGCGGTCGAGCAGGCGGCCCATGCCGAGAAAGCCGAACGCATAGGCGAGGCTGAACCATGAGACGATGTCGCCGTACTGCGTCTCGGTCCATCCGAGCTCGCGCGAAAGCGTCGGCGCCAGGATGCCGAGCACCTGCCGGTCGATGTAGTTGATCGTCGTCGCCGCGAAGAGCAGCGCGCAGATCGTCCACCGATAGCCGAGCCAGCGCGCGGGCGTGTAGGGCGCCTGCGGGGTGCTCGGCGTCACGGGCGCTCCAGTGGCCGTCATCGCTGGACCCGCCCGCTCGCTTCGCCTCCGATGAGCGCTTCGACTTCAGCGACGCTCACGCGGTTGAAGTCCCCCGGGATCGAGTGCTTGAGACACGAGGCCGCTGTTGCGAACTCGAGCGCTTTCGCATCATCGCGATAGGTCATCAGGCCGTAGATCAGGCCGGCACAGAACGAGTCGCCGCCTCCCACCCGATCGACGATGTCAGTGATCTCGTAGCGACGGCTGGTGAGAAAGTTTCCGCGCATCGCCATGACCGCCGACCAGCCGTTGACGTCCGCGCTCCGGCTCTCCCGAAGCGTGATCACCTGCCGCT
>DATFBS010000034.1:0-31462 GCA_035253695.1 Gemmatimonadaceae bacterium
GCGGCGTTGATGTACTGCCCGCTCGCGTTGAGCATGTAGTGGTGGTACTGCGACCAGCCGATTTGTCGCGGCAGTTGGGCGGCTCCGAGCTCGGAGCGGAACGTGATCCTCGTTTCACCGTCGCGCAGCTCTGACCCGCGCTTGGTGCGAATCGCGATGACGCCCGCCGACGCCCGCGAGCCGTACAGCGACGCCGCCGCCGCACCCTTGATCACCTCGATGCTCTCGATATCGAGTGACTCCAGGTCTGCAGTCGAGGCGCTGAACGTGCGGCTCAGAATCACCCCGTCAACGACGATCAGTGGCGCATTCGACTTCGTGATCGAAGTCGGAGCGCGCAGAATGATGTCCGTACCCGTGCCGGGTTGCCCCCGATTCACCACGGTCGCGCCGGCGATTTTTCCCTGGATCGTCTGTAGCGGATTCGTCGCCGGGACCGGCGCATCCTCCGCCGTGACCTTGCCGACGGTGAACGGTGTTCGCGTGCCTGACGTGGGGTCGACGACGCCGGTCGTCACCTGCTCCTGGAGGCGGAACGCGACCGGGGACAGTCGCACGTCGACCGTTACGGTCTGGCCAGCCGCTACCTGGACATTACGAATGGTTCGCGCGGCAAAGCCGAGTCGCCGGACTTCGAGCGCGTGCGTGCCGGCCGAGACACCGGCGATGGAGAAGCGCCCTTCGTCGTTGGTGAGCGCGCCGAGGGTCGTTCCCGCGACCGTGACTTGCGCGCCGATGATCGGGGCGCCGCTCGAGGAATCGCTGACCGTGCCGGCGATTTGCCCATTCTGCGCCGCGGCGGGTGCGGCGGCGAGCGCGCTCAGGAGAAGTGTGTAAATGAAGCGTGAACGACACTGGGGAGTCACGATGCACCTCACCTGGAGAGTGTTTCGTCGCAACGTGGAAGGTGGCGCGCGGGAAGTCAACAAAGAACGCGGAGCGAGGAACGAGGAAGCAGGTTGGAGGGTTTGTGCACGGCTTCCTCGTTCCTCGTTCCTCGTTCCTTGTTCCTTCTACCGTATCCCGACAAGGCTGAGCACGATCAGCCCAGCCCACTGCGGACCCAACCATCCCCGCTCGCCGTCATCGTACTGTTCCGCCAACGAGTGCGACCCGCGCCCCTCGCCGCCTCCGTCGATCGTGATCGCGGGGATGCCCAGGCTCATGGGGAGGTTCGCGTCGGTACTTCCGGCGCTGAGCTCGCTGGTGAAGCCGAGCGCGCGCGCCGCCTCCAGTCCCGCGCGGACGATGCGCGCCGAATCGGGCTGGCTGCCGGCGGGGCGGATGCCCGTTGTATCGATCCGCAGCCGCAGCCGCACCCGGGATTGCGACCATCGCGCGTGCTCGGCGTCGAGGGCGCGCTGGAGCGCCGCGCGGAAACCGGCATCGAGCGAGTCCAGTGCCGCGGGCGACTCCGATCGAAGATCGACGTCCATGGCAGCCGAAGCGGGAATCGAGTTCACCGATGTTCCCCCCTCGAGAACGCCGACGTTGAAGGTCGTCTTCGGATCGGTCGGCACGCGGAGCTCGGCGATCCCGGCGATCGCGCGTCCCAGTGCGTGGGCGGGGTTCGGCATGCCGAAAGCGCCATAGCTGTGGCCGCCCGGGCCTTCGTACGTCACCCGATAGCGATGGCTCCCAACCGCACGGTTCGTTAGGCCCAGGCCAGTCCCGTCGACGGAGATGAAGTAGTCGATCGAGTCCCGCATCTCCTTGGTGAACAGGTGACGCACGCCACGAAGGTTGCCTGGTCCCTCCTCCCCCACGGTGCCGACGAACAGGATGTCCCCCCGCGTTTGTACCCCGGCGCTCGCGAAGGCTCGCGCAACCGCGAGCACGACGGCGAGACCCCGGCAATCGTCGCCGATGCCGGGCCCCTTGAAAAGCGTGCCCTCACGGGTGACGCTGACGTTCGTGCTCTCGGGAAACAC
Organism: Gemmatimonadaceae bacterium; assembly: GCA_035253695.1. Taxonomy (GTDB): domain Bacteria; phylum Gemmatimonadota; class Gemmatimonadetes; order Gemmatimonadales; family Gemmatimonadaceae; genus JAICNG01. The sequence goes on from DATFBS010000034.1 coordinate 1,932, forward strand.
GGTGTCGAGGTGACCGGAAAGGACCACCGCCGGATGGCGCGCCGTGCCACGCCGCCTCGCAATGACGTTGCCCTCGGCGTCAATCCGCGCATCGCTGAGGCCGAGCGCCACGAGACGCCGCCGGAACTCCTCGGCGCGACGCGCTTCGCCGAACGGCGGCGCCGGAATCTCACAGATCGACACCTGTTGCTCGAGCGTCCAGGCGTTGTCCGCCCGAAGCTTGTCGAGCGCGGCGCGAACGGCGGGTCGTGCGGCGATCGGCGCTGGGGCGGCACTTGCTGGCTGCTGCGCGCTGACGCACGCCGCCAGTATGGACGCGAGCGTCACCAGAAGCACATAGATGATCATGGACGTCCCCGTCTGAGTACGCGACCGGCCCGCGCTCCGGTGAATCGCCCGCCGTCGACGGCGACCGTGCCATTGACGATCACGTACGGAATGCCTGCCGGATACTGGTGCGGCTGCTGAAACGTCGACAGATCGGCCACGGAGTCCGCGCTGAAGATCGTTAGGTCTGCACGGGCGCCAGCGCGGACGGCCCCGAGATCGGCGAGTCGAAGCGTTGCCGCAGGCATTCCCGTCATCTTGTGAATGGCGCTCTCGAGCGTGAGGACGTTGCGCTCTCGAACATACCGGGCCAGGACGCGCGGGAAGGTGCCGTACGCACGCGGGTGCGGGTGCCCATTTCCCGGCTGTGAGAGGCGCCCGTCGGAGGCGATCATCGTCTGGGGGTGACGCATGATCCGCTCGACGTCGGGCTCATCGAGCACATGATAGATGGCGGACGCGCCGCCGCGCTGCACCGCCTCGATGACGAGCTGCGCGCCTGCCTGTGGCGTCGTTGGCATCCCACGTTCGACCGCCCAGTCCGCCAGGGTGCGTCCCTCGAGTGAGCGCTGCCACGAAACACCGGCGAACTGCACACGCGCGAGATCGCCGCCGCCGCGATCGGTGAGCAGCAGCTCGATGATCCCGCGCGTTATGCTGTCGCGAAGCGCCGGATCTTTCAGCCGTCGCTCGAAAGCGCTGTCGCCACCCGCGAGCGCCCATGTCGGCACCAGCACGCCGATGCCCGTCGATGTCGCGGTGTAGGGGTACTGATCGATGCGCACATCGATGCCGGCGTTGCGCGCGCTGTCGACCATCGCCAGCGTGCGTACGCTCTGTCCCCACATCGGCTTGCCGATCACCTTGTGGTGCGTGAGCACGACCGTGATCCCCGTGCGGCGGCCAATCTCGATCGCCTCGGCGACCCCTTGGATGACGCCTAGCCCCTCTTCGCGCAGGTGTGACGTGTAGATGCCGCCCGAGTCCGCGGCGACCTTGGACAGCGCGACGACCTCATCCGTCTTGGAAAAGGTGCCGGGCAGGTAGCGCAAACCGGTCGAGAGACCGAAGGCCCCTTCGTGCATCCCCTGCGCCACCATCGCACGCATCTGGTCGAGCTCGGCCGGCGTCGGGTCGCGGTCGGCGAGCTGCATGACATTCCGACGAATGGTATTGTGGCCGACCAGGAACGCCACGTTCATGCCCATACCTAACGACTGCGCCGAGTCGAGGTACGCGGCGAAGGGCCAGGGCCCGCCCCCATCGGGGCCGCCGAGCGCCGTCGTCACGCCCTGCCGCACGTGGCTCTCGGCATCCGGCATGCGGAGGAGCGGGTCGAGGTGCGCATGCAGATCGATGAACCCCGGAGCGACGATGAGACCGGTGGCGTCGATCGTGCGGCGTGCCGTCGATGACGAAACGGGGGTGCGGGAGACCAGCGCGATGCGCCCACCGCTGATCGCGACATCGCCCCTATATCGGGCTGCGCCCGTTCCATCGATGACGGTGCCGCCCGTGATCAACAGGTCGTATCGAGGAGCCGGAGGCTCGGGGGCCCGGACGGATGGCGCGCAGGCGGCGAGCACAACGACGCTGAGAGCGAGAGAACGCATGGAGACCGGGTTGCCTTTAGGTGTTACGGATGACACATCATGAACGAGGAACGAGAAATGAGGAAGACCTGGATCACCTCGATTACCTGGATCACCTCGTCGACTACCGGAGTGCGCGAATGAAGTTTCCACTACTACTCGGCAGCGCCGTCCTGATCTCCTGCGTCAACATCGCTCCGGCGCAAGACGGAGAGCGAGTCCGCCCAACGACTCGCGCCGAATCGCTGTACGTCAGCAACAAGTGGGAGGATCATCCGCCGCGCGACTTTGCCCGCGACATGGCGGCCAAGGCGCGCACCGACAGCATCTACCGCGCGCGCACGCGCGGCGTGGTCGACTACCAAAAGGTGACCTATCGCAGTAGCGTCGGCGACATGGACATCCCGGCGTACGTTTTTCAGCCGATCAACAAGCGTGGCCCGCGGAGGCACGCGGCGATGGTCTGGGTTCATGGCGGGGTGCACGGCAGCTGGACCGAGATGTATTGGCCCTTCGTGCGCGAGGCGGTCGAGCGCGGGTACGTCGTGATCGCTCCCGAATATCGCGGAAGCACCGGATATGGGCGCGACTTCCACAACGCCATCGATTACGGGGGCCACGAGCTCGACGATGTGCTGACGGCCGTCGATTACTTGAAGCGGCTCCCGCATGTCGATCCCGAGCGGATCGGCATCATGGGATGGAGTCACGGCGGGTACATCACCAATCTCCTGCTCTTCCGCGACTCGCATCCGTTCAAGGCGGGTGTCGCGATCGTGCCAGTGACCAATCTCATCTTCCGGCTTTCCTACAAGGGTCCCAACTATCAGCGCAGCTTCTCCACGCAGCGGCGCATCGCGGGACTGCCCTTCGAGAAGCGGGAGACCTACGTCGAGCGGTCGCCACTGTATCATGTCGACAAGCTGCGGGTGCCTCTGCTGGTGCATGTGGCGACCAACGATGACGACGTGAACTTCGTCGAGGCCGAGCAGATCATCAACGCATTACGCGCCAAGAAGCCCGAGCTCTCCGAAACGAAAGTGTATGTGGATCCGCCGAGTGGTCACAGCTTTTCGCGGCGTGTGAACCGGGAGACGCTGGAACGGGAGGACACGCCCGAGCAGCGCGATTCGTGGAACCGGACGTGGGCGTTCCTGGAGTGGAATTTGAGGCCGTATCAGTAAGGGTGCTCAGGGTCCTCAGGGTCCTCAGGGTCCTCAGGGTCCTCAGGGTGCGGAACCCTGAGCACCAACCCTGAGGACCCTGAGGACCCTGAGGACCCTGAGGACCCTGGCTCTTAGACGCTCCGCCTGCGGAACGCTCTCAGAATGAGCAGCAGCACCGCGGCGCCGATGAAGGCAACGAAGATGACCCCCGCTATCCCGCCGAACGGGCTGGTCACGCCCAGTGTCCGAAAGATCCAGGCGCCGACGAACGCCCCGACGATTCCGATGACGATGTCCGCGATGATGCCGAAGCCGCCGCCCACGACCAGCGACGCGAGCACCCCGGCAACCAGACCGACGATGATCCAGGTGAGGATATCCATGCAAGGCTCCGAAAGGGTACGCCGATGGACGGGGGCAATGGGTGTGCCGTAAGCCAGAGGTGCTCGACGTACTCAGGGTGCTCAAGGGAACTGCAGTTCACCTCGAGCACCTCGAGCACCTTGCTGTATGAAACCCGTCCCCGTATTGATGTCGAGCTGCGCAACCCACCTCAACAAACCCCTAGACCAAACCATGCCCATCCGTTCCATGCTTGCCGCGGCGGCCGCCGCCGCGGTCCTTGGCGCCTGCGTCATGCGCGAGTCCGACCAGGCCTCCACCACTGACTCCGCCAGCGAGCACGCCGGGCACGCCATGCCCAACGTCGTGACCGTTGTCGCCAACGATTACAAGTTCGAGGCGCCCGCGGAGATTCCCGCCGGCCTCACGAAATTCGTGCTGAAGGGAGCCGGACAGCAGATCCACCACGCCACGATCGCGAGACTCGATGACGGCAAGACCGTCGCAGACCTCCAGGCGGCGTTCAAGACGCCCGGTCCGCCGCCGTCGTGGGTCACCTTCGTCGGTGGGCCAAACGTTCCCGACCCGGGCGCCGAGGCGAATGCGACGGTGGATCTGGCACCGGGGAATTACGCGCTGATCTGCTTCGTCGACACGCCCGACAAGGTTCCGCACTTCGCGAAGGGCATGGTCCACGGCTTCACCGTCACCGGCACACCGGCGAACGCGATGGCGCCAACGGCCGACGTCAACCTCGTGCTCAACGACTACGCCTTCAACTTCGACAAGCCGCTGGCCGCCGGTCGGCACACGATCAAGGTGACGAACCCCGCAGCGCAGGATCACGAGATTCAGTTGATTCAGCTCGACTCCGGCAAGACGCTGTCCGACATGCAGCAGTGGATCGCGAAGATGTCAGGCCCGGCACCGGGCAGGGCCGTCGGCGGTATCGCGAGCATGAAGCCCGGCACGACGAACTACTTCGAGGTCGACCTCACGCCCGGCGAGTACGTCGCCATCTGCTTCGTCCCCGACAAGGGGGATGGCAAGCCGCACTATGAGCACGGGATGGTGAGGCAATTCAGGGTGAGCTGATCGGTAGGGTTATGATGATTGCCGATTGCGGAATGCGGATGAAATGCGTCAGGGTCTTCATGCCATTCATCCGCAGTCCCCACTCTTCCGACGGCAGGACGAGGAGCACGGCCCTGGGGAAGGCGATCGTCGCGAATCAAAGAGCTGGGCGGTGACTACTACGATTGCGAAGTGCGGATTGTCGCCTTGAGCACCCCGATGTGCGTACCATTTTTCAACAACTCCGACCCCCCTCGGTCCGGATTTCATCATGATCCGCAATCCGCAGTCTGCGATCGCTTTTAGCACGCTCCCAGCCGCTCGCATCGATAGTTCTCGAGCACCGGAATGACGTACGCGTCGACCAGCTCGTGCAACGCGTCGAGGTGGCCCCACTCGCGACGGCCCTCGGCGTCCGAGGTCATCACCACCGTGGAGCGGAGCGCCGGGATGATGAAGATGAACTGGCCGCCATATCCCCAGGCGAAGTTCACGCGATAGTCGATCGCGGTGCGGGTCCACCATCCCCAGCCGTATCCGTGCCCATTGAAGGGGGAGTGCGTGCGCACGACGAACGAGCTGTCCACCCACCATTCCGGAACGACTTGTCGACGTCCCACTCGGCCCCCATTCCGGTACAGCTCGCCGATCGCGACCATCGCCCGTGGCGTGAGCCGCATGTCGTTCCCACCGAAATAGATTCCCTGCGGATCGCGCGGCCACCGCGGAATGTCGATGCCTAACGGGACGCCCAGCTTCCGCCGGGCGTACGCCCAGGTGCTCATCCCGGTCGCCTTGGTGAGGATCGCCGACAGCAGGTGCGTGTTTCCCGTGCTGTAGATCATCGGGCCGTCACGCGGCGCGACGATCGGCCGGGCGAGCGCGGCCCGCACCCAGTTCGCGCTGGTGACCCACCGGCCGTAGCCGTCGAAGCTCGTCGACTGAAGGCCCGCTCGCATCGAGAGCAGATCGCCGATCGTGATCTCGCCCTTCTCCACCGCCGCGGTGTCGCCGAGCTCGCGCTGGAAGAATCCCGCGATCGGCTGATCGACACCCTCGAGCTTCCCCTCGGCGATGGCGATCCCGACCAGCGCCGAGATGATGCTTTTGGAAACGGACTTGACGTTGGCGGTGCGCACGCGCGTGGCGCCGCGATAGTACCGCTCGCCCACGATCTGCCCGTCCACGGCGATCAGTAAGCTGCGCAGCTTGGGAAGCTCCGACGCACGATCAAATGCCGGACGCAGCACGATGGGAAGCGATCGAGCAGCCCCGGATTGAGCCAGCTGTGCAGAGGCTGGCGCGCCGATGAGGAACGCGAAAGCCCAGACGGCGATCGAGGGGCCCGGAATCACCGAGCCCCTCGCCTGGACAACCTGGACCACCTCGTCTACCTCGGCCTCAAGGCACCGGCGGCGCCTTTGGCTCCACCCGCACGATCCACAGCCCGTTGTAGAAGTCGTTCACGTACGCGAGCCCGTCGGCGGGATTCACCACGACGCCCCACGTCATCGCCTGGTTCTGAATCTTCCCCTCCATGTCGGCCGTGCTCACGAACGCGATCTCGCGCCCCTGCGCGCGGAGGTCACCCTTGAGCTCGCCCCCGATGTCGAAAACGCGGAAGCCCCCATCGTACGCGCCCATGTACAGCGTGTCGCCGGCCACCCAGACGTTGTGTACGCCCCCATTCTCCGGTGTGTACCAGGCGATTGATTTTGGCTTCTCGATGTCGCTGACGTCGATCACCTGCAACGTGCCGTACATGCGGTCGGCTGCCTCGTCCTTGGCCCCCTTCACCGGGCTAGCGCGATAGACCTCATCGGCGATGAACACATAGTTCTTGTGCCGCCACGCCGTATGCGTGCCGCGCGTGAAGCCGGGCCCCGACTCCGCCTCGACCTGCCGATACAGCGAGTCGAGGTTGTACTTGAACTGCGTCACCAGCTTGGGACTCGACGGCGATCCGCCCTTGATGCCCTTCCCGACGTCGAGGATGACGAGACCGTCATCCCAATAGCTGGCATAGAGCAGCCCGTCCTGCACGTCGATGTCATGGACGTAGCGACCGGCATCGGGACGATTCGTCGTGCGCCATTGCGCGACTTCCTTTGGCGTCCTCGGATCGTTGATGTCGATGACATGCACCGCGCCGGTGCCGTCGTTGGTGAGATAGATGTGCGTTCCGTGCTGCGGCTGCGTGTACACGAACGCCGAGTGCACGCCGGCGGTGACGCCCTCGGTGAACTCGGAGATGACTTTCGGGTGGAGCGGATCATCGAGTGAGGCGATGACGATCCCATTCTTGCGATCGGCGGCGCCCTCGCGCGTCATGACGAGCACCTTGCCCGCTTTGTCCGTCATGACGTCGTTCACCAGCCGCGTGTTCATCACCACGGAATCGACGACCCTCGGGGACGCCGGATTCGAGATGTCGATCGTGTACACCCGATCGCCCCCGCCGTGGGTGCCGAGATAGGCGACCTTGCCATTCGGGTGCACCCACACTTCCGCGGTCGTGTATTCCGTGCGCGGCAGCCGTCCGACGATCGAGACCGGACGGCGAATGTCGCGCTCCTCGACATCGACGATCGTGGAGGCAGAGCGGTTGCCTAACGTGGCCGTCACCACGACCGGGCCCGGCTCGTACGCGACGAAAACCCCCTCGGCGTCGATCACGCCATTTCCCTGCATCGCCCATGTCGGAGTGAGTCCGGTCACCGCGCCGGCCGACGACCGCGCACGCGCGGTGAATTTGACCACGTCGCCGGTCCGGACCTTGGGACGTGCTGGGGTGATCGTCAGCGAGGTGATCGTGTTCGGCACGACCTGGATGGTGACGGTAGCCCTCGCGTTGCCGGATGTTGCCGTGAGCGTCGCACGCCCCGCGGCGACCGCGGTCACCAGTCCATCCTCGGCGCGTACGACACCGGGGGCGCTGGACGTCCACCGAATCGGATCGATTGCGCGATCGTTCGCGGCGGAGTACCCCACCGCTTCGACGCGCGCCTGCTGGCCGACTACCAGCTTGGTCGGGGCGACGCGAATGTCGACGCGCGACGCTGGCGCCGGAATGATCTCGAGCTCTCGATGCTCGAGGAACGGCTTCGCGCCGGGAACGATCCCAATCGCGACGATCGGCATCTTGCCGATGGCGCTCGCGATGAGCACGCCGGTGGAGTCGATCGCTCCTGAGCCGCCACCGCCAAAGCGAATGGTGACGTTCTGAAGAGCGGCGCCGCTCGCGTCATAGGCTTGGGCCGTGAAGCGGACGGTATCGCCAGCGCGTACCGTGCGCGTCGTGGGAGAGATGACGATGCGGGAGATGGGGCTTGGCTGCGCGGTGGCCTGCGATGCCGCCTGCGTCTCCTGCTGAGCGAGCAGGAGGAGTGCGAACGGAAGAACGTGCATGGCTTGCCTGCCTAAAGAGGAGGTTCTGGTGTCTCTATAGGACAATGAGAGCGCAGGCGATGTTCCGCGAGGGGGGTTACGAAACCCGAACGAGGAACGAGGAACGAGGAAGCAGCAGCATACTCTGCCACTTCCTCGTTCCTCGTTTCTCGTTCCTCGTTTCTCGTTTCTCGTTCCTCTTCCTATTTTCTTTCCACCGGCATGACTGGCGCGCCCGGCATCAGCCGCTCTGCTCCGCCGACGACCACCCTCTCCCCTGCCTTCACACCCTCGGCGATCTCCACGAAGCCCGCGCGGCGAACGCCGATCTTCACCTCGCGGCGGTCGACCTTGTTGTCGGGCAGCACGACCCACGTCACACGCTGATTGAGCGACGTGAGCACCGCGTCCTCCGGCACGACGACCGCGTTCGGTCGCGTCGACGTCGCCAGACTCGCCTCGATGAACATGCCGGCCTGCAGCTCGCGCCCTCGATTCGGCACGCTCGCCTTCACCAGCACGGTGCGGCCAGGGAGCTGAACCACCGGATCGACGAAGTCGACGATTCCGGTGAACGTTCTCCCGGGGAGTGCGGCCACGGTGAACCGCACGCGCTGGCCGTTGCCAACGCGGTCCGCGAAGCGCTCAGGGATCTGAAAGACTGCGCGCTGCGGGTCGTAGGTCTGCAGCGAGATGAGCGGTCGCTGCGGCGTCACGTAATCACCTAACGATACGAGTCGACGCCCGGCGACACCGGCGAAGGGCGCTCGCACCGTGGTCCGCGTCAGCGACAGCTGCAGGAGGTCGAGTGACGCCTGCGTGCTGCGGGCCGTCGCTTCCGCACGCTCGAGCTCGCTGGCGCTGGTCGCGTTCTGCTGCAGCAGCTGCCGTGTCCGCGTCAGCGCCTGCTGAGCGAGATCGCGCTCGGCTTCCGCGCGGGCCACCTGCGCGCGCAGCGCCTGGTCATCGATCTTGAACAGGGGCGTCCCGCGCCCGACGACGCTTCCTTCACGGACGTAGATCTGCACGAGCCGGCCCTCGGCCTCAGGACGCAGCTCGATGCTCTGCACTGCCTCGACCGCTCCCGTCGCCTGGATCTCGTCGATGACCGTCTCGGACTTCGCGACCGCCACCTCGACCGGCATCGGCGGCATGCCCCCAGCGGGGGGACCGCCAGCGCCTTCAGCGCTTCCAGCGCCTTCAGCGCCTTTGTTTCCACTATCCGCTCCGGCACTCTCGCCGTTCGCCGTCTCCAGCGCCGTACCGCTCTGCGCCGACTGCGCCTCCTCCCCACCACCGCACGCGGCGAGCACCGCCACGGCGAGCGCCACTCCCAATACCGTTCTCACTGTCGCGCCCCATCGTTGAAGAGCCGCCGCCCGAGCTCCGCCTCGAACCGCCCCAGCGCCAACCGGGTGGCGTATCGTGATTGCACGAACTCCGCTTCCGCTTCCGTCAAACGCGTCTGCGCCTCGATCAGGTCGAGAATGGTCGTCGCGCCCGCGCGATACCGCGTATCCTGCACCCGGTAGTTCTCGCGGGCGACCAGCACCGCCTCCTCCGCGAGCTGCGTGGTCGCGCGGGCGGTGGTGTAAGCTTCGTACCGCTCCGTGACGTCACGTGCGATTGCGCGCTCCGTATCGAGCCGCGTCGCGCGAGCGATCTCACGCTGCACCCGGGCCTGTGACATCAGCACTTCCCGCTGTCCGCCGTTCCAGATCGGCAGCGTCGCCGAAAAGATGAACGAGGTGCGCGAGGTCGCGTCGGGAAAGAAGCGCGTGTCGTACGTCGCCGTCGTCGCGCCTAACGTCAGGCTGGGAAGATACGACCCGCGCTCGGCCTTGACCAGAGCCTCGGCCGCGTCCTCCAGCGCGCGCGCCCCGACCGCGGCCGGCCCGCTTCGGCCCGCCTCGGCCACGGCTTCGGCAAGGGACAGCGTGAGGTCCGGCGCCCGCGCGTCACCGAGTGGCGTGGCGTCGACGGGGCCGTTCATCCCGATGCGACGCCCCAGCTGCAGCCGCGCGACGCGAAGGGCGCTGATCTGCCGTAACTCCGCTACCCGCGCGCGGTTGAGCTCGAGAAGCAACTGCAGGGAGTCGGTCGAGACCGCGGCGCCCGAGATCACGCGCGCTCGAGCGACGCCGAGCTGCTCGCGAGCCCGCCGCACCCGCTCGGCCGCGACCCGAGTAAGCTCCTGATCGGCCAACACCTGGTAGTAATCGGACTCGGCGCGCAGCTCCGCATCGAATCGTTCCCGAACCTCGATGGCTTCAGTCGCCTCGAGCATCGCACGGCTACGGCTCAGCTCGGCGAACTGCCGTCCCCCACCGAACACCTCGTAGAACGCTTCGGCGCGGGCGGTTACGGAGCGTCCCTGCGGTTGGTCGGCGCCGAGCACGAACGTCGGCGTCGAGAACTGGGCGAGGTCGCTCGCTAGCCGCACCTGCGGGGTCGTGAGGGCGTACCATGCCGCGCGCCGCGACCACACAGCATTGTCGACGTTGCCGCGCGCCGCGACGTACCGGGGGTCGAGTCGCGCCGAGCGGTTGAGTACTTCTGCCAGCGTCACGCGGGGCAGCGAATCGCCCGCGGCCGCGATCTGCAGGATCAGCGATAGTCCAGCGATCACCGTGCGTCCTCCATTGCCAATGCAGGCTCTTCGATCGACTTCCGCCTTCCCCGTGCCTCGGTCCTTGCCCGCACCCGTGCACGCGCATGGTCCATCATCACGTACACGGCTGGCACGAGGAACAGCGTCAGGATCGTCGAGAAGAGCAGGCCGCCCACGATCGCGTAGCCTAACGGCCGGCGGCTCGCCGATCCGGCGCCCAACCCGAGGGCGATCGGCAGCGCGCCCATGATCGTCGCCACCGACGTCATGAGAATGGGACGCAACCGCACGCGCCCCGACTCCAGGATCGCCTCGATCGTCGACAGCCCTCGGGCCTTGAGCTGGTTCGCATATTCCACGAGCAGAATCGAGTTCTTCGTTACGAGTCCAATGAGCAGCACCATCGCGATCTGGCTGTAGAGATTGAGCGTCGATCCGGCGATGAGCAGCGTCGCCAGCGCTCCGGTGACGGCCAGCGGCACGGCGAGCAGCACCGTGAAGGGATGCAGGAGCGACTCGAATTGCGACGCGAGCACCATGAACACGACGATGAGCGCGAGCGCGAACGCAAAGTACAGCGCACTGCCGCTCTCCTCGAGCTCGCGCGATTCGCCGGCGAGCTCGATCGTGCTACCGGCTGGGAGAATCTCCCGGGCCACGCGATTGAGCGAATCGAGCGCTGCGCCGAGGGTAAAGCCCGGAGCGAGGCCGGCGCTCAGCGTGAACGAGCGAACCCGGTTGAAGTGATTGAGTCCCTGCGGACCCACCGTCTCATCGACCCGCGCGACGGCGCTCAGCTGCACGAGCTGGCCGTCGTTGCCTCGCACGTAGAGACCCGACATGTCGCTCGGTGTCGCGCGCTCCTCGGGAGCGAGCTGCACCATCACGTCGTACAGCTTGTTGTTCATCGTGAACGTGCTCACGCGGCCGCCACCCAGCATCGTGCCCAGCGTTCCGGCGATGTCGCGAATGGGGACGCCGAGATCTTCGGCGCGGTCACGGTCGAAGGTGACGTTGAGCTCCGGCTTGTTGATCTTGAGGTCGGTGTCGATGTTGATCAGCCCATTGATGGTGGCGGCACGCTGCGTCAGGACCGCCATCCCCTTCGTCAACGAGTCGAAGTCGGGATGCCTCACGACGAACTGCAGCGGACTCCCCCACCCGAACGCCGGCGGGTTGTTCGCGAAGGCGAAGACGCCCGGAATCCCGAAGAACTGCGGCTGCACCTCGTTGATGATGTCCTGCACCGATCGATCGCGATCCGACCAATCGGTGAGCCGGCTGAAGACGATGCCCTGGCTCACCGGCCCGAAGGCGCCGACGAGACCGAATGACCCTTCGATGTCCTTCGTGCGGCCGAGGATCGCTTCGACCTGCTTCGTATAGCCGTCGGTGTAGCCGAGGGATGAGCCCTCGGGGGCGATGACGATGGTGAAGAAGAAGCCGCGGTCCTCCGGCGGCACGAACTCCCGCTCGAGCGCGCGGAAGATGAACACCGCCGCGACGATGATCAGCGCCGACGCGCCAACGGTAATGCGGCGATTCGCGACCGCCCAGCCGAGCGACCGCTTGTAGCCCGAGGAGAGCGACTCGAACCCCCGCTCGAGCTTCTGGTAGAGCGGGCCGTGGCGCGGGGGAACCCGCAGGATCCTGGCGCACAGCATCGGTGTCAGCGTCAACGCGACGAATCCGGAGACGGCGACCGCGCCAGCGACAGCGATACCGAACTCGTTGAAGAGCCGGCCGGTGTTCCCCTGGAGGAACGCGAGCGGCGTGAATACGGCGATCAGCGAGATCGTGGTCGCGATGACGGCGAACGCGATCTCGCGCGTGCCGTTCACCGCTGCGACTTCCGGACTTTCCTTCAGCTCCTCCTGGTGTCGATATGCGTTCTCCAGCACGATGATCGCGTCGTCGACGACGATACCGATCGCCAGCGTGAGCGCGAGCAGGGTCAGATTGTTGATCGAGAAGCCGAGGAAGTACATCACGCCGAACGTGGCGACGATCGACGTCGGAATGGCGAGGGCCGGGATGACCGTCGCGCGCAGGTTGCGCAGAAAGACGAAGATGATGAGCACGACGAGCACGCCGGCGATGAGCAGCGTTTCCTCGGCTTCCTGAATGGAGCGCTTGACGAACACCGCCCCGTTGAACGCCTCGATGAGCTTCACCCCCGGCGGCAGGGCCGCCTGGATGGCCGGCAGCTCGGCCTTGATGCCGTCGGCGACCTCGACAAGGTTCGCCTTCGACTGACGGACGACGCCGATCGCGACCGCCGGCACCTGGTTGTAGCGCAGCGTTGTTCGCTCATCCTCCGGACCCAGCTCCACCCGGGCAATGTCCTTGAGCCGGATCATCTGCCCCTCGGTGTTCGACACGACGATGTTGCCGAACTCGTCAGGCGTCTTGAGCTCGCCCATCGATCGCACGGTGAACTCGCGCCGGTCGCTCTCGATGCGACCCGCGGGCACCTCGACGTTCCGGCTCTGAATCGCCGACGAGATGTCCTGCACCGTCAGGCCGCGGGCGGCCAGCTCGCTCGGCGATACCCACACGCGCATCGACAGTCGGCGCTCGCCGAACACCTGCGCGCGCCCCACGCCGGTGATCGTCTGGAGGCGCGGCTTCACGAGCCGGTCGCCGATGTCGGACAGCTGGAGCAGGTTGTACGAGTCCGACGTCAAGGCCATCCAGTAGAACGGCTGCGCGTCGGCGTCCTCCTTGGCGATGACCGGCTCCTCGATGTCGTCCGGCAGCCGGTCACGGACGCGCGAGACCTTGTCGCGAACATCCTGCGCGACCGTCTCGATGTCGCGATCGAGCGTGAACTCGAGCGTGATGTAGCTGAACTGCTCCGCGCTCGAGCTGGTGAGCGTGCGCAGCCCCGGGACCGTACTGAGCTCTTCCTCGAGAATATCGGTGACCGCCGATTCCATGACGCGAGGATTCGCGCCGCGCAGGAACGTCGCCACCGAGATCACCGGCGCATCGACGTCGGGATACTCTCGCACCGACAGGTTGAGATACCCGAGAACGCCGAACAGCACGAGCGCGACCGCGAGCATGCTCGTGAGGACGGGCCGGCGGATGGAGAGGTCGGAGATCATCATAGGCGGGGGGATTGCCGTGGGCGCCAGGGGCAACTGCCAGTTGCGAGCTGCGGACTGCGAACTTACAAACGCAGATCAAGGCCGAAAGGGTTCAGCTCACAGCTCGCAGCTCGCAGCTCGCAGTTCGCAGTTCGCAGTTCGCAGTTCGCAGTTCGCAGTTCGCCGTCTGTCTTCCGACACTCTTGCCGAACTTTCGTCCTAACGCAACTACCCTGATTCGGCAGCGACTTGTCCCTGCAGTTTCCTTACATTATCCGCTACTATGTATCAATCGGGTATCACGGTAGGAGCTTAGGAGTTAGGAGCGAGGAGTCAGGGATCAGGGGCGGTAAGGGGCCGCCGCGCTTAGCGCGTGCGGCCCTCATCAGATGAGCAAACGGCGACGCTTTCGCGCCGCCGTTTGCCTTTCCTTCCCTGATCCCTGAACCCTGACCACTACCTCCTAGTCGAGCCTTCTCAGCTCCACCCGGCGGTTCATAGCTCTGCCGTTCGGTCCGGCATTCGACGCCACCGGCTTGTCGGGACCATAGCCGCGCGCCGTCAGACGCTCGGCCGGCACACCCTGCATCACCAGGTACGCACGCACCGCCTCGGCGCGGGCGAGCGAAAGTCTGATGTTGCGAATCCGGGTGCCCCTCGAATCGGTGTGGCCGGCGATCTCGATCTTGAGCTCCGGCACCGCGACTAGCTGCTTCGCGACCTCGTCGAGGACAACCAGCGAGGACGAGGTGAGCTCGTCACGTCCCGACATGAACGTCACACCACGCAGCGTCACCGTGCGCGGCCCTTCCATCTTCGGGATCACGATCGGGCATCCCGACGCGTCGGCGTGTACACCGGCGGGCGTGCCCGGGCACTTGTCGCGCGGATCGTCGACGCCGTCACCGTCGCTGTCACGGGCCGGAGCCTCGCGAACCACTTCCGTCGGTCTGGCCGGGCAGCCGTAGCCGTCGATCAGCGTGCCGTGCGGCGTCGCCGGGCAGCGATCGCGAACGTCGGTCACGCCATCATCATCGGTGTCGCGATAGACTTGGCAGCCCTGCGCATCGACCGTCGATCCAGGCGCCGTGGCGGCGCAGAGATCGCGCGAGTCGGGTACCGCGTCCCGGTCCGCATCGGGCTCGGCCATCTTCAGCTCTCGCTCATGCGGCGGGACCTGCGTCTGCTGCTGGACCGGCTCGGCTTTCTCTTCCTTCGGCTCTTCCTTCTTTGGCTCCTCCTTCGGAGGTGCCTGCGTCTCGGTCACCTTCCACTGGCCCTTCTCCTTCGTCGGAGGCGGAACCTTCGACTGCCAGAGCGGGAACTGGAGGCCGGCGTGGAGCGCCTTGTTGATGTTGCGCGGGAAGAGATCCGACTCGTTCACCGGATTCTCGATATAGTCGACGACCGCGTCGAGCCGCAGCGACATGAAGCTGCCGAGCTTGACGCGCAGACCGGCGAGGGCCGTGTAGCCCCAGTCGTTGGCATGCTGCGTCTCATCGGAGTAGTCGTTGCGAACGCCGCCGCCGCCGAGGAGGATCGAGGCGGTGGAGCCCAACGGGACCGCGTACAGCAGGCGTGCGCGCGCCGGCATGTACTTCACCGTCGCCAGGCCGATCTTCTGCTCCGAGTAGCCGCCTTCGGCCTCGAGAATGAAGGTCGACCACCCGTAGCCCGAGATCAGCGTGAGGCGCGCGCCAGCACCCGCCCGCTCCTTGAGCGCGAGGCTCGTGTCGAACTGCGTGTAGCTGCCGAAGCCGCCGAACTCAAAGCCGCCCTGCGCTTGGGCTGGCACCGCGGCAAGAGCCGCGATCACGACGGCTGTCGTGAGAGTGAGAATCCGAGTTGACATGGTCCTATCCGGTTGAGTGATGTGCGCCGTCTCACTTGCTGACGACCCGGAAGCGGAACCGAAACGGGGTTCGGGAAGCTGTCGGGGACTGGGTTGAGGAGCTGGGGGTCAGGGGATCAGAGGTCAGGGATGGAAAGGGGCCGCGGCGCTTTGCGCCTGCGGCCCTCATCAGATGAGCGCGGCAGCTTCACTGCCGCGCCTTTCCATCCCTGACCCCTGATCCCTGACCCCCAGCTCCCCTGTGACCCCCCTCACACGTGACAGACCGCTGCCGGCAACAGTCAACCAGACATGAGAAGCCTTTCCTTAGTAGTGGCCTTCGCCACCAGCCTCGCGGCCTGCGGTGCACCCCGCACGACCGCTACGCACGCCCCGGCACCTGTTGCCCCCCCGCCGAGCGCCGCGCCCGCGCTTCCGGAAGTCTCGCGCGCGCACCTCGGTCCGAGGGACCCGATCGTGGTCGGCAGCGTCGCCCGCGCACGGGATGCCGAGCTCCAATTCTGCTATCTCGAGGGTGTGAAGCAGCATCCCGAGCTTGCAGGACGCCTGACCGTTCACGTGCGCATCGCCGGCGACGGCAGCGTCACGGAAGCGGCCGTGGAGTCACGCTCGTGGGATCGCGGCAAAGCGAAGAACGTGGAAGCGTGCGTTCTCAACCGCATCTCCCGCTGGCGCTTCGAGGAGTCGGCCGAGAAGACGGCGGTGTACCCGCTGATCCTTCTCTTCTCGAGGTAACTCGAGCGGATCGTTAGCGGACGCGCTTCCCGACCATTTCGCCGGTCTGGTCGCCGAGACTCCAGGTCCCGTTGAACTCGTTCGCCACGAACGTCAGGCGGACGTCGAGGGGCCCTTCGGGATGCTCGGCGTTGATCACCATGGTCTGGCCGGTGACGGTCACCGCCTTGATCGGGAAGATGCCATGCTCTCCAGCGTTGATCGAACCGGTGTACGCGCCGGTCGTCCCGCTGATCATCATGGTGCCCTTGATCGGCGTGCCGTCGGGAAGTGCGCTCGACCACTCGAATTCCCCGACGGGATTGAATGCGGGCGTCGCCGTGACGCGCGTCTCCGGAATCTCGGGTGGCGCCGCGGGTATCGCCTGACGAGGCGATGAGGCGCACGCGGCGAGCAGCAGCAGGATGAGGGCACGCATGTCAGCTCCTTGGTAGGGCGAGACGACGACCGCCGTCGGAATCTCGGGCAATAGGTGGAGACGTCAAGATGCCAGGTATCGGAACGTCTGCGCAGCGACAATTGCTCTTCAACGGAACGCGGCTGGGGTCCCGGAATCGACTTCTGGCGGCGCTTCCCGAGGCGGAGCACGCGCAGCTCGCTCCCTTACTCCGTCGCGAGCAGCTCGAGCTCCGCCAGACCATTTACGAATACGACAAGCCGGTCGAGCGCGTCTATTTTCCCGAGAGCGCCGCGGTCTCGATCGTGGGGATCATGAGCGGCGGCGCCGCCGCTCAAAGCGCGATCATCGGCAACGAGGGGTTCGTCGGCCTCCCGATCTTCCTGGGGGCCGATCGCATGGCGGCGCAAACGTTCTGCCAGATTCCCGGTGACGCCCTCTCCCTCTCCGCCGATGACTTTCGGCGGGCGATCGCCCGCGGTGGTCGTCTTCCGGTCCTGCTGGGTCGATACACCCAGGCGCTGTTCACGCTCATGTCGCAGTCCTCGGCGTGCGGCCAGGCGCACGAGCTGCGCCAACGCTGTGCTCGCTGGCTGCTGCTGACGCACGATCGGGTCGGCGCCAACGAGTTCCCCCTCACCCAGCTTTTTCTCGCGCAGATGCTGGGCGTGCGCCGAGCCGCGGTGACGGAAGTCGCTGGCGCCCTCCAGCGCGAGGGATACATCGTGTACTCGTATGGCCGAATTACCGTCCGGGACCGCCACGGCCTCGAGTCGGCGGCATGCGAGTGTTACCGCATCATCAAACGCGAGCTTGATCGCCTGCTCGATGGGCACGAGACGACAGACCCGCTGGCAGGGGTCCGCCTCTCGGAGAGCGGCAAGTCGACGCTGGGGGACGCGGGGGGAGCTTAGGGTCCTCAGGGTCCTCGGGGTCCTCGGGGTCCTCGGGGTCCTCGGGGTCCCAGGGGTTGCTGCGATTAGATATCTCTCGCCTAACGCACCCTGAGGACCCGGAGGACCCTGAGCACCTTGAGCACCTTTTTCGTCTACTCCGGCCTCCTCGTCCTCCTCGTCGGCCTCGTCGCCGTCATTCACCCCATCTCGCGGCTCCGCCTCACGACTCGACGGCGCGGTGCAGGCTTGATGGCGGTGGGTGTGCTCCTCGTGATGGTCGGATGGTCCCTTCCAATTCCCGAGAGCGAGGCCACAGGCGCGACGCGCCTCGATGAGATTCTTCCACGCTATCACTTCTCCGAGCATCACGAGCGCCACATTCAGGCCGCGCCGGCCGAGGTGTGGCGTGCGCTGCACCAGGTGACTGCCTCCGACATACGCTTCTTTCGGACGCTGACCACCATTCGGCGATTCGGTCGGCCGCATCCCGAGGATATTCTCAACGCGCCGGCGGACCGTCCCATTCTCGACATCGCGCTGAGCACGTCGTTCGTGCGGCTGGCATCCGACTCCAGTCGAGAGCTCGTCGTCGGGACGACCGTGATTGCGCCGCCCGGCGCCGGTGTGCCCACGACGCCTGACGAGTTCCGCACAATCAGCACTCTTGGCTACGCCGTGGCGGCGATGAACTTTCGCCTCGAGCCTCAGCCTGGCGGTGGGTCGCTGCTCATGACGGATACACGCGTGTTTGCGACAGATCCCTCTACCCGCCGCCGTTTCGCGCGCTATTGGAGCCTGATCTACCCGGGAAGCGCCTTGATCCGTCGCCAGTGGTTGGCCGCGGTCGACCGACGGGCTCGAGGCGCGCGTCAAGCACCTTGAGCACCTCGGGCACCTTGAGCACCTTCTTCGCGTGCTTCCACTTCTCCTCGCTCTTCAGGTCCAGGCGACTTCCTTCACCGTTCCGCGCGTCGAGGCCGACGTCACCATCGACGGCGCGCTCAACGAGGCGGCCTGGGAAAGCGCGGCTCGGCTGACTGACTTTCACCAGTACGAGCCGGTCGATGGCCGGAGCGCGGAGGAGCGCACCGAGGTCCTGGTGTTCTACAGTCCGCGGGCGATCCATTTCGGCATCATCGCCAGCGCCAGGGATCCCTCGACCATTCGCGCCACGCTGGCCGATCGCGACAACATCGGCTCGGATGACCGCGTCACGATCTATCTCGACACCTTCGACGACCGCCGCCGCGCGTTTCTGTTCGGCGTCAACCCGTTAGGTGTTCAGGAGGATGGGGTGCGCACCGAGGGGGCGGTGAGCGCCGGCAACATCTTCGGCGGAAGCGTGGATCTCAATCCGGACTATCTGTTCGAGTCGAAGGGACAGGTCACCAAGGATGGCTACGTCGTCGAGGTCCGCATTCCGTTCAAGAGCCTGCGCTTTCCTGGAAGCGGGCCGCAGCGATGGGGGATCAACATTGTCCGGGACAACCCGAGCACGGGTTATCGCGACACGTGGACCGATGTGCGCCGAGCGAGTGCGAGCTTCCTGGCGCAGTCCGGAACCATGCACGGGATCGAGAACGTGGATCGCGGCGTCGTGACCGAAGTGCAGCCCTTCGTCACGGCGACGATGAGCGGTGAGAACGACATCAATGGACGCTTCCACCGTGACGACGTCGAGCCTGATGCGGGTACCAATCTGCGTTTCGGGTTTCCGGAGGTGTCGCTCGATGCCACCATCAATCCGGACTTCAGCCAGGTGGAATCCGATGTCGGACTGGTAACGGTCAACGAGCGGTTCGCGCTCTTCATCCCGGAGAAACGGCCCTTCTTCCTCGAGGGGATCGAGCTGTTCAGCACTCCGAATCAGCTCATTTACACACGTCAAATCGCCGAGCCCCACGGCGGGGTGAAAGTCACCGGCAAGCTGGGACGCTATAGCATCGCGTACCTGTCGGCACTGGATGAGACGCGTGGACGCGACGCGCTCTTCAACGTCGCGCGCGCTCGCGCCGACTTCGGCGGCAACTCGCTCCTGGGCGCGAGCGTTACGGACCGTCGCTACGGCGGCTCGTTCAACACGGTCGCTGCCGCCGATATCCGCTACGTCTTTGGACGTCTGTATTATTTCGAGGGACAGGCGGGCGGATCGTCGACGCGTGACAGCACCACCTTCGTCACGCGAACCGCGCCCCTGTGGCACGCCGAGCTCGACCGCACCGGCCGTTCCTGGGGCTTCAACTACGCGCTCAACGGCATCGAGGACGATTTCAGAAGCCACGCCGGGTTCGTCCCGCGATCCGGCATCGTCGATGGCCACTTCTTCAATCGCTTTTCGCTCTACGGCGGGCGGGGTGCGCTCGTCGAGAATTTCACCTTTTTCGGCGGGCCGTCGCGCACCTGGGAGTACCGCGCTTTCCCGCACCGGTCTCCGATCGAGGGCGGCGAGCAGCTCGGCGGATACACGATCTTTCGCGGTGGCTGGCGGCTGAACTGGGGCCTGTTCCGCCAGCTCGTCATCTTCGACCGCACGCTATTCGCGGGGCTGGAGACGGAAACCGTCCCCGGCACTTTCACCCCGTATGACGCGCCCCGAGAGCTGTCGAACCTCTGGGGGGATTCGCTGAGCATCTCGACGCCGGTGTTCTCGAAGTGGCAGGCGACGTTAGGCGCGGCGACGTTCGCGACGCCGATCTTCTTCGAGGGCTCGGAAGGCGATGCGACGCGCGTCACGGCCGCAGTCAACGTGCGCCCCACCCCCAACATTCGCATCGAGGCACTGGCCGTCGCGCTTCGGATCGACCGCGAGCGCGACGGGTCGGAATTCGCTCGAACGATCATCCCGCGCCTCAAGGTCGAGTATCAGCCGCGGCGCGCCCTCTTTTTCCGCGTGATCGGCGAGTGGCGCGACGATCGCCAGGACGCTCTGCGCGACGCGCGCACCGGCGGTCCCCTATTTGTGAACGAGGAGCCCATTGCGGCGCTCGAGGACAAGACGCTGCGCGCGGACTGGCTCATCTCCTATGAGCCCACCCCCGGCACGGTTGCCTTCCTCGGCTACGGCAGCACCCTCGAGGCCCCGCCCGGCGCGAGCTGGTCCCGCGTGCGCCGGTCGGCGGATGGGTTGTTCGTGAAAGTGGCGTATCAGTTCCGGAGATGAGCGACGTTTCTCCCTGTGGCGTGTCATGCGCAGCGAGCTCAGAAGCCTTTCACACAGAGGACACAGAGTGGGGCCAGAGAAGACTGCCGCAGCGGATACAACGGCAGGAGCTTTGAAGGAAAGCCCTTGGTATTTGCATTCCTCTGTGGCAGTCTCTGTGGCCCACTCTGCGTCCTCTGTGATTAAGCTGTTCGGGCTCGTTGCACGAAAGTCTGAACTTGACCCCCAGAACCCAGAGTTTCGATGATGCATCTTCGTCTGCTAGCCACGAGCGCCCTCCTCTGCGCCGTCGGTTGCGCGCGGGCTCCCGAACCCCCCGCTCCCGCAGTGCCGCCGGCGCTCATCGTGTGGGTCACCGTCGACCAGCTCCGCGGCGATCTGCTCGATCACTATCGGCCCATGTTCACGGGAGGGTTTCGTCGTCTCCTGAGCGAAGGGCGGGTGTACACCAATGCCTCGCACGATCATGGGCGCACGGTGACCGCGTCTGGACATGCGTCGCTGTCCACTGGCGTGCATCCGTCGACGCACGGGATCGTGGGGAATTCCTGGTACGAGCGCGCGGGTGACAAGTGGGCGCAGAAGTCCAACGTCGGCGACTCGACCGTGCGCACGGTCGGTGCATCGCTGCCCGGCGTTTCACCGCGCAACCTGATGAGCACGGGGCTCGCCGACTGGATGGTGTCCGCAAACCCAGCGTCGATAATCGCCTCGGTCTCCGGGAAGGATCGCGGCGCGATTCTCCCCGCCGCGCACGCGAAGGGCCACGTGTACTGGTTCGAGCCCGCCGGTGGCTTCGTCACGTCGACGTACTATCGTGACACGCTGCCCCCCTGGGTCGTGCGCTTCAACAGCGACGTGGTCCCGCGCTACATGGCCGACACGGTGTGGACGTTCACCGCGCCCGCATCGAGCGTTCATTTGAGTAGCCCTGACACCGCCGCCCACGAAAGCGACGGAACACACACATACTTCCCGCATCGACTGTCAGATCATACGCAGAATCGGGAGCCGAACACCTTTCGCGCGTGGATGGAGCGCACGCCGCTGTCCGATGCCGCCACGATCGAGTTCGCGGAAACCATGGTCACGGAGCTCGGGCTCGGCCGCGATGGGACTGTCGACTTGCTCGCGATCGGAGTGTCGCAGACGGATGCGATCGGCCACGAGTTCGGACCCTTCAGCCGCGAACAGCTCGACAACCTCTACCGCCTCGACCGCCGCCTCGGCGCCCTCTTCGCGTTTCTCGATCGCACCGTCGGCCGCGACCGGTACATCGTGGGGCTCAGCGCCGATCACGGGGTGATGACGCCGCCCGAAGATCCCCGCGCGGTCCCCGGCTCACGTCGCCTAACGGCTGCGGAGCGCCAGGTGTGGCAGCAGATCGTGACGCAAGCGGTCGCGACCGATGGCGCTGCAGCGGCGGCACCCCGCATCGTCGCCGCCCTCAAGGGGCAGCCGGCGATCGGCGACGCCTGGACGACGGAAGAGCTGATGCGGCGCGTTCCCCCCGATTCGTTCGCCGTCATGATGCGGCGGTCGATGTATCCCGGCCGCGTGGCCGGTATCTTCAGCCGTGACGGCGTGGAGGCCTGGCCTCGTGCCAACATTCTGGCCAACGAGCGGACTGGGACGACGCACGGGTCGCCGTATTGGTACGACCGCCACGTTCCCATCATTTTCATGGGCCCGGGCATTCACGCTGAGCGGGTCGATGACCGAGTATCGACGCTGGACTTCGCGCCCACGTTGGCGGGCTACGCGCGCGTGCGGATCCCGGGGAATCTCGAAGGGAAGGCTTTGGGGCTTCGGTGAGTTTGTTCGACGGCAAAGATGACATAACACAGAATACAGAATACAGAATTCAGAATTCAGACGAACGGACGGGAAGCCACGTACTGGCTTCCCGTTGTCGTTTCTGCATTCTGAATTCTGTATTCTGAATTCTGTCATCTTTGCCGTTGAAGCTTCCAAGCCTACACCGCCCCAAGCAACGGCCGGACCTTGGTGAGGCACTCGGCCAGTACGTCCAGCTCCTGCCGCGCCCCGATCCTCAGCGCCAGCTGCATCCCCCGGACGTAGCAGTGCACCGCGGTCGCCACCTCCTGGGCCTTGACCGTGATGTCGCCGAGCAGGCGCAGGCACTCGATCTGCCGCCATGCGTTCTGCGTATGATTGAAGTAGCCGAGCGCCTCGCTGACGTGACTCTCCGCCTTCGTTAGGTCGCCGACGAGGTAAAGCGTCTCCGCCACGTTGAGCGTGGCGAGCGCCACCAGCTCCTCATCCTCCACGTCCCGCGCGACCGCCACTGCCTGCGCCAGGACGCGCGCGGCCTGCGTGCCCTGGCCGCCCTCGAGGAGAACCCGCCCGTAGTTGTTGAGCGCGAAGGCTTCGCCGCGGCGGTAGCCCGACCGGCGAAAGCAGCCGTACGACTCGACGAACTTGTGTTGGGCCGTCTCGAGATCGCGCTTCTCGGCCGCCACACCGCCGAGGTTCTGGAGAACGATGCCGCGGACACGCTCGTCGTGAGCCAGCCGCAGCGCCCCATCGAGCAGCACTTCCGCCTCATCGAGATCGCCCCGGCTGCGATGCACCGCCGCCAACGCCGACAGCGCCTCGGAATGCAGATCGTCGAGCCGCGCCTCACGAGCGACCGCGATCGCCTGTTCGGCACACGCGCTGGCGAGGTCCCATTCGCATCGTGTACGGTGAATGCTGCTCTGGCGCCGAAAGGCCTCCGAGATTAGCGCGGCGTCATTCGTCGTGCGCGTGGCACGCTCGTAATGCGCCAGCGCGGTGTCGAGAACGCCGTGCTGCTCGAAGCGCAGGCCTTCATCGATTTCGTTTCGGGCGGCGAGAGGGTCGTTTATCGGGGGCATGCGATCGTCGCGGGGGGGGGAAGTCGTGTCAGGGATGACGATCGAGCACCGCACTTCGTCTTATGTGATTTAGATCGCCTTCATGCTTCGGACGACCGGTCAGTAAATGGTCCTCGGGGTCCTTAGGGTCCTCAGGGTCCTCGAGGTGCGAGGTGCTCAGGGTTTCGCACCCTGAGGACCCTGAGGACTCTGAGGACCCTGAGGACCCTGGCATCTAGCCCTTCGCCCCCAGACGAGGCAGGATAGAAGCACCTTCCTCCTGGAGGCCCTCATGGTTCGGGCAAGGCCATTCCATCTCCTGATCGCCGTCGCCGCCGTGGCGTGCGCCACGACTCCGCGAGTGAACGTGGCGAGCGAAGAGGCCGCGATCAGAGCGATCAACCGACAGATGGAGCAAGCAGTCGCATCGAGGAACGCCGACGCCATCGCGCGGCTCTACACAACGGACGCCGTCTTCATGGTTCCGAACATGCCCGTCGCACGCGGGCAGGCAGCAATCCGTGAGGCGTGGACGGGGCTTCTCCCGGCCAACGCCTCGCTCAGCCTCTCACCGATGAAGATCGACGTCGCCAGTAGCGGCGAGCTCGCGACAGACGTCGGGACGTACACGTTCACGTTCGCCGGCGATCAAGGGCGGCCCATGACCGACCGCGGCAAGTACATGGTGCAATTCCGCAAGGTCGGCACCGAGTGGAAGATCGCGCACGACATCTTCAACAGCGATCTTCCCGTCCAGGCGCCGGAGCCCGCACCGGTGACCGTCGTGGTCCTCGAGCCCACTGGCGACGAGATGACGATGAACACGGCAGCGGGGATGACCTTCCAGCCGCTCGAGGTCCCAGGGTTCAAGTCGGGGATGCAGCTGGCCGTCCTGCACGGGGACCCCGCCGGAAAGGGCGACTACACCATCCGGCTCAAGTTCCCCGCCGGCTACAGGTTCCCGGCGCACTTTCACCCGAACGCCGAGCACCTAACGGTGCTGTCGGGGACGTTCCTGCTGGCGATGGGGGAGAAAGAAGGGGGAGCGCTCCGCGAGTATCAGCCGGGCGACTTTCTCTACGTCCCGCCCAGGAAGCCGCATTATGGTGGGGCGAAAGGCGAGACGGTGATACAGCTGCACGGAATCGGGCCCTTCGAGATCAAGCTGGCAGGAACGACGGAGTAAGAGGTGCTCGAGGTGCTCGAGGTGCTCGAGGGGAGAGCAGGTCCCTCGAGCACCTCGAGCACATTGAGCACCTCGAGCACATTTTCAGAGCTTCTCCGCAATCAATTCCTGCGTCTCCGCCGACGTCCTCACCGGAATGACCTCGAAGTCGGCCAGATCGCACCAGCGTTCCGTCCAGTCCGCGATCAAGGCGGGGTCGTCGGTCTCCATGACCTGGTAGCACAGAGTCATGTCGAGCGTGATCCAACTGGCGACGTAGCGCAGCCCGTCGGGGGCGAGGCGGCCCTGTTCGCGGAACCGGCGATAGACGGGAACCGGATCGCCGTTGCGAAACCGCTCGATGATCATGTAGAGCACGTCAGCGGTTCGCCTTCCCCGGCGCATTCGGGTCGACCACCTTGATCGACACGGCGCCCATGAACACCGCCCCGGTGATGCGGAGCCGCGGGGCATCGGGGGACTGGGTCGTCGATGCCGATCGCGACATGTCGAACGAGCCGAGGAACGGATGGCCCTCGACCTCGAGGCGAACGTCGCAGGGCACGGTGATCTCGACGTTTCCGAGGAAACATCGGATCTCAATGTGCGACTCGCCGGGCGCGAGCTTGGCGCTCGTGAGGTCGAGCTCCATGTTGCCAAGGCAAGCGACGACGCGAAACAGCCGCGGCAGAATCCAGTCGCCGTCACGGTTGCTCGTGGAGAGAAACACCACGGCGCCGCGCCGTTCAGGGACGAACTCGGCGGGGATGACGAACGGGTGAACGGAGGGGCTCTGGCCCGCGTGCACCAGGGGCGGAGGAGGTGTTGTCGGAATCACGATCACCCTGACGGAAAGGTTCGCGTCCGAGTTTCGCTAGCCCCCTGCCGTACGGCCCGGGCGATGCGCCGCCCGGAATTTGCATTGGTCGCCGGCATGTTCAGGCGCCTTGCTCTCCTTGTTTCCGCCTTTGCCGTCTTCGGCTGTTCCGACGCCACTCGTCCTGAGGCGGCGGCCGTTGTGCCGGACACCACGCAGCGTCCAGATACGACGACAGCGCCGGACACCGGCGGGATCGCGCAGCGTCGCCTCATCGAGTGCCCAACGGCGCAGACGTCCACCAACTCCGGCATGATCGGTGTGCTGGGCGGTACCATCGCGGCGGCGGGAACATCGATCAACGTGCCAGCGGGCGCGGTGCTCCTCGGAACGCTCATCCGAGTGACGGTACCTGCGTCGACGTACATGGAGGTGGATGTCACCGCCAACGATCTGCTGACCTTCCTCTTCCTGAAGTCGGTCACGGTCACGATCGACTACTCGCGCTGCCTGCCGAGCGTGACGGCGGGAAAGACGCTCACCGTCTGGCAAATCAACACACAGACGAAGGCGCTGATTCAGAACATGAACGGCGTGAACGATCCGGTGCAGCGGAAGATGTCGTTCACGACGGACCACCTCTCCGGCTATGCGATAGCGCAGTAGTCAAACGAACGAGGAAACGAGAAAGGAGGAAGTAAGTCCGGATCTCCCAAAGCGCTTCCTCATTCCTCGTTCCTCACTCCTCGTTCCTCATTCCTCATTCTCCGCTAGATCGGGCGAAACAGCTTCTCAAGCTCGATCTCGAATGCGTCGCCCGCCCCGTTAGGCCTCCACACCAACACCTCCTTTTCCGCGCGCGGAAAGAGATCGACCCGCGTCCACAACTCGGCGCTGCGATCGTCGGCATCGATCACCCAGTAGAGCGGGACGCCGAGCTCCTGGTAACGGTGGCGCCTCGTGAATCGGTCGGCGCGAGCGCTGTTCGGGTTCGGCACCTCAATGGCGAGCAGCAGCGTCGTCACCTTCGACCAGGTGAGAGTGCGGGCCTGCTCGATCGGAACAACGAAGACGTCGGGCTGAACCAGGGTGTCTGGTCCCCAGGATATGTCTGAAGGGGAAACGAACACGTGGCCGACGGGCTGGCGGGTGAGGTAGTCGCGGAGGGCGACGTAGAGACGGCCGACCACCTCCTGGTGCCAGAGACCCGGTGCGGGGGTCACCAGCAGCTCGCCGTGCACCGTCTCGCACCGCGGGGCAACCATGCCCATGGTCTCGCCTTGGCGGCAACGGGGATGCAAGCGGGTTGCACCCCACACGATGCGCCATCCGCGCGGCCGCTACATTACCGTCCGAGCGCCGATCCCATCGTTATGATGCAAAGCGCTTGAGCGAGCGCTCGCGCGCCTTCTGGGCCTCGACGTCGCGATTCCGCGGTGGTGCGTTCGTTTTGAGCGACGCGATCAGCCGATGCGCGGCATCGGTCACCTCCTCCACGGCGAGATTGAACGCGGCTTCGTTGGCTTTCGACGGGCGCGCCGTGCCACTGAGCTTGCGGACGAACTGGAGCGCCGACGCGCGGATCTCGTCCTCGGTGGCGGGGGGCTCGAAATTGGCGAGCGTCTTGATGTTGCGGCACATATGCGGTGAGTGACAGGAAGCGAGTCGTGTCCCACCTCGAAACTATCGCGCGAACGCGAGGCTGCCTATCCCGTGCTGGCCAGATGCGGTCAGCAGCACGCGAAAGCGCCTGGAGTCGCCTACGCGCGGAATGTTGTTGAACATGACGTAACACTCACCACGCTGGGGCAACCAGCTGTGGAGCTGAAGCAGCTCGGCATCGGTGTACGACGCGTAGTGACTCTTGTTGCCGTGAAGGCGCCAGTACGTGAGCTCCGGAGTCAGCGACGCTCGGATGAATGGATCGACCGCGTGTATGAGTCCGAGGTCCTGGCACAGTCCGCGAACGACGTCGTCCGTCCACGGCCCGCGGGGCTCCCAGAGATACTGCACGCCATCCTCGCGACCGATCGTCGGGAAGAACGTCCGCATGGCGGCGACGTTCTCGGGCGTCTCGCGAAAGCTCGCCGGGCACTGAAAGAGAATGGCAGTCGCGCGAAGAACGCGCGCGGCGTCGATTGTCGTCTGCCACGCCGCGAGCACGGTGTCGTTGACGCGAAATCCGCCGGCTTCTGCTTTCGCGCGCTCGTCGAAGGGGCGACGCAGTCGGCGATACGTGCGGCTCGTTCCGAAGTGTGTGATCACCTGCCACGCCTTCATCGTGAACTCGAACGACTCGGGCGCCCGTGCCCGCCATTGCTCGAGCGTCGAGCGAGGTGGCGGATCGTAGAAGGTCTGCTGGACCTCCACCACGGGGAAGCGTTTGACGTAGGCTGCTGCGCCTATCGTGAATCCACAGAGACCGATCTTTACATGCGCCATTTGAGTGGGTCAGGGGCCGGGGGCCACGGGGCGGGTCAAGGGTAAAAGAACTGCAGACCCCAGACCCGACCCTTGGCCCGTGGCCCCTGGCCCTCGGCCCGATTGACCTACACGCAGACTCGCCTTATCGTCAAGGTGCGCGGCGATTTCCCCGATTTGACGGGCCGCGCACGGGAGTAATCCCGACCAAACCGTCTAAGTCGCGGCGAAACGGCCTGCGACTCTTCGGAGTCGCGGGCCGTTTTCTCGTGAGGCGGGGACCTCAACCGGAAGGACACGACCATGGCAATCGCGACACGACCCCGTCCCGCTTCTCGCAGCGCGCTCCACGTCTTCACCTCGGAGTCGGTCTCCGAAGGTCATCCGGACAAGGTGTGCGACTTCATCGCTGATAGCGTGCTCGACGCGCACCTGGAGCAGGATCCGTCCGCACGCGTCGCCTGTGAGGTGCTGTGCAAGGCGGGGAACGTCGTCCTCGCGGGCGAGATCACCTCGAGCGCGCGGGTGGATCACGAGAAGATCGCGCGCGGCGCGATTCGCGAGATCGGCTACGTCGATCCCGCCGAGGCGTTCCATGCCGATGGCGTGCGCGTGACGCAGCTCATCTCGCACCAGGCGCAGGAGATCAAGCAAGGGGTCGACATCGGCGGCGCCGGAGATCAGGGACTGATGTTCGGCTATGCCACCGACGAGACGGACGCTCTCATGCCGCTGCCAGTCCTGCTCGCGCATGCGCTCGCGGCGCGGCTGGCGGCCGATCGCAAATCTGGCCGGGTGCCCTGGCTCCGGCCCGATGCGAAGACCCAGGTCTCCGTCGCCTACGACTCGTCAGGCTTCCCGGCCGAGGTGCGCACGGTGCTCGTCTCGGCACAGCATGCGCCGGACGTGACACAGGTGACGATCCGCGAGTATCTCACGGACTCCGTCATCCCGGACGTCCTCGGCGAATGGCATCACGAGAATCTGGCGATTCTGGTAAACCCCACCGGAAGCTTCGTCGAGGGCGGCCCCTCGACGGACTGCGGTGTGACCGGTCGCAAGATCATTGTCGACACGTACGGTGGCGCGGCGCGCCACGGCGGCGGTGCGTTCAGCGGGAAGGATCCCTCGAAGGTGGATCGCAGCGGCGCGTATTTCGGCCGCTTCGTCGCGCGTCAGGTTGTTCGGGACGGCCTGGCGCACCGTTGCGAGGTGCAGGTGGCCTACGCGATCGGCCGCCCGCGGCCCGTGTCAGTGAGCGTGGAGACGTTCGGAACGGGCAACCCGCTGCGCGCCGAGCGATTCGTGGCCGACAACTTCGATTTTCGGCCAAACGCGATCATCGAACGGCTCGACCTGCGGCGGCCGATTTATCGGGAGGCGACGAACTATGGGCACTTCGGGCGGGCGGGTTTACCGTGGGAAGGCTGAGGCACGATTCGTAACGAGCCTGTTACTGCATTCTGGGCTCCTCTCGAGAAGCCCGCCCTTACGCAACCTCCAGCCCGTACCGCTCACGCAGCAGTTTCCGGTGATGCAGCTCATGTCCCGCAATCATCCAGACCAGGCTGCGCACACTGAACTTCAAGCATGACGCCGTCCCCACGCGGAGCATCGTCTCCGGATCGAAGCTCTGCAC
>DATFBS010000035.1:0-15311 GCA_035253695.1 Gemmatimonadaceae bacterium
ACGGCGCGCCGCAAAGTCGACGCCACCGCCAAGGTGACGGGAGAGACGAAGTTCGCCGACGACCTCTGGCTGCCGCGCATGGTGTGGTGCAAGCTGCTGCGGTCGCGTGAGCCGCATGCGCGTATCGTCCGCATCGACACATCCAGAGCCGAACGGCACCCCGGTGTGCTTGCCGTGCTCACCGGCCGTGATCTGCCGATCCCCTTCGGGATTCTCCCCATCTCGCAGGACGAGCACGCGCTGTGTCCCGATCACGTCCGGTTCGTCGGCGATCCAGTTGCCGCCGTCGCTGCCCTCGACGAGGACACCGCCGGCGACGCGTGCGATCTCATCGACGTCGAATACGAGAAGCTGCCGCCCATCGAGTCGCTCGAGGATGCCCTCGAGACGTCCGATCCGCAGGCGCACCTGCATGACTACGGCGACGCGGGCAACGTACACAAGCACATTGCGCTCGAGTTCGGCAGTGTCGATGCCGAGATGGCAACGGCGGATCACGTGCGCGACGATCTGTTTTTCTTCGAGGGGAATACGCACCTCCCGATGGAGCAGCACGCGGCGCTCGCGCAGTGGTCGGCCGACGGGAAGCTGACGGTGTGGTCGAGCACGCAGACACCGCACTATCTGCATCGCGCGCTGGCGAAGGTGCTCGAGATGCCCGCCGCACATATCCGTGTCATCGCCACCCCGAAC
Source organism: Gemmatimonadaceae bacterium (assembly GCA_035253695.1). GTDB lineage: Bacteria > Gemmatimonadota > Gemmatimonadetes > Gemmatimonadales > Gemmatimonadaceae > JAICNG01. The sequence goes on from DATFBS010000035.1 coordinate 694, forward strand.
GGAGGTGGCTTCGGCGGCAAGTCCGATCCGTTCAACCACGAGATCGTGGTCGCGGCGCTCGCGCGGCGCACCGGGCGTCCGGTGAAGATCGCGCTCACCCGCGAGGAGGTCTTCTACTGTCATCGCGGACGACACCCCACGCTCATGCGCATCAAGACGGGCGTGAAGCGGGATGGCCGCATCGTCGCGATGGACTTTACATCCTTCCTCGATGGCGGGGCGTACGGCTCGTATGGCGTGGCGAGCACCTACTACACGGGGGCTCTCCAGACGGTCACGTACGAGGTGCCGCACTATCGCTTTCGGGGCGCCCGCGTCTTTACGAACAAGGCGCCATGCGGCCCCAAGCGGGGCCACGGCACCCCACAGCCCCGCTTCGCGCTCGAGTGCCAGATCGACAAGATCGCGGAAGACCTCTCGATCGATCCGGCCGTGCTGCGGAAGCGCATTTTGCAGCCCGCGAACTCCGTGACCGCGAATTGGCTCCGCATCGGGTCGATGGGTCTTGGCGAGTGCATCGATGCCGTCGTCGAGCGGAGCGGGTGGCAGACGAAGTATCGTCAGCTCCCCTTTGGACGCGGCGTGGGCCTGGCGTGCTCCTCGTATATCTCCGGTGCCGGGCTGCCGATCTACTGGAACAGCATGCCGCACTCCGGCGTGCAGCTCAAGCTCGACCGGTCGGGCGGCGTCGCGGCGTTCTGCGGATCGACCGACATTGGGCAAGGCTCTGATTCCGTGCTCGCCTATTGCGTCGCGGACGTGTTAGGCATCGAGCCGCAAGACATTCGCATCGTCACGGGTGATACCGACCTGACCCCCGTCGACCTCGGCTCCTACTCCTCGAGGGTGACGCTGATGACGGGGAACGCCGCGGTGCAAGCGTCGGAGCGCGCACGCGACATCCTCGCGGACGGGGTCTCGCGCAAGCTCGACGTGCCCAGGTCGCGCCTCGTCTTCGCCGATCGCCGCGTCTTCGACAGCGAGGCGCCCGATCGCGGTGTGACATTCGCCGAGGCGGTGCAGATCGCCGAAGGAATGTTCGGGACGGTGGGAACGACGGGCTCGTACACGCCCCCGCGCTCCCCAGGCAGGTACAAGGGTGCCGGCGTGGGTCCCTCGCCCGCGTACTCGTACAGCGCGGCGGTCGCCGAGGTCGAGGTCGACCCCGAGACCGGCATCGTCAGAGTGCCAAAGATCTGGATCGCGCACGACGTCGGTCAGTCGATCAACCCGCTGCTCGTCATCGGGCAGGTCGAAGGCTCGGTGTACATGGGACTCGGTGAAGCGCTCATGGAGGAGATGACCTATCGCGATCGCGTGCGAAACGTCGTGCATCACCATCCGAGCATGCTCGAGTACAAGAGTCCCACGACATTCGAGATGTGCGACGTCGAGACCATTCTCGTGCACGATCCCGATCCCAGTGGGCCCTTCGGCGCCAAGGAGGCTGGTCAGGGGCCCCTGCTCCCAGTGATGCCGGCCGTCGCCAACGCGATCTACGACGCCGTCGGCGTTCGCATCGACGAGATTCCCTGCTCTCCGCACAAGGTGCTGAAGGCGCTCAAGGACAAGATGAAGGGGGGCGTCGGCCGTTTTGGCCCGACCGCGCTGCCTAACTACGCGTTCCCGGAGGTGGCTCGGGTTCTCACGCCTGCCCAGGGTGGCACAGGACGGGAGGAGGACGGACGCGCGCATAGCGAGGTCGGCGGTCCGGTGGAGCAGGCGGGCGAGACCACCGCTGCGGCCGGCGCCGCTCCGCGGAAGCAGGGCTGATGCTCCGGCTTCCGCGCTTCAGCTATCACGAGCCCACGACGGTGGCGGAGGCCGTGCGCCTGTACGCGGAGGCAGCGCCGAACGTGGCCTATGTCGCTGGAGGGACGGATCTCTATCCCAACATGAAGCGTCGGCAGCAGACGCCGGCGGTCGTGATCGCCCTCCACCGCATCCCGGACCTGCGCACGATCAGCGGCACGGCGGAGACCGGTGTCACGATCGGCGCCTGCGTCACCCTCACCGAGATCGCGACCCACGACGCCATTCGTGCGCGGTACCCCGCCGTGGCGCATGCCGCGCATGTCGTGTCGACGCCCATTCTCCGCAACATGGGGACGATCGGTGGAAACCTGCTGCTCGACACGCGCTGCAACTACTACGACCAGAACTACGAGTGGCGGAAGGCGATCAACTTCTGCATGAAGCGCGACGGCGAGATCTGCTGGGTGGCGCCGTCGAGTCCCCGGTGCTGGGCGGTGCAGTCGTCGGACGGGGTGCCGGTGGCAGTGGCGTTAGGCGCCGAGGTGACGCTGACGTCGGTGCGAGGAACGCGGCGGCTTCCTGCGGCGAGTCTCTACCGGAACGACGGCATCCAGTACCTGGAGAAGGCGCCTGACGAGCTGCTCATCGCGTATCATCTCCCGCCCGCGGTGAACGGCGCCTGGCGCGCCAGCTATCGCAAGCTGCGGCGTCGCGATGCCTTCGACTTCCCCGTGCTCGGGGTCGCTGCTCGCGTCGACTTCGCGCGCGACGGCAGCGTCAGCAGCGCCCGCATCGTGCTCGGCGCCATCGCATCCTATCCCCAGGAGATTCCCGCGGCCGCCGAGGCGATCGTGGGAACGCGTCTGGACGAAAGCGCGATCGGAGCGGCGGCGGACGCCGCCTACCGCCCCGCGAAGCCGATGGACAACACCGACTTCACTCTCGCGTGGCGGAAGGAGATGGTGCGGGTGCACGTGCAGCGGGCGTTGCAGGATATTCGGGCGGGAAAAACCTAGGGTCCGCAGGGTCCTCGGGGTCCTCAGTGTCCTCGAGGTAGGTTCTCAGGGGCTGGAACTCCGCGAACCCCTGAGGACCCTGAGGACCCTGAGGACCCCGAGGACTCTGAAGACCTCGAACCAACAGCCTGCGGAAGTGACACGGTAAAGACCGACCCTCGGCCGACCTGGCTTTCGACCGTGATGTCGCCGCCCATCGCCCGCGCCAGGTCGCGGCTGATCGCGAGGCCCAGTCCGACGCCCTCGTGCGTGCGGTTGAGTGCCCGGCCACCCTGCACGAACGGCTCGAAGATCGATCGCAGCCGATCCTCGGGGATGCCGATTCCGGTGTCGCTCACGCGCAGCCTCACCGTGCGGTCGGCACGCGTGCAATCGAGCGCGATACGCCCACCCTCCGGCGTGAACTTCACCGCGTTGGAGACCAGGTTGAGCAGGATCTGACGCAGCTTGTCGCGATCGGCGCGCACGCTCAGGTCGCCGTCGCATTCGGGCATCTCGAGCCGCTGCTCCTTCGCGCGAACCTGCGGTGCCACGATCGCCTCCAGCTCCGACATCACGTCGTCGAGCGGCACGTCCGTGACGTGAAACTCGACCTGACCGGCATCGATCTTGGCGAAGTTGAGGACGTCGTTGATCAGCGACAGCAGGTGCGCCTGACTGCGATTGATGCGCGATAGGGCATCCCGCTGTGCGTCGCTGACCGGACCATGAATCCCCATTTCCAACAGCTGCGCGTAGCCGCCGATCGCGTTCAGCGGTGTGCGAAGCTCGTGACTCATCACCGCCAGGAAGTCGCTCTTGGCACGATTGGCGGCCTCCGCTTCTTCGCGGGCGCGGCGCGCGTCCTCGACGCCTGCCTCCAGCTCGCGTCGTGAGGCGTCGATCTGGCTCGCCATCGTGTTGAAGCTTTCACCCAGACGCCCGATCTCGTCGCGTCCCCGGATCTCGACTCGGCGCGTGTACTCGCCGTTCGCGATCGCTTCGGCGGCCACGGTCAGTGCGCGCAGCGGACTCGTGATGTTGCGACTGATGAGCCACGACAGCGCGGCACCGAGCGCGATCAGCGCGATGCTGAGGAGCGCGAGCGTCATCACCGTCTGGCGGGGTCCCGTCTGCACCGATTCCATCGGCGCCTCGAGCACGAACACCCAGGGTGTTCCCGCCACGGGGGCTTCCGTCGCGATCATGCGGTCCCCGTCGCGCACGTACGTGAGCTCGCCCTCGGTGGAATCGCGTGCCGTTGGTGGCGCGGTCAGCGCCCCGGGAGCGCGTCCCCATACGTCGCCGTCACGATTGCGAACGAAGAGCGTCACCTGCTCCCCGGTCAGCTCACGGAGTGTCTGCGAGGCATCCCGCGCTCCGCCAACGCGCAGCAGCTGGGCGACGTGCCCGCGCGTCGTCTGCCCACGCACGATCGGCGCGACGATCCAGAACGCGATTCGGTCTCCGGAGGGATAGAGGACGCTGAATCGCACGGAGTCCGACCCGCCCCGTCGCGAACGAAGAACAGCGGTGCGCAACGCGTCAGGCACCTCACCACGGAGCGTGTCCGGATCGGGATTGGTGGAGACGACGCGCTCCCCCTGCGGGGTCCACAACTCAATGGGGAGGCCCGAGTCGGCTGCAGTTACCAGCCCGAGGAGCACGCGACGAGCCGGTTCGTACGAGGCGGTGTCGCCGGACGCGTCGAGCGCGGCACGAAGAGACGGATCGCCGGCCACATCGCTCAGAAGCCGCGCGCGACGGCGTATCGAGGCTTCGGCACTCCCCGCGATCTGCTCCACCGCCTCGGTGAGACGCTTGCGTGCGGCGTCGGCGCTGCTTCGGGACAACGTGCGGTATGTCAGCACGAGGGATGCCGCGAGCACAGCGAGCAGCACCGCGGTCATCAACAGCGGAAGCTTGTGCTCCAGCGAGAGCGATCCCGAGCGCCGCATGACTCAACATGGGGAATGTGCAGGGATCGCGCGAGAGCGTTAGCTTCCGCTCACCAGCCCCATGTGGACGCACACCATGATTGTGGCTCGCTCCTCGCTCGTCCTCACGCTTTCGCTCGCCGGCTCGGCGGCCTTCGCGCAGGCAGCGCACGACTCCGTTCCTGCGGCAGCGCTCGCGCGCTACGACACGGCGTACTATGCGTGGCAGCGCGGCGACTATCCCACCGCGTTGGCAGGGCTCGAACGGATTCTCGCGTCACCCAACGCCGATCGCATGCTCGAGAGCATTGCGCTGCTCACCGGCGAGCTCTATCGCACAGTGTCCATAGCGCCCGACGGTCAGGCGCCGCGGTGGAGCCCCGATGGGCGATACGCATCGTTCACGACGAACGGAGGTCGTGTGACGAACGTGGTCGCTCTGGAGGGAGACTCTGTTCGGACGGTCGCATCGATTCCCGGTGTCGCGCTCGTCTTCGCTCCCACCGGCGATCGCGTCGCGTATCTCGCGATCGATGAGACGCGCGAGCTTCGCGCGGCTCGCGCGCTCGCCGATTCGCTGCTGCGCGCCCAGGAGTTCGGCCGATTTCAGCGTCAGCGACAAGAAGTCACTCGCCTCGAACAGGAAGGAGCGCGCATCATCGTCCGCGACCTCCGCGGCGGCGCGAACGAAGAATTGCGCGCGCCCGATTTCGCGAAGCGTGGCTTGGCCTTCGGGCCTGACGGTTCGACCCTCTATCTCGTTGGAGGACCGGCGGGCGATCGCACACGCACGGACATTTACCTGCTCTCGCCCTCGGCATCGCCCCGAGCGATCTCGACGGAACCCGGACTCAAGTCCAATCCGATGTTCGCCGGCGGTGGAACGCACATCGTCTACGCGCTCGGCACCGACTCCATAGCGATTCGAGACATGAGCTCGGGAGCCACTCGCACGTACGCCGGGACGGCGCCAGCGGTCTCCGCCGATGGCTCGACGATCGTCTTCCTCTCGCGGGCCGGAAGCGAGTTCACGATGACCGCCGTCGGCCCGAGCAGTGGAGAGCCGACGATCGTCAAGCGCAGTACCCGTCCGATCGCGACACCAGCGCCCTCCCCTGATGGGCGTCGAATCGCTCACGTCGTCATGCTGCGCGACGACTGGGAACTGTTCGTCATCGGTCGCGATGGTCAGGGCGACGTTCGCCTGTCGCGCGAGATCCAGCACGACGTCCTTCCGCGCTGGCTCTCCAACAATCGCGTGCTCGCGATCAAAGGCGAGCCGCGCCACCGCCGCTCGTACATGTACGACGCCACCACAGGCGAGGCGACGCGCCTGCATCACAACAATACGGTGCGGACCGTGGCGCCGGAGTACGACTGGGCTGTGAGCCCCGACGGCACGAAGATCCTCATCGTCGCCGATCGGGACGGGGACACCATCTCACCCGAGCGCGGAGTGTTTCTGCTCGACCTGGATCGCCGGTATTCGCGCGCCGAGGTGCTGGCTCGCGTGCGCGCCGCGGCGGCCGTCGAGCAGAACCTCCGGGGTCGAGGTCGCCGCATGTTCGCCGCGGTCGACAGCAGCGTACGCGCCGCGGTGCGTACCATCTCGGTCGAGCGGATCTACGAGTACGAGCGCGCACTCTATCAGTTCGGATCCAAGTACATCACGCAGCCGGGAAATCAGCTGGCCATCGAGTACATCGCGAATACCCTTCGCTCCTTCGGATACGAGCCGGAGATCCAGTGGTTCGAGCCGCAGCCGGGCGTGCGCACGGCCAACGTCATCGCCACACTTCGTGGCCGCATCAGCCCGGAGCTGATTTACGTCATCAGCAGCCACTTCGATTCCGTCGAGGAGGGCCCTGGCGCCGACGACAATACGTCGGGCACAACGGCGCTGCTCGATGTCGCCCGAGTGCTGGCACGTCGTCCCCAGGCGGCCACCATCAAATTCGCGTGGTTCACCGGCGAAGAAGCCGGCCTGTATGGGAGCCGGGAGTTCGTCCGCCGCGCGGTGGCGAACAACGACAAGATCGCCGGGGCACTCAACAACGACATGATCGGCTGGACGAACGACGAGCGCCTCGACAACACCATTCGCTACTCCAACGCCGGCATCCGTGATCTCCAGCATGCCGCGGCGTTCCTGTTCACCGGTCTCATCACCTACGACGCCAAGTACTACCGCAACACCGACGCGCACGCGTACTACGAAGTCTACGGCGACATCGTCGGTGGCATCGGCTCCTATCCGATTCTCGGCAATCCGCATTACCACCAGGCGCACGACATTCTCGAGACGATCAACCACCGGCTCGTCGCGGAAGTGAGCAAGACGACGGCGGCGTCGATCATGCTGCTGGCGTCGAGCCCGGCACGTCCTACGGGCCTGGAGCTCGTGAGGCATGAGCGCGACCGATTGGACATTCGATGGACGCCAGCACCCGAGCGCGATCACGCGCGCTACGTCATTCGCATCGACCCACCCGCGGCCGCCACGCGGACGGTGACTGTGACGACGCCCGGCGCGACATTGACCGGCGTGGCGCCCGGCAGCGTCATCGCGGTGCGAGCGGTGAACTCGCGAGGCATGGAGAGTTGGGATGCGGCCCGACTCGTCGTTCCCGGCGCCGGCGCAGTCGGGAGCGAGCCAGGAACGAGGAACGAGGAGTGAGGAGGCTGATCCACTTCCTCGCTCGTCGCTCCTCGTTCCGCGTTCCCGCCGCGCTGTACGTCGCGATCGCGTGCGTCGCCTGTCGTGCGCAATCGCCCCTGCCGGCACCGGTCGATCCAGCGTCGGGGTCAGTCGAGTGGACCTCCTACGGGCGTGATCCCGGCGGAAGTCGGTACGCACCCCTCGAGGACATCTCGCGCGACAATGTCGCGCGACTCCGGGTGGCGTGGACGTACCGGACGCGAGAAACCGACTCGGCCTTCGCCACACGCCGGGAAACGTCGCTCGAGGCCACTCCACTGGTCGTCGATGGATCGCTCTATTTCGCGACCCCGCTCGGGCGTGTCATCGCGCTCGATCCGGCGACCGGTGCCGAACGGTGGGTCTTCGATCCCGGTGTCGACCGGCGCATCAACTTCGGCGACTTCACCAACCGTGGTGTCACGACGTGGCTCGATCCGTCGGCCGATGCGAACGCGCCATGTCGGCGCCGGATCTTCGTGGCGGTCATCGACGCACGTCTCATCGCGCTCGACGCTCGAAACGGGCGACCGTGCGCCGCTTTCGGGACGAATGGGACGGTCGATCTCCGCAGCGGGCTTCGGAATCCGCCGTACGAGACCGCCGAATACGAGGTGACATCCCCGCCAGCCATCGTTAGGGGAATTCTCGTGGTGGGGTCGGCCGTCGCGGACAACAACCGCACCGACGCGGCAAGCGGCGAGGTCCGCGGGTTCGACGCCCGGACGGGTGCACTTCGTTGGACCTGGGACCCCGTCCCGCAACAGCCGAGCGATCCCGCGTACTCGACCTGGATGGGCGATCGCGCGCATGCGACGGGCGCCGCGAACGCGTGGTCGGTGATCGCCGCCGACACCGCCCGCGGGCTGGTGTTCGTGCCAACGGGAAGTCCCAGCCCCGACTACTACGGGGGCGAGCGCCGTGGCGCCAACCGCTATGCCAATTCCATCGTTGCCCTCCGCGCCGCGACGGGCGAGGTCGTCTGGCACTTTCAGACCGTTCACCACGACCTGTGGGATTATGACAATGCGTCTCCGCCCGCACTGACGACGGTTCGCGTCAACGGCCGGGAGATCGATGTCGTGGTGCAGGCAACGAAGACGGGAATGCTGTACGTGCTCGACCGCGTGACTGGTGTGCCGGTCTTTCCCGTCGAGGAACGACCCGTCCCGCGTAGCTCCGTTCCGGGAGAGGAGGCGTCGCCGACCCAGCCCTTTACCGTGCGACCGCCGGCCCTCAGTCCACACTCATTTGGCCGCGATGATGTCTGGGGCACGACGCCAGCCGATCGCGAAGCATGTCGCGAGGCGATCGCGCCGTTGCGCAATGAAGGCATCTTCACGCCGCCCTCGCTCGAAGGCACGCTGGTCATCCCATCGAATATTGGCGGCGCGCATTGGGGGGGCGTGGCCATCGACCCCCCGCGTCAGCTGGCCGTCGTCCCGGTGAATCGTCTGGTGGCAATGGTTCAGCTCATCCCGGCCGAGCAGCTCAACAGAGACAGCATGCGCGTCGCGAGCCAGCGCTTCGGTTTCGAGTACACACGCATGCGCGGGACGCCGTTCGTCATGCGTCGGCGCATCCTCCGCGCGCCGTCGGGGCTGCCGTGCTCTCCCCCGCCGTTCGGCACTCTCGTGGCCGTGAGCCTCGCCACCGGCGAGCGCGTTTGGGAGGTGCCCCTGGGCACCATCACGGCGCTCGCTCCCGCCGGCGCCTCCGTTCCCGCGAGCTGGGGCTCGCCCACGCTTGGCGGCCCCATCGCGACGGCGGGAGGTCTCATCTTCATCGCGGCAACACTCGATCGGTCGATCCGGGCGTTCGATGTCGACACGGGCCGCGAGCTCTGGCGAGGAGAGCTTCCCGCGAGCGGAAAGGCAACGCCGATGACTTATCGTGTGAATGGCAAGCAGTACGTGGTGGTCAGCGCGGGCGGCGGCGGCGTGTGGGGAAGAGGTGATTGGGTGGTGGCGTTCGCGTTGCCGTGAGTGGGTCCCTGTTCCGCAACGAGCCGTAACAGCGTTCGCACAGAGGGCACAGAGAGGAGCCACAGAGAACTGCCACAGAGGACTGCAACGGCCGAGGCTTTCAAAAGCTCCTGACGTCGCAGTCCGCTGTGGCAGTTCTCTGTGGCTCTTCTCCGTGCTCTCTGTGCGAAAAGCTGTTACGGCTCGTTGCGAGAACCAATCGCGACGCCAGCCCCGGGCTGGCCAATCCCCACGCCACTCCCACACATTCCCCTCCCCCGCTCCCAAGGACCCCTATGGCCACGACCAAAGCCACAACGGTCGAGGAGTATCTCGCCGAGCTGCCACCCGAACGGCGCGAGGTGGTGTCGAAGGTGCGCGATCTCGTCAGGCGGAACCTGCCAACGGGATACAACGAGACCCTGAGTTGGGGGATGATCAGCTACGGGGTGCCGCTCTCGCGCTATCCGAACACCTATAACGGACAGCCACTCGGATACGTCGCACTCGCGGCACAGAAGAACTATTACGCGTTGTATCTCATGGGACCATATATGGATTCCGACCAGGCCGAGCGGCTCGCCGACGCGTTCAAGAAGGCGGGGAAGAAGATGGACATGGGGAAATCCTGTCTTCGCTTCAAGAAGCTCGATGATCTCCCGCTGGACGCGGTCGGGCGCGCCATCGCGAGCATGCCTCCGGATCAGCTGATCGCGCATTACGAGCAGGCGCATGCCAAGCGATGACCGCGCCCGTGGCTCCCCGTGCCGGCGGCTCTGGCCCGGCGCGTGAAGACATCGTGGTTCGCCGCGCGACGGATGATGACGCGGATCTTCTCGCCGACCTGGCGCGCCGGACGTTCGTCGAGACATTCGGCCCCGACAACACGGCCGAGGACATGGCGATCCACGTCGCGAAGTCGTTCGGGCCTGACATGCAGCGACGTGAGATTCGCGATCCGCGCATGATCACGCTACTCGCCGAGCTCGGGGCGAGGACGGCCGGATTTGCGCAGATCTATCAAGGCCCGCCGGCCGCGTGCGTGACCGGCGAGGCGCCCGTCGAGATTCGACGCTTCTACGTCGACCGACCCTTTCATGGAAAAGGAATCGCCCAGGCCATGATGCACGCGGTCGAACAGATCGCGCGCGATCTCGGCGGACGCACGCTCTGGCTCGGCGTGTGGGAGCGCAATCCGCGCGCGATCGCGTTCTATTCCAAGTGCGGCTTCGTCGACGTCGGCGAGCACGCATTCATCTTCGGCACCGAGGAACAGACCGATCGCGTGATGGCCCGCGCGCTATGAAGGTGACGCGCGCCAATCTCGTCGCCATCACACGCGCGCTCCTCGCGTTCATCGCGGTCGCGATCCTGTTTCATCGAGGAGAGCTCTATCTGCTCGCGGCCGTCCTTACGATCACCTCCATTCTCATGGATGGCCTCGATGGATGGGTAGCGAGGCGGTACGGAGAGGTGTCGCGCATCGGTGCAGTGATCGACATCCTCACCGATCGCATCGTCGAGCTCACCTACTGGATCGCGTTCGCCGCACTGGGCTGGATCCCGGTCTGGATCCCGATCGTGGTGGCGGTGCGCGGACTCCTCGTCGATGGCGCGAGAGCTGTAGCCTTCGAGCGCGGCCTCACCGCGTTTGGACCCACAACGATGATGCGATCGAAGGTCGGCACGTTTCTCGTCGCATCGCGCGAAAGCCGGTCAGCATACGGCATCGCCAAGGCGGCGGCGTTCACACTGATGATCGTTGCCTACGCGCCGACGCTGCCGGATTCGGCGCAGCCTGTCGTGCTCGTGGTCGCGCTCGTTTGCGTGTACGCGAGCGTCGTGCTGTGCGTCCTTCGCGGCGTTCCCGTCCTTCTCGAAGCTCGCCGTCTCCTCTGAGCGGACGACCGGCATGCCGAATTCTTCGCTGACCGCCTTCCTCGTCGATCAGATCGCGCGTGCGCACGATGGCGATCCATGGCACGGCTCGTCGCGCGCGTCCATCCTCGCCGACGTCACGGCCGAGGAGGCAGTCAGGCACGCCGCACCGGCAATCCATTCCATCTGGGAGCTGGTGCTGCACATGACCGCGTGGACACAAGAAGTCACGCGGCGCCTGCAAGGGCATGCCGCTTCGCTTCCAGAGATGGGCGACTGGCCGGCACCTCCGCGAGCGGCTGACGAGAAATCCTGGCGCGCCGCAATCGGGGCTCTGGATCAGGCGCACGTCGCATTGCTGGAGGCGACCAAGCGCGTAGATCGATCGCGACTTGACGCACCGGTGAACGACGAGCGCAATCGCGAGCTCGGCACTGGCGTTACGTTCGCCCAAACGATCAATGGTCTCGTGCAGCACGACGCCTATCATTCCGGCCAGATCGCGCTGCTGAAGAAGATGCTGCGGGGCCGGTGATGCGAAGAGTAGGCGGCAACGCCGCCTCGACCGTCTAGATTCACGCCATGATCGATAAGGCCGCTCACGCCCCCATGGGCTTTCAGGGGTTTCGTCGCGCCGCGGTGCTGTTCGCGCGCGCGCTGACTCTGCGGTGCCCCCATTGCGGCGGCCGAGGTATCCTCGCCTCCTGGTTCAAGTTGCAGCCTGCATGTCCGCGCTGCCGGCTTCGCCCCGAGCGGGGCGAGTCCGACTACTTCCTCGGCGGCATGATGTTCAACATCGCCCTCGCCGAAGGTGTGTTCGCCATCGCCTTGATCGCGACGCTGGTCGTGACATGGCCGCGTGTCCCGTGGACGCTGCTCCAATACGGCGCGCCGGCGGCGATGGTGCTGGCGCCCATTGTTTTGTATCCTTTCTCGAAGCTCGTCTGGCTCGCCTTCGATCTGATGCTGCGGCCCGTCGTGCCTAACGACTTCTCCCCGCCCCCAGACACGGGCTGAGCCGTCCCGCCTCTTCCGACCCCCTTCATGCACGACGCGCACGATGCTGCACTCGCGGACTCCCCCGCCGCGGGAGCTGACCGACCGCAACGCACCTGGGATGCCGTCAAGGACGCGATCCGCGGAACGCATCACGACTACACCGAAGGTCCCATAGGGCGGGCGATCTTTCTGCTGGCCGTCCCGATGGTTCTCGAGACGGTCATGGAGAGTGTATTCGCCGTCGTGGACGTGTTCTTCGTGTCGCGCCTCGGGGCCGATGCCGTCGCCACCGTGGGGCTCACCGAGTCGATGATGGTGCTCGTGTACTCGCTCGCCATGGGATTAGGGATCGGAGCGACGGCGACGGTGGCGCGGCGCATCGGAGAGCGCGACGCGGACGGCGCGGCCCACGCCGCCGCGCAGGCGATCCTTCTGGGCCTCATCGTGTCCACCGTGCTCGGCATCGTCGGTGTCGTGCTCGCGCCGACGCTCTTGCGCGTGATGGGCGGGTCGCCAGCCGTCATCGCGAACTCGAGCTTCATGCGGGTAATGCTCGGCGGCAATGCGACCGTCCTGCTGCTCTTCCTCATCAACGCCATCTTCCGCGGCGCCGGCGATGCGGCGATCGCGATGCGAGTGCTGTGGCTCGCCAACTGGATCAACATCGTGCTCGGGCCGCTTCTCATTTTCGGGATCGGCCCGTTCCCCGAGCTCGGCGTGGTCGGCGCCGCGGTCGCCACGAACATCGGACGCGGCACAGGCGCACTTTACGCGATCAGCCGCCTGTTCCGCTCGGGCGCTCGCGTGCACGTCCAGCGACGTCACTTCACGTTCGATCCGCGACTCATGTGGCAGATGATCCGGCTGTCGGGGTCGGGGACCTTTCAGATTCTGATTGGCACCGCGAGCTGGATCGGACTCATCCGTGTGATCTCGAGCTTCGGCAGTGCGGCCTTGGCTGGTTACACGATCGGCATTCGCGTCATCATCTTCGCCCTGTTGCCGTCATGGGGGCTGAGCAACGCGGCGGCGACGATGGTCGGCCAGGCCCTCGGCGCGCAGAAGCCGGAGCGGGCCGAGCGCGCGGTGTGGATCGCTGCGCGCTACAATCTCGTCTTTCTTGGGACGGTGGGGCTACTCTTCGTGCTGCTTGCCCGCGCGATCGTGTCGCTCTTCACCGCCGATCCCGCCGTCGCCCCATACGCCGTCGACTGTCTCCGCATCGTCGCGCTCGGCTTCCTCTTTTACGCCTACGGGATGGTGATCACCAGCTCGTTCAACGGCGCCGGCGATACCTGGACGCCGACGTGGCTGAACCTGGTGGTGTTCTGGCTGTGGGAGATCCCGCTCGCCTACGCGCTGGCCGTCGTGCTGGAGATGGGCCCGCGTGGTGTGTTCGTCTCGATCACGGTCGCCTACTCGACGCTGGCCGTGCTGAGCGCGTGGCTGTTCAAGAAGGGGCGGTGGAAGGGGAAGAAGGTGTAAGGGTCCTCAGGGTCCTCAGGGTCCTCAGGGTCCTCAGGGTCCTCAGGGTCCTCAGGATGCGAAAACCCTGAAGACCTCGCACCCCGAGGACCCCGAGGACCCCGAGGACCCCGAGGACCCTGAGGCCCTGAGGACCCTGACGACCCTGACTTCCGAAACCGCCGCTGACGATATATCGTACGTACTATCGTCAGACTCCCACGGGGTACTCCAATGTGCACGCACGACCACTGGCCCCACCATCATGGCAGGAAGGGATCGGCCGGCTTCGATCCCGGAGCTTTCGCGTTCTGGGGCGGACCTTTCAGGCGACGCGGCGGGCCCTGGCGCGGTGGCCGCATGTTCGAGCAGGGCGATCTCAAGTACGTCATCCTCCAGCTGCTAGAGGAGAAGCCGCGACACGGATACGAGATCATCAAGGAGCTCGAGGACCGTTTCGCGGGAGCCTACTCACCCAGCCCGGGGACTGTCTACCCGACGCTGACGATGCTGGTCGACCTGGGCTTCGCCGTGGCGCGGGAGGAGGAAGGGGGGAAGAAGATCTACGAGATCACCGAGGCCGGCCGGGCCCATTTGGCCGAGCACAAGACGACGGTCGACGACATTTTCGAGCGGATGGCGCAGTTCGGGTCGAGCCTGTTCGGGGGGAAGATGTCGGACGTCAACCGCGCGTTCGCTGACCTTGGACGGGCGGTCTATGGAAATGCCTTCCGGAAGAGCGTGGAAAGCGACGTGCTGGCCAAGATGCGGGAGGTCCTCGACCGCGCCGCCAAGGAGATCGACGACCTCGCGAAGTAGCCGCTGGACGCGGTTCGGCTACGGGGTAGATTCAATGACGGGTCGCGGCCACAGCCGCGACCCGTTTTTTGCGTGCCGAGGGGTCGTCGTACCTCTTCATGACCGTAGA
>DATFBS010000036.1:0-11450 GCA_035253695.1 Gemmatimonadaceae bacterium
GGCGTCCATCGACTCGATCGGCTTCCCCCCGGGCTATCGCACGGTGTTCGGCGGCGACGTGCAGAATCTCAACGAGACGAAGGGCTACGTACTCGAGGCGATCCTGCTGGCGGTGATCTTCATCTATCTCATCCTCGCGTCGCTCTTCGGCTCGTTCGTGCAGCCGCTGTCGATCATGCTGGCGCTTCCCCTATCGTTCATCGGCGTGGCGCTGGCGCTGTTGATCACCGGCGGCTCGATGAACGTGATGACGATGGTGGGCATCATCATGCTCATGGGCCTGGTGACGAAGAACGGCATCCTGCTGGTGGACTTCACCAATCTGCTTCGCGGCCAGGGGACGGAGCGGCGCCAGGCGCTGCTGCAGGCGGCGCGCATTCGCTTGCGTCCGATCATCATGACGACCGCGGCGATGATCTTCGGCATGTTGCCGCTGGCGCTGGCGATCGGCGAGGGCGCCGAGGAGCGCGCTCCGATGGCGCGTGCGGTGATCGGCGGCTTGATCACGTCGACGCTGCTGACGTTGCTGGTCGTCCCGGTGATGTACACGCTGCTCGATGATTTCGCGGGCTGGGTGAGGAGCCGGCGCCGGGCGCGAGTCGATCTTCATGCGGCGGAGCCAGAGCCGGCCATCGGCGATTAGCTCCTGGCGGGATTGGGCGGCACCGGCACGAGCCAAACAGCGGTAGCACAGAGACACACAAAGACATCCCACAGAGACACACCGAGGGCCTGTAACGGCGAAGGCTTTTCTCAAAAGCATTTGTCGTTGCAGATCTCTGTGTGTCTCTGTGCGATGTCTCTGTGTGTCTCTGTGTTACCGCTGTTCAAGGGCTCGTCGCGAACAGCCGTGTTGGCCGGCCGGTCCGCCTGCTTGATCTTGACGGCGCTCCAACGCACGTTCATCTCTCGACCTCCCGGAGCATTAATGCGCCGTTGTCTCGTACTCGCCGTCCTCGCCGCCTGCACCGCCTCCTCCTCCGGAGGCACGCCGTACGAGGACACGATGAGCACCGCGGAGCTTCGCGAGTCGGTCATGCAAGCCGACCGCGACTTCAACTCCGACTTCGCGAAGCGGCGCGTCGAGGGGTGGGTGTCGTGGTTCGATACCGCCGGCGTGCAGATCGCGCGTGAGGGAGCGACACCCAGGGGGCACGACGCCATTCGCGCGCACATGACGAAGGCCTTTCCCGACACCGCGCGCGTTCTCGATTGGCGCCCCGAGATGGCCGAGGTCTCCGGCGATGGCACCATGGCATACACCATCGGCACCTGGGATTCCTTCGTGCGGGGAAAGGACTCGGCGTCATCGGCCGGCAGCGGCCACTATCTCACCGTGTGGCGCCGACAGGCGGACAAATCGTGGAAGGTGATCGCGGACATCGGCACCGTGCACCCCAGAAACCAGTGACGATCGCTCGACGACTGCGCGCCGTACGTACGGCGACTTTTACGGAGTCGGTAATCCGGGAGATGACGCGCCTCGCCAATCAGCACGAGGCGATCAATCTCGCTCAGGGCTTTCCCGACTTCGCGATGCCGGCGCCGATGAAGGATGCGGCGTGCGCGGCGATTCACGGCGACATCAACCAGTACGCGATCACCTGGGGCGCGCCCGCGCTGCGCCTGGCGATCGCCGAGAAGTACCGCCGGTGGTACGAGATGGATGTCGATCCCGAGCGCGAGATCACGGTCACCTGCGGCGCAACGGAAGCGATGGCATCGGCATTCCTCGCTCTGTTGGATCCGGGCGACGAGGTCGTCGTGCTCGAGCCGTTTTACGAAAATTACGGCCCGGACGCGATCCTCGCCGCGGCCTCACCGGTATTCGTGCCCCTGGAGATGCCCGAGTGGCGGCTCGATCCCGATCGGCTTCGGAACGCGTTCACCGCGCGCACCCGCGCCATCGTCGTCAATACGCCTCACAATCCCACCGGTCGCGTCTTCACGAAAGAGGAGATCTCGCTGATCGCCGAGCTGTGCATCTCGCACGACGCGTGGGCAATCACCGACGAGATCTACGAGCACATTCGTTATGCGGGCGGGCATCACCCGATCGCGACGTGGCCGGGGATGCGGGAGCGCACGGTCACGATCTCGGGACTGTCGAAGACGTTCTCGTGCACGGGATGGCGCCTGGGCTACGCGATCGCCCCCGCTGAGCAGTCGCTGGCAATCCGAAAGGTGCACGACTTTCTGACGGTCGGCGCGCCGGCACCGCTTCAGGCCGCCGGCGCCGTTGGGATGGCGTTCGGTCCGGACTACTATAACCACATTGCGCTCGATTATCGCGCGCGACGCGATGTGATCGTGCGGGCTCTCGAGGAGGCGGGATTCAAGTTCTCCGTGCCCGAGGGTGCGTATTACGTCCTGGCCGATTTCTCCGAGCTGAGCTCGCTCCCCGACGACGAGTTCGCTCGCTGGCTAACGCGCGAGATCGGCGTCGCGCCTGTGCCGGGGTCGAGCTTCTACCATGATCCTGCGCTCGGTCGTCGCCTCGTCCGTTTCGCCTTCTGCAAAAAGCTCGAGACATTGGAACGGGCGGGAGAGCGGCTCGCCAATGTTCGGGCGATCGTCTAGGCTGCCTCCGACTATAGGGCCGACATCCAAGTTCAGCGCGCGGGAAAAGAACAACTGCTATTTGTTCTTATAGAGGAGAGTTATCGATACCAGGAGCAATCCGCAGAATCCGCTGCATCCGCGTCATCCGCGTCCCCCCTTTGAACCTGGATGCTGGAACGCCTGGTGACTTTCGGCATCTCTTCGGCTAGATTAGCCGCTATCCTGAATCCGCAGCCCGTGTCACGAGCCGAGATCACCACCCCCGAAGTCCTCGCGGAAGAATCCGTCGTCGAGCTCTCACTCCGACCGCAACGACTGGCCGAGTTCATCGGGCAGCAGAAGGTCAAGGAGAGCCTTCGCATCTACATCGATGCCGCAATCGCCCGGCGCGAGCCGCTCGACCATGCGCTGTTCTACGGGCCCCCCGGGCTGGGCAAGACCACCCTCGCCGAGCTGATCGCGCGCGAGATGGGGGTCAACATTCGGACGACATCGGGGCCCGCGCTCGAGAAACCGGGCGACCTCGTCGGCACGCTCACCAACCTGCGTGAAGGGGACATCCTCTTCATCGACGAGATCCATCGCCTCCGCCCGATCATCGAAGAGTTCCTCTATCCAGCGATGGAGGACTACAAGATCGACATCCGCCTCTCCGAGGGACCGAAGGCGCAGACGATCACGATGCCGATCGAGCGGTTCACACTCATCGGCGCGACGACACGCTTCGGCATGCTGACTCCGCCCATGCGCGCGCGGTTCGGCATCATCGAACGCCTCAACTACTATCCCGCCGAGGACCTCGAGCACATCGTCCGACGCTCGGCCGAGGTGATGCGGGTGGACGTCGAGGCGCAGGGGGCGACCGAGATCGCACGCCGCTCGCGTGGCACTCCGAGGGTAGCTAACCGACTGCTCCGCCGCGTTCGCGACTTCGCGCAGGTGAAAGCGGATGGGCGCATCACGCGGGAAGTCGCCTCCAATGCGCTCGTGATGCTCGACGTCGATGAGTTCGGGCTCGACGACATGGATGCGCGCGTCCTCAAGACCATCATCGAGAAGTTCGATGGCGGACCGGTGGGCATCTCGACCATCGGGGCCGCGGTGGGAGAAGACGCGAGCACGATCGAGGAAGTGTACGAGCCCTTTCTCGTGCAGAACGGCTTTCTCCAGCGGACGCCGCGCGGCCGGGTCGCCACACCGCAGGCGTATCGCCACTTCGGCTACACACCGCCAACATCACAGCCAACGCTGTTCTGATGGTGTGAAGGGCCGCGCGCGTGCTTGACATCGCGCGGCCCGGCTCCGAAGGATAGGGCATGCGGCGTTCCGCCCTTGTCGTCCTCGTCACCCTGCTCTTCCGCGCACCGCTCGCGGACGCGCAGCCATCGGCCGACTCCACCGCCACGTTGCGGGCGCTCGATGAGGCAGTGAGAGCAAACCCGGGCGATCACGATGCCTGGTATCGTCGAGGGATGCTGGCCTGGACGATCGCGCGCGCGCAGCGGCGGGCGGCGGATGTCGAGCGGGTGGCCGTTCCGTCCCTGCTCCAGGTCGCGGAGTCGTCGCTCCAACGCGCCGTAAAGCTCGACGAGAACGAGCCCCGCTATCTCATCGAGCTCGCCCGGTTTCGTTGGTCCTCGACCGCCACGATCACGCGTCGGCGCGCGAACGGAATGTACGAGCGGGCCCTCGCCATGGCCCGCAAGCAACAC
The DNA here is from genome assembly GCA_035253695.1 of Gemmatimonadaceae bacterium. Lineage (GTDB taxonomy): Bacteria > Gemmatimonadota > Gemmatimonadetes > Gemmatimonadales > Gemmatimonadaceae > JAICNG01. The sequence goes on from DATFBS010000036.1 coordinate 4,275, forward strand.
GACAGCGTGGCGATGGCCGAGGCGCTCGCCGCGTTAGGCGTGATCGCCTGGCGGCGATACGAGGGCATCGCCGATCGGCACATCTACAGCGCGATCTTCAAGGATCCCGACGGCGAAGGCTTGATCGACGACGAGCGGGCGATCGCGTACTTCGTCGAGAACGCCTCGAAGCTCACCGCGTCGAAGCACTGGTCGGGGCAGCGAGAGTACGACGCCGCCTGGAAGCTGTTCGACCAGGCGATCATCGCCGATCCGGGCAATCGTCGGGCGCGTGCGGGCCGGTACATGATGCTGGTCGATCGGAAGCGGTGGGAGGAGGCGCGACATGAGGCAATGCTCCACCTGCGGACCTCGCCCTGTGACGCCCTCGCGTGGCTCACGCGCGGATTGGCGGCGCACGAGCTTCGCGCGGAGGATGAGGCCACGGTCGCCTTCGACAGTGCGCTGCGCTGTCTGCCGCCTCACGAGCGCGAGCGCCTGGACGCACTGGGGCGCGTCCTCTCGCCGAAGGACGGGCGCGATCACGCGCAGCTCCCCGCGTCGGAGCGGGTGCTGTCCGAACGACTGTACTGGCTCATGTCCGATCCGCTGTGGCTCACGCGCGCGAACGAGCACCGACTGGAATATCTGAGTCGCGTCACCGCGGCGGAGCTGCGGTGGTCGGTGGAGGAGCTCGACCTTCGTGGCGCCGACACCGATCGCGGCGACCTCTTCGTCCGCTACGGTCCCCCGCCGGCCGTCATTTCCTTCCCGCCCGATCCGGACTTCACGCAGGAGATGCGGATCCGTCTCTTGTGGTGGTACACGGAGGGAGTCGCGTTCATCTTCCGGATGATTCCGGGCTATGGCGTCGCGAGCATTCACGCCGACTACGAGCGGTACGTGCGCGCGCTTCGTGATACGATTCCGGTGTCGTGGGCGAATCTCGGCGTCGAGCGCGGCATCGACACCATTCCTCTGCAGGCGGTGCGGTTTCGCGGCCCGGAGGATTCGACCGACGTCCTCGTGATCGCGGACATTCCAGCCGACTCGCTCGTCCGCGGGCTCGATCTCGCGCGCGTCGCGCTACAGGTGGGCCTCAACATCTTCAACTGGCGCGCGGAGCGGATCGCCCGTGACTCGATCCGCGAGGTCATCGATGTCACGCGCGCGGAGCCGGTGACCACGAGGGCGTGGCGGAAGCGTCTCCCGCCGGGCATCTACCTCTATCGCGTCGAGGCACTCCAGCCGGATGCCTTGCGCGGGGCTCGCGCGACGAGCCGGCTGGAGCTCGTGGCAGGCGATGGCTTCGGCATGAGCGATGTGCTCGCGGCGCGCATGATCGAGCCGAAGGAAGAATCGACGTTGTCTCGGTGGTCGGAGTTTCGAGTCCTTCCCATGACCGGCGTGCTGCGCCGCACGGAGCCGCTGGCCTTGCTGTGGGAGACCTATGCACTCGCTGCAGACAGCGGGGTCAATCGGTATCGCGTGTCGATCACCATTGAGCAGCGGAATCGCCCTGGTGCGCTGGCGCGGATCGGTGCGGCGATCGTCGGCGGCGTGCGGTCCGCGGTGGGACGCTCCTCGCGCGGTGAGGGACGCGTCACGCTGACCTACGATCGCGATGTTCCCGCGGCCCCTGTAGCGCTCGACTATCTTACCGTCGACGTCCGCGGACTCGAGCGGGGCGCGTACACGGTGACCGTCGATGTCGAGGACGTGCTGGCGAAGCGACGTATCGCGCGCTCGAGCAGCCTCACGATCGTGGACTAATGGACGCCGTCCGCTTGGCTGGCATCAAGAACGAAGGGACTGAGACGGATGACACGGCTTTGACGGAAACAGCCCGATCTGCTCCCTGCGGCGACAGCTCTCCGCAAAAACAACACAATTTGCTTGTGCTTGCGGAGGGGAAAGCTCGCGGCGTCGGGCAGATCTGGCCGTTTTCGTCCAATTCGTGTCATCCGTTTCAGTCCTTTCGTTCTTGATGCCAGCCGAATCCACTGAGCTCCGCGGCACTCGGACGAGCGATTACGACTTCGCGCTTCCCGCTGACCGCATCGCGCAGCAACCGCTCGCAAGGCGGGATGACAGTCGATTGCTCGTCGTACGGCGCGAAATGGGCGGGATCGAGCATCGCCGCTTTCGAGATCTCCTCGAGCTCATGGCGCCCGGCGATGCACTGGTTCTCAACACCACCAAGGTCTTTCGTGCGCGGCTCCTCGGCCGGCGCGCATCCGGCGCCGACGCAGAGATTCTCCTCCTTCGCGAGATCGGCGATGGAAAGTGGGAGGCCATGGTCAGTCCCGGCGGGAAGCTCCGGCCGGGGCGCACCGTCAGCGTCGCACCGGGATTCGACGTCGAGATCCTGGAGGTCACCGACCGACGCACGCGCATCGTCCGGCCGGTAGCCGACGGCCCGGTCATGGACGCCATCGAGCGCCACGGACACGTACCGCTTCCTCCATACATCGCGCGGCCCGACGTCGCCGCCGATGCCGATCGCTACCAGACGGTGTATGCGACCGAGTCCGGATCAGTCGCCGCCCCGACCGCTGGGCTGCACTTCACCCCTGAGCTGCTGGGAGCGATCGAGGCGCGGGGAGTTCGCCGAGCGAATGTGGTGCTCCACGTCGGAGCGGGCACGTTCAAGCCGGTCGAGGTCGATGATCCGGCGGATCACGTGATGCACGAAGAGCGCTTCTCCGTCCCGGCGACGACCGCGGCGACGCTGAACGATGTGCGCCGCTCCGGCGGGAACGTCTGGGCCGTCGGCACGACGTGTGCGCGCACTCTCGAGAGCGCGGTACGCGATGACGGAACCTTTACCGAGCAAGCGGGAGAAACACGTCTGTTCATCCGTCCGCCGTATCGCTTTCGCGCCGTAGACAAACTGATCACGAATTTCCATCTTCCCCGCTCCACCCTCGTGATGCTCGTCGCCGCCTTCGCGGGATACGAGCTGACGATGCGGGCGTACCGGGAGGCACTCGATGAGGGCTACCGCTTCTACTCGTACGGCGATGCGATGGTCGTCCTGTAGTCTCGCGCTCGTGGTCGCCGCCTGCACGACCACGCAACAGTTCTACCTGCCGTCCGAGGATCAGCCGCGCCTCACGACCGATCTCATGCGCGACCGCGGCCACAACATTGTCCGCGCGGAATGTCCACGCCTGCTCGGCGTTAGGCAGGGGGCCACCGGCGTGGCGCATATCCGGGTCGACGTCGCCGCCGATGGCGCGGTGCGGCGCGCGTCGATTGCCCACAGCTCGGGCGACGAGCGCATGGACGAAATCTTCGGCGGGCTCGCCGCGCAGCTCAAAGTCGATCCGCCCGCCAACGCCGGAAGCGAGACCATCCCGGGCACGCTCAAGCTGGGCTGGTCCTGCTCGCCGACGGCGGGGACGATCACGGTCGAGGGTGTCGACTGGCCGGGATGAGGGAGCAGGCCTTTTCCTTCACGATGGATGCGACCGCCGGCGCCGCCCGCGCCGGCGTTTTCGTGACACCCCATGGACCCGTCGAGACGCCGACGTTCATGGCGGTCGGCACGCAGGCCACGGTGAAGACGCTCGATCCGCGCGAGCTGCGTGACGCGAAGATGCAGATGATCCTCGCCAACACCTATCATCTGCACCTCCGCCCGGGCGAGGAGATCGTGCGTCAGATGGGTGGCCTGCATCGCTTCATGCAGTGGGACGGGCCGATTCTCACCGACTCGGGGGGCTTCCAGGTCTTTTCGCTGGAGACGCTGCGTACCGTCACCGAGGAGGGCGTCGAGTTTCGCAGCCACATCGACGGCTCCCGACGATTCTTTTCCCCGGAGACCGTGATCGCCATCCAGCAGGCGCTGGGCGCCGATGTGATCATGCAGCTCGACCACGTCGTTCCCGGCCAGGCGGAGCTTGCGCTCGCGAGTGAAGCGAGCGAGCGAAGCGTGCGGTGGCTCGAGAGATGTGTTGCTGCATTTGAGGCGGGCCAGGGGTCAGGTGCCAAGGGCCAGGGGGCGGGTCATGGTGCAAGGGACAACGACCGACCCGCGACCCGCCCCTTGGCCCCTGGCCCTTGGCCCCAGACCCTTTTTCCGATCGTCCAGGGCGGGATTCACCCCGAGCTGCGGCGACAGGCTGCGCGGGCGATAACAAGCATGCGTCCCTTCGACGGCTACGCCATCGGAGGACTCTCCGTCGGCGAGCCCAAGCCGCAGATGTACGCCATCCTCGAGGTCGTTCACGAGGCGCTACCGCGGGACCGACCGCGCTACCTCATGGGCGTCGGCTTCCCGGAAGACCTCATCGAGGCGGTCGCGCGCGGGGTCGATCTCTTCGACTGCGTCGCGCCGACCCGGAACGGGCGGCAGGGAACCGCGTTCACCTCCGACGGCAAGCTCAACGTTCGCCGGGCCGAGCTACGCGCCGATCCGCGACCCCTCGACACGAGGTGCGACTGCTCGACGTGCGCCCGGTTCTCACGGGCCTACATCCGCCACCTGTTCGCCAGCGACGAGGTGCTTGGGCTGCGTCTCCTCTCGCTGCATAATGTACATTTCCTGACCGCCATCATGCGCCGCGCTCGGCGTGCGATTCTCGATGGAGACTTCCCCGCGTGGAGCCGTGACTGGCTTCAGCGCTACCACTCACGACCCGCTCCGGTCCCATGAACGCCACGCTCGCCATCCTGCTCATCGGTGCTCCACAGGAAGGAGGCGCGAATCCCATCGGCCTTCTGCTGCCATGGATCCTCGTCTTCGGCATCTTCTATTTCATTTGGTTCCGCCCGCAACAGCGCGAGCGTGCGAAGCACGATGAGCTGCTCAAGAACCTCAAGAAGGGCGATGAGGTCGTGACCGCAGGCGGCATCGTCGGTGAGGTCATTCACATCAGGGAAGCGATGAAGGACGGCCAGCCCGTGAAGGCGATGGACGATCGCGTCACCATCAAGACCGGCGAATCGCGAATCGTCATCGAGCGCGGACGAATCGCGCGCGTGGTCGCACCGAAGACGGAACCCGCCGCATCGTGAGCTTGCTCGACATTTACGTCCTCGGCGCACCGATCCTGCGAGAGGAGACACGTCCCGTCAGCGACGTCGGGCCGGAGTTTCAGAAGCTCGTGGACGACATGTTCGAGACGATGTATGCGGCCAAGGGCATCGGGCTCGCCGCACCGCAGGTGGGGCGAACCGAGCGGGTGGCAGTCGTGGATGTCGAGGGCGCGCGGCACGTCATCGTCAATCCCGAGATCGTGCTGCGCGAGGGATCGCAAAAGGGCGAAGAGGGGTGCCTATCGATTCCCGATGTCTACGCCGACGTCGAGCGCGCGATGCGGGTCATCGTCAAGGCGCAGGATCGCGAAGGCAAGCCCATTGAGATCGATGCGACGGAATTGCTCGCGCGCTGCCTGCAGCATGAGATCGATCACCTTCACGGCAAGCTCTTCATCGATTACCTCGGCCTGCTCAAGCGGCGCGCGGCGCTCAAGAAGTGGGAGAAGCTGCGCGCGGGCGAGAAGTCGCTGACGCGGACCATCGAGCCCCTCGAGGTCGCGCAGCACCATCACCGCGACGAGGAGCTGTAGTCGTGCGCGTCCTCTTCTGGGGGACATCCGCATTCGCCGGTCCGTCGCTGAGGGCCCTCGTCGGCGAAGGATTCGACGTGTGCGCCGTGGTGACGCAGCCCGATCGCCCGCGGGGGCGCTCTCACTCGACCCCGCTGCCGTCGCCGATCAAGGAGATCGCCGTCGCGGAGAGCATTCCGGTGCTGCAGCCAGAGAAGCCGCGCGGCAAGGAGTTTGTCGATCAACTGCGCGCTCTCGAGCCGGAGATCTCGGTGGTCGTCTCCTACGGCCACATCCTGCCGAAAGCGGTGATCGATCTACCGGAGCGCGGAACGGTAAACGTGCACGCCTCGCTGCTGCCCAAGCTGCGAGGCGCGGCGCCCATTCAGGCGGCGATCCGGGAAGGATTCATCGAGACGGGCGTGACCATCATGCGCATGGTGACCGAGCTCGATGCCGGTCCGATCGTCCTGCAGGCGCGTACGCCGATCGCGGAGGACGAGACCGCGGGCGAGCTGGAGCTGCGTTTGTCGGAGCTCGGTGCTCTGGCGCTGATCGAGGCGCTCACGCTGATCGTGCTGGGCGAATCCAACGAGCGCGAGCAGAACGAGGAGCTGGCGACCTACGCGCCCAAAATCGAGCGGGACATGGCGCGCGTGTCGTGGGACGAGGGGAATGGCGTGGTCGCGCGGCACATTCGAGCCTACGACCCGAAGCCCGGTGCCTTCACGACGCGCAAGGGTCAGGAGCTCAAGCTTTTCGGCGCGCTGGCCACCGAGGAAGGAGGCGACGAGGGATCGACCAAAGCGGGCCAGGTCCTCGAGATCGACGGCACCGGGATGCTCGTCGCTTGCGGCGACGGGGCGGTGCGCGTCCTTCAGGTGCAGGCCCCGGGAAAACGCCGAATCTCGGCGCTGGAGTTCGCACGCGGGCGGGGGGTTGCGGTAGGCGACGTACTCGGCAGTGCGCAGTAGGTAGTCAAGGGTGTCCAGGTAGTCCAGGTGATCGAGGAAGCGTCATTACCTCGATTCCCTGGATATCCTCGACGACCTGGATCACCTCCTTATCTTTGAAGCACATGGCATTCACCGGAACCGGATCGGTCACCGAGGCGCGGCGCGCCGCGGCCGAGATTCTCGCCGACATGCGGCATGGCGAGATGCTCGACCCTGCGTTCGAGCTGCGTGCGGCACCGCTCGACGCCCGCGACCGGCGGTGGACGCAGGAGCTGGTCTTCGGCATGCTCCGGCGCCGTGCCATGCTCGATGCGCTGCTGTCCGATCGCGTCCGTGGCGGGCTCGTGAGGCTGGATCCGGATCTGGGTGACCTTCTCCGACTGGGCGCCTACCAGCTGCTGCACATGCGCAGCGTCCCCGCGTACGCAGCGATCGCTCAGACCGTCGAGCTGACGAAAGAGCGGCACGGCCTGGGGGCGAGCAAGCTCGCCAACGCGGTCCTCCGCCGCCTGGATCGCGAGCGCGAGATGCTCGATGTCGCGGTTCCGACCGACCCTGTCGACGCCCTTGCCCTGCGGCACTCGCATCCGCGATGGCTCGTCGCGCGCTGGGTCGGGCGATGGGGGGCCGAAGAAACCGAGCGGCTGCTCGTCGCCAACAACATCGAGGCGCCGCTCGTGGTGCGT
>DATFBS010000037.1:0-21041 GCA_035253695.1 Gemmatimonadaceae bacterium
GAGCGTGAGCTCGAAATTCTGCTGCGGCGGGATGGGGATGAAACGCCGTCGGTGAAAGGAACGGGCGTGACCGGTAATCGTGCGGGTGACCCTGCGACGGAAGACTGATTCGATGGCACCGCGAACGCGCCGCCGGTGGCAGTCCTGCGCGGCCGAGGGGGCGATAGCATGCTGCGGTCACACGACAAAACCCCGGGAGCCTTGCACTCGGGGTTTTGTCATGAAAACCGTTAGGTGCAGGCTCGCAGCAATAGATTGATCAACACGGTCGCGACGATCGACAGCACGATGCTGGCGATACACCCACTGCTGCGAACCCGGATTGGCACTAGGGCGAGATCCCGCGACTACGGCCGAGCGGTGGTCCGCGTCGTGTCCACCCGATGTACGTGGTCGTGATCGCGACGCCGCAGCCCAAGAAGCCCCGCCAGGCCGAGAAGACCCAGCCAACCGAGGTCCATGCCATCGTCATCATTATCGGCCGGCGCGACCTGGCCGCTGCTCTGCCCCACGGTCTGACCGGTTGCGGTGGTTTCACCAGTCGCCTGCGCGTACAGCTGCGCTGGCGCCACACCGAGCAGCAGAAGAACCGCCAGTATGACCCCGACAAAGTCACGACGAAGAGCATTGTACGTCATGGTACCATCCTCCGAGTGAGCGTCAACGTGCGAGACCGCTCACTGTTACAGTAGCTGTGCCACAACATCCCTAACGTGTGCGCTGGACGGCAGCAACGCGTTACGCTGATGCATTCGCGGATGCGTGGGCGGCTCCGTCCTTGTTGAAGAGCCGTCGGAATCGTTGCTCGACCGCCGCATAGCACTCGCAGGCCATCTCCTCGAGACCCGGGCGGCTCACGACCGCGATGCGTCCATACTGGCTTCGGATCATTCCCGCTCGCTGCAGCTGTCCGACCGCCACCGTGACGCTGGCGCGGCGAACGCCCAGCATCATGGCCAGGAACTGGTGGGTGAGCGTGAACTCGTTCTGCCCGACGCGATCGTGCGTCATGAGCAGCCACCGCGCGCACCGCTGCACCGTGGTGTGACGCCGGTTGCAGGCTACCGACTGGGCCGTTTGCTCGAGCAGCGCGTGGGAATAGCGGAGCGTGAGCGCCCGCAGCGACGGATCATCTTCGATCAGCTCGCGAAACAGCGCCGAGCCCATCCGAAGGGCCTCTCCCGGAATCTGTGCGACGACCAGCATCGGGCTGCGGTCGGCACCGAGTGCCGTGCCCATGCCAAGCATTCCCTCGTTGCCGACGGTGGCCGCCTCGACGGGCGCGCGCTGCTTGAGCGTGATGAGGAGCGAGAGGACGCACCGGCGCGGAAAGAAGACGGTGTCTATCCGATCGTCGACGTTCCACAGCACGTGCTTTCGTGCCAGGGGAACGCTCTCGAGGTATGGCCGCATCCGGAAATAGGACGAGGCGGGCAGCAAACGCAGGAACCGATTCGGTTCGGCTGTCTGATCATATACGAGCGCAACGGTCACGACGTGGCACCGTTTCGGAAGTACTCCTCGATGCACATCGTGACCACGCGGTCGAGCGTGGAGCTCGCATGATCGGGCGGGACCGGCCACAGATCGGGGTGGGCGCGCCACGTCATCTTCACGAGCACGACCAGCTCCTCGGGACGAACGCCGAGTCGCCGCGCATCGGAGCATAGGGCGCGGAGGGTCTCACGAACCGCCTGATCATCAGCGCGCGAATCGCTGCCTAACGCCATGCGGATCACATGCGAGGCCGCCGTCACCAGGGGTGGGCTGTACAACACAGTCATGGGATGCGAAGGAACGTCGCGACGTCGGAGGTCTGAGCGAAAGAAACGCCAGTTCCCCCCCCCCCGCAAGTCTGCGCGACCGCTCCTCGTTAGGTACGGTAACGTACGGTCATTCGCGCGTCAGCGTACGCCTTACGGGGCCGCGGCTGCTCCCGTGGCAATCGTCGCTAGCACGCTGTCGGTACGCGTGTCGGTCACCGAGATGTCGTTCGAGTCCTCATTGCTGATGTAGACCAGCGACGCAGCCTCCGCTCCCGCGGTGCGGCGCGAGCGGGCGCGCGGCGCACGCCAACAGCAACACTGCAGCCGCAGAAGTGAGCGACGGACAGCGGCGAGATGAAATGGTTCTCCGCATCACGGTGCGCCGTGCATCTATCCTCCGGTTCCCAACCTGACGTCGGGCACTGAGCACTGGCATAAGCAATGCCCTCACGCTTCGGCATTCCCGTTCAAGCGAGGCCACGTGTCGGAGCCAAAACGCGTCGGGACGATCGAGGTCGATCAGGATCTCGATCACGCGCGTTCGTTGTGGCGCGTGCAGCGCATTGGGTGGCTGCTCATGCTTCTGCTCATCGTTGGCGGTGTGCTCGGCCTGTTCGGCAACGGACCGCTCGCGGAAGACCGTGCGCAGGCGGGAGCTCTGACGTTCGACTATGATCGCTTCGCTCGTCACGGTGCCTTGAGTGAGCTTCGCGCCGAAGTCGGGCCTCGAGCGCTTCAGAGCGATACGCTGAAGCTGTGGATGACGCGAAGCTACCTCGAGGCGGTCGAGCTCGAGAGCATCGTGCCGGAGCCGGAGAGCGTGGAGACCCGAGGCGATCTCGTCGTGTTCCAGTTCGCCACCGCCGAGCGCTCTCAGCCAACGCAGATCACGTTCAGCGTGCGTCCCGCGAGGTACTGGTCTCACGGGGCACGCGCCGGCATCGATGGCGGAGGAAGCGTCTCCTTCCGCCAATTCATTTACCCGTAGAGGTGCGCCGTGGACTCCGTGCTTCGCGCCATCGCCGTCTACATCCTGCTGCTGGTGATTCTGCGGCTCGCCGGCTCCCGCACCATGGCGCAGATCACCACCTTCGACTTCATCCTGATGCTCATCATCAGCGAGGCGGTCCAGCAAGCGATGATCAACGATGACAACTCGATGGTGAACGCATTTCTGATCGTGATCACCCTCGTCGGCATGAATGTGCTGATGTCGCTCCTCAAGCAGCGCTCCAACCGCGTCGAGCGCCTCCTCGACGGAACGCCGTTGCTGCTCATCGAACGAGGAAAGATTCATTCCGATCGGCTACAGCGAGAACGCGTCGATGAGGCGGACGTGCTCGAGGCGGCGCGCGAGCTTCAGGGTGTGTCGACGCTCGATGACATCGAGTACGCCGTGCTCGAGAAGAATGGGCAGGTCACCATAGTCCCCAAACATGGCAAGCGCGGCTAATGCGTCCTGTCGCCTGGAGAAGGTCCACGCCGGCTTCAACTGAGCGACGTTGTCGGTGGTGACTTCTGCGAGGGTGCTGTAGCGCCAGCTCGCATAGTCCTTCGCGGCGCGCACCCAGGTTCCCTCATCGGGATCAGGCGCGGGATTGCCGATGGAGCCGGCAGCGGTTGCTATCGTTCCGGCGCGTGGCGGGGGATCCTCACAAACGGCGTCGCGACTGCACGCGATGAGCACGGCGGCGAGAACGACGTGCGCTGCTCCCTTCGGCATCCAGGAATGCATCTGCATCTGTCGCGGGACATCGACTCAGCCGCGGAACTGCATTTGCACAGTTAGTGCCGCGGTGTGACCAATCAGTCGTGTGTCCTCATGCACGGCGCTGAACTTGCCCGAATACACTGACGACTGTACGACATCGAACCGACCTTGGGAGGTGGAGGAGCTTATGGAGATGAACACGCTGCGGGATCTCTACATCGACGAGCTCAAGGATCTGTGGAGCGCCGAGAAGCAGTTGATCAAGGCACTCCCGAAGATGGCGAAGGCCGCGAACGATCCGGAGCTATCGAAGGCATTCACGACGCATCTTCGCCAGACGGAGCAGCAGGTGAGGCGGCTCGAGCAGGTTTTCGAAGAGCTCGGCGAAAGCCCCCGCGGAAAGAAGTGCGTGGGAATGGAAGGGTTGATCGAGGAAGGCCAGGAGCTCATCAAGGAACGTCCGGACCCCGAAGTTCTCGATGCCGGCCTCATCATGAAGGCACAGCACATCGAGCACTACGAGATCGCAGGGTACGGCACCGTACGCACGTATGCCCAGCTGCTCGGCGCCGATCGTCAGGCGCAGCTCCTGCAGCAGACGCTGGATGAAGAAGGCCAGGCCGACAAGCTCCTGACGCAGCTCGCCGAGAGCTCGATCAACATCGAGGCGGCGACGGCGGAGGGAGATGAAGAGGAAGAGGGCGAGGAGCGAACGCGCGGCGCACGTGGGTCGAAGCGTGGCGAGCGTGAAGTATCCCGGCGTACCGCCGTCGAAGGTGGTCGCGGGGGCGCGCGCGGCGGCAGCCGCGGCCGGAGTGGTGGACGCGCCCGAGAGACGGAATCAACCGCACGGTGAGAGAACGCAGATGAAGAACGATCGCAGGGAGTCCGCGGACGTCGAGGTGTCGGGCGGCGAAGTCATCCGCGGTGACGCCGCGCCGGTGGAGCAGGAAGAATCGTTGGGCGCGGAGGAGGCGATTCGCGCACGCGCGTACGAGCTGTACCTGCAGCGCGGGGAGGGCTCGGCGGGCGATGAAATGAACGACTGGCTCGAGGCGGAGCGGGAGTACCACGAGCGCAGGGGAGAGTCTGGGGGCTACGAGGCTCGCGATCAGCCCGGCGGTTAGTGGAACGGCAAAGATGACAGAATTCAGAATACAGAATTCAGAATAGAGAAACGACTACGGGGAGTCCTCAATTGGCTCCCCGTAGGTTTTTGCTGGATTCTGTATTCTGAATTCTGTCATCTTTGCCCTCCAACCAGATCACGGGACCTCGTACATCTCAATACGGTTCGAGCCAGTCAACGGCACGATGAGCCGCTGCCGCTTCGCGTCGTATCCCAGATCCGCGGCCGTTGCTGCGCCTGCCCGGTGCTCGCGACGAGGAGCGCTGCGGCGATGACCGCCGAAGAAATCGCTCGCATGGTTTGCTCCGCTGAGTATCCTGCCGAAACACGTGGCTAGACCCGTTCCAGTCGGCTTGGCGGCCTGCGCGGCTATCGGCGGTTCCAATACTCGCGGGCGAGGAACGACGGTTGCACTGGGACGCGGTGCGATCGACCAAGGACTACCACGTGCAACGAGCCATTGCAGGCCTGCTGCTGGCGTTCACCCTCTCCACTCCCGTGCTCGCTCAGCCGAGCGATACGGCCGGCGTTTCTACGGAGCCGCTGTTCACGCGACGCGATCTGGTTTGGTCCGGCGCGCTCGTGGCGGCGTCGGTGCTGCTCTTCCAGGTTGACGACGACATCGACCGCTGGAGTCAGCGCGAGAACATCCAGGAGAGCGATTTCATTCGACGAGGCGCGGAGATCGCGAACCTCTCGAAAGATGATCAGATCATGCTGGCCGGCGCGCTCGTATACCTTACCGGACGCGTCACCAAGAAGCGTGATCTCGCCGACATTGCCTTCCACAGCACCGAGGCGGTGCTTCTGTCGTCCGTATTCCTCACGCTCGTGCGCGGGTCGCTCGGCCGGACACGGCCTTACGTGACCCCCGGCGACCCTACCCACTTCAAGGGCTTTCAGGGATTCAAGCAGTTCGAGTATCGCTCGTTCCCGTCCATTCACGCATCGGCCAACTTCGCCGTGGCCGCTGTCATATCGAGCGAGATGAAGCGTCGGTGGCCGGGGAAAGCGAGGTGGGTTCCCCCGTTACTCTATACGGCGGCCACGCTGCCGACCGTGAGCCGGCTCTACCTGCGCCGGCACTGGGCGAGTGACCTCGTCCTCGGCTCCTTCGTAGGAGTGCTCACGGGACTCAAGATCGAGCGGTACCATCACACGCATCCGGGAAACAAGATCGACAAGTTCTTTCTCGGCGTTCGTTCCGGGCCCGATGGGAGCGCACAGCTCATCTTGTTCGAGCACCGCTTTTGAGATCACGGCGCCCCGTTTGACCGCGAAAGGTCAAGGGGCCGGACTCGTTTCATCGTGACCGACGTACGTGTCGAGCTCGAAGAACGGCCGCGCGCCGACGACGCGCGTGTCGTGACCGAGGGACTGCTCGAGTTCAACCGGGCGGTCATCGGCGACCCTAACGAGGTCGAGCTCGCGGTGTTCGTCCGCGACGCGGAAGGGCGAGTCATCGGCGGCCTGCTCGGACACGTGCGATGGCAGTGGGTCTATGTCGCGAAGCTATGGCTGCCCGACGTGCTCCGCGGGCGCGGCGTCGGCACGCGTGTGATGGCTGCGGTCGAGGACTACGCGCGCCGCCATGAGTGCCTCGGAATCTACCTCGATACCTTCGAGTACCAGGCGCTCCCGTTCTACGAGAAGCTGGGCTACGTCCAGTTCGGGGTGTTGGAGGGATATCCGCCTGGGTATCGGCAATTTCATCTCGTGAAGGCGATAAGGAACGAGGAATGAGGAACCAGGAAGACGTCGTTTGAGCTTCCTCGTTCCTCATTCCTCGTTCAAGTCGGTTGCTTGCCGGGACGCAAGCGCGTCGTCATGGGTAGATCCTCACGGGAGAGACCCATGTCGCACTTCATGCGCTACGCGCTTATCGCTACGGTGACCGCCGGGCTCTGGCTCGCTGGCGGAGCCGCCGCCGCGCAGGGAAACAAAGACCGGAAGGCGCCGCCGGCCGCCGCCACCAAGAAAAAGGTCAAGGTCGTTTCGACGAGCGAGGCCGTGGTCGTCGCGCGCGAGATGCTCGTCAAGCACGGATACGACGTCGTCCGCGTCGATATCGTCGAGAACACCCGCGTCATCTACTACCGGGCCGGCAACCGCGGTCGCGGCAGAGGCCGGGGTCCGTTGCAGAAGATCGTGGTGCGCCGGGAGCCGGAGCGCCTGGTGTTCGTCGACGCTCCGAGGGCGGTGCTCGTAGACATCAACGTAAGGCTGGGTTTCTAAGGACCAGAACGAGGAACGAGGAAAGAGGAAGCGGCGTCAGGCTCCACTTCCTCCTTCCTCTTTCCTCCTTCCTCGTTCCTCTTCCTACGCTGCCGCCAACGTCGCCGTACAGTGCGCGCATCTCGTCGCGCGCGCATCGATCATCGAGCGGCAATGCGGGCATTCGCGGGTGGCCGGCTTTTCGGCGGCGGGACGAACGAACGCCTTGCTGATTCGCCACACGACGAACGCGACGATGATGAAGTCGATCAGCGCGCCGATGAAATCGCCGACGAGGAAGCTCAGCGGGCCAACGTCGAGCGTGTAGGAGCGCCAGTTGCCCCCGGGCGTGACCGCCGAGACGATCGGCATGATGAAGTCATTCACCAGCGCCGTCACCAGTTTCGCCAGCGCGGCGCCGATCACCACCGCGATCGCGAGAGCCAGCACGTTCTCCTTCACCAGGAACTGCTTGAACTCACGCCACATTGATGCCTCGAGATCTCGGGAGGCGTTCAAGGTGGGTGTCGCAAGAAAGGTTGTCGAGGTCGTCCAGGATGTCGAGGTGATCCAGGTGACTTCGCCTTGAATGACCTGGGTTACCTGGATTACCTGGATTACCTGGATTCCCTGGACAACCTCAACAACCTGGGGTTAGAAGTTGGCATCCAAATACAGCGCCGCTCTCACGCCTCGGTTCGGTCGAATCCCCTTCGCCAGATCGAACCGCACGAGACCTTCCAGCAGGGACCAGCCGAGGCCAGCGCCGAGCATCGGTTTGCCGGGGTGGGCCCAGTCGTCGCGGGAGCCGGCCCAGCCGGCATCGAAGAACAGCACGGGCCGGAACGTGAGCCGATCGGTCGAGAGCTCGGCCCTTCCCAGCCAATACGCATCGCCGGCCCTCGTGCCGATCGAGTGACCCCGCACGGTGTGCGTGCCTCCCAGGTACCAGAGGCGCTGCGCCGGGACATCACCGGCCGTCGTCCCGCCACTCATCGTCAGCGCCCCGGCAAGCCGCCAGGGCAGCAAGTGCATCATGGTGACGTCGAGCGCTCCACGTCCGTACTCGAAGTCCCCCGTCGTCCCTTCCAGGCGCATCGCACCCGTGAGACGGAGCGCTTGCGGATCGAGTCCGAACGAGAACGGAATGCGGACGCTGGCGCCCGCGACG
Organism: Gemmatimonadaceae bacterium; assembly: GCA_035253695.1. Classification (GTDB taxonomy): domain Bacteria; phylum Gemmatimonadota; class Gemmatimonadetes; order Gemmatimonadales; family Gemmatimonadaceae; genus JAICNG01. Next base: position 7,992 of record DATFBS010000037.1, read on the forward strand.
TCGCCACGCGTCGCCACGACGTTTTCGCGAAAGCGCAGACCGTTGATCGCGTGCGGCAGTGAGAACTGCGTCTCCACCGGTGCGTTGCGCTGACGCTCGCCGAAGATCCGCCACTCCAGGGGACCGTTCACGCCCGCCAGCTCGATACCGGCAGTGCGATAGTAGAAGCCCTCATCCCGTCCGAAGAGCAGCGCGTTGATGGAGTTGCCGAGGCCTAACGGGGCGCCCCAGTCATCCACGACCGACAGCCGTCGATAGGCGCCGAGCGAGATGCCGCGGGCCGCATCGCCTCGAATGAGACGGATGTCCGCGTTCGGCTCGAGGTCGGCATGCCCGATGCGACCCGTCGCCTGCCACGACAGTCCGGCGCCCAGCTCCTGCGAGATCGTTCCACCGGCGGACAGCCCCTCGACGCGATTGTAGCGTAGCATTCCGCGCTCGAGAATGCTGAAGCCCACGGCGCGCGGAGACCATTCCGGTTGCAGGCCCCACCCCAGCTCGGCCTCGAGCTCCTTGCGCTCCTTGGCGCCGAACAGCTCGTCGGAGGGATCGAAGATGGAGTGCGGCAGCGTGGGCGACGAAGCGAGCGCCACGGTATCGCAGGGGATGCGAATGGCGACGGGAATCGACTTGTTGTAGCGCATCTCCGTGCGCGTGATTGTATCGCCCGGCGCGCAGTCCCCGAAGCCGTTGTCGATGCGAGTGCCGGACTCCCGCGGGCCGACGTTGATCACGACTTCCGTGTCCGTTTTCGGACGCGGCATCGTGTCGATGACGATCTCCGGCATCCGCTCCGTCCCGTTGACGCTCGCGTAGGTGAAGGTCTCGAGCACCTCGAAGGGCGACCGCATGACGCCGACCTGTATCCGCCCCGTCACCGACTGAAGTCGCGGCAGCCACCAGCGTCCCTGATGCAACCCGTACTCGACCGTGAACGCCTCGAGGGTCGCGATCATCGGGAAGATCAAGGGTCGCATGACGCGCGGAACGTCATCGAACTCCTCTTCGCCCTCTTCCTCCTCGACGAACCGCTTGATGTCGAACGGAGCCGCCGGCCGGTACGCGGCGCGCACCACCTGCGACGTGGCAACGTCGAACCAGAGAGATCCCAGGATGAGGTCGAAGGCGGGCTCCCGCGCGCGGACGGTGACCTCGACGATGCGGATGGTGCGCCCGCCGGGCAGCGAGTACGAGATCGTATCGCCCGTGTCGTAGCGGTAGTACGCCTCGGCCCCTTCGGCGAGCGGATGAACGAAGAGCCCTTCCTCATCGGTGACCCGCTCCATTCCGGTGAAGCGCAGAAGTCCTTCGCGTCCCGGGAAGTATGGAACGGGACTCATCTCGAGCATTCCCACCATCGCGCGGGCCCCAGGGAACGCCATCGGAATCGCCGTGCGCGAGCCTTCGACATCGATCCATGCGCCCGTCTCGCGGTGCCAGCGCACGCGTGTCGCGCTCTCGGTGCGGAAGGCGAGCCGCTCCCGGCCGACGGCGCGGAGGCCGAGCTTGGCGGAGATGCGCTGGAGTGTGCGCGCATCGTAGGCGATGATCGACGAATCCTGCTCCAGGCGCGCCAGACGTGCGCGAGAGACGAGGTCGCGGGCGGTCGCGTCGCGATAGGCATTGGCGCGCAGCTCATCGGTGAGCGGGATGCGTGTCTTGCGGGCGCGCAGCACGCTCGAATGGTGCTCGTGACGTTGCTCCCGGCGAGCGCGGCGGATGGAATCGCGCACGGCGTCGACGGAGTCGCGCGATGACGCGGTCTGCGTCTCGACCTGCTGGAGATTGACCGCAGCCGCGAGGGCGAGGGTGAGAGCGTGAAGCATGAGACCGGCCGAAAAGAGGGGGGCTATCGGAGCCTACGCCCCTGCCCCGGGACCGGTTTCAGGGTTCGCGGCCTTCCCTTGCATCGGTGCGCGAGGGTCAGTCGATTCCCACCGAACATCTCCCCGGGTACTCCGGCCCATGAACACGCCCCTCCGCGCGCTTGCCGCGCTTCTTTGCGTGCTCGCCACCGTCCCTGCCCTACTCGGCCAGGCGGCTCCCGAGCCAGCGCGTCCCGTCGACTGGAACGCGCTTCGTGACGAGACGGTGCGCGTCCTCGCCGACTACATGAAGCTCAATACTGCCAATCCGCCAGGGAACGAGGTGGAGGGTGCACTGTTCCTGAAGGGAATTCTCGAGCGCGAGGGTTTCGACGTTCAACTGTTCGACACCGCCGCTACCTCGCTCGGCCCCCGGCGACCCAACCTGTATACCCGGCTCAAGGGCACCGGCGCCAAACGAGCGATCGCGCTGGTGCATCACATCGATGTCGTGCCGGCGGACGAACGCTATTGGAGCGTCCCTCCCTACCGTGGGGAGCTCAAGGACGGATTTCTGTACGGGCGCGGCGCGCTGGACATGAAAGGGGAGGGCATCGTCCATCTGATGGCGATGATCGCGCTCAAGCGAAGCGGCGTGCCCCTGACGCGCGACATCGTCTTCATCGCGAACCCCGATGAAGAGCTGGGGTCGACCGGCGCCATCGCCTTCGTCGACAATCACGCCGATCTGTTGCGGGACGTCGAGTACGTCATCACCGAGGGCGGCGACAATCCCGTCGTCGATGGCAAGCTCCAGTACTACGGCGTCAGCGTGGCGGAGAAGCGGACGTTCTGGCAGCGCCTAACGGTGCGGGGGATTCCGTCCCACGGCTCGCGGCCCACGAAGCACAACCCGGTGCCGAAGCTCGTTCGCGCGCTCCACAAGCTGGGGACGTACGAGACGCCGCTCCATGTCACGCCCGGTGTCGACAAGTATTTCCGCGACATCTCGCGCGGATACGCCGGCGAGCAACGCGCGTGGCTCGCGAACGTGCGCCGGGCGATCACCATTCCTCGCGCGCGGCGATGGCTGCTGAACGACGTGTACTGGAACGCGATCCTTCGCAACACGATCTCGCTCACCGTCATGCAGGGATCGAACAAGACGAACGTGATTCCCGCCGAGGCCACGGCGGATGTCGACATTCGACTCCTGCCCGATCAGAATCCCGACTCGGTGCTGCGGGTGCTGAAGTCGATCGTGAACGACACCTCCGTGCATTGGCAGACGCTGCTGGCACCGAAGACCCCGCTGGAGAATCCGGTGAATACGGAGCTGTTTCGCGCGATCGAGCGCGCCTCACGCGAGCGCGACCCCGATGCGCTGGTGACCACGTACATGCTGACGGGAGCGACCGACCGGCCGACGTATCGGAAGCTGGGCATCATCACGTACGGGCTGGATCCGTTCAAGGTGGAGTCGGCGGACAGCCAGCGCGGCGTCCATGGCAACGACGAGCGGGTGAGCGTCGAGAACGTCGGCTTCGGCGTCAGGTACGTGTACGACATTCTCAGGTACGCGCAATAGGGGTGCGCAGCTGGAGGGAGAGTGAATCCGTCATCGGACCATTAGGCCGATGCCAGGTATCCGCTTCGCCTGATGCCCGACTTTGACTTCGCCGCCTGGGTTCGCCGGGCCACCGGCTTTGTCGAGGCACGTCGCGATCGCCCCGGCTTCGTCGTCGAAGAGGAACCTGCGGCTGGCCCGCTCAGCGCGCGGGAAATCGACGCGCTCGCTCGACGCCTTGAACGAACACTTCCCTCGTCATTGCGCGGGTTTCTCGAGCACGGCGCAGCGGCCCTCGCCTCTCACTACAGGTTCGAATACGATCCCGACATCGAGAGCGAGACCGAGCTCTTTCTCGCCGTGTTTCCGGACCAGACGAGCCTCTACGGCGGTCCGTCGTTCGGTCCCGCGTGGGAGCTTCCCGACTACGCGCGGTCATGCAGAGAGTGGGCGCAGCAATTCGACGAGGTGGGTGATCCCGCGTCCGCCAAGGTCTGGGGTGGCGCACTGCCGATCATCGCGGTCGCGAATGGAGACTATCTCGCGCTGGATTACCCAAGTGATGACCTGGGCGCCTCATCCGATCCGCCTGTGGTGTACTTGTCGCACGATGACGAGAGTGTCCAGCTGACGACGTCGTTTACCAGCTTCCTCACCGTTTGGGAGCAGCTCTGCTACGTGGGTCCAGAGATCTGGATGCTCGACAGCTTCCGTGGCCCCGACGGGTTGCTCCGCGCCGACACCTCGGCTGCCGCGCAGCTACGACGTCTACTGGAGTGACGTGTGACACCCGAGCCGTCAACGCGGTGTTCTGCGCTCTCCTAACGGTTCTCTCCCTCGCAGGCACGCTCTCGGCATGTGCCCCCGGAATTCCCGGACGCACGGCCGACGCGGGGGAAGTGTCGACTCGTCCTGGCCGCGTTGTGCGAGACACCGACCTTGATGCGGTTCTCGTCCGTCACCTCATTCCGCTTACGCGCGCGAATTCCTTACTCGGTCGCGCCACCCGCGTTCACTGCCTCGGTTTCGCCGATTCCATCGCAGTGCTCGATGTCGGGGGCGTGACAATGTGGGGTCCACCGGTGGGCAAGCTCGCCGATCCGTCGCCGGAGCTTCTCGCGCGGTTTGAAGACGAGGCGGTGCCTGTCCAGCCGGTATCGGGCTGCGAGGTCGATGCCCCCAAGCAGATGGAGCATGAAAGGTCGCTGGTTCGGCATCGTGTGACTGGCGCTCGTGGAGTTATCCTTTGGTTAGCCTCTACCCCGGCAGCGCGCGACTCGTTGGGCACCACGATCCGGGTGGGGTACTACGAAAACGTGCTGTCCGCAGCGGGATGGGACTGCCAGGTGAGATATGGAGCGGCGGGCTGGGCCGTCATCACCTGTGAGCTCCGGTGGATGTCGTGAGCTGGCGAACGGCACGCTGAAATCGTGAGGGAATACCGTTAGGTGACCGCACCCTCAACCTTGCACCCGAGAATGACCCAACGGTGGGTCGTGGTGAGTCTGGCCTTGGTGGGCACATTCGCGGCGGTGTCCACAACCGACGCACAGCTCGCGCCCAACGACACCGCCCCCGGCACGCCGGGATGGGTCGTCGAGATGTTCGTCGCCCGCCCAAGCTTCCCCGATCGCGAGCGCCACTTGATCGCACCGCTCGCCCGACAAGCGGCCGGCTTCCCCACTCCGGGCGCGCGACTCCCTCCGGGCGCGACCGCGGTCACGCGCGTGCTTCAACGCGACAGCGCCCGAGCGGTTTACGCGACGTCGATCCGCACCGGCCCCCGAGCGGCGGACGCACAGGACTTGTACACCTATCTCGTGCTCGAGGATGGGCGTTGGAAGGTTGCAGCGCTTCGATCACTCGCTATTCCAGAGATTCAGTACGTGCTCGTCGATTCCATGGACGCCAAGCGCCATCGCGGCGAGCTACCCGACTCGCTCGTCCCGGTGCTCGATCGCATGCGACTCGGCGCGCAGCCGGATTCTGCACTTCGCGCGTACGTCCGGGAGCACGAGTCGGATCTGCGCAAGCTCGCCGAACGCTTCACCGCGCGACGAGACATTGTCGCCGCGAGCGTGGACGGCGAGGCAGTTCCCTCGCGCACCGACACGGCTGACGCCCGCATCGACGTCGCCGACCTCGTTCCCGCGATGCGTCGGTTGCTGATCGGCGCCGTGATGCGCTACGAGGAGCACCCCCAGTGCATCGTTCTCAAGATTGGAGGCAGCGGCTCGCATCAGGTCGGCTTCATCTACGCCCCGTCGACGTGTCAACCGCCGCCGATGACGCCCGACCAGTACATTTACGTCGAGGCTGCCGCACCACATTGGTACGTCTACAAACGCCTCTAGCGTCGACCGTTAGGCAGCGGGTGAGCGGGGATCGGAATGTCGGAACACGATAGCGCGCCAGACACGCGGCTCGCCACGTACGGGACCCTCGCCCCCGGACGGCCCAACCACGATCAGCTCGCCGGCCTCTACGGCCGTTGGCGGCGGGGCACCGTCCGAGGGTGGCTCGACCCCGCGGGTTGGGCTGCGCCTCTCGGCTACCCCGGCCTGGTCCTCGACTCGGCGGGACCGCTCGTCGACGTGCACCTCTTCGAGTCGCCGCAGCTGCCCGATCACTGGTTCCGCCTCGACGAGTTCGAGGGCGGCGAGTACCGGCGCGTCGTCACGCAGGTGCGCACGGCGGATGGCGACTTCCCGGCCTGGATTTACGTCATCGCCAGAAGGGACAGCGATGCGCTCGGCTAGTGTGTACACCTGGAGAACATTCCTCAAGTTTTTCGGCGTGGCTCTCGTGGTATGGCTCATCGTGTATTACAGTCTCGCTCCATGGTTCGATCGGTCTATCGCCATCCTCCGCTTTTGATCTGGATCGCCGCCGGCTGATGCGGCGTCGCCTCGAAGGACGTTAGGCGGCGACGGCATGCAGCGGATTCGCAATGAGGACGTGTGTTATGCTCCGTCTGCTCATCGTGGCTGTCATTGTCGCTGTCGCGGGCTGTCAGCGAGAAGACGCCTCCGAAGCCGACAGCGGCACCCCGGACGTCGCCGATGCGCGAGCGCTGCTGCACGAGCTCGAGTCCAACTCGCGCACGCTCGCCGCGGATACCGTGCATATCATAGCGCCCGACGTGGATTCCGCGGCAACGTGGGAAGGCGTCCTTCTCGACAGCACACTCGCCACACTCAAGGCGACCTATGGTGGGCGGGATGACGGTGCGTATGCGCTCTATGCCGTATCCATGCCACCGGGAAGACGCGGCTTTCTCGTTCGAGCACCGAGTCAGTATGGGTCCTCGGCGATCGATCTGTGGATCTACAACGATAGCACCCGCCGGTGGGAGGACACCGTCCGGGTCGCCGACGCCTTTGGCGACGGCATGTGGTATTTCGTGCAGGACGGATGGCTGGTGGATGTGAATCGAGACAGATGGCCGGATGTCGTAACTCGGCGCCGCGATTGGTGGGAGGACGATTCGACTGGACGTGAGCACCAATCCGATTCCCTGGTGATCCGATCGGGGTCGCCGCAGGGGTTCGGGCGTCCCCGCCTCACGACGGACTCACTGATGCGCCGCCGGTTCGATGTCGCCCATTGGCCGAACCATGGTTCGCGGGAGCCTGAGGAGCCCGGCAGCCTCCTCGAAGCAGCGACCGCGGTCGTTCGTTTCCTTCGCGGCGAGCTGCCGTTCGATAGCGTACGAGTCGCCGACACCGTTTCGCTGTATCTCGGCCTTGAAGAAGGGCGGACGCGGCGGCGCGTCGCGCGCGATGTGCTCCGGAATCGGACGAACTGGAGGGTGCAGTCGCGGTCGCTGCGCCACTCGTACTCGTTCGTTCCCCCTCAGGGAAACGCCGCGTTGACGACGCGGGAGGGGCGCCACCTCAACTGTCTCGACTATGCGCTGTCGGCGTCATTTCCGGACCTGGCCCAGCTTCCTCATGTTGGTACTACGCTCAGGTACGGCGCCGATAGCTGCCTGCAAACGTGGAATCTCACGCTCGTGTTCGATCCGCATGACCGACCATGGAAGCTCGTCGCCGCGGTTTATGACCAGTTCGAGTGGTGAGGGATAGCCATCGAAAGTCGCCGCCGTCGACAATGAAGACTTCGCGCCTAACCGCGCTTCGCCCCGGCCTCATCGAGGATTTGGATCTCGCATGGGACGGGTCCGTGGTTGCCTTTGTCCGGACGGGTGCGGGAGGGCATATCGTCGGCGAGGGGTGGGATCTCGAGCGTCTACCTCCACTCCGGTTCCCGTGTCTCCGCGTCATCGACGACAGCCGTGTTCTGCTCGTCGATACGCGCACAGCGGACGACGCGCCCAACGCCTGGATTCTCGACCGCCAGGGCGAGGTTCTCGCGCACTTCCTGGCCGGCGACGCCATTCAGGACGTCGTCGTGAGTCCCCCCTTTATCGCCGTCACCTATTTCGACGAAGCGTACAGCTCGAGAGGGCCGGGTGGCGAAGGTGTGTCGTTCTTCGATTTCGAGGGACACCTCCTCTGGGGATACCGCGCGCAGTTCGGCGCCGAAGCCGCCGATGTGGTCGACGTATATGCCGCCGCGAGCGACGAAGCCGGTTGCCTCTGGTTCTATCCGTATACCGAGTTCCCCCTGATTCGACTCGACCTTCACGCACGAGAGCAAACGCTCTTCACACCGCCAGAGCTCTTGCATGGCTCGAACGCCGTCAGCATTCATGACGCCACGGCGTATTTCGTCGGTCCCTACGAACGGCGCGGGTATCTCTTCGAATGGCCGCTCGGCGCGCCCGAGGCTCGACGTCTCGGTACGCTTCATGGAGCGGCGCGCGGTCTGCCGGGCGGGCGATTCATCGCTCTCCGAGAGGGCAAATGGAGCCTTGTCGAGGATGTGGCAGCGCCGTGATGAGGTGATCGAAGGTGTCGACCTAACGGTCGCGCCCTAGCCGTCACACACTCCCTCGCTACTGTCATGAGCCGACCCCTCAGAATCCTCACGGTGACGCTCGGGCTCGTGCTCGCCGGTGCGGTGCTTGGCGGCGTCACCGTGGCCCGCTCGTCGCGCCTCGAAAGGAGACCTGCATGAAGCTCTACACGTATCTCAATTACGGTGGGAACTGTCGTGAGGCATTCGAGTTCTACGTCGAGCACCTGGGCGGGCGGATCACGGAGGTCACCACGCACGGCGAGATGGGAGAATCGGGCAACATTCCGCCCGACTGGAAGGACGCCGTCCTCCACGCGCGCATGGAGCTGGGCGAGACGATGCTTCTCGGCGCGGACATTCCGCCCGACCGCTTTCAGCCGATGCGAAGCGCTTACCTCACACTCATCGTGGACAGCAACGAGGAAGCGGAGCGCATTTACGCTCTGCTCAAGGAGGGCGGGCAGATCTTCATGCCGATGGAAGAAACCTTCTTTGCTCACCGTTTCGCGATGCTGAGGGACCGGTTCGGCACGTCCTGGATGCTGCTGCACGAGCATTCGCCGGCCGAGCGCCCGCGATGAGCGGGCTGCGCCGAACGATGCGTCTCCCCGACGCCACCGCGATGGTGGTGGGGATCATCATCGGCGCCTCGATCTTCGTGCAGCCGTCGGAGATCACGCGCCTCGTGCCCGACGCCGGCGGCATTGCGCTCGTCTGGGCCCTCGCGGGCGTGCTCACGCTGGTCGGCGCGCTGATCTGCGCCGAGCTGTCGTCGGCGTTCCCGCGCACGGGCGGCGTGTACGTGTTCCTGCGCGACATCTTCGGGCCTCCCGTCGGGTTTCTGTGGGGTTGGGCGATGTTCTGGAGCATGCACACCGGCATCATCGCGGCCATCGCCGTGGTGTTCGCGCGGTACGTCGGCCACTTCGTTCCGCTCGGCACCACCGGCGTCAGAGTGGTCGCGGCGGCAGCGATCCTCGGGCTGTCGGCCGTCAATTGTCTCGGAATCCGCCACGGAACCCGGCTTCAGACGATCGTCACTGGCGCCAAGCTGGGCGCGATCGCGTTGCTGATCATCGGCGGCCTAACGCTTGCGCCTGCCGCTTCGGTCGCCGACAGCGTATCCGCCCCGTTCGGCCCCTCGGCCATCCTTCTCGGATTGGTCGCGGGGCTGTTTGCCTTTGGCGGTTGGCACATGGTGAGCTACACCGCCGAGGAGACGGTGAATCCCGAGCGCACCATTCCGCGGGCGCTCGTGCTGGGTACGCTGATCGTCACCGTCTGCTACATCGCGCTCAACGCCATCTACCTGCGCGTCCTGTCCATCGATCGCGTAACCGCCTCTACGCGAATCGCGGCCGACGCTGCCGAAGCGCTCGTTGGTCCGGTCGGCGCAACGCTGGTCGCGATCCTGGTCATCCTCTCCACGTTCGGCGCCGTGAACGGCATCATCCTCGCCGGGCCGCGTGTGTACTTCTCGATGGCGAACGATGGGCTCTTCCTCAAATGGGCGGCCGCGCTGCATCCCCGCTTCGGCACGCCTGCCCGCGCCATCGTTCTCCAGGCCGTGTGGGCATGCGCGCTGGTCATGACCGATACCTACCGCGGTCTGTTTACGCGCGTCGTCTACACCGAGTGGATTTTCTTCGGGCTGCTCGCCGTAGGAGTCATGCTCCTTCGCAGACGACCCGACTATGCCCCGCCGTTCCGCATGCCCTGGGCGCCAGCGTTGGCGTTAGGCTTCGCCGCCTCGTGCATCGCGATCGTCGTGAATCAGCTCATCGCCGACCCCTGGAATAGCACCCTTGGCCTGGCCGCGGTCGCCGCCGGTCTGCCCGTCTATTACTTCTGGCTCGCCCCGCGCACACGACATTCACGAGGAGCGGTCGCGACGTGATCGTCGACTTTCACAACCACTACTACCCGCCGGAATACCTCGAGGCCATCAGGGCTGGTGGACTCAGGGTCACGATGGATTATGACGCCGAGGGAAATCCACGGCTCCATTATCCCGGGGACTACAACATCCTCGTCCCCGGCCACCGCGATCTCGATGTCCGTGAGCAGGTCCTCGACGAGCATGGGGTGACGCACCAGGTGCTGACCTTCACCACCCCCGGCGTGCATTACGAGGCTCCCGCGGTCGCCGGTCGCCTGGCTCGCCTCGTCAATGATGCGTTCGCGACCGAGGTCTCCCGGCGACGACACTACACGGCGCTCGCGACCCTGCCCCTGAACGACCCGCGGGCGTCCGTCGTGGAGCTTCAGCGTGCCATGGGCGAGCTGGGGATGCGAGGCGCAATGGTGTTCAGCAACGTGAATGGCACCGGTCTCGATGAAGCGGTGTACATCCCCCTTTGGGAAAAGGCGAATGAGCTCGGCGCGGTCATCTATATCCACCCCGCGCATCCCGTGGGCGTCGAGGCCATGGAGAAGTATTGGCTCATGCCTCTCGTCGGTTTTCTGATGGACACCACGCTGGCGGCGGGAAAGCTCGTGTTCAGCGGCATCGTCGAACGGTTCCCACGCATCACGTGGGTGCTCACTCACATGGGAGGTGCCGTGCCCTACCTCGCGGAGCGGATGGACCGAGGCTACGAGGCGTTCGCCGAGTGCCGTGCCAACATTACGCAGAAGCCGAGCGTGTACCTGAAGCGCTTTTATTACGATACGGTCAACTTCGACAACGCGGCGCAGCGGCTGGCGATCGAGTTCGCCGGCGTCGACCACATCCTGGCCGGCAGCGATTACCCTCACCAGATCGGCAGCATCCCGAAGATGCTATCGAGCATCCGCAGTCTCGGCGTCACGGACGCAGAGCGCTCGAAGATTCTCGGGGCCAACGCGGCGCGTCTTCTCGGCCTCGGCGCGTAACGGTTCGGGGATCGCAATGCGCTATCCGGCGACCGTGCTCGGCGTGGCTGCGGCGTTGGCACTGGGAGCGGCGTGTCAGCAGCGGTCCGACAACTGGAGCGCCACCTCGGCCACACCAGAGTGCCGACCGGTCGATGGCGCGTGGGCCGCTGCCGTCCAGGTGAAGGACGCCGTCACCGGGAAACCTGTCGCGCGCGCCGGGATGTGGGTCAGTAGCTTCGCGCCCATGGCACCGACCGACTCGTCCGGTTGGAGCTGTATTCGCACCTTTGCCCCGGGCGAAGAAACCGTTCATGTCGATCGCCCCGGCTATCGATCGGACTCGATCGCGTTGCGGGGAGTCCTCGGCCAGGTCGTTACCAGGGAGCTGCGCTTCCACCGCGTACGCGCTCCATGCTGTGACCTCCGCGGCCAATGGCAGATCACCTTCCGGCTCGAGTCGGCGGCGGATTTCGGGCCGAAGCCAACGGCGCGTACGGTCGAGGGTGCGGTCGATCTTGGACCCCGCTTCCATCCTCCACAGGCGGACGACGATCTGGACTCGCTCGTTCGAATCGTTCGTGGGATGCATCGCGTCGATTTCCATCCGTTCTTCGGCGGTCCCGTTGCTCGGGATGTCAGCACCACCGTGATCGGCGGTGGTCCCGATCTCTTTCGCGAGGTCATGGCGAGGATTCCGGAAGGAGATCGAGTGGAGATCACATTCATCCCCCGGATGTCACACGGGTCTCTCTCGCTCGACGGGCGGATTCGGTCCGATACGATCCGCGGGGATTGGATGCAGAACGCCTATTGCTGTGGAGCCCGTGGAACTTTCGTCATGACTCGAACAGCACCGCCGGACACAACGCCATTTCCGAACACTGCTCGTGCGCTGGAGAGCGAGGGGACGCGCGGACGGCTGCCATCCGCGACGACGCCTCCGGGACGGATTCCCGGCGGTCGTTGGCGCCCCGAGCTCGCCGTCGCACCGGGCGGCCGCTTGTGGCTGGCGCGTGCCGGACTGTTCGTCGCCGATTCGGCTCACGGAGCGTGGCGGCGCGTCCTGGGTGGCCCGACGGACCCGGTCGAGGCCGATGAGCTGCGCACTGGTCTGCACATCACCTTTGTCACCGGCGATACCGTCCTGATCGGTATGGGACAACGCTATCCGATGGAAGGAGCGCCGGTCCTCTATCGCACGGAGAACGGCGGCGCGACGTGGGCACCAGTGACCGTGCCTAACGTGCGCGCCGTCGACGGGCTGAGCGCCATTGGCCGCTCGGTGTGGATCGCAGCGACGCGCAATGACCATACAAGCGGCCTTTTCACAAGTACCGATGGCGGAAAGACGTGGACCGATGCACACCTGCCCGCCGCCGTTCGCAATATCGTCGGTCTGCACCGCCCGTCCGACTCGCTGGCCTTTCTCTACTCCGCCAATGACCCGAGTGCCCCTGCGCTTTGGCGAACTCTCGACGGCGGACGGCGGTGGACGCCCATTCCCACGCCATACGATGAGGGATTGCAGAAGCTCGATCCATCATCCAGTCGCGTCGAGCAGCTCGCGACGGTTGGCGAATGGCTGCTGCTGCGCGAGCACGGCCGCGTCTTCGTGACGCCGATAAACACCATTCGCTGGCGACCGCTTCCGGACTTGACTGACATTGCCCCCGATCCTGCTGGAAAGCGCGTCTTCGCCCTCAGGGATTCACTGGTCCCGGCGCTCCTCGATGAGGACCTGAACAACCTCTGGCCAGGCGCCCACGCTCTCGAGCTGGCCACCTACAGCTACCTCGAGCAGTTGGTTTTCCGTAACTCCATTGGCTATGTGACCGAAGGTCACGGTTCGATCCATGAGATCCGCGATGGCCGGGCTCGCGTGGTCCGTTCTGCGAGATC
>DATFBS010000038.1:0-52648 GCA_035253695.1 Gemmatimonadaceae bacterium
TACGGCGGCTACGATGCGCCGACCGATGCCACGGACCCGGATGACATCTCGCCGTTCACGGGTAGCGCGCGCAACATTCCGAACTTCCGCCAGCCACTCGTGACGTGGGAGGAGAACCAGCTCATTCTGGCAGAAGCGAAGTTGATGACACAGAGCGCGGCCGCGGCTCAGCCACACCTGGATGCGGTACGGGCGCAGTACGGCCTCGCTCCAGTGCCGGCGACGCTCGAGAACATCATTCTCGAAAAGTACGTGGCGCTGTTCCAGAACATCGAGGTGTGGAACGATTACAAGCGCACCTGCTTCCCACACCTCACGCCGGTGCCTGATGCAGACTTCGAGCACGGGTTCGGCGATGAGATTCCCGGTCGCCTGTTCTATGGGTCGACCGAGATGAACGCCAATCCGAACACACCGTCGGTGGGTGATCAGCTTGCCAACGGGGGCGTCGCTGGCGGACGCACCGGTGTCGGAGGCTTCCGCAATCCGAACGATCCGAATGCATGTCCGTAGAGAGATTGCGGGTTGCGGATTGCGGATTGCGCATGATGGACGGCGGTTCATGACGTTCATCCGCAACCCGCGGTCCGCAATCCGACTTGCGCTTATCCTCACCAGTCTTCTTGCCGCTTGTCACCGCTACGAGCCGGTCACGGCCGCGACGGTGGCGCAGGGGTCGAGTGTGGCGGTGTCGCTCACGGACTTCGGCACCGCCAATCTCGGCCGGTTGTTAGGCATGGGCGTGGGGACCGTGGAAGGCAATCTGGTGTCCGTCTCGGACAGTGCGTACACGCTGGCGGTGCAGGTCGTGCGGCAGCGCAACGGGATCGAGACGTTCTGGAGAGGCGAGCAAGTGGCGATTCCGCGGACCGACGTCGCCGAAATTCGCCAGCGTCGGTTCTCGCGGAGCAAGAGTGCCCTGGCTACCGTCGCGGTGGTGGCGGCCGCGTTAGGCGCGATCGAAGCCTTCATCGGTACCGGGTCGGGATCCGCCCCGCCTGGTGGATCCGGAGGTGGCGGGCCCCGATAAGCATACGAACGCCGTTCCCGGAGGGGTGCAACGCACGCGATCCCCCTCCAACTGACCGTGCGGAGCGAAGCAAAACACCGCGACCAGGAGACGCGGTGCCCTCCGGGACGGCATTCGAACGAGGAATGAGGAACGAGGAAAGGGTTGGATCCACTTCCTCGTTCCTCGTTCCTCGTTCTTCACATCTTGCTCTTGCGCTCCTCCAGTATCCGTCTCGGAGCGTTCGAGATGATCCCATTCACGCCGTGGCCCCAGAGACGCCGCGCTTCTCGGGGCTCGTCCACCGTCCAGACGTGCACCGGTATTTTCAGCTGGCGCGCCCCGCGCACGATCAAGCCCACGGGAACCGGCACTCCGTAGTACTCATTCGGTGGGCAGATCGCGCGGTAGGGTACCCGGCCGGGTCCCAGGCCCGCCGCCGTACGTGCCATGAGCTGGAGAACGTCACGCCGCGAGGCTCCGCAGGCGAACGGCGGCTCCAGGAACGCGTTGAGCGAGCCGGCCTCGAACGCGGCCACGACGCAGCGCGGAGCCGCCTTGAATCGCTCCAGCACACGCCGTAGGGCCCATTGCGCGTGGATGGCCTTGACCTCGATCAGCATCGGCATGTCGGGCGGAATCGACGCCAGCACCTCCTCGACAGTCGGGACGCGAACGCCCTTTTCGCGATAGGGATGCGTCGCTCCGCCATCGGGGCTGAATCGCGCACCCGCGTCGAGCTCCTGAAGCCGGCGCAACGACATTGTCGCGATCGCGCCTTCCCCCGATGTCGTGCGCATGACCGTTGGGTCGTGCATGACCACGGGGATATCGTCGGCCGTGACGTGGACGTCGAGCTCGATCGCATCGACGCCCTGCTCGATCGCGCGCAGGAAGGCGGGAAGCGTGTTCTCGGGCGCCTCGGCCGACGCTCCGCGATGGCCGATGATGGGATGTGCGGTGGGATCGAGAAGAATCATCGAGCGCGCAAGCTAGCGGAGGGCAGCGAGGAGTGGTTGTTTGGGGAAGGAACGGCAGCGGGGCTGCAGACGTTCGCAGCCCCGCACCTCACTGGAGGCAGACCGTGGGCCGTTGGTCCCGCGGCCGCCGCTTCCTTCGATTCGAGCCCTCTAAAACGTCACCTGCAGCTGCGACAGGATCAGGCGCCCGAGCTCGGGCGCGCCGATGAACTCACGGTGTTTGTCGCCCAGCAGGTTCTGCACGTTTACCGACAGCACGGTGTTCTGCGCGAAGGGGAATCGGTAGGCGACGGATGCGTCGACGACGGAATATGACTCGACCGTTCCCACGAAGACGCCCGAATTCATCGGAAACTCTTCGTTCCAGCGACCGCGGACGTCCACGGTCAGACCAGTCGGCTGCTCGCGATACGCGACGCCCAGCGCAAACTTGTTCTTCGGTGCGTTCAGCGCGACGTCGGATACCCCCCCGACCTCGCTACGCGGGAAGAAGTTCTTGTTGACGAAGGAATACGATCCGTTGAGCGACACGCGATCGGTCATCAGAATGTCGAACGCCAGGTCAGCGCCCCACCGGTCGAGATCTCCGAAATTGCGATAGGTCAGAATCAGCTCCGGCGTCTGCGTGAGCGGATTGTCGGGAGTCACGACGCCGATCGGCGTGCTCGCAATTGCGGTGGCCGCCACCGCGGCCTGCGCGGGCGCGATTCCATTTGCGATCAGATAGCCGGCCAGCTGCGTGCCCGCGAAGTGCGCCGACGGCGTCTCGACGATCAGCGGGCCGACGAAATCCGTCTTCTGCTCGAAGTACACGTCCGCGGCGAGGCGGAACCGCTCGGCGAAGAAACCGTTGTACCCCACTTCGTACGTGCTCGTGATCGTGGGCTTCAAGCGCCCGATATCGCGCACATCGCCGGGCTGAACCACGAACGGCTGGTTCTCCGCGTTCCGCGCGAACATCACCGTCGGCACTTGCGCCGCGGTGGGGCGGGGCACGCTCGAGATATTGACGCCGGCCTGCGCCGCGATCGCTTGCGCCACCGCCCAGAAGTTCGTGACATCAGGTGGCAGGTACGCGAGCGGGCCGCCGAGCGCCTGTGGCGTGAACGGTGACTTCATGCAGAGCGTGTTGCCGTTGACCGCCGTACAATTGCGCCGGAATTGCAATCCCGTTTGCGGCACGCCGATCGTGCGCACGTTGAACGGCCCGATCGTCTGAGCGATCAGGTCGAGGAAGAGGTTGTTCGTGGTCGGCGTATTGAACGCGCGGTTGTACGTCAGGCGGAGCGAGTGTCCAGTGTCGGGCTTGAACACGAGCGCCGCGCGTGGGGAGAACACCGGATCCTCGAGCTCGCTGTGATCATCGACCCGGCCGGCGACGACGAGGTCGAGCATGGGAGTCAGGTGTGTCTCCGACTGGATGTACCCACCGAGCTCGGCGATCTCGTCGATCCCTTCATTCCGTCCGTTGATGGTGCCGTCGGTGCGGGGATCGGTCTTCGAGTAGTCGATGCCGTAGATGAAATTCTGGCGCTCGCCGAAGTTGACGCCATGCTGGATTTGCCCAACGATGACACGAGACTTGTCGATCACGCGCTGGCCAGTGCGCAGGAGATAGGTGTCGGAGGTGTTGCTCGTGTTCAGGAATGCCTGCGCGAAGAGCTTGTTCCACCGAAACCGCGCTTGCCCGAAGTCGTAGCTCCAATCCTTGGCTTGCGCCGTGCCGATGCCCGTCATCTCGAGTGCACTCCCGGCAAAGGCGCGCCCCCCGGTGAGCACGAGCTCGGTCCCAGGGGTCGGACGTATGTCGAAGCGAAGCTCACCAGACCAGCGGTCGACGTCGAAGTCTCGCGGTAGGGTTTCGGCGGGATCGGTGTACTCCCAGTCTTCGCCTTTGAGAATTTGTCCGGAGATCTTGTAGCCGAAGCGATCGCCGGCGGTGCCGGCGTGACGGAGCGCACCGCGCATGATGCTGCGATTGCCGGCGCCGACGCTCACCGTCGTCCCCCTCGACTCGAACGGCGATTTACTGATGATGTGCATTACGCCGTTGGCGGCATTTGGGCCATACAACGCCGCGCCGGGGCCAAGCACGACTTCGATTTGGCCAACGTCCTCGTTTGGTGTAGGTACGAGGTAGGGGGTGTTCACCCTCAGCGACGGTACGGTCGCGTAGCGGTAGTCGCTGATCGTCAGCATAGCGCCCGAAAACACGTTGTTGAATCCACGCACGACGACGTTCCCGCCCTGGATTCCCGTGCCGGCGTAATCCACACCTGGGGTCGAGCGAATTTGTTCTACGGGGGTTAGCGTCGGGCGCTCTTCGATGACTTCCGGTCTGACGACTTCGATGTGTGCTTCGGCGTCGGTCGCCTTCTCCTGTCTCCTTCCTGACGTCACGACTTCTGGCAGCTCCAGGGCGGCCGGGACCATGGAAAGGTTCACCTCGGCACTTCCGCCCGCGGTCACGATGACCGCGCGCTGCTCGACTGGACTCAGCCCCAGTCGACGAGCGGTGACGGAATAGGTTCCCGGCGAGACGGTCAAACGGTACGTGCCGTCGTCGTTCGTCTGGATTGCCGCGGCGGTGAGCCCGCCGGAGGTGACTGCGCGCACGCTCGCACCCACGACGGGGCGTCCGCCCTCTGCCTCCGTGACCCGGCCGGTGATGGTGCCATTTTGCGCGGCGGCCATCGAGGCCACGAAGGCCACACCGGCGAAGGCGAACGCAAGCGTCCTGCGAAGAGACACGACCATCACGCACCTCGGCGTAGTGGATTGTTCGGTTGGGGCGCCATTGTGCTGGCGATCCAGCGTCGGATCGGGTTCGCGCATCCTGAGCCGGCGTCGGCCCGGCCATGGGATCGCGCGTGACGCAAGGGTAGACGGGTAAAGGACATCGGACCATACGCGACTTGACGTATGGCCGCGTCGAAAATGTCGTAGGGCGTGCGTTCCGGCAAGTGTTCGAAGGCGCTGGCCGCGTTCCCGGCAATGGCGCATCTTCTCCGCTATATGCCTTCCATCGTTGCGCGGCTCCGTCGCCCGGCACGCTGTTTCTGCCTCACGCTTCTGGTCGCCGCGTGCGCGCAAGCCCGCCCCGCGACAGCGCTCGACCCCAACAGACACGCCATTCGCATCAATCAGGTCGGCTATTTGCCGGCGCAATCGAAGGTCGCCGTGGTATGCTCGCTCGACACCGTTCGCATTCGCGATTTCACAGTGGAGACGAGCGATGGACGGCGGGTTCTGGGCCCGCTGCCCGCGGTCGCGGCGCCTGGCTTCGGGCCATGTGCCTCTACCCATCGCCTCGATTTCTCGGCGGTGCGAGCCGAGGGGCGGTACCGGCTCGTCGCCGGCGGTGTTCGCTCGCCGCTCGTGCGCATTGCGCGAACGGCGTATGCCGGACTGGGAGATTCGCTGCTCTGGTACATGCGCCAGCAGCGTTCAGGCTACAATCCGTTCTTCCGCGATTCGGTCCACAAGAAGGACGCGCTGCTGGTCGACCATCCGACGCGAACGGGCGAATTCATCCCCGTCAGCGGAGGGTGGGCCGACGCCGCTGATTATCTGCAGTACGTGACGACGTCGGCGAACGCGACCTACGTGATGATGATGGCGTACCGCGAAGCGCCCGACGCATGGGGGGACGCACACCTCGCCGATGGTTTGCCTGGCACGAACGGAGTTCCCGACGTGCTCGATGAAGCACGGCACGGACTCGAGTGGCTGCTGCGAATGTTCCCCGAAGACTCGCTGATGCTCAACCAGCTCGGGGACGATCGCGATCACGCGTTTCTCGATTTGCCGACGACGGACTCGTCGGACTACGGCTGGGGGAAAGGCGGTCCACGGCCGGTATATCCCTGCACGGGCAAACCCCAGGGGCTATTCGCGAACAAGAACCGGTCGACGGGATTCGCCTCGACGGCCGGAAAATATGCATCCGCGTTTGCGCTTGGTGCACAGCTGTTCGGCGATCGCGATCCCGACTTCGCTCGCCGGCTGCGCGCGCGCGCGAGCGCGGCGTACGAGATCGGCCGCGCGCGCCCTGGTGTGTGTCAGACGGCGCCGGCGCGCTCGCCGTATTTTTACGAGGAGGACAACTGGGCTGATGACATGGAGCTCGGTGCCACGCAGCTCTTTCATCTCACGCAGTCTTCTCGGTACCTGACGGAAGCGGCGGAATACGCCCGGCTCGAGCCGGTGACGCCATGGATGGGCGCCGACACGGCCAATCACTACCAGTGGTATCCCTGGCACAACAATGGACATTACGAGCTGTGGCGGGGTGGCGGCGCGACCGAGCGAAGCGCGGCGATCGGATATTACCGCGAAGGGCTCGAACGGATCGCACGCCGCGCGAACAACGGATTCCGGAACGGGATTCCATTCATCTGGTGCTCGGCGAATCTGATGGTCTCCGTGGCGACGCAGGCGCGGCTGTATCGCGAGATGAGTGGGGACGCGCGCTTTCTGGACATGGAGATGGCTGCTCTCGACTGGCTCTTCGGTGCCAATCCGTGGGGGATGTCGATGGTGATCGGCATCCCTAACGACGGTGTTTTTCCACGAGACCCGCACTCCGTCGTCGCGAAGAATCTCGGTGTCGTGCTTACCGGCGGCCTCATCGATGGGCCGGTCTATCGCTCGATCTTCCAGAATCTCCGGGGAATCCGGCTCATCGACTCCGACGAGTTCGCTCCCTTCAACGTCGGACACATCGTGTACCACGACGACATGGGAGATTATTCCACGAACGAGCCGATCATGGACGGCACCGCCAACCTGACGTACCTGGCAGGCGCGCTTGCACGTGACGCCCTGCGAAACGCGCCTTGAGCAACCCCGTGCGACAGAACATTGCGAGCGGAACGCCGTGGGAGCCCATCGTCGGGTATTCCCGAGCTGTGCGAGTGGGCAATGCTGTTCACGTGTCGGGCACCACGGCGACTGATGCCTCCGGGCGCGTCGTCGCGGCCGGTGACGCCTACGCGCAGACTCGGCAGGCCCTGAGGAATATCGAATCGGCGCTGGCGCGTGCGGGCGCGCGACTCGCGCACGTCGTTCGCACGCGGATCTATGTGACCGACATCACGCGATGGCAGGAGATCGGCCGCGCTCACGGAGAAACCTTTGGTGCCGTGCGTCCGGCGACGAGCATGGTCGAAGTGCGGCGGCTCATCGACCCCGACATGCTCGTCGAGATCGAGGCTGACGCGGTGATTGACGACGACGTTTGACAGCGCGTATGTCATCGCGTTCCGCTAGCTTACGTGAAGATGATTCCGATCACCGAGCGAAGCGGCCCCGAAAATGCACCTTCACGCGGTGCGTGGCGCACTCCCGTGCAACCGCGCCTTTTGGCGCATCGGTCGCGCACCCGTGAACGACGCAAGAGGAAAGGCACATGAAGCTCAAGCGTGATCTGCACCTCGAGATCCGTCGCAAGCTGCAGAATAGCGTCAGCGTGAAGGTGTTCGCGTTTCGCGCCGACCGCGATGCCGAGCGCGTATGTTTGGGCGCCCTCCACATGCCCGAGCCGTACTTGCGCGTCTTTCGCAGCATCCTCGAATACGGGGCGATCGTCCTCGGAGCACGCGTGACCGTCGGCGGCTCGTATTTCTCCTCCGACGCCGTGCTCAGCGACGACGCGATGCTGGGGAATCCGGCGCCCTAACGAGAAGCCGAGCTGGTCGAACGCGTCGAGGCCGGCGAGGTCATCGACGGACAATCACTCCTCGGCTCACCTCGACGACCTGAGCGCATCGATCGCGTTCGGTGTGATCGCCCGCACAAAGCCCGTCCTACGCCGGTCACAGCGGTCTTTTCGCGCTCACCGGTCAGATTGTCCCTTTTCCGACGGTGACGGGGCCCTTTGGGGAGCGTCTTTAAAGTATCCAAGGAGCCCCCATGCAAGACCAGATCGTCGAGCGCTGGGAGACGCAAAACGAGGCCGGACGACGGTTCTTCGGCAGGGGCGATTTCGCTCGTGCCGAACAAGCGTTTGCCGCGGCTATTCGTGAAGCGGAACAGCTCGGCGCCGCCGATTTGCGTCTCGCGACGAGCCTCGCGAACCTCGCGCAGCTGAAGCTGCGTCAGAAGAATTACGACGAGGCGGATCGGCTCTTTCGTCGCTCCTTGCAGATTCGCGAAAGCGCCCTTGGTCCTGATCACGCGAGTCTCGTGCAGACCGTCAACGGCCTGGCCGCGGTCTGTTACGCGCGCGGCGACATCGATGCCGCCGAGCCGCTTTTTCAGCGCGCGCTGGCGATCACGGAGCGCCGGCTCGGTGCACAACATCCAGACATCGTCACGAGTCTGAACAGTCTCGCCCGCATTGCATTCAAGCGAAACGACTACGGGGCAGCTGGCCCGCTCCTGGAACGCCTGCTGGTCCTGAAGGAGTCCACCGTCGGTCCGGACCACCCGGAGTCGGCGCCGATTCTCGGGAGCCTGGTGAAGGTTCGCTGCGCCGAGGGCGCTCTCGATGAGGCCGAGCGTCTGGCGCGACGTGTCGTCGGCATTCGTGAAGCCGAGCAGCCGCCGAGCGAGATGGCGCTGGCGTCCGCCCATGAGCTACTGGCGGACGTCCTCGCGCGCCTCGGCAAGCGCGACGACGAGCGAACGGCGCGGCAGCGCGCGACGACGCTGCGCGGACATCCCGCCGCGACCGCCGGCCTTATGCCGCTCACGACGCGACACAGCACCCCCGAGACGCCGGAAGATGTCTTCGCTCCGCATCCGACGCCGTCCGGCTTGCGCGCGAAGGTGGAGCCGCCGCGCCCCGCTCCGGCGCCGTTGTTAGGCGACTCCGCGTTCTTTCTGCCGGAGAGCGGACCAACCGAGATCATCACGCCCGTCCCGGCGAGTGCGCCGAGAGCGCCCGTGCCGTCGCCGATTTCGCAGATGCCGCGCATCTCCATGGATGGAGCGGGTGACGAAGTCGTGCCTCGGCGAAAGACGCCGCCAGCGGCGCCACCGCCGCTTCCCGAAGCGCCGCGCGCCGCGGAGACCAACACCAGTGTCGTCGAAGGTGCGGGTCAGGAGATCGTCCCGATTCCCGCCGCGCCTCCGCCGCGACCGGCGCCGCCGGTCATTGCGCCACCCCCGCCGCGCCCGCACGTTCCCCGGCGCAGCACACCGCGGCAAACCCGCCCCGCGAAGCCACCCCCGCGCCGCCGTCGCGAGTCGCGGGGTCCGCGGCCTCCGCGCTCTCGCGGCGGGCGGAAGATGCTTGTCGCGCTCGTCTTGCTTATCAGCGCCGGTGCCGCCGCGGCGACCATGAGTCGCGGCGGCGTCACGGAATCACGCGGCGTCGCGGATGCGCCGACGCGCGAAGTCCGCACACCTCCGCGAAAGAAGCGCGCTCCCCGCACGGTGGAGCCCAGCGTCGACTCCCTGGCGGCAGCGGTTCGCGATTCCGTCGCCCTGCTCATCGGGCAGCCACCTGCGCCGCCGCCCCGGTCTTCGACGGGCTCGGGGTCGCAGGAGATCAACGTCCCCGCTCCGTTACAGCGCAGCGACCCGCTCGCTCGCCAAATTCAGCAGATGCTGCCGAGCACTCGTCAGGCGGAGCCGGAAACACCGCTTCCTCCCGGCGCCAGTCTCAACCGGGCCGGCGCGGCCGCCGAGCAGACTGCGGCCAGTGCGATGGCGCGTATCGACTCCGCGACGCGACGGGATGTGAGACCGAACTTCGTCGCGAGGCCATGAATTAAAGCGAAGGTGCTCGAGGTGCTCGAGGTGCTCCATGTGCTCGAGGGAACCGTGGTTCCACCCCGAGCACCCCGAGCACCCCGAGCACCTCGAGCACCTCGAGCACCTCGAGCACCTTTGAGCACTTGAGCCCCTCGCGTCTGCTCCGCACCTTCCTTCGACCCGACACCACGGTTTCCGAAGGAGCGGACATGCCAGCAGACGTGATCGACTATCGGCTCATTGGTGATGACCTGCAGGCGGTGATCGTCACCCTCGACCCCGGCGAGGGGGTCATCGCCGAGGCGGGCGCGATGATGTACATGGAGGAGGGGATCGAGATGGCGACGACGCTCGATCCGACCGGAGCCGGCGGCGGACTGATGGGCAAGCTCCTCGGCGCTGGCAAGCGGATGCTGACCGGCGAGTCGTTTTTCATCACGCTCTTCGCCAACCAGGCGCACCGTCGGCGCGACGTCGCGTTCTCCTCGCCCTACCCCGGGAAGATTCAGCCAATCGATCTGAAGGATTGGGGAGGCACGCTCATCGCCCAGAAGGACGCGTTTCTCTGTGGGGCGCGGGGAATCGACGTCAGCATCGCGCTCAATCGCCGAATCGGCGCCGGGTTCTTCGGCGGTGAGGGCTTCATCCTTCAGAAGTTGACTGGTGACGGGCTCGCGTTTCTTCACGCGTCCGGTACCCTGCATCCGATCGACCTGAAGCCGGGCGAGACCCTTCGGGTGGACACGGGCTGCCTCGTGGCATTTCAGCCCTCGGTCGACTACAGCATCGAGATGGTGAAAGGCATCAAGACGGCGCTGTTCGGCGGCGAAGGACTGTTCTTCGTACGCCTAACGGGCCCGGGGCGCGTGATTCTTCAGACGCTGCCCTTCTCACGGCTGGCCGACCGCATCATTGCCGCGTCGCCCCGTGCAGGTGGTGCTCGCCGCGAAGAGGGCGGAGTGTTGGGAATGCTCGGAAACGCGCTCGACGGCGATTCCTGAGCCATCACGGGGTGCGCACGTCGCTCAACACGCGTTCGAGCGACGCGGCATCGATCCAGCCACGGTCCAGCGCATGCGCGGCGACTTCGGCCGTGTCTGCCGCGAGCACCAGCTCGCTGTGCGCTGCGTGGACCTCGTGCGCCAGCGCGCGAATGCGCTCGGCGCGGCTCGGGTGCGGCGTGACGTTGCGGATGTAGATCGCGAGGATGCGCGACGGATAGTGTGCCACCACCTCGCGATAGATCTCGGGATCTTCCTGACCGGAGTCCCCGATCAACAGGAAGGGGAGCGTCGGATACAGATCGATGATGTTGCGAATTGCTTCGATCTTGTGCGATCCGTGCGAGGTCGGCAGCAGCTCGCGGCTCGAAAGTCCCCAGTCGCGTAGCATGATCGGGCCCTCCGGGATGTCGCGAATGGCGAGGAATTCGGCCAGCACATCGTAGAGGTTCCAGGGGCTGCTCGACACGTAGAACACCGGGTTGTTCTGCGTGCCGTCGCTGCCGGCCTGCAGCGCGCGATAGAGAGTCGCGACGCCGGCGAACGGAAGGCGTGTTCGCGCGTTGGCGAGAAAGACCGAGCGCAGCAGTGCGCGCGCGTCGGTTGCCCCCGTCTGCACGACGGTATCGTCGAGGTCACTGATGACGCCGAGCTTCGCTGTCGCGGGAGGGACGAGCACGCGCCCGATCGTCGCGGGAGATGGGATCGCGGGGTCGCGCGGCGCGAGCAGCTCGAGTGCGACCTCGTGCCAGAGCATGTCACCGTGAAGTGCCTCTCGCGGCGCGATCCAGGTGTCGAAATATCCCTCGGCGTCGGTGACCAGCTCCTGGGCCGCTCCCGCGAACCGGACGGCCACGCGCGCGCCAGGCACTTCATCGCTCTCGAACCGGCGGACGGCACTCAGCACGTTGCGCCAGGCGGAGTCACGATCCCCGGCGGCTTGAATGCCCTCATCCTCGAGCACTCGGCCTCGCACGCGGACGCGCGTGTCCGTCCCGTATCCTCGATAGGCGTGAATGACGAGCGGATCGCGGCGGCCCTTTCGATCGGCGCGTCGCGCCATGGCGGCGTCGACTTTTCCCTCCAGCTCCGCGGCCAGGGCGAGCAGCCGCGCACGCCATCCGGGTGTGCTCAACGCGAGTGTGAGTCAGTCGAGAGACGCAAAGACATCCAGGGGCGGAATTCAGAATTCAGAACTCAGATTACATTGTCTGAATTCTGACATCCGACGCGTTCGCCGTTCAAGCGCCAGCCACTGTATGGATCCTCTCGAGCATTTTCGCAGGCTGCTCGCCGCCGCGCAGTCCATCGATCGAGCGCTGCTCCCCGAGCCCACGGCGATGACGCTCGCCACCGTCGGCGGCGATGGGCAACCGTCGGCTCGGCTCGTGCTCCTCAAGGCGGTCGACGACCGCGGATTCGTCTTCTACACCAACCTGCGCAGTCGCAAGGGACGCGAGCTCGCGACCAACCCGCGCGCGGCGCTCGCCTTCCACTGGCAACCGCTCGAGGTGCAGGTCCGCATCGAGGGTACAGTCGAGCAGGTGGACGACGCGGAGGCGGACGAGTATTTCGCCACGCGTCCGCGCGGCAGCCAACTCGGTGCGTGGGCCTCCGATCAGAGCGAGACTCTGACGAGTGCCGCTGACCTGGATGCGCGGTTCGCCGAGGTCGAGCGGCGGTTCTCGGGGCGCGACGTTCCGCGTCCTCCCCACTGGAGCGGCTACCGGGTGATTCCGGAGCGCATCGAGTTCTGGCGGAACCGCCCGAGCCGACTACACGAGCGGAGGCTTTTCGAGAGGGAAGGATCGGCATGGCGGGAAAGGCTTCTTTACCCCTAGGTGCTCGAGGTGCTCGAGGTGCTCGAGGGAGCTCGAGGCGAAAGGCAGTGACGTCGAGCACCTCGAGCACGTCGAGCACCTCGAGCACCTTCACACATCTCTGCCGTTCCATTCGTTACTCAACTACTATTCGCCATCATGGCCACGCGAATCGCTGAGCGCTCGCCGGTCGCCGCGCCACCGCGAACCTGGACGATCGAGGACTCCCGGCGGCTGTACAACATCGAAGGCTGGGGGCTCGGCTACTTCGACATCAGTGCCGAGGGGCATGTCGTGGTGCGACCGGACAAAGCGCACCCCGAGCGCGAGCTCGATCTCTTCGAGCTGGCAATGGATCTCGAGCAGCAGGGGGTGGGACTCCCATTGCTCCTCCGATTCTCGGAGATCCTCCGCTCGCGCATCGAGTCACTGAGCCAGAAGTTCGGCGCCGCGATCGAGGAGTTCGGGTACGACGGCAGCTACACGACCGTGTATCCGATCAAGGTCAATCAGCAGCGCCACGTCGTCGAGGAGATCGTGCAGTTCGGCGCGCCGCACGGAGTGGGGCTGGAATGCGGCAGCAAGCCGGAGCTGCAGGCGGTACTCGCGCTTCGCGAAAGCACGGATCACCTCATCGTCTGCAACGGCTACAAGGACACCGAGTTCATGCGCCTGGCCCTCATGGGCCAGAAGCTGGGGCATCAGGTCTTCATCGTCATCGAGCAGCTCTCGGAGCTCGACGTGCTGCTCGAAGCGGCGGACTCGCTCGGTGTGGAGCCGACAGCGGGAGTTCGCATCAAGCTGGCGTCGGAGGGATTCGGGCGCTGGGCGAAGAGCGGGGGAGAGAAATCGAAATTCGGGCTGTCGTCGAGCGAGCTGGTGAAGATGATCGACAAGCTCTCGGCCCTCGGTCGCCTCGACATCCTCAGGCTCATTCATTTCCACCTCGGCTCGCAGATCACCGACATCCGGTACATCAAGGCCGGTTTGGCGGAGGTGTCGCGCTTCTATGCCGAGCTCCGTGGCCTGGGAGTCAACATCACCCATGTGGATGTCGGTGGCGGGCTGGGCGTCGACTACGACGGCTCCGGCACGACGGTGATCTCGAGCGTGAACTACACGCTTCAGGAATACGCCAACGACGTGATCTACACGATCGGCGAGGCGTGCCGGGAGCAGGGGCTCCCGATGCCGCACATCATCTCCGAGTCGGGGCGTGCGCTCACCGCTCACCACGCCCTGCTGCTAGTGAAGGTGATCGACGTCGAATCGACGGTCGCGGTGTCGCCGCCGGTGCCGACCGACGATGATCATCTCGTGTTGCACGAGCTTCGCGAGGGATACGACACCATCTCGACGAAGAGCGTCCGCGAAGTGTATCACGATGCCACGTTCGCGAAGGAACGGGCGCACGAGCTGTTCAAGAGCGGGGTGTTGACACTTCGCGGCCGCGCGATGGCGGACCAGCTCTACACGGCGACGGTGAACGAGATCGCCAAGCTCGCGCAGCTCGATCGCGAGGAGTACGCCGACTTGCTTCCGGAAGTCGAGTCCACTCTTGTGGACCGGTACTTCTGCAACTTCTCCGTCTTTCAGTCGCTTCCCGACAGCTGGGCGATCGATCAGCTCTTCCCGATCATGCCGATTCATCGCCTGGAGGAAGCGCCGCTGCGCCGCGGGACACTTCAGGACATGACGTGCGACTCGGACGGCAAGATCGACCGCTTCACGGGCGGCCGGAAGGGGAAGCCGAGCCTCGAGCTGCACCCGTGGCTCGAGGGACAGCCGTACATTCTGGGTTTTTTCCTGACGGGTGCCTACCAGGAGATACTCGGCGACCTCCACAACCTCTTCGGCGACACGAACGCGGTGCACATCCGCCTGGCGCCTAACGGGTACGAGGTCACCGATCTCGTCCACGGCGACACGGTCACCGAGGTGCTGAACTACGTGCAGTTCCGGGCATCGGATCTGCTCGCGACGTTCCGGCGGAAGGTCACCGCCGCGAAGACGCTCTCGCGGGAAGAGGCGAATGCGTTCATCGCGGATTATGTGGCAGGACTGGAGGGGTATACGTACTTGGAGGGCGAGTAGGAGGAGGGTGAAGGGTCAAGGGCCAGGGGCCAGGGGCCAAGGGGTGGAAAGGGGCCGCCGCGCTTCGCGCGTGCGGCCCTCATGATGAGCGCGGCAGCGAAGCTGCCGGGCCTTTCCATCCCTTGGCCCCTGGCCCTTGGCCCTTGACCCTACTTCCCGAATCGCTTCGCCACCTCCGCCCAGTTCACCACGTTCCACCATGCCGCGATGTAATCCGGCCGGCGGTTCTGATATTTCAGGTAGTACGCGTGCTCCCAAACGTCGAGCCCGAGGAGGACATCGCCCGGCCGTTTCCCGTCCATCAGCGGGTTGTCCTGATTCGGCGTGCTGGTGATCGAGAGCTTCCCGCCATCCTTGATCAGCCACGCCCACCCCGACCCAAAGCGCCCTGTTCCTGCCGCCGCGAACTGCTCCTTGAACTTCGCGAAGTCGCCGAACGTCTCGCCGATCGCCTTGCCGAGCGCCCCGCTCGGCTCACCACCCGCCTTCGGCGCCATCAGCACCCAGAAGAGCGAGTGATTCCAGTGTCCGCCGCCGTTGTTTCGAATGGCGGTACGCACGCTCTCCGGTGCGGAGTTGAGATTCTTGAGGATGTCCTCGAGCGGCTTGTCCTTGAGATCCGGCGCCTTGTCGAGCGCCGTGTTGAGGTTGGTGACGTACGTCTGATGGTGCTTGCCGTGATGGATCTCCATCGTCTTCGCGTCGATGTGCGGCTCGAGTGCGGCGAAGTCGTACGGCAGAGCGGGAAGCGTATGTGCCATGAGCGCGTTCTCCGGGCCAATCGTGGTTGCTGGGTGGGGGCGGTCTTCGGTCAGACGTCGGTCGGGGTAGGACCGGCGGCCACCGGAGCGCGCCGGCGTTCTTTCCACCAGTGGATGATCCCCGGCAAAATCGACAGGAAGATCACCACCACAATAACCTTTTCGATGTGCCGATCGATCCCGGGTACCCACCGCCCCAGGAAGTAGCCGGTGAACAGCATGCTCCATACCCAGAGCAGGCCACCGAAGACGTTATAGAACACGAAGTCCCGGTATCGCATCGCGGCGACCCCGGCTACGACGGGCGCAAAGGTGCGAATGATTGGCATGAATCGCGCGAGAACGATGGTCTTGCCACCGTGCTTCTCGTAGAACTCGTGGGCCCGGTAGAGGTGCTTCTTATTGAAAAAACGGGAGTCCTCGCGGGTGAAGATCCTGGGACCGGTCTGGCGACCGATGTAGTAGCCGACTTGGTCGCCGGCGATCGCGGCGATCGAAAGCAGAATGCCGAGGTAGTAGACGTTCAGCCCGAAATCCGGCTGCGAGGCGAGGAGGCCGGCGGTCACCAGAAGCGAATCGCCGGGAAGGAAGAACCCGACCAGCAGGCCGGTTTCGACGAAAACGATGGTCGTGAGGCCGATGTAGCCGCCCCAGCGGACAATGGCTTCGACGTCGGTAAGGCGGTGCCACAGATCGATGAGGGTGTCCATGCCATTCCGGATGGGAGAGCAGACGAGAGTCCTTCAACATCCACGGGCGCGCCAATGAGGTCAACCGGCGCGGCGGGTGAGCGTTGACGGACCGCGGTCACGACGCGAAGCAGACGACCGGCTCGGGCCATGGCGTCCTGCACGAGGTCGAGCGCGCCGTCGTCGACACGGCGCAACGGATTCTGCACGGCGCGGAGCTCGCCTTTCACATCCCGGCCCCAGCGAGGAGCCGTTGGCATCGCGCCGGTGTGTCGCCACGCACCGAGAGGATGTTCGACATTGCCGGCGGAACCCTCCTCGCGACCTTTGCGCTTGGATGGTCGTGGTCCGTCGCAACGGCGGACGCGCGAACTGATGAGGACGCCGCAGTCACGCGGGTCACGGCGTCGATCACCAGCGCCCTGACGAATGCCGACGCGCCAACGGCGGCGTTCCTCACGGAAGCGGCCATGGAGGCGCTGCTCCCGCTCCGCGGCGAGAGCGGGCGGCTGCACGCACAATTCCGAGAGCCGGGTGCGCCGTTGGGGACCGATACACTGCCCGAAGGCGCCGTCGTGCATTACTCGTCAGGCGGCGTCACCGATTCAGCGGTGGCAGACACGCTCGTGCGCGGGCCGGATGACCCGGGCATCTGGAGCGTGGCGGTCAAGGTGGGCGCAGCGATCCGCCCGCTCTCGGATTTCAACGTCATTACCCTGAAGCCGTTCAGCGCGAAGCAGCGCGGACGCATCGGCCTCTACTACCTCGGAAGCTGGCCGAACGAGCGCGGGCGGGGGCCAGCCCGGTATTCGCCTCCCCGAGGGTTCATCGAGGTCACGCAGGAGAATCGGACGACGCACGTGAGCGAGCACTTTCGGCTCGGGGACTTCCTGACCAAGAACCAGTTCGAGGTCTGGCCCAAGTATCTGGTTCTGGAAACACGCCTGCTCGACAAGCTGGAGCTCGTGCTCGCGGAGCTGCGCGCCCGCGGGATTCAGACGAGTGGGGTCAAGGTGCTGAGCGGGTTCCGCACGCCGCAGTACAATCGCGGCGGAGGCGATCCGCGCGGCAGGGCCGCATTGAGCCGGCATATGTACGGCGACGCCGCAGACATCTACATCGACAATGATGGCAACGGCGCAATGGATGACTTGAACGGCGACGGGCGCGTGAACATTCGCGATGCGCGCGTGATTCAGGATGCCGTCGACCGCGTCGAGCGGGCGCATCCACAGCTCATCGGGGGATGCGGCACTTATCCGGGAACGGGCAGTCACGGCCCCTTCACGCACATCGATACACGGGGCTACCGCGCCCGGTGGGTCGGCACAGGAGATAGCGGATGACCAGCACACGAGAAATTCAGGAGACCAGGGCCGCGGCCCTGGGACGTTGCCCGGAGTGCGGGAAGCCGCGCCCGGATCTATCCACGGCGTGCGAGCACTGCGGGGCCGCACCACTCGGACCCGCCGACGCGGCGATGAGTGAAGGCGCGACGCATCGACGGGACGGTCCCGAGGCCATCATGCAGGTGCGCGCAGCCGATCTCGAGCCGTACGTCGGGCTTCGCTACGTGGCCAAGCTGTTTCGACTGATGGCGCTCATCCTCGTGCTGCTGCTGGTTGCCGAAGTCGTGACAGGCCTGACGACGCAGGGAAGCGGGGCCATTCCCACCCTGTTGGCAGAAGGCAGCCGTCTGATCGTTCTCGCCGGGCTGCTCTGGGCGAGTGGAGACCTCGCCATCCTTCTGATCGACATTGGGCACGATGTCCGAGCAACCCGGATTCTCATCGGGCGCCAGTCGGCGCACCACCTCGCCGAACAGCATCCGCAGCCACGCCGGCGCGACGAACGCGAGAAGGTCGTGGAACGAAAAACGGAGCGCTCCCGCGAGCTCGCCGAGTGAGCGTCACCGTTTACACGGTCGGGCATTCCACGAGATCGCTCGATGATTTCGTGGCGCTCCTCCATCGCGAGGGCATTCGTGCCCTCGTGGACGTTCGCGCGTTCCCGATGTCGCGACGACATCCGCACTTCAACCAGGAGGCTCTCGCCATCTCGCTCGCGGCGCATGGTATCGCGTACCGCCATGCCCCCGCGCTCGGCGGGCGGCGTCGCCCGCGCGCCGAGTCTCCGAACATGGCGTGGCGTAACGAGAGCTTCCGAGCCTACGCCGACCACATGGGCACCCCCGCGTTTCGTGAGGCAATCACGGATCTCATCGCCAGCGCGCGCCATGCACGGACCACGGTGATGTGTGCGGAAGCCGTTCCGTGGAAATGTCATCGCTCGCTGATCGCCGACGCACTGGTCGCGCGCGGCTGTGAGGTCCGTCACGTGCTCGACGCGTCCACTGACCGTCACGAGTTGATGAACATTGCGCGTGTGGAAAACGGCGAGGTCACCTATCCCGCATCCAACGCGCCGAAGCCGCAAACCGAGTTGTTCATGAGCGGATGATCGCCGAGCGCGGCATGCGTGTTGCTCTACGAATCGGCGCGCCGCACGGTACACAAAAACTCATTCAGGGGGCACGCATGCTCTGGACGATCGCCATCATCCTGCTCATCCTTTGGCTTCTCGGTGCCTTCGTGGTCAACATCGGTGGGATAGTCCACCTCCTCCTGGTGATCGCGCTTATCGTGATCGTCTACCGTCTCGTGACGGGTCGGAGACCAGTGGCCTGACGCCAGCGAATGCACAAGGGCGGCCGAATCGGCCGCCCTTTTTTTTTGACCCCGTCATGAGCGCTCTCGATCCGTTCGAGGTCCACGTCGTCTCCCACACGCACTGGGATCGAGAATGGTACCTGCCCTTCGCCCGTTTTCGGCAGCGGCTCGTCGCCCTGATCGATGAGCTGCTCGACGCCCCGCCCGAAGGCGCGGCATTTCTCCTCGATGGCCAAGGGGTGCTCCTCGACGATTATCTGGCCGTGCGGCCCGATCGTGAGGCAGCGCTGCGGGGCGCGCTGGCACGGGGTGCCCTCGAGGCGGGCCCGTGGTACGTCCTTGCCGATGAGCTCCTGACCTCTGGCGAAGCGCTCGTCCGAAATCTTCTCGCCGGTGGTCGCGCAGTCCGAGCGCGCGGAGGGCAAGCGCCACTGGTTCTCTATTGTCCCGACTCGTTCGGCCATCCGGCGGACTTACCGGCGCTCGCCGAGGGGTTTGGATTCCCGCTGATCATCCTCTGGCGCGGTCTCGGCGGTCCGACATGGCCCGACGGGGATGCCTTCTGGTGGCGCGCGCCGGGCGGCGCTCGCGTTCTCGTGCACCATCTTCCGCCGCCCGGCTACGAGTACGGTGCAAACCTTCCCACGAACGACAGCGCAGCGAGGGAGCGATGGCGGGCGTTGCGGGCGATGCTCGCCCCACGAGCGCGCACAAGCGCGATGCTCGTGCTCAACGGTGCGGACCACCACGCTCGCCAGTCGGGTCTCGAGGAGGCCATCGATGCTCTCGCGCGAGCAGCCGCCCCCGATCGTGTACGTGCGAGCACGCTTGGCGCGTTCGCGGCGTCGTTCGTGGCGCATGCGAAGGCCCGCCCCGATCTTCCGAAGATCGAGGGCGAGCTGCGCTTTTCCCCTGGATACACGTGGACGGTTCCGGGGACGTGGTCCTCGCGCGCCTATCAAAAGCGGCGGAACGCCGGCCTCGAGCGATTGCTGACTCGTGAGGCGGAGGTCTGGTCTGCGATCGCGTCCACGCGCGGCGCCCCTTCGCGGGTCGCACTGATGCATGCGGCCTGGCGCACGCTCCTCGAGTGCCACCCCCACGACACACTCTGCGGCTGTTCGGCGGATACCGTCGCCATGGCCGCCGATACACGATTCGCGTTCGCTGAGACCGAAGCGCGCGGCATCGTGAAGGATGCCGTGCACGATCTCGTCGGCCATGACGCAGCTGCGGCGCACTGGGCGCCAGAGTGGTCGTCGTACGTGCTCGTGCGCAATCCCGCGGCGCGACCGCGCGGTGGAATCACTGAGCTGGAGATCGCTCGCGTCGTCGCACGCGAGCCCGTGGGGCCTGGCTCGGCCGGGGTGCGCGTACCCGAACGGGAGCTGCCACCCCCCGCGCTCGACGGTGGACGCGTGCCACTCCAGGTCCTGACGCGCCGCGTTCGATCGGATCGGATCGAGTCGCCTCGACACTATCCCCACGGCGATCGAGTCGAAGTGGCACGCTGCGTTGCGTGGGTCGACGAGGTTGGCGGATACGGAATTCTGCCGCTCGCAGTCGGTGGTGATGCGTCGGCAGGCTCATCGGTTCCGGTGAAAGCGGTTCGCGGGACTGCCCGATGGCTCGACAATGACATTCTGCGAGTCGAGGTGGACGACGACGGGGTTGTCCAGCTGCACTCCGTGCGTCATGGCCGCACATGGAGCTCGCTCATCCGCCTCGAGGACGTGGGAGATGCCGGCGATCTTTACACGCATTCTCCGGTCGAGCCGATTGTTGGCGATGCGCGCGTCAACGTGATCCAGTTGACGCAGGACGGTCCGTTGCGTGGTGAGCTGCGCATGAAGCTCGCGCTCGACATTCCGGTAGCGTCCACTCGAGCGGGACGCTCGGGCCCACGTGCGTCGAACGATGTCATACTCGCGCTGTCCCTCGACGCGGGAGCTTCGTTTCTTCGTGTCGGTGTGCGCGGAAGAAATCACTCCAGGGATCACCGGCTGCGCATCGTCTTTGCCACCGATACTCCCGACGGTATAACGATGGCTGACGGCATGTTTGCTCCAGTGGCGCGCCCAGTGCGTCAGCAGCCGGGCGACACGCGGTCGATGGAGGTCATCCCTCCGACGGCTCCGCTGGGCCGCTGGGTCTCACGACGCGCCGCGACGCACGGGGTGACGCTGATCTCCGACGGGCTTGGCGAGTACGAAGTCACCGGGGACGGCGCTATCGCGGTAACCCTCGTGCGCGCCGTCGGGGCGCTCTCGAGGAACGATCTTCCCGAACGCCCGGGGCACGCCGGGTGGCCCGTGCCGACGCCGGCGGCCCAATGCATGGGACATTATCGCGCCGCGTTCGCCGTGCTTCCGCACGCCGCGGGCGAGAACCTCACCGATATCGAGCGGACCGCCGACGACGTCCTGCTTCCGCTGCGCGGATGGACGTTGCGATCGGCGGCTCGTCAGCCCGAAGTGGTCACGGGGCTGTCGCTGGAGGGCGATGGCCTGCGGTTTCTCGCCTGTAAGACGAGCGATGACGGGGCGTGGACGGTTCTGCGATGCGTGAACGTCACGTCGCGCCCCGCGGACGGATTCTGGAGATGCTCGTGGCCTGTGCGAGAAGCCCGCAGCGCACGGCTCGATGAGCATGCGGGAGCCGCGTTGCCGGTGAGAGACGACCGCATCGTCGACATACGCGTTGCGCCGTTGTCGACGTCGACGATCCTGGTGCGTTAGGCGCGATCGCGCAGGGTCGCTGAGCTCTCACCCGCGAGCCGATCGCGCAGCGCGTCGCCGAGGAAGGTCGCGGCGACCACGGTGACGACGAGGGCCAGGCCCGGCGCGAGCGCCACCCACGGCGCAATGACGATCGCGTCGCGTCCATCGGCGATCATGTTTCCCCAGCTGGGCTGGGGTGGCTGCACGCCCAATCCGAGGAACGACAGCCCGCTCTCGAGCAGGATGGCCCCGCCAACGCCGAGGGTGATTGCCACGATAGCCGAGCCTAACGCGTTCGGCAGCACGTGTCGCCAAAGGATTCGAGACGGCCGCGCGCCGAGGGCCGACGCGCCCTCGACGAACGGCCGTGCGCGGACCCCGAGCACCTCTGCCCTCACCAGGCGCGCCACCGCCATCCACCCCGTGGCCACGAGAACCGCGACGACGGTCAGCGTCCCGGGCCGCCAGAGGGCGGCGCAGACGAGCAGAAGAATCAGTCGGGGTATGGCGAGCAGCGCGTCCGCGGCGCCCATCAGCACCCGATCGACGATTCCGCCTCGCCACGCGGAGAATGCGCCGATCGCGATCCCGACTCCGCCGGCCAGCAGCGAGCCCAGGATGCCGATCACGAGAGAGATGCGCGCAGCCAGCATCGTGCGCGCGAAGATGTCCCGGCCGAACCGATCCGTACCGAGGAGATGGAAATCACCGCGGGCATCGGTGACGAAAGGCGGAAGGAATCGCTGGGTTACGGCATCGCCCATGGTTCGGGGATCGTCCGCCGATAGCACCGGGACGGTGATCGCACCCACGGCGAGCACTGCCAGTATCAAAAGTGGAATCGCGACGTCGCGTTTCACGTGGACCCGTCGGACCGACGGCGAGGATCGAGCAACGGGAGGGCGAGATCGGCGGCGAGATTCGCGAGAATGACCGCGGCGGCATAGACCGCGGTGGCACCGAGGATCACGGGATAGTCACGCGCGG
Source organism: Gemmatimonadaceae bacterium (assembly GCA_035253695.1). Taxonomy (GTDB): domain Bacteria; phylum Gemmatimonadota; class Gemmatimonadetes; order Gemmatimonadales; family Gemmatimonadaceae; genus JAICNG01. Next base: position 22,432 of record DATFBS010000038.1, read on the forward strand.
CCACAGCGGCGAGCGTCACACGCCCCATCCCGGGCCATGCGAACACGCCTTCGACGAAAACCGATCCCGCGAGCAGACCTGGAATCGCGAGAGCAAGCAGCACGACGAGAGGCGGCCACGCATTCGCGAGCACGTGTCGAGCGTATACGCGCGCCCGCGGGACTCCCTTCGCCCGTGCCGCTCGAACGAAGTCCTGCGCGATGAGATCCGCGGTAATGGTGCGAGCGTATCGCGCGATACCGGCCGCTCCAATCGCCGACAGGGTCAGGACGGGCAACACCGCGTGGCGCGCGAGATCGCCGAGAGCGGCGAGGCCGGCGGCATCGGACGCCGGATCGCGCATTCCGAACGCCGGCAGCCGCAGCGGTGCAGGGAATCCCCATCGGGCCGCGCCGTAGGTGAACGTCGCAATGAGCGCGAGCGCCAGCCAGAAGCTCGGCGCTGCATAGACCGTCGTCGTCGCGATGGTCAGTGCACGATCCGAGAGCGTGCCCTGCCGCGCAGCCTGGTACATTCCGATCGCAATGCCGAGCACGAATGTCAGGGCCAGCGAAAGCGCCCCGAGGCCCAACGACACCGGAATTGCTTCCGAGAGCACGACACGCACCGGGGCGCGACGCACGAAGCTCTCGCCCAAATCTCCCTTGAACAGTCGGCCAGCCCAGCGTGCATATTGTATCACGAGTGGCGCATCGAGTCCCAGCTCCGTGCGTAAACGCGCTTGATCGTCCGCGGTCGCACCGGGCGGAACGAGCAGTGTCGTTGGATCGCCGGGGGCCGCGCGCACGAGGAGAAACGTGATGGTCAGCACGATCCAGAAGAGGATGATGCTGCTCGCGAGGCGGCTGACGACGTTACGCATGGCGTGATGATGTCGGCGACGCGAAGCGCGTCAACCGCCCTGTTCGCGGCCATGCTCTTTGCCTGCGCGCAGCCTGGCCGCCGAGCGAACACGGTCGTCATCGCATCAGGGGCGGATCTCGAGTCGGCGAATCCACTCGTGACGCTGCATCCGATGGCGCGGCAAGTTCAGCGGTACGCCCTGTTCGTGACGCTGGCTCGTTACGATGACGCGCTGGAGCCGGCGCCCTACCTTGCCCAGTCGTGGGCGTGGTCTTCGGATCGGCGGGCGCTTCGGATGCATCTCGCACCCGGGGTTCGCTGGCACGATGGGGAGCCCACGACGTCGCGTGACGTCCGCTTTACGCTCGATGCCATCCGGGACCGCGCGACGGGCTCGCCACGGTTCGCCGAGCTCGCCGATGTGGAGCGGGTGGAGACGCCCGACGATTCCACGATCGTGATTCGATTCCTCCGACCGCAGTCGGCCTTCCCCCTCGTTCTGTGCGAGCAACCCATCGCGCCCGCCCATTTGCTCGAGAGCGTACCGAGGCCGGAGCTTCGTCGCGCCGGGTTCGGAGAACGCCCCCTCGGTAACGGCCCCTTTCGATTCGTGGATCGCAAACCGGGGCAGCGGTGGACTTTTGCGCGCAACGACGAGTTTGCCCGCTCGCTGGGCGGTCCGCCTGCCATCGAGCGTCTCGTCATCGCTGTCGTGGATGAGGCCTCGACCAAGTTCGCGGGCCTCGTGAGTCACGAGCTCGACATGGCGGGCATTTCGCCTTCGATGGCGAGTCTCGCCGCTGCCGATCCCGCACTTCGCGTCCTGGACTATCCAGTGCTCGTCGCGTACGGCATCGTGTTCAATCCACGTCGCCCCCCCTTCACCGACGCCCTCGTGAGGCGCGCCGTTGCTCTGGCGATCGATCGCGACCGGATCATCGAGGCGGCACTTGCCGGCTTCGCGACTCCCGCCGCTGGCCCCGTTGCTCCGGATCATCCATTCTCGCTGAAAGAATCTCCCCGCCGCGATCTCGCCGCAGCGGCCGCCTTGCTCGATAGCGCCGGGTGGCTGCGACAGCCCGACGGCGTGCGCGTGCGCGATGGTGTTCCGTTCACGTTCGAGCTGCTCACGGTGGGAAGTGCCGACAACGCTGCCGAGCAGCTCATCCAGGCCGACCTCGGAGAGCTGGGCATTCGGCTCGAGATCCGTCAGCGCGAGATGGGCGCCTTCCTGGCCGAGGCGCGGGCCCGTGACAAGCGCTTCGATGCTCTCCTGACCGGCGTCCCCGGCGACCTCTCACTCGGCTATCTCTCATCGATGTTCGAGTCGGAGCTCGCTGGCGGAGCGCTGGACTACGCGGGATTTCACACGGCGCGTGTGGATGATTTGCTTCGAATGGCGCGGGCGGCGACGGGAGACGATGCCCGTCGCCAAGCGTGGCTCGACGTGCAGCGTGAGCTAGCGCGAGAGATGCCGGTCGCGTGGCTCTACCATGCGCGTGGACTCCAGGGAGTGTCGCGCCGTCTGCAGGGTGTCCGGATGGACCTTCGCGGCGAGCTCGCGACGCTCGCCCAGTGGCGCGTGGCCCGGTGACGCTGCTCGTCGACGCAGCGGCTCTCGCAGCCCGCCGGGAGACTGCCCGAGGTGCGCTGTCCCCACTTGCCGAATCTCTTCGTGCCGACCTCGACCATCTGCTGCGCGACGGCTTCGAGGTGCCTCACGAGAAAGCACTCCTGTCGCGGGACGGCGGGCGCTGCGAGCGAGATGGTACGCTGCTGCGATTCGATCCCTTCTCGCCGCGAGCGCACACATGCCCGCGCTGCGGCACGGTCTACACGCGCGAGCGAGACTATCTCTGGTGGGTGATGTCGTATCAGCTCTGGCTCGCCGAGCGCGCGGTGCAGGCAGCGACCTTGCACGCGATCACCGGGCAGCGCGCGCTCGCGGATCTTGCGAGGGACATCCTCGATACGTACGCCCTGCGATACCTGAGCTATCCGAACCGAGACAACGCACTCGGGCCGACGCGACCGTTCTTCAGCACCTATCTCGAATCCATCTGGCTCCTTCAGCTGTCAGTCGCTCTCTCCCTGCTCGAGACCGCGGACGGTATGGGCGACCTCGGTGCGCGCGTTCGGGACCGCGTCATCGAGCCAAGTGCACGGCTGATCGCCTCATTCGATGAGGGCGGATCGAACCGGCAGGTCTGGAACGCGGCGGCTCTGATCGCATCAGCGCGCCTGCTCGATGACGCGAGAGCTTCCCAGCGGGCGATTTTCGGACCCTCGGGTCTCGCGGGGCATTTGAGTCGCGGCCTCCTTGCCGACGGTTCGTGGTACGAGGGAGAGAACTATCATGTCTTCGCGCATCGAGGCCTCTGGTACGGCGTAACGATGGCTGAACAGCTCGGGTGCTCCCTGCAGGCCGATCTCGTCAGGCGTTTCGAGGAAGGGTTTGCGCTCCCACTGTTGACCGCGCTGCCCGACCTCACGATCCCAGCGCGGCGGGATTCGCAGTATGCGATCTCACTGCGGCAGTGGCGTTTCGCCGAGAGCTTCGAGCTCGGTCTTGCCCGCCGCGACGACCCCCGGTTGAGTACCGCGCTTCGGAGACTGTACACCGACCGCATCCCCCGACGTGACACGGGACGATGGCGGAGCGCCGCCGACACTCAACCGCATGAGGAGGCGTCCTCGCTCACGCGCGCCGACCTGGGTTGGCGCGCCCTTCTGTTCGCGCGTGCGGAGCTGCCCGAGACGTCGGACTTCGCGGATCGCTCGATACTGCTCGAGTCGCAGGGCCTCGCGGTCTTTCGCCGCACCCAAGGTCGGACGTATGTGGCGCTCGACTATGGACAATCCGGCGGGGGGCATGGACACCCCGATCGTCTCAACGTGCTGCTGGCGATCGGCGAGGAGCGGATTCTCGATGACTACGGGACGGGCTCGTACGTCGATTCCTCGCTCCACTGGTATCGCTCGACGCTGGCGCACAACGCGCCATTCTTCGACGGCAAATCCCAGCAGCGGACGTCCGGAAGGCTGGTCGCGTACGACGAGCGTGGTGCCGCGGGATGGATCGTCGCGGAAGTGCCGATCCACGGTCTCGCGCCCGATGTGCAGGCTGTCCGCTCGATCATCGTGATGCCCGATTACGCCATCGATCATCTCGAGTGGATGAGCACCCGGGACGTGTCGGCATTCCTGCCCATTCACGCGACCGCGGAAATCACGAGCCTCGCGTTCGTTCGAGATACACTGCACGGGGGCCCTGCTGCTGAAGACGGCTTCGTCTACGTACGCGACAGCGAGCGCGCCGACGTCGCTCCGAACAGCATCGTCCATCTGAAGCACCGAGGCGGTGACGGCGCCGACGCGTGGGTGGCCCCGAGCGATCGAGCAGCATGGTGGCGGGCTGTCGCGCCTGGTCCGCCTGGCTCGCCGGACCGGCCGTTCTCACTTCTGCAGATGCGGGGCAGACAGGGAAGCATCACGAGCGTCTGGAGCTGGGCCGGCGCCGTCACCGGCGTGAAGAGACACGACGCGACGATCGTCGTGCAGCGGGGCGACACTGAGCGACACGAGCACGCGCGACGTGGAGCCGGGTGGTCGGTTACCCTCTATGCCGGAGGGGCTCGAAGCTCGATCGATCTTGGCGGCGCAGTCACCTCGTCCGAGCCGAGCGCGCCTCGAGCCGGGCGTGCGGCGACGTCGACCTACCCCCTCAGGCTCCGCGTCAATCATGCTCCGCTCACATTCGAGCTCGACGAGAGGGCATACCGCAGATCCGAGTCGAGCTGGGCCGAGGCGGGCAGCCCGCGAGCGGCGATCTCGCTGAGCGCGATCCGACGGTATCTCGTGATCGAGGTCGTGGTGCAGAAGGGAGACGTCATGTTTCGCGCTCCCGACGCTCCCGACCCCGCGCTGGACAACGAGCATCCAGACATCCATAGCGACGGCGTGCAGCTGTATCTCGCGGCGCGGGGCTGGGACCGCCCAGCGGGCTGGCTCGTCGTTCCCGAGTATCCACAGCCGCGTGTCCGAACCCATGTCGTCAACGGTTCGCGGCCGGACGTTCCTCTGACTGCAGGGTGGAGTCACGACCCGCGCGGCTATGCGATGCGATTCGAGATTCCGCTCGACGCACTGGGACCCGAGCACAGTCTTCCGATCGCGCTCGACGTCATCGTAAACGACATGGCCACCGGCCGTGTGCGTCGCCGCGGACAGCTCGCGCTGAGCGGCGGCGGCGACTGGATCTACCTGCAAGGTGATCGGCAATCGCCGGCGCGCTTCCTTCCGCTCGTCATCGAGCGTGACTGATCCGCTCGCACGCGTGCGGGTCGTTCTGCACGAGCCACAGGATCCAATCAACATCGCCGCGGTGGTTCGCGCGATGAAGAACATGGGTCTCTCGTCGCTCACGCTGGTCCGCCCGGGGGAGTACGACCCCTCACGCATCCATTTCGTCGCCCATGACAGCGACGATATCGTGGCCCGCATCCGCCACTGCGACACGGTCGACGAGGCGCTCGAGGGGTGCATTCACGTCGCAGCCTACACCGCACGCCGGCGGGCGGCGAAGCGTCGCGTGGCCGATCCGCGCACGGCGGCGGAAACGCTCGTCGGCTTTGCGGCCGAGGGCGACGTCGCGCTGCTGTTTGGCCGCGAGGACCGTGGGCTCGACAACGAGGCACTCGACCGCGCGCACCTCGAGGTGACCATTCCGACCACGGACTACGCGTCCCTCAACCTCGCGCAGGCGGCGTTGATCGCCATGTACGAGCTGCGCTTGGCCGCGCCCCAGCACGTGCGAGTGCGTCGCCCGCCGCGCAAAGATGCTCCACCGGCGACCAGTGAGCAGTACGAGCGGCTGTTCGCCGATGTCGAACGAGCGCTGGTGGCGATCGACTTCTTCAAGACGCGGAACGAGGAGCTCGTGCTCCGGTCGTTTCGGTCGCTCGCGTTTCGCGCGGGCCCGGACGCTCGCGAGATCGAGCTCCTGCGGGCCATGGCGATCGAGGTCTCGCGATCGCTCGAGCGGGCGCAGCGGCGACCTTGACGGTCGTCGCAGGCACCGCGTTCTTGTAGGCCGATGGCCATTCTCGACTTCGACCGCTCCGACGAGAACGTGTGGCGTCCGAGAGCCGCCGCGATCATTCCGGGCGGCGCCTCGACTGGAAGCAAGCGCCCCGACGCGCTGTTCGGTGATCGCGTTGGCGAGCTGCCGACGCATTACACACGCGCAAGCGGGTGCCGCATCGAAACCGCCGAGGGCCGGCAGCTCATCGACTGCACCATGGGGCTTGGCGCAGTAGCGCTTGGTTACGCCGATGACGTCGTCACCCAGGCCGTCGTCGAAGCGGCCGCCAACGGCAACGTGTGCGGGCTCTCGCCAGCGCTCGAGATCGACGTCGCCGAGCGCCTCGCCGAGCTCGTGCCATGCGCAGAGCAGGTGCGTTTCCTCAAGACGGGAGCGGAGGGGGTTGCCGCGGCCGTTCGCATCGCTCGCGCGCACACGAGTCGATCGGTCGTGATCGCCTGCGGCTACTTCGGCTGGCTCGACTGGTCGAGTGACGCCGCCGGCATTCCGGAAAGCGTGCGGGCCGACATCGTCCGCGTTCCCTTCGACGATGTCGATGCGCTGGAAACCGCCGCGAAACGCACGGGCGACCGGCTGGCGGCGATCGTGCTCGAGCCCGTCATCGAGCGCCTCCCATCCGTCGAATGGATTGCCGAGGCGCGGCGCGCATGCGACGAGTCCGGCGCGGTCCTCATCTTCGATGAAGTGAAGACCGGCTTCCGCCTCAAGCCGGGCGGCTATCAGGAGCTCGCCGATGTCACGCCCGACCTCGCCGTCTTCGGAAAGGCGCTCGCCAACGGATATCCCCTCTCGGCGGTCCTCGGCCGCGAATCGGTGATGCGCGCGGCGAGCGAAACGTGGATCTCGTCGACGCTGGCCAGTGAAACGGTAGCGCTCGCGGCGGCGCGCGCCGTCATGGAATGGCACGCGCGCGCTGAGGTCTGCGAATCGCTGGGGGAAATCGGCGCCGAAATGCGAGGCGCGGTCGATCGCGCGATCGCCGCGAGCCGCATCGACGGCGTGCGCACGGACGGCCTCGATCACATGTGGCTCATCCGGTTCGACTCGCCGGCTCGCGAAAGCCGGTTCCTCGAGCTCGCGGCGCAGGCTGGGGTGCTGTTCAAGCGTGGCGCGTACGACTTTCCATCGCTCGCACATGACGAAGAGGCGATTGCCGAGATCGAAAGCGCCGCCAGCACCGCGCTCGTTCGGTTACGCGACGAGGAGTGAGCGCCCGAGCGGCGGACGAGCCGTTGGCCGGACGCGAGCCATTGATCGAGGTGCACGCGCACTTTTTACACGCGCGGTGCGGTCGCAAGGACTGGCGCGAGCGCAATGCGTCGCGACTCCGCGCCGGGGAGCGCATCGGGATCACCACGCACGTGGCGTCGATCCTCGGGACCTGGGGACATACGTCGCCCGTGTATTTCCCGTCGCCGGCTGACGTGACGCTCGGCAACGACGAGATGCTGGCGCTGCAAGAGCACGAAGGCGACCGCGTCCGAAGCTACGTCACGGTGAACCCGAACGACGGCGAGCACGCGTTGCGGGAGATCGAACGCTGCCTGGGGCGAGGGGCGATCGGCATCAAGCTCGCGGCGAGTCGCCGCGCGGATGACCCGCTGCTCGACCCCATCGCGCGGGAGGGGGCCCGACGAGGCGTGCCGATCCTTCAGCACATCTGGCAGCACCGCCGGCGTGACTGGCCTGGACAGGAAGCCTCGGATGGAGTCGAGCTCGGGCGGCTCGCCGCGCGACATCCCGAGGTCTCGTTCATCCTCGCGCACATTGGTGGGGGAGGGGACTGGCAGCACACGCTTCCGGCGGTCGTCGATCTGCCTAACGTTTACATCGACCTCTCCGGCAGCGGCGTCGATCGTGGGATGCTCGACCGCGCGGCGGCCACCGTGGGCGCCTCACGCATGCTGTGGGGCTCCGATCTCACGATGGAAACGGGCTTGGCGAAGCTCTGGGCGCTCGACCATATCGGCCTCTCGTCGGACGACATCGCCGCGGTCCGCTGGCGCAACGCGGCGAGAATCTTCCCCGCAGGAAGCTTCCCGGCATTGGCGCAACGGGAATCACGCCCGCATCGCGCGTCGGTGAGGGCGTCGTGACGATCGATGTCCACACGTGGATAGGGTCCTATCCATTCCGCGACGTTCCGCATCCGGATCCTGACGTTCTCATTGGTGTTCTCGAGCGTGAAGGGCTGGACGGAGCATGGGTCGGACACCTGCCGTCCGCGTTTTGGCGTGATCCATCACCGGGCAACGACACGCTGTTTCGCGCGCTCGAGCGCTGGCCGGATGTACTGCGTCCGGTGCCCTGTGTGCGTCCGGACTGGCCGCATTGGGACCGCGCCCTTCGCGTGGTTGCTGAACGCGGCGCCCGAGCGGTGCGCGCATATCCTCCGCAGTGGGGGCTCGCACCACAGGATCCATCGATGCTGGAGCTCGCTTCAGCGTGCGCTGAGCTCGGCCTCACCCTCGTGCTCACCACGCGCTTCGAGGACGCGCGGCAGCGCCATTGGATGGATAACGCCGGCGACCTGAGCGGGGCGGCCGTGAGGGCCGTGGTGCGCGCGAGCGACCGGGTGCACGTCCTCGTGTGCGCTGCAGGCCGAGCGCTCGTCGAGGAGGTCCATTGGGGCCTCACCCCATCAGAGCGCGCCCGGCTCTGGTGGGACATTTCATGGCTCTGGGGACCGCCGGAGGATGATCTCGCGCACCTCCTTCGCACGTGCGGATCCGAGCGTTTCGTCTATGGAACAGCGTGGCCACTGAGGCTGACGCAAACGCCTCGTGCGAATCTCGCGCTGCTGCCGGATGATTTGCGCGATGTCGCGTTGGCGAGCGCTGATGTGATCGCGAGGCATGCCGAGTCGGCGTCGAGAAAATGAGGCGGTGCAGTTCGTGCAGGTGCCCGCGCGCGTCGCGCGACGATGCAAGTGGGCTTTCCGAATTCGGAAATCCGAATTCTGAACTCTGATCTCTTTGCCGTTCTCGAGGACCCTTGCGAAGCGCCACGGAGGCAGAGCATTATACCGGCCGTTGAGTGGGCTTGTGAACAATTTCACAAGACGTCCTTCCCTGTCCACGCACCGGGCGCGCGATGACGACTAGGAAGAAGTGGGCGGTGTACCCCGGGCTCCTCGCCCTGGCCGCCGCTGCCATCCTCCTGTCTGCCGTCAGCGGCGGCTCCACTCCCCAAGGCCGCGCCCCCGAGCAGCCGATCCGCTTCCCGCACCAGCCCCACGTCGTGGCTCTGCAGATGAACTGTCTGTACTGCCACAACGCCGCCAACAAATCGCCCGATCCCGGGCTTCCCGCGGTCGGGACGTGCATGGGGTGTCACACCGTGATCGGTGCGCGTCGCCCCGATGGCACCGAGCGGCCTGAGCTCGCAAAGCTCCAGCAGTTCGCGGCGAGGAATCAGCCGATTCCGTGGGTCCGCATCCACAAGGTGCCGGACTACGTGCAGTTCCCGCACATGCGCCACGTGAACGCCGGTGTCACCTGTCAGACGTGCCATGGACCGGTGCAGGAGATGCTGCCCGTGTACCAGCAGGAGTCGCTCAACATGGGCTGGTGCGTCAACTGTCACGTGCAGCGTCAGGTTCGCTACGACTGCAGCGTGTGTCACTATTGAGCCGATGAGCGACACGACACAGCCCACGGGCGTTCGACGCCGCGAGTTCCTCAAGATTCTCGGCGTCACGGGCGCCGGCGCAGCGGCCACGGGCTGCGGCCCGAGCGAAGCTGGGCGGCTCATTCCCTACCTGGTCAGCCCGGACCAGACTGTCGCCGGCGTCTCGACGTACTTCGCGACCACCTGTCGTGAATGCGCAGCGGCATGCGGCGTCATCGCCGAGACCCGCGATGGTCGCGCCATCAAGCTCGAGGGGAACCCCGATCATCCACTCAATCGCGGAGCACTCTGCGCGCGTGGACAGGCGGCGCTTCAGGGTCTCTACAATCCCGATCGATACACCGGACCTCGCGTGCGTCGAGATGGGCGCCTCGTCGAGATCACGTGGGAAGAGGCGCTGCAGCTGTTCCGTCAACGGCTGGATGAGGCGCGCGCGAGCGGCAGCGGAGCCGACGCGGTATTCCTCAACCGCCACGAGACCGGGAGCTTCCCCTTCTTTCTCGATCAGTGGCTGACGGCGATGGGGCTCGCTCCCCATATCGCCATCGATGCCTTGATGGATCATGCCGCCATCGCCGCGAATCGTGAGGCGTACGGCGTTGCCTGGCCGTCGCTGTCCTTTGCCGACGCTCGCCTCATCGTTTCTATTGGCGCGGACTTCCTCGACAGCTGGGGCGCGAGCGTTCCGCAGCAGCTCGACTTTGCCGAGGCACGCGCGAAAATGGCGGGAGCGCCGCGGTTCGTCTACATCGGCGCGCGGCGTTCCCTCACCGGGTTGAATGCCGATGAGTGGATTCCGGCACGCAGCGGCAGCGAGCTGGCGGTGGCGAACGCGCTGCTCGCTGCGGTCCGCGGTGGTGGGCGGGCCGACATGGCCGCCGCCGCGAGCGCGGCGGACGTTCCCGTGGAGGCGCTTCAGCGGTTAGGTGCCGAGCTCGCCGCCGCCCGGCCGAATCTGGTCCTCTCCGGCGTGAGCACGGTCAACGCACGCGAAGTCGCCCGCGCGGTGACCGCGATCAACCAGGCGTCGGGCAACGTCGGGACGACGATTCGTCCGGCCGCACCGATCAGTGCGTTCGAGGGCGCGGCGACCTTCGCCGAGATGAGCGCCACCGTCGAGCGAATGCGCGCCGGACGCGTCCCGCTCGTTATGCTCCGCGGCGTGAATCCCGTCTTCACCATGCCGAAGTCGGCGCAGGTCGCCGAGGCGCTGGCGCGGGTCCCCTTCAAGGTGACCTTCGCCAGCTACCCGGACGAGACGGCCGAGCTCTGCGATCTCGTGCTTCCCGATCACCATCCTTTGGAGTCCTGGGGCGACGCGCAGGCTATGCCGAACGTCGTGTCGCTGCAGCAGCCGGCGATGGATCCCGTGTTCCGGACACGGGCGACCGCCGACGTGCTCCTCGAGGTCGCCGGCGCAACCGCACCAGCTGCCGGGCGCCTCGCGGCCACCGATTATCGCTCATGGCTGATCAGTCGGTTCCCGGGTGGCGCAACCGCGTTCGCCACCGCGCTCGCGCGGGGCATAACGAGTGGAACGGCGGCTCGCATTGCGCCGCGTGCGCCAGCGCCTCCCGACGCCAGTGCGGTGCCTGCGCCGGTCGAAGGTGACGGTGATTTCATTTTCGTCGTGTATCCGTCCGCGGTGCTCGGAGCCGACGGGGCGAACAAGCCCTGGCTGCAGGAGCTGCCTGATCCGGTCAGCAAGATTTGCTGGCAGTCGTGGATCGAGATGCACCCGGAGACGGGCGCGCGACTCGACGTTCAGCCGGGCGACGTCATCGAGGTACAGGGCACGGGCGGGACGGTCCGCGCGCCCGCGTATTTGTATCCCGGTATCCGTCGCGATACGGTGGCGATGGCGTTTGGTCGTGGGCACACGGCCTATGGCCGGTTTGCCAGAGACGTCGGCGCGAATCCGCTCGACGCCCTGAGTCCCGGATTCGACCGCGCTGGCATGGCGGCGTGGAGCGGCTCGCGGGTGCGCGTGAGAAAGGTGGGCGAGTACACGCAGCTCATCACGACCGAGGGATCGGCACGCCAGCATGGTCGGGGCATCGGACGCGCCCTGGCGGTGACCGAGCTCGGTGGTGGCGCGCGCGGCGCCGCCGGTGAAGAGCACGCGGCGGACGTGGCGCCGCAGGGAACCGGAGAAGGCGGCGCGGGCGCCGCCGTTGGTCAACAGCCGGGTGCGCACGGCGGTGGTCACGCGCTCCCGGGCGACGCATCGCACGCGCCACTCCCCGGCCTGCGCGCGCCAATCGCCGCCGACGCCGAAGGCGCGCTTCGCGATCCGAAGAAAAACGAAGTCGGCCTCTACGATCCCGCGCACCCGACCGGGATGGCAAAGCGCCGATGGGCGATGACGATCGACCTGGCGCGATGCACGGGATGCTCGGCCTGCGTCACCGCCTGTTACGCCGAGAACAACATTCCGACGGTCGGCGCGGCGTATCAGAGCGGGCATACGCAGGGGCTGCCGCGCACCGCGGGCGCGAACATCCTGCGCTCACGCGAGATGGCGTGGATTCGTCTCGAGCGGTATTGGGAGGGTGATGAATCGTCGGCCGACTTCGAGACACGATTCGTGCCGATGCTCTGTCAGCACTGTGGCAACGCTCCATGCGAGCCCGTGTGTCCTGTGTTCGCGACGTATCACTCGCCGGACGGGTTGAACGTCCAGGTCTACAATCGATGCGTCGGCACGCGCTACTGCTCCAACAACTGCCCATACAAGGTCCGCTACTTCAACTGGTTCGGCTACGGCGAAACCGACCGCCCGCAGTACGCGTGGCCGGAGCCGCTCAACTGGCAGCTGAATCCCGACGTCACCGTTCGCGGCAAGGGCGTGATGGAGAAGTGCACCTTCTGTGTGCAGCGCATCCGTGAAGCGGAGAATCGGGCACGGTCGGAAGGGCGCGAGGTCGAGCCCGACGAGTTCACCGTGGCGTGCGCACAGGCGTGCCCATCACGCGCGATCGTGTTCGGAGATGCCGCCGACGAGCGGTGGGCCGTCGCGCGTCAGCTGCACGACGAGCGGCGGTATCACGTCTTCGAGGAGCTGAACACCTTCACCGCTGTGGTCTACTTGAAGAAGGTCACTCATCCGGCGCCCGCCGAAGCGGCAACGGCGCCGGCGGGCGGGTAGCCGATCATGGCTGTCGCCGCACGCCCGATCGAGGAGATGCCGCGCCCGAACATCCCGTCGGCGAACATTCAGCTCCCGGCCGTTCGGAGCTATCAGCAGGTCAACGACGAGATCATCGCGACGCTTCGGCCCACGGTCGCGTGGTTCATTGGGCTGGGGATCGCGATCACCGCGCTGCTGATCGGCATCGGCACGTGGATCTATCAGATCTACATGGGCCTCGGCGTCGCCGGCTACAACCCGCCGGTGATGTGGGGCGTCTACATCATCACCTTCGTTTTCTGGGTCGGCATCGGGCATGCGGGAACGCTGATCTCCGCCATTCTGTATCTGTTCCGCGCCGGGTTCCGAACCACGATCTACCGGTGCGCCGAGGCAATGACGGTTTTCGCCGTCATGACAGCGGGACTGTTTCCGATCCTGCACCTGGGGCGGCCGTGGAAATTCTTCTGGCTGATTCCGTACCCGCACTGGCGGTTCATCTGGCCGAACTTCAAGAGCCCGCTGGTGTGGGACGTGTTCGCCATCCTCACGTACCTCACCGTCTCGACGACGTTTCTGTACGTGGGTCTGGTGCCGGACATCGCGGCGCTGCGGGATCGCGAAATCAACCCGATCCGCAAGCGGATTTACGCGGTGCTCTCGCTCGGATGGCGCAATAGCGATCGTGAGTGGCGGCACTTCACGCGCGCGTATCTGTTCCTTGCCGCGTTCTCGACCCCACTCGTGCTGTCGGTGCACTCCGTGGTGTCGTTCGACTTCGCCATGGCGCTCGTCCCCGGGTGGCACGCGACGATCTTCCCTCCGTACTTCGTCGCCGGGGCGATCTTCTCGGGCATCGGGATGGTCTTCACGATCATCATCCCCCTCCGGCGCTGGTTCGGCTTACGGCACTACGTGACGATCAACCACCTCGATGCGGCGGCGAAGCTCTGCCTCTTTACATCGCTCGTGGTCGGTCTCGCGTATCTGACCGAGTTCTGGGTGGCGTGGTACAGCGGCAACAAGGTCGAGCAGGAGTATTTCATGAACCGCGTGTTCGGCCAGTGGTGGTGGGCCGCGTGGATCATGCTCACCTGCAACATGATCTTGCCGCTCACGCTGTTTTCGCAGCGGCTCCGTCGCAACACGACGTGGCTCTTCATCCTGAGCCTGTTCATCAACCTCGGGATGTGGTTCGAGCGCTTCGTCATCGTCGTTCCGTCGCTCTCGCACGAGTTCGAACCCTGGCAGTGGACGACGTACGCGCCCACGTGGGTCGACTGGTCGATTCTGATGGGGAGCTTCGGCTGGTTCTCGATGTGGTTCCTGCTGTTTATCAAGCAATTCCCGGTGATCGCGATCGCCGAGGTGAAGGAGATCGTTCCTCCGCGACTGCGTACGCACGCGGCGACGACCGACATCGACGTCTCCGGACAGCACGTCGACTACTCGCCCGAGACGCCGGGAGAGCACGAGTAATGCGCGGCGTCCTTGGCGTCTTTCGTGAGCTCGACTCGGCGGTCGATGCGATCGCCGAGCTCCGACGCAGCAAGGCGGGCTCGATCACGGTGTACACGCCGACGCCCCGCCACGAGCTCGAGCATGCGCTGGCGCACGGCCCGAGCGTCGTCAGGCGCTTCACCCTGATCGGCGGTCTCCTCGGCGTCACCTTCGGCTACTGGATCGCGATCTGGGTCTCCGAGTACTGGCCAATCGTCGTCGGCGGAAAGCCGATTCCCTCGTGGGTGCCGTACACGATCATCGGCTTCGAGGTGATGGTGCTGGTCGGTGCCCTGTCGACCGTGTTCGGGATGTTCGCCGTCGCGCGCGTTCCGCGATTGATGATGACGGTGGGCTACGATCCGCGCTTCAGTGACGGTGATTACGGGATCTGGGTAGAGTGTCCTCCCGATCGTGAGGCGAAAGTGACGCAGGTGCTCCAGGCGAACGGGGCGGTGGAGGTGCGGCGTGAGCGATAGAGTGGGAGTGCCCCGGCTCGCTTCGCGAGGAACGAGGAACGAGAAACGAGGAAGCACGGTGGTCGGTACTGCTGCGCGCCGCTTCCTCATTTCTCGTTCCTCGTTCGCTGCGATCACCCTCCTTGTTTCCATCGGGGGCTGCGATTGGTTCACGACCTTCACCGACCAGCCGCGCGAGGAGCCGTGGGAGCAGCAGTGGAGCGACACGATCACGTGGCTCGGCGTGCGCCCGGAGAGTCTGCCATCCCGAGGCAATCCGCAATTCTCGGTTCCGATATATGGCACCACCGTCGCCGCGTTCATGATCTCGAGTCAGCCCACCCCCGCTGCGCTCGACTCGCTCGCGCTACTCCCGAATCCGACGCCCGTGTCCGACAGCTCGCTCGCCAACGGGCGACGCCACTATCAGATCAACTGCGCGGTGTGTCACGGAGCGGGCGGCGCCGGGGATGGTCCAGTCACCAAGTACGGTCTGCCCGCACCCTCGCTGCTCACCGACATCACCAAGAACCGCAGCGATGGCTACATCTATGGAGTGATTCGGAACGGCCGTGGGCTCATGCCGACGTACAACCGAGTCGAGGACATGGATCGGTGGGACGTCGTCAACTATCTGCGTGGGCTGCAGGGACGTCTCGGCGCCCCCGTGTCGACCGAGCCTGCCGGACAGCCCGGCGAGAACGGTCCCACCGTGCCCACCCATTCACTCACCGCTCCGACTCGACCGGTGCCATTCGCGCGTCCAACGGTTGCGCCTAACGCGTCGCCCACGGACACGACGCGCGCGGCCGCACCGGCGGGAGCCCACCGATGAGCGCCCACCACGACGGCCACGCTCTGACGCGCGATGAGATTCTGCGCGCGACCGATCGCCCCATCGGCCGCGGCGTGAAGCTGGTGAGCGCGATTTTCGCCGTCATCGGAGCGATTGTGTTTCTCTTCGGCGCCGTTCAGGGGGAAAACCGCGCCTGGCAGGCCCTGCACGTCAACTGGCTGTTTTTCGTTTCCATATCGCAGGCCGCTGTCGTCTTCGTGGCCGTCCAGCGCATCACCACGGCGCGGTGGTCCCGGCCTGTGGTTCGCTTCCTCGAGGGGTACGTCGCGTTTCTCCCGGTCGCCTTCCTTCTCCTCGTGGTGATCTTCCTCGGAAGGCAGCACATCTTCCCGTGGACGCACGAGGCACCACCGGTTCACGAGAAAGCCGTCTGGTTCGATCCCACGTTTCTGATCACCCGGGATCTCGTCGTGTTCGGGATTCTCGTGCTGCTGAGCGTCTGGTACGTCTACACCTCCGTCCGTCTGGATGTCGGCCGCACTGAGGAGAGCGGGGCGCGCTGGGCTCGCGGTCTTCGCGCGCGGATGCGTCGAGGGTTCGCTGAAGAGCGCCGCGAAATCCACACGACGCACTCGCTACAGGGCCGGTTGGCCGTTTTCCTCTGTCTCGCGTTCGGATTCTTCATGTCGCTGCTGTCATGGGATCTCTCGATGACGCTCGACATGCATTTCCAGAGCACGCTGTACTCGTGGTGGTTCTTCATGGGGGGCTGGCTCGGCGCCCTGACGAGCTGGTCACTGCTCACGATGTGGTGGCGGAGGCACCTGAACGCGTACGATCTCGTCACCGAGCACCATTTTCACGACCTCGGCAAGCTCTGCTTCGCCTTCACGGCTTTCTGGGGCTACCTCACGTTCGGCCAGTACCTCGTGATCTGGTACGGCAACATGGGCGAGGAGACGCACTGGGCGCGGCTTCGGCTGATCGACCCGTGGCTGAAGTTCACGCTGCCCGTGGTCTTCCTGATGTTCGTGCTCCCTTTCTTCGGCCTGCTGTCGCGCGCGGCGAAGGTGTACCTGCCCACGCTCGCGTTCTTCGCGATCTCGAGCCTCGTCGGCCTCTGGCTGCTGCGATACGTCGAGGTGTATCCGTCGCTGCATTACGAGTCGGCGCACGCCCCGTTCGGCCTCTACGAGATCGGGGTGGCGCTGGGCTACCTTGGCTTGTGGGGCTTGTGCTACGCGGCGTTCATGGATGCGTTCCCGCGTATGCGCGTCACGCTGCTGACATCGCCGTACCGGGATCAGGTGCAGGTGCCGTACGATCCGGAGACGATGGAGACGATGCCGGCCCACGAGTAGGAGTCAGGAGTCAGGGTCAGGGATCGGGGGGTGTCAGGGAAAGGGTTTCAGGAGAGAACGGCGGCGCTCTCCGACAACCTGGTCCCCGACACCCCCCGATCCCTGACCCCTGACTCCTGACTCCCTGTTGCTCTTCGCCTCATACCGCGCCAAGCATTTTCTCCAGCCTCGCGAGCGGGACGGCGCCCGCCTGCTGCGTGACCGCTTTCCCACCGCGGAACACGATCACGGTAGGGATTCCGCGGATGTCGAACTTGTGGGCGGTGCGCGGCGACGCATCGGTGTCGACCTTCGCGATCAGCGCCTGTCCCGTCATCTTCACCGCCAGTTGGTCGACGGAGGGCGCCATCATCTTACAGGGTCCGCACCAGTCGGCGTAGAAGTCGACCAGCACTGGAACCTCGGCGCTTGCGATCGTGCGGTCGAAGGTCTCGTCGGTAAGCTTGAGAGGGCGATCGAGCAGGATGGGGCGGGCGCACTTGCCGCACTTGGGACGGTCCGCTGCCCGAGTCGCATCGATACGATTCCATGTCTGGCAAAACTGACACTGGATCGTGAGCGTGGGACTCTGCTTTTCAGTCGTTGTCGCGGTCATGGATCGCTCCGGGAAAACGGCACGCGCGATTGTCCGACGACGCGCTCACGCCATTCACGTGCCGTACCTGCTGGAAGGCGCTCGATGGAGGGTTTATCTTTCAGCCGAGGGGCGTTAGCTCAGCTGGGAGAGCATTCGGTTTGCAACCGAAAGGTCGCGAGTTCGAGCCTCGCACGCTCCATGTCGCATTCTCGGCCCGCCTCAGCGGGCCGCTTGCGTTTGGGCATCCCGGGGAACGGGAATGACCATGCGTACCGCCGTCCCTGATGACGCGGGAACGACGTCGAGCGTGCCTCGCAGCTCGTTGCGCACGACGGTCCGAGCGATGATCAGTCCGCCCCCACTCGTGTCGGGTGAAGCGATCCCGCGCCCATCGTCGATCACCTGCACGACGACCTCTCCATTGGTCCCCTCGATCGCGACGCGAACGTTGCGCGCCTCGGCGTGGCGCACGGCGTTCATGACCAGCTCGTTGAGCGCGACAGCCAGTGAGCTCCCCACCTGCGCCGGCACTTCCGCGTCGCCCTGCACCTCGCAGGTTGGCACGCGCGATGGCCCGAACACATCGACCATGTTACGGGCGATCGCCCGGGCCAGCGTTGCCAGTGTGACGGCGCCCGCATCTGTCGACACCGCATCCTGCAAGGCTGCCATACCCCGGATGCGCGCGATCGCGACATCGATGGCTTCATCCAGCGATCGGCGCGGCGAGCGGTGCCGTTCGAGCACCAGCAACGCCTGGATCGCCGCCAGGTTGTTCCGCACTCGGTGCTGCAGCTCGCGAAGCAGCGCTAGTGTTCGCGAGGCGTCGAGTCGAGCGCGCTCATACAGCTGGCCGTTTTCCGCGGCGAGCGTCACCAGCGTTTCGTTGAGGCGCGCGAGATCGCGCTCCGCCCGGCGAATGCGGACCAGCTCCTCGATGCGCGCCACGACTTCGCGCCCGCGCGTCGACTGGCGCAGCCATGCATCGGGACCAATGGGACCGATGGAACGGTGCGGACGCGGACGCAGGATGATGACGGGAAGCAACGGCACCTGAAAGCGCGTTTTCAACCGCTGGCACAGCGCAAAGGCATCCGGCCCCCGCGCCGTGATGACGACGGCCTCCACCCGGTCGTCGACGCGCTCCAGGGCGGCCTCGAGAGGAGTCGTCGTCACCTCGTGGCCCGCGCGGGTCAGGACGCGCGCCAATCGAGGGGCGGCCCCCACGATGAGGACGTGCGCGTGCTCCTGGGCAGGGCGCCCGGAGTCCGTTGCGCTGCCGGAAGAGATCATCCAATCGACGAAGGGCACGTTCCGTTCCCGCCAACGGACCCCCGGTCCGTCTCTTGCAGCCGCGAGATGACTTCTGCTACTCCTGGAGTTCCCGGTGCCCGGATCCTCCCTGCGCATCCTCATTGGGGAAGATGAGAGCGTCACCGCGCTCGGCCTCGAGCAGGACCTTCGCTCCCTTGGCCACACCGTCGTAGGTATCGCTGGCGATGGCGCCAGCGCCGTGACGATGGCGCGGACGATGGGCCCTGATCTCGTGCTTCTCGACGTGCGCATGCCGCACCTCGACGGGCTCACCGCCGCTCAGCAGATCCACGAGGAGCGGCCGGTGCCGATCATCGCCGTGACCGCGTACAGCGACGCCGACACGGTCACCCACGCGACCCGCGCGCCCATCTTTCACTATCTCGTCAAGCCCGTAACCGCGGCGCAGCTCGACGCGGCCATTCAGATCGCGTTCGCACGACACGAAGATTGGCTGGCCTCGCAGCGTGAGGGCGACGACCTGCGACGGAAGCTCGACGACAGGAAGGTGATCGAGCGCGCCAAGGGAATCCTGATGGAGCGCGAGAACATCACGGAGAGCGCCGCGTATCGGATTCTCCAGCGCACCAGTCAGAGTCGCAACATGTCGATGGCGGACCTCGCCCGCAGTCTTCTCGCCGCGGAGGACCTCATCCGCCCGCCCCAGCAACGTGCCGAGCGCACGACGCGCGGCGCGCGCAGCGGAGACAGGGCGCAGCGTCAGGAAGGCTGATCCGGTTTCCGGCTTGCCGCCTGTCACCGCCGCCGGTACGTTGCCGGCGGCGTTTGCACACCGACCCTCGCAATTCCGACATGGCTACCACCGTTTCGTCGTCGTCGCCCCGAGTCGGGGAAATCGCTCCAGATTTCTCGCTCGACTCCACCGCCGGAGCTCCCGTTCGCCTCGCGGACCTTCGCGGCCAGCGCAACGTGCTTCTCGCGTTCTTCCCGCTCGCCTTCACCAGCACCTGCACGGCAGAAGTGTGCGAGTTCAGCACGGACTTCGACCGCTATGCCAGCGCCGATGTCGCTGTGCTCCCCATCTCGGTCGACTCCGTCCCGACGTTGCGCGAGTTCAAGGCGAAACATTCGATCCGGGTCGAGATGCTGAGCGATTTTCGCCGCGACGTCTCGCGGCTCTATGGTGTGCTCGACGAAGATCGCTTTTTCGCGCGTCGCGCCTACGTGCTGATCGACCGCCAAGGGATCGTGCGGTGGTTTCACATCGAGGATCAGCTCGGGCATCGCCGCCAGACGGACGAGCTTCTCGCCAGAATCGCGGAGTTGGACTAGGCGCTGCCCGTGGACCCGATCGAGCTGCTCGCCCGCGAAGACCGGTGGCAGCTGTCGGCGGGGGAGGGACTCGTCTTCGCGCCTCCGCACCCGCTGTGGCTCAACGCGCCGGGTTTTTGGGATCCGGCGAGCCTTCTTGGCGATGAGATCGGGCCCCTCTTCACGGTGGCCTTCCTCGATGACGACGGCCGGGAGATTCCGGCCTACCTAACGACGCGCCGGTGGAGTCCCGCCGAGATCGCCGCCGAGTATCGCCTGGGCAATGGAGCGACTGCGGCCGAGGTGCGTACCGTGCAACCTGGCGGTGTGTTCGCGTCGGAGTGGCGTTTGGAGGCTCCGCGGCCCACGAGGATTCATCTCGTGGCCTGGACGGCCCAGCCGAGAGGTGCGTTGGATGGGCCGGTACGCTATGACGGGACGATCACATTCCGGCGACGCTCCGCCGGCGGCGGAGAGCCGTACGAGATTGCTCTCGCCTGCGTTGGAGGGACGACGAGCTGGTCTCTCGCCGGAAGCGAGCCGACCCCACTGCATCCGCGCTGGAGCTACACGCCATTCGCCGGGCAGTGGACCAGCGAGGGGCTTCCGGCCGGCGACCCGCACATCGAGCCCGCCGACGTCACGTACGCCGCCGTTCATCGCTCGCTCTTCGTCGCGGCCGAGGGGACCTCGACGGTCTTCGCCATGCGCGTGGTGGCGAAGGATGCGGTGCGTTCCGCGCCCGCCGCACCGCCCGCGCACGGCGCAGCGCACTCGGCCACGTTAGGCGGTGCGAGCCGCCGCCGGTGGCGTGACTACTTCACCCGCGTACCCGCATTTCGCTGCTCGGACCCCTACGTCGAGCACTGTTACTGGTACCGCTGGAGCTGTCTGGAGCTGCTCGCGGTCGGCTCGCAGGGCGTGTGTGAGGGCACAGGGATGTTGCACCGCCTGACGAGTGACGCGGCGGCGTGCCATGCCCGAGAGCTTCGCTGGATGCGAGAGCCGGACCTGGCTCGTCACGCGGTGGCCGAAGTGCTGGGCCGGGTACGCGACGATGGAAGCATCCCCTCGCAGCTTCGAGGTGCCCGAACGGCGCCCGCGTCGAACGTGTTTGTTGATTGGGGTGGCGCGATGCTCGCACTGGATGCCGCCCACCCCGATGAGGGATTCGTCGCGCAGGCGTACGCCGCATTGGCGAGGCACGCCCGATGGATCCTCGAGCATCGGACGAGCGGCAGCGGGCTGATCGAAGTGATGCGGGGAGAGGTTGCCTTCGACGATCCCGACCGGTGGCGCAAGAACAGCCGCCTGTGTGCGGTGGATGCCGCCGTGTCGACCTACGCACTATTGATGGCGTTGGGGCGTCTGGCGCTGCGTGCCCAGTCTCCGCACGATGCACCGGAATGGGACCAGGCGGCGACGCGCCTCGCCGCTGCGGTGCGCGAGCAGATGTGGGACGCCGAATGGAGACTCTTTCGCGACGTCCATCCGAAAACCGGCAAGCGTGTTGGGCCGCGCTCCGCGGTGTGCTTCTATCCCTACCGTACCGACCTGGCGGATGCACGTCATCTCGCCGGGCTCGAGGGGTCGCTGCTCGACCCGGACGCGTTCTGGACGATCTTCCCCGTTGCGACGGCGCCGGCGAACGATGTGCGGTTCTCCCGCATCGGCGCACGCGCCGGAGTTCGCGGAGAGGCGCCCTTCAGCGGTCCCGTCGTGCCACTGGTCAATTCGCATTTGATCGACGCGATCGCGCGGGTCGCCCGTGCCTACGCGCCACACCTCCGCCCGCACGTCGCCCATCTCGTGAGCCGGACGATTCGCATGTTCTTCGAGGGCGCGGATCCCGTGCGGATCGGCTCGCACGAGCAGTACGATCCGGTGGAGGGTCGCGCCTCGGTGCACCGGGCGGCAAGTGACAGCACGCATTCGTGGATCATCGACGCCATCATGCAATACGTGGCCGGCATTCGACCGCACGATGGAGGGCTCACGATCGATCCGATGCCCTTCGGCCTCGAGCTGGTGGACGTCGCCGGGGTACGAGTCCGGGGTCGCGCCGTCGACGTGCGTATCGAAGGCGACCGGGTGACGGCGAGCATCGATGGCGTTCGGCGCGAGGGACGGATGGGCGCGCCGATGGAGATCGCGATGTAGCGAGGCCGGCGACCTCGTCGCCGACCTCGCCACGACACCGCCTAACGGGCGTTCTTCTCGCTGTTTCTGGACTCGGCGACCATCCGTTCGCGCCCGCTCTCCTTCTGCTCGTTCGGTGGGCCGCGCCGGCTACCGCGATCATCGCGACGCGGCGCGGAAACCTCGCCGCCGCGCGGGCGCTCGCCCTTGCCACCGATCTGTATGCGCCGGGGCTGCGGCAACGCTGCCTTGGGAATCGTGATGTGCAGCACCCCGCTGTCGAAATTCGCCTGGATCTGCTGGTCGTCTACCCCCTGGGGAAGCTGGAACGAGCGGAAAAAGCTTCCATAGGTCCGCTCCACGAGGTGATACCGACCCTCCTCCCCCTCTTCCTTTCGCTCGGCGGACTTCTGACCGCGAACGGACAGCACGCCGTTCTCGACCTCGATCTCCACGTCCTCTTCCCGAATACCAGGAAGCTCGAGGTCGAGTCGCAGCTCCTTCGACGTTTCCTGAATGTCTACGGCGGGGTGCCAGTTCGCCCCACTGCCACGACCCGCGAACGTGTCGTCGAAGAGGCGGTCGATCTCACGCCGCAGGCCAAAAATGGGGCTTAGGCCGAAGGATCGTTCGTACGTCATTGTTCCCTCCTTACGCGAGTTTTTCGTTCGTCCTGATCACTACTCCCTCTCGTCGGGCGGCTAACGCAGGAAAAATCCTGCCAAGGGAGTCCTAAGCCGTTGAAAGATTTCGGTCTGGGGGGTCGGAAACCGTGACGTTGAAGGGGGGCTATCGGTCATATTGTCCGGGGGGTGGGCAGACCTGCCTCCCTGTGTTTCCACCACGCCAGAGGCCGATTGGCTCCCGTTGCACGCCTTACCCCCACAAGTCTCCAGCCGGTCTCGCCGGCACTGGCACTGCTGTCCGACGTCGCCGCCCATCTGGCCGCGGGAGGACCGCTCGAGGACGGTCTCCACAAAGTCCTCGAGCTCCTGCGCCGCGCGCTGACGGCCGGCGACTGCGCGATCTGGGCGCTGGCGCCCGCGGGCCTAACGCGGGCGTGGGGCGTCGGGGACGGAGCGACCACGGATACCGAGATCGCGGGCCTGCTCGAGGCGGGCGAGTCGTCGAACGACCGCATCGTCCTGGCTCGCCTCATCGCCGGCGAGCGGCTCATGGGCGTCCTGGTCCTGCGCGTCGATCGCTCCCTGGACTCGGAAGAGCGCATCGTGCTCGCCACGATCGCGGATCTGCTCGCGCCCGCGATCGCGAACGCCGAGCACGCCCAGGAGATGGCGGTCGAGGTGCGTTTGCGCACGCAGCAGATCGAGGAGCAGCGGCGCTTTACCGAGAAGATCATCGACTCGCTGCCCGTCGGGCTCTACGTGATCGATCGCGAATACCGGATTCACGCGTGGAATCGAAAGCGCGAAACGGGAATCCAGGGCGTGTCGCGTGAGGAGGCGATCGGGCGGACGATCTTCGAGATCCTCCACCGACAGCCGGCCGAGCTGCTGCGCGGCGAATTCGACGAGGTCTTCGCCACCGGCAAGATCTCGACGTTCCAGATGGAGTCGAGCGCGACCGGCGACCTTCGCACGTTCCGCATCTCCAAGATTCCGATGCGCGTGGATGACATGAACGTCACCCACGTCATCACCATCGGCGAAGACATGACCGACTGGCGACAGGCGCAGGATCGCATCGCCCAGGCGGAAAAGCTCGCCGCCATCGGAACGCTGGCCGCCGGTGTCATGCACGAGGTGAACAACCCGCTCGCCACGATCGGTGCGTGCGCCGAGAGCATGTCGCTTCGCCTCGAGGAGCAGCATGCGGACCCGAGTCTTCGGCAGGGATTCAGCGACTATCTCCGCATCATCGACACGGAAGTGCACCGGTGCAAGCGCATCATCGACGGGCTCCTCGACTTCAGCCGGCCGAAAGCCGCTACGAAAGGTCCGGTCGACGTCAACGCGGTGCTCGAGGAAACGCTCTTCCTCCTCAAGCACCACGAGCGCTTCAAGCGCATGGGCGTCGTTCGCGAGCTCGACCGTGAGACCACGCCGCTCGCCCATGGCAACGCGGAGCAGTTGATTCAGGTGTTCATGGCGCTCCTGCTGAACGCCATGGATGCGATGAATGGTCGGGGCTCGATCCTCGTGCGCACGAGGCGGGGCCGCCCGGGGGAGGAGCCAGTCGTCGTCGAGATCGCTGACGAGGGCCACGGCATCCCGCGGGCCGAAATGACGAAGATCTTCGAGCCTTTCTACACGTCGAAGCCACCCGGTCGCGGGACTGGCCTGGGGTTGTCGATCTGCTATTCCATCGTCGCCGATCACGAAGGGCGGATCGAAGTGGACAGTCATCTGGGGAAGGGCACGACGTTTCGTGTGTTGCTCCCCGCCGCACACCATGAGGGGGAGGCATGAGAGACGAATCCCGGATCCGCGTCCTGATCGCGGAGGACGAGGCGCACCTCGGCACGCTCCTGGAGAACTACCTAACGGGTCGCGGGTTTCAGGTCACCACCCGACGCGATGGTCGCGCAGCGCTCGACGCGATGAAGGCCGAGGCCTACGATGTGGCACTGCTCGACATCGTCATGCCGGAGCTGGATGGCCTCGAGGTGCTGCGACAGGTGCGGGAAGAGCCGTCGCCGCCCGAGGTCATCATCATCACGGGCAACGGCACGATCGAGACCGCGATCAGCGCGATGAAGCTCGGCGCGTATGATTATCTGTCGAAGCCCTACCGGATGGCCGAGATCGACGTGCTCGTCCGGCGCGCGTGGGAAAAGCGTCAGCTGGCACGGGAGAACGTCCTGTTGCAGAAGCGCCTGTCCCGATTCGATGGCGTCCCGGAGATCGTCACGAATTACGCTCCAATGCAGGCGGTCCTCTCACTCGTCGAGCGCGTCGCGAAGAGCGATTCGACGGTGCTCATCTCCGGCGAGTCGGGAACGGGCAAGGAGCTCATCGCGCGCGCGCTGCATCGGCTCTCGTATCGCGCGAATGGCGCGCTCGTCGACATCAACTGCGCGGCGATCGCGGAGAACCTGCTCGAGAGCGAGCTCTTCGGCCACGAGAAGGGCGCGTTCACCGGCGCGCTGTCGCGCAAGCTCGGTCTCTTCGAGCTCGCGGCCGGCGGCACGATGTTCATGGACGAGATCGGCGAGCTCGATCCACGGCTGCAGGGCAAGCTCCTGCGCGCGCTCGAGCTGGGGACCTTCTTTCGCGTCGGGGGAACGCAGAAGGTGCAAGCTGATCTGCGCATCATCGCCGCCACGAATCAGGATCTCCAGGCGAAGGTCCAGGATGGCAACTTCCGCGGCGATCTGTACTACCGCATCAACACGATCAGCATCACGCTTCCCCCGCTGCGCGAGCGCGCCGTCGACATACCGATTCTCGCCGAGCACTTCCTCCAGACGTATGGCGGCTCCACGCCGCCGCGTCTGAGCGAGGAGGCACTGGCCGCGCTTCAGGCGTACTCGTGGCCGGGGAACATCCGCGAGCTGCGCAACGTCATCGAGCGGGCAGTTTTGCTCGCGACCGGCGGCACCATTCGCGCCTCGGATCTCCCGGTGCTCAACGGCCCGTCGAACTCGGGAGACACGAAGCGCATCGC
Organism: Gemmatimonadaceae bacterium; assembly: GCA_035253695.1. Classification (GTDB taxonomy): domain Bacteria; phylum Gemmatimonadota; class Gemmatimonadetes; order Gemmatimonadales; family Gemmatimonadaceae; genus JAICNG01. Next base: position 48,183 of record DATFBS010000038.1, read on the forward strand.
ACCCGATGGCCGTCCGCTTTCGCTCGCCGATCTCGAGCGCGACCACATCGCGACCGTCCTGCGACAGACGAGCTGGCATCAGGGGCGGGCCGCCGAGATGCTCGGCATCTCGCCGAAGACGCTGTACCGAAAGATTCGGGAGTACGGGTTCAAGCGGGCCTAGGGCCTAGAGCCCAGGGCCAGGGGTCAAGGGCCAGGGGCCAAGGGGAATGAAAGGCGAGCGGCCGAAGGCCGCTTGCTCATCTGACGAGCGCGTCTGCCGCGGAGCGGCGACGCGCTTTTCCATCCCCTTGGCCCCTGGCCCTTGGCCCTTGGCCCGCTCTACTATGCGAGCCATGAAGATCCTGGTCATTGAGGACGACCCCACCGTCGGCCAGTACGTGAAGCGCGGGCTCGAGGAGCAGCGCTGGGGCGTCGATCTCGTCACGAATGGGGAGGATGGGGAGCAGCGAGCTTCCTCTGAGGCGTACGACCTCGTCGTGCTCGATATGCGCCTGCCCGGCCGGTCGGGGATGGAAGTGCTCGAGCGACTGCGCGCGCGCGGCTTCGAGCGGCCGGTTCTCGTACTCACCGCCCAGGACGCGATCGATGCGAAAGTGTCCGCGCTCCGGGCCGGCGCGGATGATTACGTCACCAAGCCTTTCGCCTTCGAGGAGCTGCTCGCACGCGTCGAGGCGCTCTCTCGGCGACCACGCGCGCTCGCCGCCCCGGTGCTTCGCGTGGCGGACCTCGAGCTCGACAAGGGGACACGCCGGGTCACGCGGGCCGGGCAGGAGATCGAGCTCACCCCGAAGGAATACGCCGTGCTGGAGTACCTCATGCGCCACGCGGGGCGGGTCATGAGTCGCACGCTGATCACCGAATACGCTTGGGGGTATCACTTCGATCCGGGAACCAACATCGTGGATGTCGTGATCAACCATCTCCGCAAGAAGATCGACTCCAACAGCGACGTGAAGCTGATTCACACCGTCCGCGGTGTGGGGTACGTGGTCCGCCAGTGATTCGGCGAGAGGCGCGGCGCGGATGAGTACGCTGCGGTCGCGTCTGACCGCCATCTATGCGACGGCGCTCATCGCCACGCTGTTCGTGTTCGCGATCGCGTTATGGGGCGCGCGCCGCGCCGCGTCGCTCCAGGAGCTGCAGCGGTACGTGGTCACCGAGGCGAACCTCGCGCTCAGCCTCGTTCGCAACGCCGAGCTCGCGGGGCAGCCGGTGACGGAGCTGCGCGACTCGATCGTCGGCCCGGCGATCACGCCGCAGCTGCGTACCCTCCTCGAGGGTATACCCGATCACGTGCTGGTGCTCGATCCCAACGGCCGCAGCCTGTACGTCTCCTTCGCCGCGCGCCAGCTCAGCCCCGATGAGCTCGCGTCGTTGCAGCAGTTCGCGATCAATGCGCCGACCAACGACCAGGCGGTCATCGTCCCGTTCGGTGGCGAGCGCCTGCTGCTGGCGGCGCGATCTCCCGCATCGACGGAGTCGCAGATCTCGCGTGTCGTGGTCGCGTCGTCGACGAAGTCGGCGGAGCTTGCCGTCGGGGAGCTGGTCGGCACGATGCTGGTCATCGCGCCGCTGCTGCTGTTGATCTCCATCGGCGGCGCGTACGTCATCGCCGGGCGCGCGCTCCGTCCCATCGACGGCATCATCAACGAAGTCCAGGCGATCACCGACGGGCGCAGTCTGCACCGTCGGCTGCCGTCGGTGGGGGTCGGCGACGAGCTCGAGCGCCTAACGACGACGCTCAACGAGATGATGGAGCGGCTCGAGCGATCGTTCGCCGCATTGCGTCGCTTCACCGCCGACGCGAGCCACGAGCTCAAGACGCCGCTGGCGGTGCTCCGCGCCGACGTCGAGCGCGCGATGACACCGAGTGTTCCACAGGCCGAACGCCTGGTGGCGCTCGAGGAGGCACTCCACGAGACGACACGCATGGCCGACCTGGTCGAATCGCTCCTCACGCTTGCCCGCGCGGACGAGCGACGCTTCGACCTCCACCTCGAGCCCGTCGAACTCGAGGGACTCGCGCGGGAAGTCTTCGAAACCGCGGTCATCCTGGGCGAGGCGAGCGGGCTCACGGTCACGATGCCCGTCGTGGAGCCCGCGACGGTCGCCGGCGATCCGACGCGGTTGCGGCAGCTCTTCCTCAACCTGATCACGAATGCGATCAAATACACGCCGCGGGGCGGCAGTGTCGAGCTCACCCTGGAGTCGTTCGGAAAGACGGTGGCGTTTTCGGTTCGCGACACGGGAGTGGGGATCTCCGCCGCCGATCTCACCCACATCTTCGAGCGATTCTGGCGCGCCGATCGCGCGCGCTCGCGGCCGCTCTTCACGGGCGACAGTCCGTGGATGGCCGAGCGGGGGGGCTTTGGTTTGGGACTGGCGATCGGACAATGGATCGCCGAAGCGCATGGGGGGTCGATCTCGGTGCGATCGCGCCTCGGCCGCGGGAGCACATTCACCGTGACCCTTCCGGTGTCCGAGACACCCCGGCGCGAAGCCACCGCCGGAGACCTCGATCAGGGCGAAGAGGCGGAGCAGGCGCGGACTGCATAAGTATGCGATCCCATGCAGGCCGTGGAGGTTACGTCGAAATAACCACGGCTTCATGAATTCTTAATGTAAGCAATGTTCCTGTCGTAATCCTCGCCTCGTAGCATTACAACCGCACGGCAATTGCGTTGCGCCACGTCACCCACAGACCGGGCAAGGTTGGCATGTTCAACGAGCTGATCGAGTCGAAGCCCAAGAAGCAGCGCAGCACCGGCGGTACCGTCTTCAGCGTCGTCATGCACGCGGTTCTCGGCGGCCTGCTGATCTATGCGACGGCGAACGCCGGTCAGGAGCTGACGAAGGAAAAGACGGAAGAGGTGAAGTTCGTCGAAGTGCCGAAGGACGAACCGCCGCCGCCGGAGGAGAAAGCGCCTCCGCCACCCGACATCGTCGCCGCTCCGCCCCCGCCGAAGGGATTCCAGGTGCTCACCGCACCGATCGAGATTCCCGACAAGATCCCCGACGTCGACCTCACGAAGGCGGTCACGAACGAGGATGACTTCACGGGGAAGGGCGTCGCTGGCGGCACGGGCAAGGGCGTCGAGGGTGGGACGGGACCCGTCAATCCCGATCAGGCCTACTTCGAATTCCAGGTCGAGAAGCCAGCGCTCGCGGTGCCGGGCAATCCGAGTCCGCGGTATCCCGACGTGCTTCGCGAGAGCAACGTCGAGGGCGAGGTGCTCGCGCAGTTCGTCGTCGACACGGAAGGCAGGGCCGACATGAAGACCTTCAAGGTGCTCAAGTCATCCCACGATCTGTTTACGGCATCGGTGAAGGCGGTGCTCCCGTCGATGAAGTTCTACGCCGCCGAGGTCGGTGGCCGGAAGGTGAAGCAGCTCGTGCAGCTCCCCTTTGCGTTCAAGCTGAACAAATAACTCCCCCACCCTTCCTGGAGTTCTGACTTATGAATGTCGATCTGATCGAGCTATGGGGCCACATGGGCTGGTTCGCCAAGGGCATCGTGTTCGTCATGCTTGGCATGTCCATCTGGTCGCTCACCGTCATGATCCAGAAGTGGTGGGCCCTGCGGAAGGCGCAGGCGGAGACGCGCAAGTTCGCGCCTGAGTTCTCGCAATTCCTCGAGGAGGACAACCTCACCGAGGCGATCAAGCTGGCCGAGAGCTACAAGAAGTCGCACGTCGCCCGCGTGCTCGGCGGCGCGTTAGGCGAGGTTCGGCCGCTCATTCAGGATGGCTCGGTGACGGTCGCCGACATCAACTCGGCGGAGCGCGCGGTCGAGCGCAACATGATGATCATTCTCGCCGAGCTGAAGCGCGGCCTCGGCATTCTCGCCACCGTCGGCGCGACGGCGCCGTTCGTCGGTCTGCTGGGGACGACGATGGGCATCGTGAACTCCTTCCAGGGCATGGCCACCGCCGGCACCGCGGGTCTTGGCGCGATCTCGGCCGGTATCGCCGAGGCGCTCATTACGACGGCCCTCGGACTGCTCGTCGCCATTCCCGCCGTGTGGGCGTACAACTACTTCACGACGAAGATCGAGAATCTCACCGTCGAGATGACGTACACCTCGAAGGAGATGATCGACTATCTGATCAAGGGCGTCGCCGGCGAGTTCGGCCGCTCCCGCTTCACCCGCGAGTTCAACACGTCGACGGCCACGGGTGGTAATCAACCGATCACCGGCTGACCTAACGCCTCGACGGGAGAACGATCATGGCCATGTCAGTGGGGCAGAGCGGACGGACAACCGTCAAGGCCGAGCCCAATGTCATCCCGATGATCGACATCATGCTGGTACTGCTGATCATCTTCATGATCACGGTACCAGCGCTCGCCGCCGGCTTCCAGGCGGTGCCGCCTGAGGGCGTCAACCTCAAGCCGCACCCGGAAGAGGACAGCGATCAGGTGCTCGGCATCGATGCGGAAGGGAACTATTTTCTGAACAAGCA
>DATFBS010000039.1:0-24419 GCA_035253695.1 Gemmatimonadaceae bacterium
GCTCCATCGGCGCCCAGGGACGTCGTTGCCTCCCGACCGGCCTCGAGCGACCGCAGCGCATCGGACTGAATGAACCAGTGCTCGTGGGCCTCCGGACGGCAGGTGCACGGCATCGACGCCACGCTTCCGCGATCGCGCACACCATCCACGATCACGGTCAGCGGCGATGCCAGACCGCGCAGCCGTGCGGCCGTGTCGGATGAGATCTCGTGCTTTCCATCGCGCGCCGTCTTGCGGGAAACGCTGCGAACCTCGAGGACTTCGCTCACGGCTCAGCCGTCCTGGCGTGCGCGAGCCGCGGCGAGAAGCGCCGAGAACTCGATGGCATTGGTGGGGGCATAGTTGCCGTAACAGTTGTTGAAGATGACGTGGGTCTCCGGCGCCCGGGTCGCGACGTCGAGCACCGGGTGCACCCACTCGCTGAGCTCCGATTCGTCGTAGAGATAGCGGTAGCGCTCCGACGTAATCTCGTTTCGCTGCTCCCACGTTTCCTCGCGTCTCCCGTGCAGGCGTACGACCGCGAGGCGGCTCGAGGTCACCACGGGAGTCGCGGGAAGGCTGGTCTTCATTCCCGGGGGTGCATCGACGATCACCATCGGGATGTCGTGGTCGGAAAGGAACGCGGGTGTCCGTTCGGCCATTCGTCCGCTGAGCCAGGATCGGTGCCGGAACTCGACGGCGAACGGTAATCCATCGAGCCGCTCTCGCGCGGCCACCACCATATCGGCGTTGGCGCGCGACGGGACGAACCAGGGCGGATACTGGAGCAGAATCACACCGAGCTTTCCACTGGAGTGGAGCGGCTCGAGCGCCTCCCGAAAGAGACGCCATACCTCGTCCAGAAGGTCCGAGGGCAGGTCCTTCGCGTAGACGCGTGCTTTCGCCGCATGTTCGGATGGCAACGCCTCGCGAACCGCCTTCGGGAGTCGCTTGGTCTCCGTTGGGTGATCGGTCATGAGGGCGTGCGCCTTCACGTCGAAGACGAAATCGTCGGGGGTGCGCTCCACCCACAGCTGGGCCATCTGGCGCGCCGGAAGGGCGTAATAGGTGGAGTCGACCTCGGCCAGCGTGAAGCGCGAGGCGTAGTAGCGCAGGCGATCCTCCGCGGTCGTTACGCCCTGAGGGTAGAAAACTCCCGGTTTGACGAGCGTCGGCTCCGTCCACGCCGCGATCCCCACACGGATGTGTCCGTCGCCGGTGCGAACCTCGGCGCGAGCGGGAGGCTCGACGTCGCGAAGCCTCTGCGCTGCGCGGGCCGATCCAGGATCGTGGAGCGTGTCATGAACGACCGTCACACGAGCCCGCCCCGGCTGGCATACGCCATGCCCATTTCGCGTGAGCGAGAAGCGCCGGCGGACCGCGCGCGAGATAACCAACCGGGGGACGCGATCATGCAGAGCGATTCGGGAAAAACCGTGTCGGTGTGGATGGACACGACAAAGATGCCAACCTTCGCGGCTCTCGAGGAAGACCTGTCGTGCGACGTCTGCATCGTCGGGGCCGGCATCGTGGGACTAACGGCTGCCTTTCACCTCGTGCGCGCCGGGGCGGATGTCGTCATCCTCGACGATGGCCCGGTGTGCGGCGGCGAGACATCGCGGACCACCGCGCATCTCACGGCGGTGCTCGACGATCGGTTCCAGTGGCTCGAGCAGGTCCATGGGGAGAAGCGAGTGCGCGAAAGCACGTCCAGCCACATGGCGGCGATCAATCGCATCGAGGCGATCGTGCGCGAAGAAAACATCGACTGTGACTTCGAGCGCGTGCCCGCTTATCTCCTCCTGGGGAAGAGCGACTCCCCGGACTTTCTCGACCGAGAGCTCGAAGCCGCGAAACGCGCCGGACTCACCGATGGACGCAAGCTCCCGCGCGTACCAGACCTCCCGTGGGACAGCGGTCCGTGCCTCGAGTTTCCAAGGCAGGCGCAGTTTCATCCGCTGAAGTACCTGTCCGCGGTGACTCGCGCGATCGTGAAGGGGAAGGCGCGCATCTTTACGGGAACGCACGTGGATTCGATCGAAGGCAAGCCGCGGCGCCCACAGGTCAAGACGCGCACCAAGAACGTCGTCACGGCCAACTCGGTCATCGTCGCGACGAACTCTCCGATCAGCGACTACGTCGTGACGCACCTGAAGATGGCGCCGTACCGTACCTACGTCATTGGCGCCCGCATTGCGAAAGACTCGGTGCCGCGCGCCCTGGTATGGGACACCGATGACCCGTACATCTACGTTCGCACGACACCGCTCGACGACGCGAGCGACGTGCTCATTGTCGGCGGGGAGGACCATAAGACCGGGCAGAAGGACGATGCCGACGATCGCTTCCGCCGGCTCGAGCAGTGGACGCTGCGACGCTATCCGACCGTCGAGACGATCGCCTATCGCTGGTCTGGGCAGGTTATGGAGCCGGCCGATGGGTTCGCAATGATCGGCCCAAACCCGGATGGCGCCGAGAATGTCTATCTCGCCACCGCGGACTCGGGGCAGGGGATGACGCATGGAACGATCGCCGGCATCCTGCTCGCCGACCTCGTGCAGGGGAAGGAAAATCCCTGGGCTGAGCTGTACGACCCGAGTCGCAAGTCGCTGCGGGCGATCAAGGACATTGTGCGCGAGAACCTCAACGTCGCGGTGCAGTACGCCGACTGGATTACCCCCGGCGAATCATCGTTCGATGACATTCCGCTTGGCGAAGGGCGGCTCGTTCGGATGGGAACCCACAAGGTGGCCGCGTACCGAGACGAAAAGGGCCTGCTCCATCTGCGCGATGCGACCTGCACGCATCTTCGCTGTATCGTCGATTGGAACTCGGCGGAAAAAAGCTGGGACTGTCCGTGTCACGGCTCGCGATTCGATGCCGAGGGGCGCGTCCTCAACGGGCCGGCGCTGGCCGATCTGGCGCCGGTGACCGCGGAGGTCGCCGATCGCGCAGGGCGCCGCGTGCATGCCGCCGACATCAAGGAGAAGCAGGGCCAGCAGTCGCCGGAAGACCGGTACGATCGTTAAGGCGCGCGCACCGCGGTGACGGGCTTCTGCGCGGTGAGTGCCGCGACGCTCGCGTTCCATTGCGACCGCTCAGCGTCGCGCTTGTCGAAGTAGCCTGGATCGGACTCCAGCGCTTGCGTCCAGAACAGCACCGCCTCGGCGTGGCGCCCGCTCTCGTGCGCGGCTCGGGCTCGACGTCCGAGGGTCGCGGAGGGTGGCTCGCCGGAGCGCGGCGTTTCGGACAACGCGGCAACGGCTTCGCCGGTGCGCCCGAGCTCCGTGAGCGTGGTGACGACGGCGAGCCGCGCCTGGGGATGGCCGGGCTGGAGGCGCAGGACCTCGCGGTACGAGGCGAGCGCTGCCTGGTGGTGCCCGCGCGCCGTGAGCGCGCAGCCGAGATCATAGTGCGCGACTGGGTCGCGTGGCTTGGCGGCGACGATGCGGCGAAACTCTCGCTCGGCGTCGTTAGGCCGCTTCAAGGTCATGAAGGCCAGACCGAGTCCACGACGAGCGTCGTGGAAGTCTGGGCGAAGGCGCAGCGCGTCTTCGTAGCTCTTGGCGGCATCCGCGGGTCGGCCGCGGCGCATCAGGGTATTGCCGATGTCGCGATAGACCTCAGCGCTCGCCGCCTGGCCTGCCGCCGGTGAGGCGGCGCACAGGCAGACCAGCGCCAGGGCAAGGAGATATGACTTCATCCCCGGAAGACGATCGGCTGCCGGACGGCGTTGCGGCGCGTACGTTCCTGGGCCGTTTACGCGCTGGGCGCCGCTCGGTACGTTTTGGAAGCGGCGCCCGGGGTCGATTCGGGGGGCCTGAGGTTGCGCCGCACAACGGCCTATCGTCGTGTCTTGGCGTGCATCAACGAGCCGCCGCGTCACCCATCCGACGGCCATGAGCGAAGAGGCACGGCACCAGACAGCGACGACCGAACGCACGGACGACGTCTCCGCGGGGGACGGCGCCGAGTCGCTGTTGCACCAGCTTCGGACCGCTGACGATGTCCAGCCACTTCTTGGTGAGCTTCTCGCCGCGCTGGCCGCCCTCGAGGATGCGGACAAGGCGCTTCTCCTGCGGGTCGATCCCGGCGACACGCTCACCCTGATCGCGTCGGCCGGACTCGCGCCGGAGCACGCACGTCTGCTCGAGCACCTTCCGGCCAGCGCCCACCCGTGGGCCGACGCCCTGCGTGCGCCCGTCGCCGTCGGCGATGCCGAGATCGAAGCAGCGTTTACCCCGCAGCCGCTCGTCCGTGCGGCGGGCGTCCGCGGATTGCACATCGTCCCGATACGCGCGCCCGATGGCTCGGCGCTCGGGTTGATCGCCGCGCTTTTTCGGCGCCCGCTTCAGCTGTCTGCCCGCCAGGAGCGCGTTGCCGCGCTCTACGCGCGCCAGGTTTCGTGGATTCTCACCAGCGTTCGTCTCCGTCAGCAAGCAGCGGTCGCGATCGATCACGAGCGAGAGCGCGTGACCGACGCCGAGCAGCGCACAGAGGCCGTGACCATGGCGGCCGCATCGGCCGAGGCTCGCGCGGCGGAGCTGCAGCACCGCGCGGAAGCGGTGGAGTCACAGCTCAGGGCAGCCGAGTCGCAACTGGGGGCACTTCAGGCAGAGTTGCAGACGGTAGAGCAGCGCGCCGCTGTCGCCGAGCGCGCGGCGGCGCGCGTGCACGCGTCACACGAGGTGACGTCGGCATTGTCCAGCGCGCTCACCACGGCGGACGTCGCCGCGATCATCCTCGACAAGGGTGTGAAGGCGCTAGGCGCCTACGCGGGGTCGATGATGCTACTGACGAGCGACGGGACGAAGCTCGAGCGCGTGCGCGCGGTGGGCTATCCTGAAGAGATGCTGGACCGCTGGAAGCATGTGCCGCTCGATCGCCCCCTCCCGTTGACCGACGCCGTGCGCGAGCAAATCCCAATTCTGCTTGGCAACGATCAGGCGATTTCAGAGCGGTACCCGGATCTCGGCGACGAACGGAAGATCACCGGCACCAAAGCGCTCGCCGCCGTACCGCTCGTGGTCGATGGTCGTCCACTCGGAGCGCTCGGGCTGAGCTTTCGCTCCGACCAGGCGTTCAGCAGCGACGAGCGCGCGTTCATCCAGGGGCTGGCTGGCAAATGCGCGCTCGCGCTCGAGCGGGCACGCTTGTACGACGAGTCGTTGACCGCACGGCGTGAGGCCCAACAGACGCTCGACGACCTCGTCGAGGAACGTGCGCGCCTCGACACGATCGTTCAGCAGATGCCCGCGGGTCTGCTCATCGCCGAGGCGCCGTCCGGGCGGCTGCTGCGTGGGAACGAGCAGCTGGAGAACATCCTGCGTCGGCCGTTCGTCGCATCGCCGAACATCGCGGCGTATGCCGAATGGCAGTTCGCCTCACCGAGCGGTGTCGTTCTCCTTCCGGAGGAGTTTCCGCTGGCACGCTCGATCCTGCACGGCGAGCGCGTCGTCGGCGAGCCGTTCCGCGTGACTCGCGGCGATGGGACTCGGGGGTTCGTGACGGTGAGCTCCACGCCGATCCTCGACCGTGACGGCCGCATCATCGCCGCCGTGGCGACGGTGTACGATGTCACCGAGCAGCGGCGATCGGAGGAGTCGCTGCGTTTTCTCGCTGAGGCGAGCAGCATTCTCGCCGCCTCCCTGGATTACGAAGACACGCTTCCGACCATCGCCAAGCTGGCCGTCCCCTTCCTGGCGGACGCGTGCGTGATCGATGTCATCGGCGTCGACGGGGACGTTAGGCGGGTGGCGGCCGTCCATCGGGATGGGTCGCGGTCGGACGCCATCGACTCCGCGCTCCAGGCTGCGCCCGATCCGACGGCGCTTCACCATCCGGTCGTCCGCGCACTCCGGACCGGGATGTCCGATCTTTTTCCCGAGTACCCTCCGCCCACCCGGCCGCCGCGGCCGGGCATGTCTCCGCGCACCTCAGCGGACTTCCCGCGGATCTCCGGTGAGCACCTGCGCGCGGATCCCTACGATTTCCTTGGCGGCTTGCGGCCGAAATCGCTGATCGTCGTGCCTCTCTTCGCTCGCGGTCGCACCCGCGGAGCGATCGCGCTGATGATCGAGAACGACGACCGGCGTTACGGAACGCAGGACCTTGCGTTGGCGGAGGAATTCGCGCGGCGGGCCGGTCTCGCGGTGGACAACGCGCGGCTGTATCAGGATGCGCAGGTCGCCAACCACGCCAAGAGCGACTTCCTGGGGGTGATGTCCCACGAGCTGCGGACGCCACTCAACGCGATCATCGGGTATACGGAGCTGCTGCTCATGGGCGTGCCGGCGCCGATTCCCGATTCGGGACGGGTGCAGGTCGAGCGTGTGCGCAACGCATCACACCATCTGCTGCACCTGATCGATGAGGTGCTCGCATTCTCCCGGCTCGAGACGGGGCGCGAGGAGCTGCGCGCGGGGTCGGCGCAACTTTCGGCTGTGATTACCGAGGCGGCCGCGGTGATTGCGCCTCTGGCCGCCGAACGGCGCCTGGACCTTCGCGTGGATGCGCCTTCCGAGCCGGTGATGCTCGAGACCGATGTCGGAAAGGTGCGGCACATTCTGCTCAATCTGCTCTCGAACGCCGTCAAGTTCACCGATCGCGGCGAAGTCGTGCTCACGGCTCGCACGGACAATGGGGACGTGCGCTTCGAGGTTCGCGACACGGGGATTGGAATCCCGCCGCAGCATCACGAGCGCATCTTCGATCCGTTCTGGCAGGTCGAAAACAAGGCGTCGCGCCGCGTGGCCGGCACGGGCATCGGATTGAGTGTGGCGCGCCGGCTGGCGCGATTGCTCGGTGGCGACATCACCGTGACGAGTCGGCCGGGAGAGGGGAGCACGTTCACCGCCCGGCTGCCGCGCAAGATGGACGCGGGACGCGCGCCCGAGACGGCGGCGAGCAGCGCTGTCGAATCCTAACGGGGCGTTCACCGACAGTTAATCCGCGCGACAGGGCGCGATCATGTCGCCGCTCTAGCATGGACGAACGATGACTTCTCTCGTTCGGAGGAATCCATGCTCAGTCAGCTCCTCGAGTCCTCACCCCGGCCACAACGGCGGCACTCTAGCGCACTCGTAAGCATCGTGGGGCATGCCATCATCCTCAGCGCCGCCGTCGCCGCGGCGCGTCCTCTGGCGGACGGCAATGAGCCCGAGACGATCATAGCGTGGCATCCGCCGGCGCCTCCGCCCCCGCCGCCCCCGTGCACGGACTGCACGTCTGCCGGTCGAAGAGGTGGTAGCGCCGAGGAGACAGCCACGTTGCCGCCGGTTCTCGAGGGATGGATGGGGGAGGTGAATGTCGATGTCCCGGAGCACGTTGCTCCTCCTAACGACGGCGTGGTCATCGGGAGCGATGAATGGCGGCGCAATGCCGTCGAAGGGCGGTCGGGAGCGCCCGAAGGCGGCGCCGGGCGCGCCGTGGTTGACCGCGAGGTGGTCCCCTTCGCCAGCAATCCGGTACCACGATATCCCCCAGAGCTCCGAGCGGCACGCATCGAGGGGAAAGTCACGGCGCGGTTCGTCGTCGACACGACGGGGCGCGTCATCATGGAGAGCGTGATCGTCGACGCGTCCCCCCATCGCGCGTTCAGTGAGGCGGTAGTCGAGGCACTGCGACGCTCGCGTTTCCAAGCGGCGGAGTTTCGCGGTCGGAAGGTGCGACAGCTCGTGTCTCAGCCCTTCCTGTTCGTCCTGCGGGACTGATGCTACGCGAGCTGGGGAACTTCCCCCGATCCCAGGCGCGCGCGCTTTTGCTCGCGGAACGCCATGGCGCGAAGTCGGGAGACGCGCATCGCCATCGGCGGATGCGTCCCCCACAGGTCGGCGAACCAGCCCTCGCGAAGGTTGACACGCCGGCCTAACGGGTCGGCGATGCAGAGGTGCGCCGCGCCGCGCGTGATGCAGCGCGTGGGCGCGGCGGCCCGCTCGATCTTCTCGAGCGCGGTGGCGAGCGCCATCGGATTGCGCGTGAATTGCGCGCTCATCGCGTCGGCGAGGAACTCGCGCTTGCGACTGACTCCGAGCGCCAGCATGCGCGAGATGAGCGGGGCGAGCATCCAGCTGAGCAGCCAGAGCACCAGAAGCACGACGACGAAGATCCCGCCCCCCTTCTTGCGGCCGCGCGGCACGACCGCTCCAAGGGCGCGCGCCGTCCCGCGCTGGAAGAGGATCCGGTGCATATGCTCGGAGACGACGGTAATCGCTCCCACCATCGCCGCCAGCAGCGTCATGAGACGCACATCGTAGTTCTTGATGTGAGCGAGCTCGTGCGCGATGACCGCCTGGAGCTCATCGCGCGTGCAGGTATCGAGGAGTCCCTGCGTGACCGCGATCGCGGCGGTGCGCTCGTCGCGTCCGGTGGCAAACGCGTTGGGATCACCGTCGGCGATGATCCAGATCGACGGCCGCACGAGTCCGGCCGCCACGCACATCTCCTCGACGACGTTGACGAGCAGGCGCTCCTGCTCGGTCTTCGCCTGCTCGATCTGGTCTGCGCCGGTCGAGCGGAGCACGGCGTCGGAGCCGGCATGCCAGGCCCACAACGCGGTGATCACGGCGTAGCTCGTCAGGGCGATCCCGAAGAGCGGGACGTCCCACTGGGCGTCGGCCGGCTCACCGCGGCTCATTTCAAGGAGGATGAGGTCTCCGCCGAAGCCCAGCCACGCGAAGAACAGGATGAAGCCGAAGATGAGCCAGTGCGATCGGCTGCGGTTCGACTGCTGCTGGGAAAAGAGATCGGTGGGATGGTTCAAGCGACTTCAGGTGCTCGAGGCACTCGAGGTGCGCGAGGTTCTCGAGGTGTGAAGGTGGCTTCCGTCATCCGAAGCACCTCGAGCACCTCGAGTACCTCGAGTACCTCGAGCACGTCAGGCAGTCCTGGCCCCCTGCCGGAACGACAGATCAACCTTGGGCACGGCACGCTCTGCCGCGTCGGTGATCTCCCACAGCTCGGCGGGCGACGCCTTCGCGACGGGCGCGACGAGATTCGTGGGGAACTGCTGCTGCTTCGTGTTATACTGCGTGGACACGTCGTTGTAATGCTGGCGCGCGAAGGCGATGCGATTCTCCGTCGACGTGAGCTCTTCCTGCAGCTGACTCACGTTGCCAGTGGCCTTGAGCTGCGGGTATGCCTCGACGACCGCGAAGAGTCTTCCCAGCGCGGCGGACAGCTGAGACTCTGCCTGCGCCGTCGCGGCGACGCCGGCCCCACCGCGCTCGATCGAGATCGCCTGGTTGCGCGCCTCGATCACCGCCTGCAGCGTCTCGCGCTCGAACTGCATGGCGCCCTTGACGGTGTCGACGAGATTCGGAATGAGGTCGTGACGGCGCTTCAGCTGGACGTCGATCTGCTTCCAGCCGTTCGCGACCTGGTTTTTGAGGCTGATCAATCCATTGTACGCGCTGACGGTCCAGAGCAGGACCGCGGCAGCGAGAACCAAGAGGACGAGAAGTCCCATGGTCGGCTCCTGGTGCGGGGGGCTTACTCTGGAAAGAGACGAGTAAACCCGGCAAAGGGTCATGCGTAAAAGCCGGCGGTAGACCGACAAAAAAAGAGGACCCCGCTTGTCGGGATCCTCGGTGATCGGCTAGCCTGAAGATCAGCGTTTCTGATTTTTTCTCGCTTTCCGTTTGCGCAGTTTGTCCTGCAACCACGTTGCCGGGATAATGAACAGCGGCGTGAGAAAAAGGCCGAGCAGCGAGTTGATCCAGATGAGGGCGATGTAGAACGCGATCAGTCCGGCCGAGACCCAGATCACTGCGAGCGGTCCTTGCGTCTCCACAGCTTTCCTCTGCGTGAGAGTGGGAGCCGGAAATGTATCCGAGCATGACAGCGAGTGGGAGGTCAAAGCACCGACGACTGACACGGCGAACGGTCGGCAGTCCGACCACGCTCGTGACCAGAGCCGTGCGCGACGAGGTTCGCCGCGGCGGACCACTCGTCGTCGCGGTCTCGGGCGGGCGCGATTCGATGGTGCTTCTCGAGGCGGTCGCCCGCGTCGCTCCGGACATTGTGGCAGCTGTCGCAACCTTCGATCACGGGACGGGGCCCGCGGCAGCCGACGCGGCGCGCCTCGTGACCGAGCGCGCGCTCTCTCTTGGGCTGCCCGTGCGCAGCCAAGCGAGCGACGATCCTGCCCGTACCGAAGCGGGCTGGCGGGCCCAGCGCATGGGGTTTCTCAGCGCAGTCGCGTGCGACCTCGACGCGCGAATCGTCACGGCGCACACCCTCGACGATCACATCGAGACGGTCGTGATGCGCGCGCTGCGTGGGGCAGGCGCACGGGGTCTGGCCGCGCTTCTCGCCCCGTCGCCGATCGGCCGTCCATTCATCGGCCTCTCCCGTGCGATGATCGCCGAAGCTTCCCGCGTCTGGGACGTTCGGTTTCTGGAGGACCCTACGAATCGGTCGCGCCAGCACCTTCGGAATCGCGTTCGGCTGGATTTGCTTCCCGCGCTCACTCGAGTGCAGCCGCGACTGCCTGGCGATCTGCTCCAGGTATCACGACGCGCAGCCCAGCTGCGAGGCGATCTCGAGCAGTGGATCGATCAGAATCTCTCGCTCGATAGGCACGACGGAGCCCTCGTCATCGCTCGAAATGAGCTCGTGCGCCTGGACCCTGCCTCGCTCGCCTTGCTCTGGCCCTCAATCGCTGCGCGACAAGGGGTTACGCTCGATCGTCGTGGAACGGAACGGCTCGTGTCGTTTACTATTCAAGGGGTTTCCGGACGGCGGATTCAGGTCAGCGGTGGTGCTGAGGTGGTTCTACAGCGTGACCGGCTTCTTCTGCGGCGCGTCCCCGTTGATGCCGAGTCGGGTGCGATCACTCCGCTGGAGCATGGCACGAGGTGGCGCGACTGGCGGTTCGCCGAGACGGAGACGGAGACGGTGGCGGACCGGTGGACGGCCACCTTGCGTACCGATCGACCGCTGCAGGTGCGAGCGTGGCGGCCGGGCGACCGGATGATCCCGGAGGGCTCCCTCGAGCCGCGCCGGCTCAAGGGGCTGTTTCGCGACGCAGGTATCGACGTGTCTCGTCGGCGTGACTGGCCAGTCGTCGTTGCGGGAGATGAGGTAGTGTGGGTTCCTGGCGTACGCCGCGCTTTCGCGGCACCCGCGCGGTCCGGGCGACCGAACGTCACGTTTCGCTGTGAGCATATCAACCGTTGATCCACGGCTCGACGGGCGGCCGGTTCGGCGCATCGTGTACGACGCGGAGCAGATAGCGCTGCGGGTGGGCGAGCTCGGCCGCGAGATCACGCGGATGTATCCGCAGGGCGATCTGCTCGTGCTTGGCCTGCTCAAGGGCAGCTTTATCTTCCTGAGCGATCTTGTGCGCAGCGTCACTCGCCCGCTGCAGGTCGACTTTCTCGTTGCCGCGAGCTACGGCGACCAGATGGAATCGAGCGGAAATGTCAGGTTAGTGTACGATCCGGAAACCGAATTGGAGGGAAAGCACATTCTTCTAGTAGAGGACATCGTCGATTCCGGACGGACCTTGAGCCGTCTGATGGACCTCCTCACGGTGCGACGCCCTCGTTCGCTCGATATTTGCGCGTTGCTCCACAAGCACGTCGACACGCACCTGCGATATCCGGTGAAGCTGGTGGGTTTTGATGCTCCGAACGAGTTCCTGGTGGGATACGGACTGGATCACGCCGAGAACTTCCGTCATTTGCCTTACATAGCGAGCTTGCAGTAATGGCCGATCGCAATACACCGCCGAAGGGTGAGATGAACTGGGCGCGAGTGTCGAAGACGCTCTCGTTCTGGATCCTCATCATCCTCATCCCCTTCGCGTTCATCAAGTTCTCCGGCGCCCGCTCCGAGCCCGCTCCGACGATCTCGTATTCGGAGTACGACGCGCAGCTCGCGCGAGGCAACATCACCAAAGTGAACATCCAGGCCGGGAAGCAGATCACCGGGGAGTTCCGTGACAAGGTGATCGTGAACAAGCGCTCGGTGTCGCGCTTCAACGTGCGCCTGCCGGTCGCCGACTCGGAGAAGGAGGTCGACCGCCTGCGTGCGGCCAACGTCGAGATCGAGGCGCAGGATGCCCGCCCCTCGATCCTGGGGACCCTCGGCTACTTCCTCCCGTACATCCTTTTCATCGGCATCTGGCTGTTCATCTTCAAGCAGATGCAGGCGGGCGGGTCGAAGGCGTTCTCGTTCGGCAAGTCGAAGGCGAAGCTGCTCACGGGCGATACGCCGAAGGTGACATTCGCCGACGTCGCCGGCGCCGACGAGGCGAAGATCGAGCTCCAGGAAATCATCGAGTTCCTGAAGGACCCCCAGAAGTTCACCAAGCTCGGTGGGCGCCTCCCGAAAGGTGCCTTGCTCGTCGGTCCACCGGGAACGGGCAAGACCTTGCTGGCGCGCGCGGTCGCCGGTGAGGCGGGGAGGCCCTTCTTCTCGATGTCCGGATCCGATTTCGTCGAAATGTTCGTGGGCGTCGGCGCCTCACGAGTCCGCGACCTCTTCGAGCAGGGCAAGGCGCACGCACCCTGCATCATCTTCATCGACGAGATCGATGCCGTCGGTCGGCACCGCGGTGCCGGTCTGGGCGGCGGTCACGACGAGCGCGAGCAGACGCTCAATCAGCTGCTGGTGGAGATGGACGGTTTCGAGTCCAATGATGGCGTGATCCTCATCGCCGCCACGAACCGACCCGACGTGCTCGATCCCGCGCTGCTCCGCCCGGGCCGCTTCGACCGCCAGATCGTCGTCGACGCACCGGACCTGCGCGGCCGGGAAGGCATCCTCAAAGTGCACCTGCGCAACAAGCCGATCGCCGAGGATGTCGACATCACGGCGCTGGGGCGCGGCACGCCGGGGATGGCAGGCGCGGACCTCGCGAACCTCGTGAACGAAGGGGCGCTACTCGCGGCACGCCGTGGGCACGACAAGATCTACATGCAGGATCTCGAGGATGCGAAGGACAAGGTGATGCTGGGCGCCGAGCGGAAGTCGCTCGTGATGAAGGAAGAGGAGCGACGACTGACCGCGTACCACGAGGGCGGTCACGCCATCTGCACCATCAAGGTCAAGGGCAACGATCCACTGCACAAGGTGACGATCGTCCCCCGTGGTCGCGCGTTAGGCCTGGCGTTCACCCTCCCCGAGGACGATCGCGTGTCGATCACGCGGCAGGAGCTCGAGGCGATGCTGGTGAAGGCGTACGGCGGTCGCGTCGCGGAAGAGCTCGTCTTCGGTCGCGAGCGCGTAACGACCGGGGCCGCCAGCGACATCCAGACGGCGACTGCGATCGCGCGGCGCTACGTGGCGCAGTGGGGTCTCTCCGAGGCGATTGGGCCGGTGCTGGTCGGGGACAACGAGCAGGAGCTTTTCCTGGGGCGCGAGATTCAGCATCGGCGCGAGGTGTCGGAAAAGACCGCTCAGCTCGTCGACAGCGAGGTGAAGCGGATCATCACCGAGGCGTACGATCGGGCGAAGGGCGTGCTCACCGAGCACATGGAGCTCCTCCACCGGGTCGCGCGCGCGTTGCTCGAGCGCGAGACACTCACCGGTGAAGAGGTGCTGTCGCTGGCTCGCGGTGAGGACCTGCCCCCACGGCCGAGCGAGGGGTCGCTTCCTCCGACCGGCCCGACCGCCCCTGCGGCCGTTACCGAGCCGCGGCGCGCGACGCCAGGACTGTTGGGAGGCCCGGAGCCGGCGCCGGCGTAGGAGCGACAAGGGTGCTCAGGGTTCTCAGGGTCCTCAGTGTCCTCAGGGTGCGAAACCCTGAGCACCTCGCACCTTGAGGACCCTGAGGACACTGAGAACCCTGAGGACGTGAGCACGCTTCGCTGGCACCATGCCCTCGGCGTCATCCCACTCGACCGTCCCGTGGTGATGGGAATACTCAACGTGACCCCCGATTCGTTCAGCGACGGGGGTCGTTTTTTTTCTGCCGACGATGCGCTCCGCCGCGCTGACGCGCTCATCGCCGAGGGGGCGGACATCCTCGATGTGGGAGGGGAGTCGACGCGCCCGCAGGGGGCGACGCCGGTGGACGCCGCGGAAGAGATGCGTCGCGTGCTTCCCGTCATCGCCGGGATTCGGCAACGCTTTCCCGAGGCGGTCGTCTCTGTGGATACCGTGAAGGCAGAGGTGGCGGAACGAGCCCTCGACGCGGGTGCCGCGATCGTCAACGATGTGTCCGCCTTCCGGCTCGACGCGCGAATGGCGCCGCTATGCGCGAGGACGGGCGCGGGAGTTGTCCTCATGCACTCACGTGGCAGTGTGAGCGACATGGCGACTTTCGATCACGCGAGCTACGGTGCGGACGTGGCCGGTGAAGTGATCGCCGAGCTGTTGCCCACGGCGCGGTCCGCGGAGGCGGCCGGGATTCGCCGAGCGTCGATCGTGCTCGACCCGGGCATCGGCTTTTCCAAGCGCAGCGAGCATTCGCTGGCCATGCTGGCCGGGATTCCGCGGATGGTCGATACCGACTATCCCGTATTGGTGGGCGTCTCGCGCAAACGGTTCCTCGGCGAGATCACCGGGGTACGAGAGCCTGTCGAGCGCGTGCATGGAACGACCGGCGCGAATGTGATGGCGCTGGCCCTCGGGGCGCGTATCTTCCGCGTGCACGATGTCGCGGTGGCCCGACAGGCGCTCGACGTGGCCTGGGCGATTCTTCAGCACGAGCAGAACGGGTGAGCTTTCTCGATCAGTTCCGATTCCTGGAGTTCGGATGGCGTGACGCGATCGGCATCATCGTGGTCGCGTACGTCATCTTCCGCTTGCTGTTGCTCATCCACGGCACGCGCGCGCTGCAAATGCTGCTCGGTATCATCGTGCTGGTGCTGGTGTACGCGATGGCGTGGGTGCTCAAGCTGACGATGATCACGTATCTGCTGGGGTTCGTGTTCACGTACGGCGCGTTCGCCGCGGTCGTCGTCTTTCAGCCGGAGCTGCGCGCCGCCCTGGCGCATCTCGGTCACTCGCGCTTCACGCGGATCTTCAGGCGAATGGAAGCGGCCGAAGTGGCGGACGAGATCGTCGACGCGGTCGAGCGACTCTGCAGGTCGGGCATCGGGGCGATCCTCGCCATCGAGCGGGAGATGGGGCTGGGCGATTACGTGGGATCGGGCTCGGAGATGCAGGCCAAGGTATCGGCGGATCTGCTGGCGACGATCTTCACGCCGTACTCCCCGCTGCACGACGGCGCGGTGATCATCCGAGGCGACATGATCATCGGGGCGGGGTGCATCCTGCCACTGTCGCAGCGACCGTTGTCCGACCGCACGCTCGGCACGCGGCATCGGGCGGCGCTCGGGTTATCCGAAGAGACGGATGCGCTCGTCATCGTCGTGTCCGAGGAGACGTCGATCATCTCGGTTGCGGAGCAGGGGAGACTGGTTCGCAGCCTCACCGCGCCCCAGCTACGCGACGTCCTCGCCGGCCGCGCCCCGCGTCCGACGGGCGAGCACCCGGTGCTGGAGCTTCGCGCCTAACGCGTGCTCGCGCGCGAGCGCCTCGCGCCGGTCGCCGCCGGCGGATTCCTGTTCGTCGTGTACGTGGCGACCGTCGCGCCCACTGTCACGCTCTGGGACGCGGGGGAGTTCATCGCCGCGATCGAGACCCTGGGGATTCCTCATCCCCCAGGGACTCCGCTCTACGTTCTGGTCGCCCGGGTATGGAGCGACCTCCTCGGCGTCCTCCCGCGGGCGTTGGCCACGAATCTCTTCTCCGCGGCGGCCACGGCCGGCGCGGTGGCCCTTCTCGCCGCACTCCTGGCGCGGTCGACGCGACAGCAGATGGCGGCTATCGCGGGGGCGGTGTGCGCCGGAGCAACGGCGACGGTCTGGTCGAACGCCACTGAGACGGAGGTCTATGCCGCCTCGCTGGCGCTTTCCGCGGCCATCCTCTTCGCGGGTGAGCGGGCAGGGCGCGACGCCGGCGATCGATGGTGCGTTCTCCTGGCGTATCTGTTCGCGTTGGCGGTCCCGCTGCACATGAGCGCACTCGTCGCCGCGCCGGGCGCCATACTGCTCGCGTCGGTCGATGAAGGCGGGCGAGCCGATTGGTCGACGGCGCTGATTCTGACCGGGGCAGCCGTCCTCGCGGCGGGTGCAGGAACAGTGAGCGTGCCCCTGTTGCTGGTGGGGCTAGTGCTCGCGACGGTCGGAGGCGTGAAGGCGCGAGCGTGGGGATTCGCCACGATCGGCGTGGTCGTCATCGGGCTCTCGCCGCTGCTCGTGCTTCTCGTGCGCTCGGCACACGATCCCGCGCTCGACGCCGGGAATCCGGAAACGTGGCGAGCGCTGCTCGACGTGATCGCCCGCCGCCAGTATGGACCCATCGGGCTGTGGCCTCGTCAGGCCCCGCCGTGGATTCAGCTCGGCAACCTCATCCAGTACCTCGATTGGCAGTTCGCGATGGGGATGGATCCTGCCGTCGGGCCTTCATGGCTTCGCACGCCCTGGACGGCCGTCTACGCCGCGCTCGGCCTCACGGGTTGCCTTCGCCACGCCCACGATGATCGCCGGAGCTGGATGGCACTGACCACCGTGTTTGCATCGGCGACGATCGGCCTGGTTGCGTACATGAACTTCAAGGCGGGAGCCTCGTACGCCTGGTCGTTCATTCCGGACGGGTCGGCGCACGAGGTCCGCGAGCGCGACTACTTCTTCGCGCTCGCGTTCTTCGTCTGGGGGGCCTGGGCCGGGTACGGAGCGACCCGCCTCATGTCGCGGAGGAGAGCGCAATGGTTAGGCGTGGTGATCGCGTGTGTACCAGTCATCCTCAACTGGCGCGTCGCGAACCGTCGACGGGAACCGGAGGCGTCGCTCGCCCATGTCGCGGCGCGCGCGTGGCTGGCACCACTCCCCGATCGTGCGGTGCTGGTTACGGGCGGCGATAACGACTCCTTCCCGCTCTGGTATCTGCAGCTGGTCGAAGGAGCTCGTCCCGATATCACCGTCATCACGGCCCCCTTGCTCGGCGCGGATTGGTACCGTGCGGAGGTCGCTGCGCGACACCGGATGCTTCCGATGGAGGCGGTGCGCGCGAACACGACGTCCGCGCAGCGGATGCGGATGCTCGCGGCGTCCGCGGCGCAGAACGGCCGACCGGTCGTGGCGTCCGTGTTTCTCGATAGCACGAGACGCGCACATCTCTCGAGGGGATGGACCTTCGACGGGATCGCGTTTCACTCGCGCCCGGGCCGGTCGGGGATTGAGGTCGATGTCGCCCAGGCCGGACAGGTGGCCGCGCTGATTCCGGACGTGCTCGACCGTGAGCCGCTCGATACCCCCGATCGAGCGCCGCGATACATGGCCCGCACACTGCGTTGTCCTGGTCTGCTGGCTCGGTCGAAGCGCGGACCCGATCTGGCGGGTTCGCTTGATTCGACGTGTAACTTCCGATAGGTTACGGCGTTATGAGCTTGGACCGCCTTGCGGGCCGTCTCGCGGAGGTGCGTGAGCGGATCGCGGCGGCCGTCGCGCGCGGGGGTCAGGGGCAACGGGTTACGATCGTCGCGGTGACGAAAACGCACGGCCCGGACGCAGTGGCGGCGGCCTGGAACGCAGGGCTTCGCGACATCGGCGAGAACAAGGTGCAGGAAGCGTTGGCCAAGATGGCTGACGTCGCGGTACCCGTGTCATGGCACCTGATCGGCCACCTGCAGCGCAACAAGGTCAAATCGCTCGACCGCTTTGCGCTGTTGCATTCGCTGGACAGCGCGCGTCTCGCTAATGCCGTGTGCGACCACGGGTTGGCGCGGGGGCGCGCCGTGGACGCGCTGGTGCAGGTGAACGTCGTGGGGGAGGGGACGAAAGGCGGCTACCAGCCTCACGACCTTCCGGCCGAAGCAGAGCGGCTCGCGGGACTGGCGGGCGTTCGAGTGTGCGGCGTGATGGTGATGGCGCCGCTGGATGCGGACGAGTCGGTGCTGCGCCGTGTGTTCGAGGGTGCGCGCGACGCGCGCGAGCGGTTGGCGAATGCGGGTCACCCCGCGTTCGAGCTGTCAATGGGGATGTCGAACGATTTCGAGATCGCGGTGGAAGAGGGCGCCACCATGATTCGCCTGGGCACCGTCCTGTTTGGAGCGAGACCACGATGATCGACGACTCGTTTCGGCTGACGTCCGTCGACGTCAAGCACCACGACTTCAGGCCGGCGCGGCTGGGCGGCTATGAGAAGAGCAGCGTCGAGGAGTTCCGCGATCGCGTGGCGGAAGAGCTCGAGCGCCTGACGAGAGCGAATCAGGAGCTCGATGCGAAGGCGAAGGGATTCCACGAGCAGCTCCGGGCGTTCCGCGAGCGGGACAAGGCGTTGAACGATGCGCTCATCTCCGCGCAGCAGCTGCGCGCCGAGATCCGCGAGCAGGCCGAGCGGGAAGCCCAGCTGATCCTGCGTGAGGCACGTGCGGAAGGTGACCGCCTGCTGGAGGCCGCTCGCGGAGAGATCCGGAAGCTCGAGGCCGAGCTCAAGCAGCTCGAGAAGTCGCGACGCGCGTATCTGGGCCAGCTGCGTGCGATCGTCGAGCGACAGCTCGCGGAGCTCGACGCGACCGACACCGCGCCCGCGCGGCCGCAGGAGCCGACGCGCAATGAGAGCTACGAGGATCCACGGGCGGAGAAGAAGACGCCGGCCTGGCTCGATTCGCTGATCAAGGAATGACCTTGGCGCGGGACCCCGCAGGCGGGTCGCGCGCGACGGTCGCGCCACCCGCCTCGCCGCCGCATCCAGCCGCGTCGCCGGAGAGCGCTGCGAGCACGGCTCTGCACTCGCTGGGACGCATCATGGCCGCAGTCGCCGCGATCCGCTCGCGCTACATGGGGTCGCCCGATGTCGCCATCATCCTCGGGACCGGCCTCGGCGCGCTGGGTCGGGAGATCGCTCTCGAGGTATCGATCGACTATGCGGAGATTCCGGGATTCCCTCTCTCCACCGTCGAGTCGCACTCGGGTCGGTTGCTGTTCGGCACCCTTGGTGGAAAGCAGGTCGTCGCGATGCAGGGCCGCTTTCATCGGTACGAGGGCTACTCGCTACAGGAGGTATCGTTCCCCGTGCGTGTGATGCGCGCGCTCGGCGCGCGTACGCTGGTCGTGTCGAACGCGTGCGGCGTGATGAACCCGCTGTGGGACACGGGTGAGCTGATGCTGATCGCCGATCACATCAATCTTCTTGGCGACAACCCGCTGGTCGGCCCTAACGAGGATTCGCTTGGTCCCCGGTTTCCCGACATGTCACAGCCGTACGACCCGGAGCTGCGGGAGATCGCGCGCGACGTGGCCGGCAAAGCGAAACTGGTCCTCCGCGAAGGCGTGTACGTGGCGGTCACGGGGCCAAACCTCGAGACGCGCGCGGAATATCGCATGCTGAGGAGCGCTGGCGCTGATGTCGTGGGGATGTCGACGGTGCCGGAGGTGATCGTGGCTGTTCATGCCGGAATGCGAGTGCTCGGGATCTCGATCCTCACCGATCGGTGCGTGCCCGACGCGCTCGAGCCCGCGAGCGTGGAGGAGATCATCGCTGTCGCCTCGCGCACCGAGCCGCAGCTGACGATGCTCGTGCGGGGCGTCCTGGAGCGGTTGTGACCGCTGTCGATCCCCCGATGACGCACTATCGTGCCTTGCCTCCCGAGCAGCTTCCGAGCGTGCTCGAGGAGGAAATGCTCACGCGCTGGGCCGAGGAGAACATCCTCGCCCGCACGCTCGAGGCACGGGAAGGTCGGAAGGACTTCGTGTTCTTCGAGGGCCCGCCGACGGCGAATGGAAAGCCGGGCATCCATCACGTGTTCTCGCGCACGATCAAGGATCTGTTCTGCCGCTACCGCGTGATGAAGGGCTTCCGCGTGCTGCGAAAGGCCGGATGGGACACGCATGGCCTGCCGGTGGAGATCGAGGTCGAAAAACAGCTCGGCATCAGCGGGAAGCAGCAGATCGAGGAGATCGGCGTAGAGCGGTTCAATCAGCTTTGTCGCGAAAGCGTGTGGAAGTATCGCGCCGACTGGGAGCGCCTGAGTGCGCGCATCGGTTACTGGCTCGACTACGAGAACCCGTACGTCACGTATACCAACGAATACGTCGAGAGCGTGTGGTGGGCGCTCGCGACGCTTCACGAGCGGGACCTGCTCTATCGCGGGCACAAGATTCTGCCCTATTGCCCGCGATGCGGAACGGCGCTCTCCTCGCACGAAGTCGCACTCGGCTACGAGGAGGTCCCCGATCCCAGCGTTTACGTGGCCCTCCAATTGATTGAGGATGGCGGCGTGCGGACCGCGAATGCTGCAGAGTCCTCCGCCGGTAATTCTCGATCGCGTCGTGTTCTCGTCTGGACTACGACCCCGTGGACCCTGGTCTCCAACGTCGCCCTCGCCGTTCATCCGGAGCTCATGTACGTCGAGCTCATGAGACGTGATGCCGAGAACACGGACACGATCATTCTCGCCGAGGCGCGCACGGCCGCTGTGCTGGGCGATGACTGGACGGACCGGTGGGAGATTGTCCAGCGCCTTCCGGGTGCTGCGCTCGAAGGGGCTCGGTACCGCCGCCCGCTCGACTGGGTAGCCGTCGGCGAGGGTAAGCACGAGATCATCGTCACCGAATCGTTCGTGTCGTCCGGGGATGGCAGCGGAATCGTGCACATGGCGCCGGCGTTCGGCGCAGACGATTACGCCGCCGGCCAGCGGCATGGGCTCGCGTTTCTCCAACCTGTGGACCCGCGCGGTGAGTTTCTCGCGGACCTCCCGCTTGTTGGCGGGAAGTTCGTCAAGGACGCGGATGCCCTCATTATCGAGGAGCTGCGTCGGCGAGGCTCGTTATGGAAGGCGGAAACGGTCCAGCATGAGTACCCACACTGCTGGCGGTGCGGAACGCCGCTCCTCTATTACGCGCGTGAGTCATGGTTCGTGCGGACGACCGCATACCGGGATCGCATGCTGGCGCGCAACGCGCGAGTCCACTGGAACCCTCCCGAGACGGGCGAGAAGCGCTTCGGGGAGTGGCTGACCAACAACATCGATTGGGCGCTGTCACGCGATCGCTACTGGGGCACTCCGCTCCCGATCTGGGTGTGCGATCGGAATGCGGATCACACCGTCGCGATCGGTTCTTACGCTGCCCTCGCGGAGCGGTTGGGGAGGCCGCTGCCGCCGGATTTCGATCCCCACAAGCCGTTCATCGATCGGTATGAGTGGCCCTGCGACCATTGCGAGGGTCGAATGCGTCGTGTCCCGCCGGTGATCGACACTTGGTTCGACTCCGGGTCCATGTCGTTCGCCCAGTGGCACTACCCGTTCGAGAACCGGGACATGGTATCGGAGCAATATCCAGCCGATTTCATTGCCGAGGGCGTCGACCAGACGCGCGGATGGTTCTATTCGCTGCTGGCGATCGCGACCGGGCTGGGCGACGCACTGCCTAACAACGGTGACGCGGGGAGTGCGCGACCAGGCGCAAGAACGCCGTTCGACACCGCGCCCTATCGGGCCGTCGTCGTCAACGACCACGTTCTCGACGCACAAGGTCAGAAGATGTCGAAAAGCCGCGGAAACGTGGTCGACCCGTGGGACGTCATCCCCCGTCACGGTGCCGACGCCGTACGTCTATTTCTCGTCGCGTCGAGTCAGGTGTGGCTTCGCCGCAGGTTCGATGAGGCCGGCATACGGGAGCTCGCAGGACGCTTCCTGCTGACGCTAAAGAACGTGTACAGCGGCATCTTTGCGCAGTACGCGAACTTCGGGTGGTCCCCCAGTGAGTCCGATCCACTCCTGGCCGACCGGCCTCTCATCGATCGGTGGGTACTGTCGCGGCTCACGACGGTAGAGCGTCGCACCGATGCCCTGCTCGCAGCGTACGATGCGACGCTGGCCGCGCGCACGGTGATGGACTTCCTGATCGACGATGTCTCGAACTGGTACGTCCGGCTCAATCGTGCTCGCTTCTACGACGTCGACACGCCGGACAGTCGCGCGGCATTCGCGACGCTCCACGAGGTCCTGGTGGTCACCTGTCGGCTGCTGGCGCCCTTCGCGCCGTTCGCCACTGACTGGATGCACCGTGAGCTCACCGGCGCCACGGTGCACACGGCCCCATATACGCGAGAGGACGACGGGAGCGACGTGCGCACCGTCCACGCGAACGCCGGGCTGGAAGGGGCGATGTCGCAACTGCGAACGCTCGCGACACTCGCGCGTGCGGCGCGCGAGGAGGCCGACGTCAAGGTGCGACAGCCGCTCAGCCGGATGGTGTGCGTGGTTCCACAGGGCGCATCCGCCTCGCTGCACGAGATGGTGCCGCTCCTGGCGGCCGAGCTCAACATCAAGCAGGTGGAGTTCGCCGAGACCGGGGACGCGCTGGTGCGGCTCGAGCCGAAGCCGAATTTCCGGTCGCTGGGAAAGCGCTTCGGCAAGGCGACGCCGTTGGCGGCGCAGGCGGTTGGTGCACTGACCAGCGATGCCCTCGTGGCCTTCGAGCGTGGAGAGCCGGTCGTCATTTCGGTAAACGGTGAATCGCATCAATTGACCCCTGAAGACCTGACGATCGTGCGGCGAGCGTCGGGAAACCTGATCGTCAAGGAGGCGGCGGGGTTCTTCGCCGCGATCGATCCCACCGTCACGCCGGCGCTCCGCCGCGAGGGATTCGCCCGGGAGCTGGTGAGCAGGATCCAGCGAATGCGGAAGGAGGCCGGTTTCGCGGTGAGTGACCGGATCGTCGTCTACGTCGCAGGCGACCCGGAACTCGAGGCCACCGCTCGCGAGTTCACCGACTATATTTCCGGCGAGGTGCTGGCCCGCGAATTGATCGTGGGCGAGTCCCTCCCAACTACCGTCAACGTGACGCAGACACTGGAGCTCGATGGGCTCGCGGTGCGCGTCGCCCTGAAAAGAGTGACCTAGATGGCGTCTTCAGCGAGCGCGAAGAAGTCCAAGCCCATGAGCAAGAAAATGCTGACGCACTTCGAGAAGCGACTGCTCGAGGAGCGCAAGCGAGTGCTCAAGGAGCTTGGCAACTATAGCGAGGCGTTCAACGCGACGCCGCAGTCGGCCGATGGCGATCTGAGCTCGTATTCGTTCCACATGGCCGATCAGGGCACCGATGCGATGGAGCGCGAGAAGGCTTTCCTGTTCGCCTCCCAGGAGGGACGGTTTCTTTGGCACATCGACGAGGCGCTCCGCCGCCTCTATCGATCGCCTGAGACCTTCGGCAAGTGCCAGCAGTGCGGGGAAGACATCGACTTCGACCGCCTCGACGCGCTTCCTCACGCGCGGCTTTGCATCAAGGACAAGCAGCGCGAGGAAGATGGGAAGAAGCAGTCCTAAGGCCGCGCTGTTCTGGCCGCTGCTCCTCGTCGTTCTCGCGCTCGATGTCACCACCAAATCGCTCGCTGTCGCGCACCTCGTCCCGGAATACGTTCCGCACGAGGTGCTAGGCGATTGGGTGCAGCTGACGCTCGCCTACAATCCCGGCGCGTCGTTCGGTATCGGAGCGGGCCCATACTCGCGAGTCATCTTCATCGCGCTGGCCGCCGTCGCCCTCATCATCCTCGGACAGCTCTATCGCGCGACCGCGCCCGGTGATCGTGCGCGCGCCGCTGCGCTGGGGCTCGTCTCGGCGGGTGCCTTTGGCAACATGATCGATCGCCTGCGCTCTCCGCGGGGCGTCGTCGACTTCATCGATCTTGGCGTCGGTGACACGAGGTTCTACACCTTCAACGTCGCCGACGTGGCGATCACGCTCGGGGCGGTGCTCCTGGCGCGCATTCTCTGGGAGGAAGACCGGAAGCGATCCCTCACGTCGGGCACGCCTGTCACTGAATCACAGAGTGTTTCCTGATGAGCACGCGCGCTCGACGGATGATGTTTTGGGGCCTGATCGTGGCCATCATCGTGCTGGACGTCGTGACGAAGGCGTGGGCGGAGGGTTCGCTGGCACCCCGTGGCGTTCCCCGCGAAGTGGTCGGCGACTGGCTCCGGCTCACGCTCGTCTACAACACGGGCGCGGCGTTCGGCATTTCGTTAGGGCCGTACTCCCGCTGGCTGTTTCTGCTGCTGGCGATCGTGGCGCTGGTCATTCTCGGGCGACTCTATCGGCAGACACCGGACAGCGACCGCTTTCGCATTGCGTCCATCGGGCTCGTGTGCGCGGGGGCGATCGGCAACGTGATCGATCGGATTCGCCACCCCATGGGCGTGGTCGACTTCATCGACATCGGTGTCGGTGTGCATCGATGGCCGACGTTCAACGTCGCCGACATGGCGGTGAGCGTCGGCGCGTTCATGCTGGCCTGGTCGCTGTGGGCCGAGGACCGCGCGCGCGCCCGCGCGGCGGCTAGTGTACCGCGCTCGGCGTAGACTTCGGGTGTCAGGAGTCAGGGCTCAGGGATGAGGGGTTTCAGGATATCGGTTGCAGGGGACGCGCATGCCGTTCCCCTCAAACCCTGACCCTAACACCCCCTGATCCCTGACCCCTGACTCC
>DATFBS010000040.1:0-23117 GCA_035253695.1 Gemmatimonadaceae bacterium
AGCCGCCGCGCATCGATGCGCTCCGTTCCGCTCATGAACGCGAAGACCGCAACCCAGGCCGGATACGTATAAAAGAGGAACGCGTTGGTGCCGGCGGGAAGATGATCGAGCGCGCGCAGCGCGAGAAATGAAATCAGGGCCTGGCCGCCGCCGCCAACGAGGAGAATGCGCAGGGCGCGGGGATGCGGAATACGAAGCGCGCGTATGCCGCCAGCGGCAATCGTCAGCAGCACCGCGGCGATGAGAAACCGCCAGGCCAGAATCGAGGAAAGCGGTGCGCCTGTGCGCCGCGCGAGGACGACGAAGATCGCGATGGCGCCGAAGCAGAACGCGCCCAGCACGATGAAGAGCGTCGCGCGCGCAGTGGAAGGCGGTCGTGCCGGCGTAGCGTTTCTCTCTTGTGGGTGCGTGGCCCGGGATTCTATTTAGGCCCTCACGTTTGAACAACGGTCTGATCCGTGGGGACAAGGGCGCTCTGCCACATGTCTATCCGAACACTCGCAGGTCTCATCGCCACGTTCGCGCTCCTCTCCGCCTGCGCCTCCGCGCGAACACGCCGTGGCTCGGATGACGGCAGGTACGACGTCGTCATCACCGGCGGGCGCATCGTGGACGGGACTGGGAATCCCTGGTTCTATGGCGACGTCGGCATTCGCGGCGACCGTATCGCGAGAATCGCCCCTCGCGGCGCGCTCGCGAACGCGGGCGCCTCTCGGCGCATCGATGCGACCGCGCTCGTCGTCGCACCGGGCTTCATCGACATCCAGAGCCATTCGCGCAGCGCGTTCCTCACTGGCGACAGCCGCGTCGTCAGCAAGGTCACGCAAGGTGTCACCACCGAGATACTCGGCGAAGGATCGACGAACGCGCCGGTCAACGATCTCATCCTGGCAACCGCCGACAGTACGTGGCGGCGGCTCCATGATCCGTTCCGCGGCGCGCGCGGGTTCGATGCCTGGTTGCGGGCGATCGAGGCGCGTGGGGCGTCGACGAATTTCGGGTCCTTCGTCGGCGCGTCGACGATTCGCATGTACGGGAAGGGGATGGCTGAAGGCCCCGCGACGCGCGCCGAGCTCGACACGATGCGCGCGGCAATGGGGCGCGCGATGGAGGACGGCGCATTCGGGCTCGCCTCTGCACTCATCTATCCGCCTGGCGTCTTCGCATCGACCGATGAGCTCGTGGAAGTCGCGCTGGCAATGGCGCCGTACGGTGGCGTCTACATCACGCACATGCGCTCGGAGGCGGATCAGCTGCTGGAGGCAATCGACGAGGCCCTGACGATCGGCCGGCGCGCCGGCGTGCCGGTCGAGATCTATCACCTGAAGGCCGCGGGACAGCGAAACTGGCACAAGGGACCGCTCGCCATCGCGAAGATCGACTCCGCGCGTCGCGCGGGACAGGATGTCACCGCGGACATGTATGCCTACGTCGCGGGCGGGACAGACCTGTCGTCCTGTCTGCCTCCGTGGGCATCCGCGGATGGGAAGCTGCTCGAGAACCTTCGCGACTCGTCGACGCGCGCGCGCATCCATGCCGATGCATCGCGGGAATACACGGAGTGGGAAAGTCTCTGCCGTCTCGCGACGCCCGAGGGTGTGATGGTCGTATCGTTCGCGAAGGAAGAGAACAAACCGCTCGAGGGGATGCGCCTCTCCGACATCGCGGCCCGACGCGGTGTCGATTGGGTGAACGCCGTCATCGATCTTACGATCGAAGAGGAGGACGGACTGGGGGGCCTCTTCTTCATCGCCTCGGAAGAGAATCTCATGCTGCAGATGCGACAGCCGTGGATGAAGTTCGGAACCGACGCCGGTGGACAGGATCCCGCCCGCGCGCGGGGCATGACCCATCCACGCGCTTACGGCAACTATCCGCGCGCGCTCGGGCGGTACGTGCGCGAGCGAGGGGTGATGTCGCTGGAGGAAGCCATCCGAAAGATGACATCGGCGGTGGCGGCTCGACTGTCGATTCATGACCGCGGCCTGCTTCAGGAGGGAATGCTCGCCGATGTCGTGGTCTTCGACCCCGAGACCATCATCGACCGCGCGACCTACGAGCAGCCGCACCAGCTTTCCGAAGGTGTGCGACACCTGCTCGTGAACGGCGTGGCGGTAGTGACCGACGGCTGCCACACGGGCGCTCTGCCCGGCCGGGCGGTACGAAAGGGACGGTGATCCCGCCATGATGTTCCTCGATGCGGCCGCCGTGCGAGAGCTTCTCTCGATCGAGACGTGCATTCACGCGGTCGAGCAGGCGTTCCGGCTGCATGGGGAGGGGAAGGCGCCTCAACCGGGCGTCCTCGGGGTTCACGCCGAGCACGGCACGTTTCACATCAAGGCGGGAACGCTCCAGATCGGACGGCATTACTTCGCGGCAAAAACGAACGCGAACTTCCCGGGGAACGTCGAGCGCTTTGGCTTGCCCACGATCCAGGGTGTCATCGCGCTCTTCGACGCCGACCGTGGAACCCCATTGGCGATTCTCGACTCGCGCGAGATCACGAGCTTGCGCACCGGCGCGGCCACCGCTGTCGCCGCGAAGTATCTCGCACGTGACGACGCGTCGGTCCTGGCCATCTGTGGCTGTGGGGTGCAGGGTCGCACGCAAGTCGCCGCTGTCGCGGCCGTGAGAACGCTGACGCGTGTGAACGCATTCGACCGCGACCGCGAGAACGCCACGCGCTTTGCGCGCGAGATGTCGAATGAGCTCGGTATCGAGGTCGCTGCCGCGACGGATTTCGCGACCGCGGCGAGAGCGAGCGACATCTGCATCACCTGCACGCCCTCGCGAACGGTGATCCTCCACGCCGGCGATGTCAGCGCCGGCGCCTTCGTCGCCGGCGTGGGTGCGGACAATCCCGACAAACAGGAGCTGGACCCTGCGCTGCTCGCGCGCGGGGCGGTCGTCGTCGACATCCTGGATCAGGCGGTCACGTCAGGCGACCTGCATCATGCGATTGCCGCAGGGGTGATGACGCGCGATGATGTGCGGGCCGAGCTCGGCGCCGTGGTCGCGGGGAAGAAAAAAGGGCGCCTTCACGACGAGGAGATCGTGATCTTCGACAGCACCGGGACGGCGCTGCAGGACGTGGCCGCCGCGGCGGCCGTCTACGAGCGCGCGGTGGTTGAGGGCAGGAGGTAGGGGTCAGGGGTCAGGGATCAGGGGTGGAAAGGGCCGCCGCGCTTCGCGCGAGCGGCCCTCATCAGATGAGCGCGGCAGCGAAGCTGCCGCGCCTTTCCACCCCTGATCCCTGACCCCTGACTCCTAATTCCTGTTTTCCTACCGCCACGCTCCAATAATCGCCCCCATGATGATCACGTGCACCAGCTGGTAGCCGGCGTCGATCATGAACGCCGCTGGGCGCTTGTTCGAGTACAGGTTGCTGTTGAGGCCAATGGTGAAGCCGAAGCCGAGCCAGCCGAGAACGGCGAGCACGATTCCCTGCACGGCGGTGGTCGCTCCGGTGAGGCCCATGAGGAGCGCGATCACCATGGCCATGATCACATAGGTAATGAACGAGAACGCGTAGGTCTTGCCCATGCTCGATTGCATGGCGGCGAGCTGTTCCGGCGTGTGCCCGTGCGCGGCCATCCATTGGCGTCCAAAAAGGGAGCGCGAATACCACAGCGCGCCAAGGGCAAACGCCGCGATGGCGGCGACCAGGATGGCAATCCAGTTTACGTCGTTCGGCATGAGACCTCCGGCATCAGGGGTGGGGCGGCGCGGCGTCGCGCCGGACTACAAGGTCGCCGAGGATGTCGAGGATGTCCAGGTGATCAAGGGAATCTCGACGACTTCCTACAAATACCTCTCTTTCAGAATCCGCTCGTGATGCACCACGTGGCCCGCCATCACGTACGCCATGGCGCGTACGGACACGACGAAGCCGCTCGCGGTGCCGCGGCGTGCCAGCGCATCGGGGTCGAGGTGATAGTACAGATCGACGGTAGCCGCGCGCAGATGGCCAAACTCGTCGGCCAGGCTGTTCAGCGTGCGCGCGTTGAAGTTCCCCGTCGGGACGTACCGGTCCTGATCGAACGAGGCGAGCGGCGTCTCGTCGCCGCGCGCGAAGCGGAGCGCCCGATACGAGAACACACGCTCAGTGTCGTTGACGTGGCCGATCATCTCC
This sequence comes from Gemmatimonadaceae bacterium, assembly GCA_035253695.1. Lineage (GTDB taxonomy): Bacteria > Gemmatimonadota > Gemmatimonadetes > Gemmatimonadales > Gemmatimonadaceae > JAICNG01. The sequence continues at coordinate 4,133 of DATFBS010000040.1, forward strand.
TTGATCGTCCACTTGTCCGGCGCATAACGATAGCCGCCCCGCGCTTCCCCGATCGAGCGAAGGAAGTCTGGAAACTGCGCTCCCTGACGCGACAGGATCTCGAAGATGTCGCCCTCGGGCACACTCGCGACGTATCCGGCCTGATAGGGCGCGTACTCGCTCGCCGGCGGTCGCTCCAGCGTCACATGCGGCATGGCGTCCTCATACGCGCTGCTTCTGGCGCGCCACCCACTCCCGGATGCGCGCATCGAGAATGCCGAGCGGCACCGCGCCCGCGCCGAGCACCTCGTCATGAAACGCGCGGATGTCGAAGGCGTTGCCGAGCTCGCGACTGGCATGGTCGCGCAGCTCGCGGATCTTGAGCTGGCCGACCTTGTACGCGAGCGCCTGCCCCGGCCACGAGATGTAGCGGTCTACCTCGACCGTAATGTCGTGCAGGGGCTTGCTGCTATTTGCCGCGAAGTAGTCGATCGCCTGCTGCCGCGACCATCCCATCGAGTGGAGCCCGGTATCGATCACGAGTCGCACTGCCCGCCACATGTCGTAGGTGAGTGCGCCGAAGCGGGAGTAGGGATCGGTGTACAATCCCAGATCGTGGCCAAGCGATTCGGAGTAGAGCCCCCAACCTTCGACGAACGCGGTGAAGCCGAGATGCTTGCGGAACTCCGGAACCTCCTCGAGCTCCTGCGCGATCGCGATCTGAAGGTGATGTCCGGGAACCGCCTCGTGGACGGTCAGTGCCTCCATCTCCCACTTGGGTCGCGACTTCAAGTCGTAGGTGTTGGCGTAGAAATACCCCGGACGCCCGGCCTCCGCTGACCCGGCCATGTAGTACGCCGTGGTGACGTTGCGCTCCGAGTATGCGGGGACCGCGACCACGCCATACGGCATTCGCGGCAGGCGACCGAACAATCGGATGAGTCCGGGGTCGATCCGCTTGGCGATGTCGCGGTACTCGCGAAGCAGGCTGGCGGTATCGGTGAAGTAGAATCTCGGATCGGTACGCAGAAACTGGATGAATTCCCCGAAGCTGCCCTTGAATCCACTCTGCGCGATGACGCTGTCCATCTCGCCGCGAATGCGGGCGACTTCCCGCAGGCCCAGCTCGTGAATGGCGCTTGCCGACATGTCCGTCGTCGTGTACTGCCGCACCGCGAAGGCATACCATGCTTCACCGTTCGGAAGTGCCGAAAGGCCGATGCTCTCGCGGGCGCCGGAGACGTAGCGATCGGTGATGAACCGGTGCAGCTGGCGCCACGCCGGAAGCACCGAGTCACGCACCAGCGCCGTGCCGCGCTCGCGCAGCTGCGCGCGCTCACTCTCCGGCATTGACGCGGGCAGTCTGCCGAGCGGGGCGATCATGGCGCTGGCCGCAGGATCATCGACGATCTGTCTCGCGACCGCATCGGCCACGCCGTGCAGCGTGACGCGTGGCGGTGTAATGCCGCGAGCGAGTCCCGTGTCGAGCAGCGCGATGACCTGCCTGACGAGTCGCGGAAACGACTGCAGGCGATCGAAGAGCGCATTCGCATCCTCGGCGCGCGCGATCTTCATGAGCGAGACGACATCGGGAATGTCGCGCTGAATGCCGCTCAACGCCGTAACCTGCAGGAGCTCGCTCGGAAAACGAGCTTGCTCGATCGCGCTCTGCCCTTCGTGCATGAGCAGGTCGTACGTCAGTCGGTCGGCAGGCGAGAGCCGCTGCCGATCGATCGTCCGGAGCACCGCGACCGTGCGCCCCGCTTCGCGTTTCCGCCGCGCGATCGCGCTCGAGGAGAGGTCGGTCCAGAGATGGTCGTGTCCGGGATGGCCCGCGTACGTCGCAAATTCTGGCGACTCGGTGAGCTGCCACTCGAAGTACAGCTCGGCGAGCTGGCGAAGCCGGGCCGAGTCGCTGGACGCGCGTGTCCGCTGAGCCTGCGCGAGCTCGCGGAAGCGGCGGTCGAGCTCGGCGAGCGAGGGCGGGCGATGCTGGGCGGCGGCTTCTGCCTGGAATGCGAGGAGAAGCCCAAGGACGAAGAGGGCGAGGCGCATGGGTGTGAAAGGCTGCGGATTCAGCGGGAGGTGCGCAAGGGCCTTCGTTCTCTACGCTGCAAGCCCTCCTGAAAAGCGTAGCACAGAGACACACAGAGACATCGCACAGAGACACACGGAAAGACTTGCGACTGCCAAAGCTTTTCCAACGTCAGCTGTCGTCACAGTTCTCTGTGTGTCTCCGTGCCATGTCCCTGTGTGTCTCTGTGCTACCGCTTTTCAGGGGGGCGCCGCGCCGCAACGGCCGTATTGACCCCGAAGCACCCTTGCCCCGCCGCTCTCCCGCGCCACAACCTCCCGGTATGACAATCTCCAAGCTCCTCCTGGCCGCCGCGATCGCCTCGTCGACGGCGATACTCCACGCACAGTCCCCCGACTCGGCTCCCCCGATTCGACGCGAGTTCCGCGGCGTGTGGGTCGCGTCGGTCGCGAACATCGACTGGCCGTCGAAGCCGGGGCTCTCGACGTGGGAGCAGCAGGAAGAGCTGCTTCGCGTGCTCAATCGGAGTGTCGCGCTCGGGCTCAACGCGATCGTGCTTCAGATTCGTCCCGCGGCCGACGCCCTGTATCCCTCGCCTCACGAGCCATGGTCCGAGTATCTCACCGGCCGGCAGGGCGTCGCCCCCGAGCCAGCCTGGGATCCGCTCGCGTTCGCGGTCGAAGAGGCGCATCGACGGGGGCTCGAGCTGCATGCGTGGTTCAACCCCTTCCGCGCGCGCCACCCGACGGCTGTCTCCGAGCCGGCCGCCACGCATATCTCGCGTCGCCAGCCCGAGCTCGTGCTCGCCTATGGACGCCACCTGTGGCTCGATCCGGGGCTCGCGGCCGCGCGGGCCTATTCCATTCGCGTCATTGCCGACGTCGTACGCCGCTACGACATCGATGGCGTGCAGATCGATGACTACTTCTATCCCTACAAGGAGCGTGACTCGTCAGGCACACTGCTCGAGTTCCCCGATAGCGTGAGCTGGACGCAGTATGTCGCGAAGGGCGGCGCGCTCTCACGGGATGATTGGCGTCGCGGCAACGTCGACGTGTTCGTGCGCGATCTGTATCGCGCCATCAAGCGGACGAAGCCGCGCGTCAAGTTCGGCGTGAGCCCCTTCGGAATCTGGCGCCCCGGGAATCCCCCGACGATTCAGGGGTTCGATCCTTTCGAGCAGATCTACGCCGATGCGCGCAAATGGCTCGTCGAGGGATGGGTGGACTATTTCGCCCCACAGCTCTATTGGGCGATCCAGCCGCCGGCGCAAAGCTACCCCACGCTGCTCGCCTGGTGGGCTCAGGAAAACGTGAAGCGCCGGCATCTGTGGCCGGGGAATTTCACGAGCCGGGTCGGGGCGAGCGACTCCACCCGCCGATGGATGCCGGCAGAGATTCTCGAGCAGGTCCGCCTCACGAGAGCGTTGCCGGGCGCCACAGGCAATATCCATTTCAGCATGAAGGTCTTCCTGGAGAATCGCGACAGTATCGCGACGCAGCTCGGCCGGGGCGCCTATGCCGAGGCCGCGCTGGTCCCGCCGACGCCGTGGCTCGACAGCATCCCGCCCCGGCGGCCCACGGTCGTGGCCCGCGTCGACACAGTGACTGGAGGGCTGGGATTGCGCATGCTCCCATCGGGGAAGGAGGCGATTTGGCGGTGGATCGTCCGGAGGCGCACCAGCGGTACGTGGAGCATACACGTACTCCCAGGATGGCAGCGATCGCACGCGGTGACCTTCGATTCTGTGACGCCGTACCCTGACGAGATCGTCGTCAGTGCGGTGGATCGCGTGGGAAACGAGAGTCGCAGCGTGCGTGTGAGAATTCCTTCACGGAGTGGGCCGACGTCGGCCGCACCGTGAGCGGAGGAGTTCGCATGGCTCCCGAAGCGTTTCGCCCCGCCGAGCGGGACCGTCACCGCACGGCGCGCGGCACTCGCGGCAGGCCGCGCTACCTTTGCATCGTTCGTCGAACCCTGGAGGTTGTGTTCGCATGTTGGAGGCGCGCGACCGAGCGGTCGCTCCTACGGGATCGCTTTCGATCGATTCGCGTCGCTCGCGCCTCGCTTTCGACGTGCGCTACTTCGGGTTCCTGCGCGTGCACGGCGAATTCGGTGACGTGCGCGGCGAGATCTTCGAGATGGACCCGCGAGCGCTCTCGGCGAGGTCGGTCACCGCGGTCGTACCGATCGCGAGTCTGGCGACCGGCATTCGACTTCGCGACTGGCACCTGTGCAGCGCAGGCTACCTTGCGTTGCGGCAGTGTCCCGAGGCGACGTTCCAGAGCGAGCGCATCGTCCCCGATGGTCGCGGCGGGGCTCGTGTAATCGGCGTGTTGATGGTGCGCAACGCGGCGCGCGAAGTGGTGCTTCATGTCGAGGAATGCCGGTTCGACGGCACCGAGCGCCGTATGCATGCCCGCGCCCGGGTCACCCTTCACCGATCGGACTTCGGTGTCGGTCCATCCCGGCGCGCACCGTGGTGGGATCCGCGTCGGTACCTCATTGATGATGAGGTCCGTCTCGTTCTCGAGGTGGAAGCGGTCGAGCGCGACGGGGGCTAGATGAGCGAAGAGGCCAGGCAGAGCGCGGAATCGGCCCGTCACCTTCTCGACGTGCAGCGAGAGCGCGCCGAGCGGCTGCTGAATGGCGTGCGCGCCGGGGTCCTCGGATTGCTGGCGGTCGCGGCGCTCGCGTACGCTCCGAGCCTCACCCCGGCGCTGAATCGTGTCAACGTGCTCGTGCTCACGCCGACGCTCGCCTGGACCATATCGCAGTATCTGATCTTTTATCGTCGCGAGCGTCTGCCGGGCTGGCTCTCCATCGCCAATCCGCTCGTCGACATCTCGGCGGTGAGCGCAATCATCCTCGGTTATGCGCTCGCCCAGTCGGCGGCGCTCGCACTCAAGACGCCGATCTTTCTGTCCTATTTCGTCATCCTCGCGGCGCGTCCGATCGCGTCGTCCACCGCGCGCGCGGCGCTCGTGTCGGGGCTCGCGGTCGGCCAATACGCGCTTCTGGTGCAGTTTTTCGTGATGTCCGGGCGGATCGCGACGACGTCGCCGTTGAATGCGCCAGGCGTGTCGGGCGTCTCGCTGCTCGATGAAAGCGCCAAAGTCCTCCTGCTCGCACTCGCCGGAGCCGTGGCGACGTACGCGACGGCATGGCACGAACGGCTGGCGATCAGCTATTTCCGCCAGGCGCGCGATCGCGAGCAGCTGGAGGCGCGTCTCGCACGCGCTCAGCTGCAGACGCTCAAGCTCCAGCTGCAGCCTCACTTCCTGTTCAACACGCTCAACACGATCACCGCGCTCATCGGGGTCGATCCGCGCGTCGCCGAACGCATGGTGTCGGGCCTCAGCGAGCTGCTGCGGCTCTCGCTGCGCAATGCCGGCGAGCAGGAAGTGCCCCTCTCGCGAGAGCTCGAGCTGCTGGAGCATTACGTGGAGATTCAGCAAATCCGCTTCCGCGACCGCCTGACGGTGACGCTGGAGGTCGCGCCCGACACGATGCAGGCGCTGGTGCCGAACTTCATCCTGCAACCGTTGGTGGAGAACGCCATCCGCCACGGGATCGGGCCCCGCGCCGCGCCGGGCCATGTGGATGTGCGCGCCTATCGAGAGAACGGGTCCCTGCATCTGCGCGTGGCCGACAACGGGGTCGGCGCGCGCTCGCGCGGCGCCGAACCGTCGGGTGAGGGGATCGGACTCGGCAACACCAAAGCCCGGCTCGAGCATCTCTACGGCAACGACCACGCCTTCAGCGCCCAGGGGGGCGCCCATGGCGGGTTCGTCGTCGACATCATCATCCCATTCCGCCCGCGTGCCGAGACGGCGGGCGCCTAACGGCTGGAGTCCTCGATGGAGCAGATTCGTACGCTGATTGTGGACGATGAGCCGCTCGCGCGGCAGCATTTGCGCGGCCTGCTGGCGGACGACCCGGAGATCGCCGTCATCGGCGAGTGTGGCAACGGCCGCGACGCGGTGGAGGCGATCCGCGCGCAACAGCCGTCCCTGGTGTTGCTCGACATCCAGATGCCCGAGCTGAACGGCCTCGCCGTCGTCGATGAGGTAGGCGCCGAGTCGATGCCGACGACGATCTTCGTGACGGCGTTCGATGAGTACGCGGTCAAGGCCTTCGATGCCCATGCACTCGACTACGTCATGAAGCCGGTGAGCCGCGCGCGGTTCCATCAGGCCATCGAGCGCGCGAAGACGCAGTTACGCGACCCCGCGCCCCAGCCCCGCCCGCCCCTCGCCGCGCTCGTGGATCAGCTGCGCGTCGAAGGCACCGCTGTCCCGCGTCGTATCGCGCTCAAGCGTGACGGGCGCCTGCTGTTCGTCCGCATCGAAGACATCGACTGGATCGAGGCCGCCGATGATCACGTGGTCGTGCACGTCGGCCGTGACCTCTACCGTCAGCGCGACACACTGACCCGTCTCGAGCAGCGCCTGCCGCCACACAAGTTCCTGCGCGTACACCGCTCGTCGATCGTGAACGTCGATCGCATTCGCGAGATGCAGCCGTGGTTTCAGGGGGATTTCGTGCTCATTCTGGTCGACGGAACGCGCGTCACGACGGGCAGAAGCTACCGGGAGCGCGTCCGCGAATTCATTGACCGATCCATGTAGGAGCTAGTGGTCAGGGGTCAGGGATCAGGGGTGGAAAGGGGCCGCCGAGCTTCGCGCGTGCGGCCCTCATCGGGTGAGCGCGGCAGCGAAGCGGCCGCGCCTTTCCATCCCTGATCCCTGACCCCTGATTCCTGACTCCTCTTACGAAGGATCATTCGCATACCGTACCGAGTCCGGAGCGTGATCATCGGCCTCATCGCCACGCGCTGCCCCGCGGCGAGCTCGGCGCGCCAGCGCTGCGCCAGCGTCGCCAGAACGAGGATCCCCTCCGTCCACGCGAATTGATCGCCAATGCACATCCGCGTCCCGCCGCCGAAGGGGAAGTACGAGAACTTCGGGCGAGTCGCCTGTGCGTCCGGCGTCCACCGATCGGGGTCGAAGCGCTCCGGGTCGGGGAACCAGCGCGCGTCCCGCTGCGTGACGAGTGGGCTCACGACGACCAGCGAACCTGCCGGGATCACCACGCCGGCCACGGTGTAGCGCTCCAGCGCTCGCCGCCCGATAGCGTAGGCGGGCGGATACAGGCGCATCGACTCCGACAGCACCATGCGCGTGTAGGGAAGGGCGGGGAGATCGTCCGCCGTCGCGCGTCGAGCGCCTAACACTCGATCGATCTCCGCGTGGAGGCGCGCTTCCACCTCGGCGTGCTGGGAGAGCAGGTACCAGGTCCAGGTCAGCGCGTTGGCGGTCGTCTCGTGACCGGCGAGAAAGAGCGTCATGGCCTCGTCGCGAAGCTGCAGATCGGTCATGCTGCCGCCGTCACCTTCCGCGTCCTGCGCCGACAGCATCATCGAGAGCAGATCCCCGCGCTCCTCACCGCGCGCGCGTTCGGCGCGTCGCTCGGCGATCAGCCGATAGATGGTTGCGTCGAGCCGACCGCGCGCGCGCGCGAATCGCCGGGTGTGAGGAAGCGGAAGGCGGTCGAGCAGCTGCATCCCCGGGATGAACACGGTTTGGAAGAGGCGCAGTACCTCGGTCAGCGCCGTTCCGATCTCATCCGCTTCGGCATCGACGTCGGCGTCGAACAGCGTGCGCGCGACGATGGCCAGCGTGAGGGCCATCATCTCGTGATCCATGTCGACCGTCGCGCCGTCGCGCCAGCGGTCGCCGGTGATCCACGCTCGATCGACCATCGCCTGTGCGTACATCGCGATGCGCTGGCGATGAAACGCCGGCTGCACCAGGCGACGCTGACGCAGGTGAAAGTCGCCCTCGCTCGTGAGCAGGCCCTCGCCGAGCAGCATCTTGGCGCGCTGGAGCACGTGCCCCTTCATGAACGTGCGCTGGTGCGTCACCAGGACGTCGCGCACGTGATCGGGGTGCGCGACCAAATGGACGCGAAGGTTCCCGAGTCTCGCGCGCGCGACGTCTCCCTGGTCGCGGTGCAGGCCAAGGAGAAAGGCGGCAAGGTCGGCGCGGGCCCGCATGAGATTGGTGAGGCCGGCGATCAGCTCCATGCCCGGATCATGCAGCGAGAGCGGGTCGGCGGCCAAGGCCCTTGGCCCGTGGCCCCTGGCCCACTAACATCGGGGAAACTCCCCAACCGCGCACCCCATGGCTTCTCGCACGCGACTTCTCGGGCTCTTCGTCGGCTGGTTGATCGTCGCCGGGCTGCTCGTCGCCACCTTCATCTTCTATGGCGGGACGAGACTCTCGCAGCCGCACCGGCTGACAGGGTTCCCGCACATGCCGCTTTACGGCGCTATCACCTGGTGGTTTTTCCTCGCCATTCCGATGATCGGCCTCACCTACGGCCTGCTGAACGAGTGGCGAAAGAAATGAGCACGTTGGAGTTACGCGATTGATTCCGTCCCCGGCAGCGATCCCTGCCGGGGATTTTTCTTTCGAGACGCGTTGCGACGGGGTCAGAGCGCCGCCATCCCCCGCCGTCGCCAGGAACTTTTCAAACGTGAATCCGTTGACTGTGGAGCACGGCGAAGCAAGTACTCACTCGCTTACACACATGTTTCGGATAGACTCGGCCCCATGAACTCCATTCGTGAACGCCTTCTCGACGCCGCTGCCCGGGTTTACGCCGAAACCGGCTACCGAGGCGCCACCACCCGGCGCATCGCCCAGGAAGCCGGCGTCAACGAGATCACGCTGTTCCGTCACTTCGGCTCGAAGACCACGCTGATCCTCGAGGCCGTACGTCAGGCCAACCTCCGCAGCGACTGCGCAACGGTCCCCGCCTCGCCCGGAGAACCGGTCAGTGAAATCAAAACGTGGGTGCGTGATGAGCTTCGCCATCTCACTCAGCTCCGCTCGATCATCCGCACCAGCCTCGGCGAAGTCGAAGAGCGCCCCGAGATTCTTCCGTTGATCGGCAAAAAGCCTCGCGACGTCATTCTGGGCCTCTCCGCCTACGTGGAGCAGCTCCAGGCGCAAGGACGAGCGTTAGGTGATGTCGACGCTCGCACCGCGGCGCTGATGTTCTTCGGAACGCTCTTCGCCGACGCGATGGGTCGCGATGTGATGCCCGAGCTGTACCACGATTCACTCGAGGAGTCGGCGGACCGCTATGCGGCCCTCTTTCTCCGCGCGATCGGCGCTGCGGAGGGCACGAATGGGGGGAACCCCACGAGGGCCGAGGGCCAAGGGCCAAGGGCCAAGGGCCGGGCCAGGGGTCGGCCGTTACTCCCTGCCCCGTGACCCGCCCCGTGGGGCCCGTGGCCCTTGGCCCGTGGCCCTTGACTCACTCTAGGCTTTTCCAGAACAGGGATCCGATGATGTCTCGCCTAACGACACTCGCCATTCTCATCGCGCTGACGCCAGCCGTCGTTGCGCCACTTTCCGCGCAGCAAGTCGCGGCCGGTCGATCACTGTCGCTCGCCGATGCACTTCGCATCGCGGAGACCGCCAGCGAAGATGTCGGAATCGCTCGTGCCGCGGCTGACCGCGCGCAGGGTGAGCAGATGCGCGCCCGCAGCGAGCTGTTTCCACAGGTCTTCGCCTCACTCGGCTACACTCGGACCCTGGCCTCGCAGTTCGAGGACATCGCCGAGAATGCGCCGCCGCGAAATCCGCAGGCGCTCGATCCAATCGACGACGATCCGAACGACGCATTCGGTCCGACGTGCTTCAACTATTTGAACCCAGGCGGAACGACCACCGAGCGCTTGACCGGTCTGGAGAACGCCGCGCGCTGCACCAGCGGGGGCTTCGACTTCAGCGCGCTGCCTTTCGGCCAGCGCAACAACTGGACGCTCGGCCTGGACGTTCAGCAGACGCTGTTCGCGGGCGGACGCGTCGCCGCGCAGACGCGAATGGCGGGCGCTGGGCGGCGGATCGCCGAGACCTCGCTCGCATCGACGCGCGCGCAGCTCGTGCTCAACGTGATCGAAGCGTACTACGATGCCGCACTGAGCGAACGGCTCGTTGCGATCGCCGTCTCGACGCTCGAGCAGGCCGAGACCACGCTGCGTCATACCCAGTTGGCGCGTCAGGTAGGGAACCAGCCTGAATTCGAGCTCCTCCGCGCGACCGTGTCGCGAGACAATCAGCGTCCGATTCTCATTCAGCGGCAGTCGGATCGCGACATCGCGCTCATGCGGCTCAAGCAACTGCTCAACCTGCCGCTCAACGAGCCGCTCACGCTGACGACACCGCTCGATGACACGACGGTCGCGATTCCGGCGCGCCTGACGAGCGGCCCGGTCACTCGTCCGGACTCGGTCGTCCCCGCCGAACGCGCGCCCGTTCGCCAGGCGGCCGATGCGGTCGAGGTCAGCGCCAATGCGCTACGCGTCGCGCGTTCGCAGCGTCTGCCGCAGGTCAGCGTCAACATGCAGTACGGCCGGGTTGCCTATCCGCAAACGGGCCTGCCCGTCTGGAACGACTTCAGCACGAACTGGACGGTCGGCGTCGCCTTGCAGGTGCCGCTCTTCACCGGCGGGCGCATCACTGGCGACGTGCGTGTGGCGCAGGCCGATCTCGAGGAGGCGCGCTATCGCCTGACGCAGGCGCGCGAGCTGTCGGAGCTCGACTCGTACGCCGCGATGGCGCGGCTGGAGGCGGCCGAAGCGTCCTTCGCCGCCAGCGCCGGGACGGCGCAGCAGGCAGGGCGCGCGTATCAGATCGCCGAGATTCGCTATCGCGAGGGCATCTCGACGCAAGTCGAGCTGTCCGACTCTCGTATTCTGCTCGAGCAGGCTTCGGCCAACCGCGCGCTCGCGGCGCGGGACCTGGCGGTCGCCCGGGCTCGGGTCGCACTGCTGCGCGATCTCCCGTTCGGCGCGATCGGAGCGCCGCCATCAGGCGCTCCCGCGACACCGCAGCAGGCACAGCAGCAGCAACAGCGCCAATCCACTTCTCAACGCCCCCAACAAGCGGCGGCATTCACTGGTAGCCAGACCGGAGCATTCGCCCCATGAGTTCCCAGCGTCCACTCATTCACGGAACCGTCCTCGTCACCCTCACGTTGGCGGCGCTGACCAGCTGCCGCCGCGACAACGAAGCGAACGCCGAAGAGAACAAGACGCCGGCCGTCGACGTCGGTGTGGAGAACATCGCCGTCACGGAGCAGACGATGCTGCGCGTGGGGCCACTGCTTTCCGGCTCACTCGAGGCCGCTCGTGAGGCGGACGTGCGCGCCGAGATCACCGGCACGGTCGTGCAGTCGCTGGCCGATAATGGACAAGCCGTGCAGAAGGGGCAGCTCCTCGCCCGCATCGATGACACGGCGATTCGCGATCAATGGCTCTCGGCGCGGTCACTGGTGACGTCGGCGCAGAATGCCGCCAACGTGGCGCGGCGGGACGAAGAGCGCGCACAACGGCTGGCCGAAGCGGGCGCGGTGGCCGAGCGCGACCTGGACGCCGCCCGTCAGGCGCGCATCGCGGCCGATGCCCAGCTCGAGGATGCGCGAGCGCGGCTGTCGCTCGCGCAGCGGCAGCTCGACAACACGCAGATTCGTGCGCCCTTCGCGGGCCTGGTGAGTGAGCGCGCTGCCAGTGCAGGCGACGTCGTTCAGCCGGGCTCGCAGATGTTCACGATCGTGGATCCCTCGAGCATGCGTCTCGAGGCGTCGGTGCCGGCGGAGGCTCTGACGGCGCTGCGCGCCGGCGATCCGGTGGAATTCTCGGTCAACGCGTATCCGGACCGCACCTTCACCGGTCGTGTCGAGCGAATCAATCCGGCCGCCGATCCCAACACTCGTCAGGTGCGCATCTACGTGGCGATTCCAAATGTCGGCGGGCGTCTCGTGGCGGGATTGTTCGCCGAGGGCCGCGTGGCCACCGATGCGCGAAGCGCGGTCGTTGCGCCGCAGAACGCGATCGATGTGCGAGGGATCCGTCCCACCGCCGTCCGCGTGAAAAACGGGCGTGCCGAGCGAGTGGAGGTCGAGCTTGGGCTGGAGGACGATGCCACCGAGCGCGTGGAGATTCGCCGTGGGTTATCGGCCGGGGACACGCTGCTGATCGGCGCGGCGTTAGGTGTCACCCCGGGATCGCAGGTGCGCGTGAAGCCGATCAGCGACCAGTAACGCCGCGTATCCAACCGAACGAGCATTTCCATGGTCATTTCCGATTTTGCGATCAAGCGGCCGATCATCACCATCGTCAGCATGCTGGCGCTGACGATCTTCGGCATTTTCGCGCTGATGCGGCTGCAGACCGACGAATTCCCCGATGTGGCCCCGCCCGTCGTCACCGTCGGCCTGATCTATCCAGGCGCCTCACCGGATGGTGTCGAGCGCGAGGTTCTCGATCCGGTCGAAGAAGCGATCTCCTCCATCTCCGGCGTGAAGAAGGTGTGGGGAAAGGCGGAGGATGGCTTCGGTAGTGTCATCATCGAGTTCGAGTTCGCGAAACCACTCGCCGAGGCGACGCAGGACATCCGTGATGCGATCTCGGGCATCCGCGCCGATCTGCCGACCGAGCTCGAAGAGCCGATCATTAGGAAGTACAACGACACGGATTTGCCGATCGTCTCCCTCGCGCTTTCGTCGACGTCGCTGACGCCGGCCGAGCTGACGCGGTTAGCCGATCCTGGGATCACGAGACTCCTGCGGTCGATTCCGGGGGTCGCGGAGGTTCAAGTCTCCGGGAACGTCGAGCGCGAGCTCACGGTGCAGATCAAGCCCGAGGCGCTGCAATCGGCGGGCGTGGGCGTCTCGCAAGTCGTCCAGGCGCTCGAGCTGCAAAACCTCGCCGCACCGGTCGGCCGCGTTACCGGAGAGCTGGAAGAGCGCTCGATCCGGCTCAAGGGACGGCTCGAGTCACCGCAAGAGTTCGCGCAGCTCGTCGTCGCGGAGCGAAATGGGCAGCTGATTCGGCTGGGGCAAGTGGCCGACGTCTTCGACGGCGTCGAGGAGCAGCGCACCGCGGCCGTGTACAATGGGCGTGAGGCGGTCGGGATCGACGTCAAGAAGTCGAAGGGGTACAGCACCACGACCGTCAGCGATGAGATTCTCGAGCGCATCGACAGTCTCAAGGCGACGCTTCCGGCGGGCACGACCATCGATGTCGTGAAGAACAGCGGCAACGAGGTTCGCAATTCCGTGCGGAACGTGCAGGAGGCGCTCATCGAGGGCGCGCTGCTCACGGTCCTCGTCGTCTTTCTGTTCCTGAACTCCTGGCGCTCCACGGTCATCACCGGTATCGCGCTGCCGATTTCGGTGCTCGCCTCGTTCATCGCGGTGTGGGCACTCGGCTTCCGTCTCGAGACGATGTCGCTGCTGGGCCTGTCGCTCGCGATCGGGATCCTGATCGACGATGCGATCGTGGTGCGTGAGAACATCGTGCGACACGTCGAGATGGGGAAAGATCACTACACCGCGGCGCGCGAAGGCACCGACGAGATTGGGCTGGCCGTCGCCGCGACGACGTTCTCGATTCTCGCCGTCTTCGTGCCCATTGCGTTCATGCCGGGGGTCGGCGGCCAGTGGTTCAAACCCTTCGCACTGACCATAGCGGCGTCGGTGTTCGTATCGCTGTTCGTGTCGTTCTCGCTGGACCCGATGCTGTCGGCGTACTGGAAGGATCCACACAAGGAGGAGCACGAGAAGGCGTGGATCACGAAGAAGCTCGACCGGTTCAACGCGTGGTTCAACCGCCGCTCGCAGGACTACAAGCATGTGATCGCGTGGGCGCTCGACCATCGTCTGCCGGTTGTCGTGATCGCGATCGGCACGTTCATCGGCTCCTTCGTGCTCCCTGTGAAGGGCCTCACCGGCCTGGCGGTCGTGCTGGTCGCGTTGTCGATCGCGGTGCTTGGCCTCGTGCGCTTTGGCCCGCTGCCTCTGCGGCTGGCGACCATCGTTTTCGCGGTGGTGATCGCGTACTTCGGGGTCAAGTCGGTACCCGCGGCCGGCATCGTGGGCGTAGGCTTCTTTCCCGAGGACGACAATGCCGAGCTGAACATCAAGGTCGAGACCCCGCCCGGGTCGAACCTCGAGTACACGAGGCTCAAGGCGGAGGAAGCGGCTCGTCTGGCGCGCTCGCATCCCGAGGTTCGCTACACGTACACCACGCTCGGCGGCGGGACATCGGGTGCGGTGGATGTCGGCAACATCTACGTCAAGATGGTGCCCAAGGCCGATCGTGACATCAGCGCGGAGGAGTTCGCCGCGACGTTGCGCACGGAGACTCAGCGAGTGTCGGGGGCGACGCTGGCCGTGTTCGCGACCGACTGGGCGGGCGGGATGAAGCAGCTTCAGATCGAGGTCCGCGGCACCGATCCGGTGGCGGTGAACGCGGCGGCGGAGCGGGTGCTGGCGGAGGTGAAGCAGGTGCCGAACGCCGTCGACATCAGCCTGTCGAGCAAGGGGCAGAAACCGGAGCTCAACGTGGAGCTGCACCGCGGCGTGGCGGGGTCGTTAGGGATCACCGTGGGGCAGGTCGCGCAGGCGCTCCGGCCCGCGTTCGCGGGGATCGACGCCGGTGACTGGGAAGATCCGAGCGGCGAGGTGCGCGATGTCGTCGTGCGTCTGGCGCCGGAGGCTCGGCGCCGCGCGACCGACCTCCGCCAGCTGCCGCTGGTCGTCAGTGGTCCGAACGGCGAGCCGTCGACGGTCCCGTTAGGTCAGGTGGCGAGCGTCGAGCAGAGCGTGGGCCCGGCGGTGATCAATCATCTCGACCGGGATCTGGTGGTGAACGTCGAGGCCAACGTGTCGGGGCGGTCGACGGGGGAGGTCATTAGTGACATCACGGCGCGGATCGCGACGATTCCGCTTCCGCCCGGCGTCCGCATCACGCAGGGTGGGGACGCACAGCAGCAAGCCGAGGTGTTCGGCGACATCTTCTTCGCGCTCGGTGTGGCTCTCCTGCTCATGTATCTCATTCTCGTGATGCAGTTCGGCTCGTTCCTCGATCCGCTCGCGATCATGCTGTCACTCCCGCTCTCGCTCATCGGTGTGATGCTGGCGCTCGCGATCTCGGGCGGGACGATCAACATCATGAGCCTCATTGGCGTGATCCTGCTCGCCGGTATCGTGGCGAAGAACGCGATTCTGCTGATCGATTTCGCGAAGTGGGCGCGTGAGCGGCGCGGTCTGCCGCTGCGTGAGGCGTTGATCGAGGCGGGTGCCATCCGCCTTCGGCCGATCCTCATGACGACGTTCGCGCTGATCGCCGGTATGATCCCCGTGGCGTTGGGGCGCGGGGAGGGCGCGCAGTTCCGCGCACCGCTGGGAATGGCGGTGATCGGGGGCGTGATTACCTCGACGCTGCTGACGCTGATCGCGATCCCGACCTTCTACGAGATCCTCGACGAATGGCGCCAGTCGCTCGGCCGGTTGTTCGGATTCACGCCGAAGCAGATGACGGCGGAGATGCCGGTGCCAGAACCGGCAGGAGATTGAATGGGAACGAGGAACGAGGAACGAGGAAGGAAGCCCGCGACAAGGCCTACCCGCGCTTCCTCGTTCCTCGTTCTTACCGAGAAACGCGCATCCAGATGAGCACGGCTCCACACGCGCCTCCCGTCCTCTGAAACTCGGAAGGGAGATTCGAGCCGCTGGAGTACACTTCCATCGCCTCGATGCTGCCGGGCTCGATGCTGTTCAGATCGAACAAGGATGCATAGCGCATGCTGGAGTTGTACACGAGCGCACCGTCGATGTACACGTCCATGTAGCAGGCGGGGCCGGCACCGGCCTGACGATCGCCGGGATTGATCATTGCCGTGTTGACGCTTCCACACGTCGGGCATCCGGTCGCGGTTGCGTTGCGCCCCGATGACGCCCACGCCTTCGACGTGAAGCCGTAGCGAACGTATACGCCCGGCACGGTGTTGAGGATGTCCGCCGTGCGGCGGTGACCGTTCCTTTCCAGCAGGTCGCGATCGATGAAGCGTCCAATCCCGCGCTCGCGACGCTCGTGATAGCCGGCCATCTTGCCGGTTCGCGCCGTACCCTGGGCGCTGACGCGTACCTCCTCCAGCACCACCGTGTGCGTCGCGAGCTTCATGACGATCTCGCGAGTTGCGCCCTCGCCGAGCTCGACCACCGTCGAATCCGGGCGGAAGCCGATCGCGCGTGCGACCACGCGGTGCGTTCCCGCTGGCAACCGCTCGAGCACCGCGCGGCCGGAGCTGTCCGTCGTCGCCGATCGCTGCAGCGCCGGGATTCCGACGGACACGTTCGCCACGGGACGAGCGGTGGTATCGGCCGCGACGCGAACGATGAGTGTCGACTGCGCGGCGGCATTGATGGGCAGCAGTGCCGCGGTCAGCAGAAAAAGGCCAGCCGGTTTCATTCCTCGGTCCTCACTCCTCATTCGTTACTGTTTCTCGAATCGCAAGTCACGGACACGTCCCAGAAAGAGACTCATCGCCGTCACTTTGCCGGTCTCGTCGCGAATGAAGCGTACGATATCGCCCGTCGGGACCTCGAACACATCACGATAGGCGGGGCGCAGCTCGAGCGACACCGTCGGTCGCTGACGCAAAACGAGCTTGTCGCCTTGTTGCACGATCGTGATCGTCGCCGCGGCCTCCTCGCTGGTGTAGGTGCCCGCGAGTGCACGGAGGTCGTCGGGGGTGGGCATGTGTGCGTCGACCGGAAGGAACAGGAGCGTGTCCCCATCGGCCTGCAGCAGTCGCAGCGCACGCGTACGGCCATCGGGGCCGAGCTCGAACACCGCCCGGCCTCCGTTCGCATTCTGAAAAACCGTCGCGGAGAGTGGCACCGCCTCGGTCCCGCCCTCGTCGACCAGCTTGCCGTCTCGCACCGAGATTCGCAACGGCTCTCCGGTGACCGCATTGCGATACATCCCTGCTCGGGCGGTCAGCGCGGCCGGCGCCAGCGTCACCGCCTTTGGCGGTGGCGGGTCTGTCGCGGCAGGCCCCAGATAGAGATTCGCCACCTGACGTCCGAGCGCTACGGCGCCCGCTCCCGCGTGATTACACAACACGGCGACGGCGAGACCGTGCTCGGGATACCGCGTGAGAAACGCCCGGTAGCCGGCGGTGGACCCGCTGTGACTCACTTCCGCGACCCCGCGGTACCGCGCCACGGTGAGCCCGGCGGCATACTCGATGTCGCGGCCGTTCGTTAGGCGCGCCGCGCGGACCTGCTCGCGCAGCAGCGCCGGCCCACCTACACGCCCATGGTCGAAGTTGGCGCTCCACCGGAGCAGGTCCTCGACGGTCGTCAGCAGCCCGCCATTTCCGTGGACGTTCTCGAACGGCATGTTGAGGCGGAAGCCGGTCCGCGTCGGGGAGTACGCGGTCGCTCTTCCCTTCACGACGCGCGTGTAATCGTCGCGCCACGACGTGCGCGTCATGCCGAGGGGCTCGAAGATCTCGGTGCGGGTAAAGTCGGCGAAGGAGCGCCCGCTGACGCGCTGGACGATGATCGCGAGCAGGTTGTAGCCGGTGTTGCTGTAGAGGTACTCGCTCCCCGGCGGGAAGTTGAGCGCGCGCTGGCGCGTGACGATGTCCAGCACGTGATCGTGCGTGTGCACGCGCGAGCCTCGAGGCCACCCCTCCACGGCCGCGACCGTGCCCCAGTCGCGCAGCCCGCTCGTGTGATTGATCATGTGCCGGATCGTGAGCGGGGCGCCGTAGTCGGGCAGCTCCGGAATGTGCTTCCGCACCTGATCGTCGAGCGAAAGCTTGCCCTGCTGCGCCAGGAGGAGAACGGCGGCGGCGGTGAACTGTTTGGCGACCGAGCCCGCCTCGATGATCGACTCCGTCGTAAGCGGGACGTCGTATTCGAGGTTCGCCATGCCGTACGCCTTCGCCATCACCGTTCGGCCGTGACGGGACACGCCGAGAGCGCATCCGGGCGTGCTGGTGGTGAATCGCGCGAAGATGCTGTCGACCCGCGCCACCGTATCCTGGCGCTGCGGCGCTTGCGCGAGCGCGACGTGGCTGGTGACGACGAGCGCTGCGACGACGATGCATGAGCGCATGATGCCTACTCGAAAATGAGCTTGGTGATGCGGCCGCTCGGGCCGACCGCCCAGCCCGCGCGCCCAGTCCGTGAGAACCCTACGCTCCAGTACGCGAGCGTGTCGAGCCGGTTCCAGGAGGTGGCGTCATCCCTGGACCAGTCCATCCCGCCTGGCCCGACGGCGACGAGCGCCGGCGTGCGCGGCACGTAGGCGACGCCGTACACCGGGCCCGCCATGGCCGGCCGTCCACCGAGCGTCCAGGTGCGGCCGCCGTCGCCCGTCACGGCCGTCCAGTCGCCGCGCTCGTTAGGTCTCCCCACCGGGCCGCCCATCGCGACGCCGTGGAGCGTGTCGCGGAACGCCAGCGTCGCGGCCCCCGCGCCTTCGCCAGCCGAAAGCGGCGTGAGAAAGACGCTCCAGCTCCGCCCGTAATCGGCCGTATGGAGAATACGCGACTCCGAGGGCGCATTGCCGGTCGAGATCCAGGCGCGTCCTCGGGGACCGGTGAGCACGCACGTGCCGCTCGCCGCGAACGCGCCCTCGCCCGCGCGCGCGGTGGGTAACGCGTCGTCAGGCACGCGCGTCCAGGTGGCGCCGGCGTCGCTCGTCGTCAAAATGACGAAGCGGCCGTCGATCGCATCGCTGAAGGCGAGCCCACGGCGCGAGTCCCAGAAGTCGAGACAGTCGAAGAATGCCCGAGGCTCGGCGTTTCGAAACTGCAGCGTCCACGACTGCCCACCGTTCCTCGTGTGATAGATGCGCGAGCGGTCGCCATCGCCGGCGGCGAGCAGCCACGCGGTGCGTTCGTCGAGCGCGTAGACGTCGCGGAATTGAAGCGAATCCGCCTCGCGGACGATGCCCGAGCGCCAGCTCTCGCCACCGTCGGTCGTGATCGCGTACGTCCCGCGATGCCCACTCACCCACGCCACGCGTGCATTCGGTGCGCTGACCGCCTGAAGCAACGCCGTGGTCCCACTCCGCTGTGCCGCGAGCACCGGCGG
>DATFBS010000041.1:0-83378 GCA_035253695.1 Gemmatimonadaceae bacterium
CAAACTGGAGAAGACGGTCTCCGATCGCCTATCCAAGGTGCTCGGCAAGTCGGTGGTCCCGCATTTCAGCGTCGATGAAAGCATCCTGGGCGGCACCATCATTCGCATCGGGGATACGGTGATGGACGGGTCGGTGCGGCGGAAGCTGGCGAGACTCAGACAGCGGATGATGCAGGGCGCATAGAGAAGAACGAGGAACGAGGAACGAGGAAGGAGGAAACCAGAAAGCGCGCCGTGATCTTCGCGGCGCGCTTCCTCGTTCCTTCTTCCTCGTTCCTTCTTCCTCGTTCCTTTTTGCTACCGCTTCTCAGCTCTATCTTGCACGAGGATCGAGATCACCATATAGAGGCCGATCAGGGCCGCGATGATGAACCCTGTCGTCCCCAGCGTGCGGCGGTGGGGCAACAGCATTGCGCTCGCGACGACCACCCCGCCGAGAACGAGCCCCGAGAACACGCGGTTGGCGATCTTCTGCATCCCTCGCAGCAGCAGATGCACCTGCGGGGACTCCAGCTTGATCGCGAACTCGTTCGCCGCGAGCTTCTGCGTCACGAGGTCGAGGCGGTGGGGGAGCGCGCTGATCAGGTCCGAGGTCTGCGTCGCGACCTGAAACACCCGACTGAGGGACATTTCCCGCTTCGCGCGCTCGTTCGCGATGCGTGAGGAGAACTCGCGAATCGTCGTGATCGGCGAGAACGTCGGATCGAGGGAGCGCGTCACGGCGTCGAGGTTGAACAAGGCCTTGGCGAGCAGCGTCAGCTCCGCGGGCAGGATGAGCCCGTGGGCGAACGAGATGTTCAGCATCTCGTACAGGAGGGTGCCCGCCTCGATTTCGCCGATGTCGAGATCGTAGTTCCGCCCCACGAGCGACGCGACGGCGCGCACGAATTCCTGGCGGTCGAATCGCTCGCTGACGTCCCCGAGCTCGATGAGCGTTTCCGCCGCATCGTCTCCCTTGTTGTCGGCGATGTCGAGCAGGAGCCGCACGATCTGGTCGCGCATCGTCGTCGAGAGGCGCGCCGTCATGCCGAAGTCGATCATCGCGAGCTTCGGCTCGTCAGGCGAGGGGATTCGCGGGGCCTCCTCGATCGCTTCCTCGCGGGCTTCCTGCTCCATCTTCGAGAGCGGCGTCACGGCGGGGCGCGCCTGTGCGCGCCGATTGCCCGCCACGACTTCCGCCGGTGTCCAGGGGTTGTGGCTCCCCGGCATGACTACGAACACGTTCCCCGGATGGGGATCGGCGTGAAAGTGACCGTCGATGGTGATCTGCTTCAGGTAGCCCTTGGCGAACTCTTCCGCCAGCGCACCGAAATCGTGTTCGACGCGCGACACCTTTGGAATGTCGTCGATCTTGATGCCACGAATGCGCTCCATCGTGAGCACCTTTTCCGACGTGTACGCTTCGATCACTCGCGGAATCAGCAGTCGTGGATAGCCAGCGAGCTCGCGCCGGAACGCAGCCGCGTTGCGCGCTTCGACGCGGTAGTCGAGCTCATCGAGGAGCGCCATCTCGAGCTGCTGGATGATGCCCACGAGGTCGATCCGCTGCCCCGCGCGAGTATGATCGGCGAGAAACCGCGCAAACTCGCGGAAGAACTCGATGTCGTCCGCGAGCGACTCACGGATCCCCGGGCGCTGCGCCTTGACGACCACCGCCCGTCCGTCTCGCAGCGTCGCCTCGTGCACCTGGCCCAGACTCGCGCTGCCGAGTGGCTCCGGGTTGAACTCATCGAACAGCTTGCTGATGCGGGCGCCGAGCTCGGCCTCGATGGTCTCCTCGACGACGGCGAACGCGAGCGGATCGACATCGTCCTGCAGGTGCTCCAGCTCCCGGATGTATGGCTCCGGCAGTAGGTCGGGGCGGGTCGAGAGGACCTGCCCAAGCTTGATGTAGGCGGGACCGAGCTCGACGAGCCGCTTGCGAAACGCACGCGCGCGCTCGACGACGCCGTCACCATTCCCCGACGGATGCTCCTCCGCTTCCTCCGCCGCCAGGCCTTCGATCCCCTGTCGTTTGGCGAAGTCCTTCAGGCCGTAGCGCGTGAACAGGCCGACCGTCGCGGCGAGGCGGGGAAGATAGCGAGGCGAGAGAAGCATGACGGCGGGGAAAGCATATTCCGTTCCGATTGCCAAGCCCTCCGGCGGAAGAGATATTTCATTTCTCTGAACGGCAAAGATGACAGAATTCAGAATACAGCATTCAGAATGAACCCACTGCATTCTGAATGCTGTATTCTGAATTCTGTCATCTTGCCGTTGTATGCCCGTCAATCCTCCAGGGAGACCCGTGAGCGGTCGAACAGGCGTGAAGCGGGTCCCGAAACCGTGGGGCTACGAGATCATCTGGGCCCATACCGACCGCTACGTCGGCAAGGTGCTTCATATCAATGCGGGCCACGCGCTCTCGGTGCAGTACCACAATCGGAAGGATGAGACCGTCTACCTGCTCAAGGGCGAGATGAAATACTGGGTCAAGCTCGGTGACGAGCTCGAGGACGTTCGGCTGCGTGAGGGCGACGCCTTTCGCATCACACCCGGTACGGTGCACTACATGGAGGCGATCACCGACTGCGACATTCTCGAGGCGTCGACGCCCGAGCTCGACGATGTCGTCAGGCTTCAGGACCGCTACGGACGCGAGGGAACATCGGCCCCATGAAGGTGATCATTCCGCTCGCGGGGAAGGGCACGCGGCTCCGTCCGCACACGCACATCACGCCCAAGCCCATGCTCAAGGTCGCCGGCAAGCCGGTGATGGCGTACATCCTCGACGACCTCGAGAAGCTCGGCAACGTCGAGCAGATCATCTACATCACGGGGCACCTGAAGGAGAAGGTCGAACAGTACGTCCGTGCGGAGTTCGACTTTCCCGCCGTGTTCATCGAGCAGAAGGTCCAGGACGGTACCGCCGGCGCCGTCGCGCTCGCCCGCACGCATGTCGACCAACCCGTCCTGATCATCTTCGTCGACACGATCTTCGACGCCGACCTCTCGGTCATCAAGACGACGGATGCCGACGGGATCATCTGGGTGAAGGAAGTCGAGGACTATCAGCGCTTCGGCGTCGTCGTCACCGATGCCCAGGGCAACATGACCAGGATCGTCGAGAAGCCCTCGACGCCGATCTCGAAGCGTGCGAACATCGGCCTGTACTACATCAAGAACTGGAAGCTGCTGTACGAGGGCATCGACTGGGTGCTGAAGCAGCCCAAGAACAAAGGGGAGTACTATCTCACCGATGCCTTCCAGTACATGATCGACCGGGGCGCGAAGATCCGGGTGATCGATGTCGAGGGTTGGTACGATGCGGGCAAGATCGACACGCTCCTCGAGACGAACCGCGCCATGCTGGACAAGGGGCGCGTCCGCCGTCCCGCGGCGACCGACGGATGCACGATCGTGGATCCGGTGTATGTCGAGGAGGGCGTGACGATCCGCCGCTCGACGATCGGGCCGAACGTGACGTTAGGCGCCGGGTCGGTGGTCGAGGACTCGGAGGTGCGGGATACGCTCGTGGGGCAAAACGCGAAGATCCTCCGCTCGGTGTTGCGGAATTCACTCGTCGGGGACGAGGTGCATCTCGAGGGAGTACGCGGCGAGGTTACGGTGGGAGACCATTCGGAAATCAGGGGTCAGGAATCAGGGGTCAGGAATCAGGGGGTGTGAGGGAACAGGTTGTAGGAGCGTTGCGGTTTTTCCTGAAACCCATTCCCTCACCCCCCTGATCCCTGACCCCTGACTTCTGATCCTAGTCCACAAGTCCCGCGGCCTCCACCACCACACCGAGCGCCCGGCTCAACCCGAGAGTCCCCTCGGTATTCTCGAACCACTCGCCCGGCGTGTGCGCATCCCCACCGCGGCCGCCGGCGCCGATCGCCACCGCCGGAATGCCGAGGCTGATCGGGATGTTCGCGTCGGTCGAGGCGATCGCGAGCTCGGGATTGCGGCCGATGAGCCGCGTCGCCTCCATGGTCGCCAGCACGAGCGGATGATCGACAGGGGTCTCGCCTCCTGGCCGTTCGCCGATGACCTCGATGCCGTACGTCAGGGGTATCGCGCCTGCCGCTCGGCGCGCGTTCTCCTCCAACGCCCCGGCGGTCGCCGCCTCACGGACTTCGCGGTCCAGGCGCGCGATCATTGCCGCCGACGCGGAGCGCACGTCAACCTCGAGCCACGCGTGATCGGGGATCGAGTTGACCGAGATTCCACCGCCGATGCGACCGACCGACAGCGTCGTCCGTGGATTGGTCGGGAGCGTGATGCGCGCCAGGCGTGCCGTCGCGACGGCCGCCGCGTGCACGGCGTTAGGCACGCCGAACGCTGTCCAGCTATGCCCGCCAGGGCCCTGAAAGCTCAACCGGTACCGGCGTGATGCCAGGGCGCGATGCACGATTCGCTCGTCGCCTGCGCCGTCGAGGATGACCGCCGCCGCTGCGTCGCGTCCTTCGTGGCCGAACAGATGCTTGGCACCTCGCAGATCTCCCGCGCCCTCCTCCCCGGTCGTGCCGATGAAGTCGATCGGGCGGTCAGTGCGGAGGGTGAGGCCGTCGACCACCGTCGCGATCGCCAGCATCGCGGCCACCCCGCGCCCGTTATCGCCGATCCCGGGGCCGGCAAGCCGGTTCCCCAGTCGGGTCACGCTCACGCGCGTCTGACGAGGAAAGACCGTGTCGAGGTGTGCGCACACCAGGACCGGCGGCCCGTCCGTTCTTCCGCGTCGGCGCCCGATCACATTTCCCACCTGATCGATGCGAACGTCGCTGAGCTCGAGTGCCTCGAATCGTCGCGCGACCCACTGAGCCCGCTCGTTCTCCTCGCCAGTTGGCGCGGCGATCTCCGATATCGCGATCTGGTCACCGACGATCGCGTGATCGCGTGAGGCGAGCTGGGCTCGCGCCTGGCGGAGGGCGTAGTGGTGCCACAGTGCGCGGAGCATGGGAGGAATGTGGACGGGGGAGCGGGCCAAGGGCCAGGGGCGGGGTCAGGGGTCGCTCCATGGCACTCGACCCACCCTTTGGCCCTCGGCCCCTGGCCCTTGGCCCGCCCCCTCGCACTACATTCTCTCCATGCGCGAACAGGATCTGATCCACGACTGGAACCAGGAGGGCGCCCCCTTCGATTGGGCCTCCTGCTATGTGGAGCTCAACGACGAGACGCTTCGCGACGGCCTGCAATGCCCCTCGGTGACCGATCCCGTCATCGAAGACAAGAAGCGTCTGCTCCACCTCATGGTGGAGCTCGGCATCGCCTCCGCCGACATCGGTCTGCCTGGTGCAGGACCGCGCGCGCGCGCGGACACGCTCGCCCTCGCCAAGGAAATTGCGTCGGCGGGTCTCTCGCTCGAGGCGAACTGCGCCGCACGCACCGTGATCTCGGATGTCGAGCCTGTCGCGCGCATCTCGCAGGAGGCTGGCATCCCCATCGAGGCCGCGACGTTCATCGGCTCCTCGCCGATCCGGCAGTACGCCGAGGACTGGACGCTGGAGAGGATGTTGCGCGTGAGCGAGGAGGCGGTGACGTTCGCGGTGAAGGAGGGGCTCCCGGTCATGTTCGTCACCGAGGACACGACGCGAGCCGCGCCCGATACGCTGCAGGCGCTCTACGGTCACGCGATTCGCTGGGGGGCCCGGCGCCTCTGCCTCGCCGATACCGTCGGCCACGCCACGCCGGACGGCGTCCGCCGGCTCGTGCGCTTCGTGCGCAAGGAGATCATCGAGCCGAGCGGCGAGGAGGTGAAGCTGGACTGGCACGGTCACCGCGACCGCGGGCTCGGCCTCGCGAACTGTTTAGCCGCGATCGAGGAAGGTGTCGACCGCGTGCACGGCACGGCGTTAGGCATCGGCGAGCGGGTGGGCAACGCCGAGATGGATCTCCTCCTGATCAATCTGAAGCTGCTCGGTGCACACCGGCACGACCTCAGCAAGCTGCCGGAATACTCACGGCTGGCGTCGCGTGCCTGCGGTGTCCCCATTCCGCCCAGCTATCCGGTGCTGGGCGATGACGCGTTCCGTACGGGCACTGGCGTGCACGCCGCTGCGATCATCAAGGCGCGGAAGAAGGGACACGCGTGGCTGGCCGATCGCATCTATTCGGGCGTGCCCGCCGGGGATTTCGGGCTCGCGCAACGCATCGAGATTTCTCCGGTGTCGGGACTCTCCAACGTGAAGTGCTGGCTCGAGGAGCATGGGTACGATCCTACGGATGACGCCCTCTGCCAGCTCCTGTTCGATGCCGCGAAGCGGATGAATCGCGTGATCCGTGACGACGAGCTCCACGCGATGATCGGCGAGCAAAAGCGGCAGCCCGCGCGGGCGTGAGCGAGCGTCTCGCCGACGTCCTCGAGGGATACCTCGACCTCCGTTGGCGCATCAATCCCGTCGAGGGGACCTACGTCGGCCGGCACGAATTCGACTCGGAGCTTCCCCGCTTCGACGCCGCGTCGCTACGGGAGTACGCCGCCGCGTTGCGCTCCTATACATCGAGTCTCGAGGAGGTCGAAGCCGCCACCCTCGACGATGAGATCGATCGGACCGCGACGCTCCACGCCGCACGTCATGACCTTCTCGTGCTCGAGCGGGAGAAGCCGCACGCGCGCAACCCCACGCACGCGCTCCTCTACGCGTTGAATGGAATTCATCTCCTGCTCGTTCGATCATCGGACGACGAAGCCGGCCGCGGGGCGGCCCTGTTGGCCCGGGTTCGCGCGCTGCCGCGCTTTCTCGATGAGGCGGCCGCGGCACTGACCGAGCCCCAGGCGGTCTTTCTTGAAACCGCCCAGGCGATGATCGCCGGCGGCGTCTC
This sequence comes from Gemmatimonadaceae bacterium, assembly GCA_035253695.1. Taxonomy (GTDB): domain Bacteria; phylum Gemmatimonadota; class Gemmatimonadetes; order Gemmatimonadales; family Gemmatimonadaceae; genus JAICNG01. Next base: position 6,802 of record DATFBS010000041.1, read on the forward strand.
CCTCCTCCGCGACGGGCTGTCGAGAACGGCGCTCACCATCGATGCGATCGCTCTCGCCGAGGCGCGGGACGCAGGGGTCGATGCCCTTCACCGATACGGCGACGCGTTGGCACTCATGGAACCCGCGGGAGACCAGGGGTTCGGCATCGGCCGCGAGCTATTCGATCTGAAGCTCCACACCGCGCATATGATCCGCGAGAATGCCGACGAGCTTTTGCGCTTCGGTGAACGGCTGCGCGCCGATGCGATCGCGGAGCTCGAACGCCTGGCCGTGGAGCTGCGCCCGAATACGTCCTGGCGTGAGGTCGTGCGTGCGCTGCGCGAGGACACTCCCACGCGTGATTCCGCGATCGACGAGTATCGAAGTGCAATGAGCGCGGCGCTGGCCTTCACGGTCGAGCGCGGGCTCGTCACCGTGCCCCAGGGCGAGCTCCTGGTTACGCCGACGCCGGACTTTCTCCGCGCCCTCATCCCGTTTGCGGCCTACCAGGGCCCGGCGGCATTCGACGGCGACGCGCGCGGCACGTTCTTCGTCACCCTCCCGCAGCCGCATGAGCCTTGGCGGCTGCACTGTCGAGCAGAGCTGCCGAGCACGGCACTGCACGAGGGCATCCCCGGTCATCATCTGCAAATCGTGACGGCCTGCGCTCTCCCGCGCCATGTGCGCCGCGTGCTGTCGAGTCCGGCCTCGCAGGAGGGCTGGGCGCTGTACTGCGAAAATCTGATGGCCGAGCAGGGATTCATCGGCGATCCGGCCGCTCGCTTTTTCCAGGTGCACCATCTGCTCTGGCGTGCGCTGCGCGTGATCCTCGATGTCTCGCTGCACACGAAGGGAATGACGGTGGACAAGGCCACCGAGATCCTCCGCAGCGAACTGGGTCTCGAGGAGAGTATCGCGCGTGCCGAGGCAGTACGTTACTGCGCGTTCCCGACCTACCAGCTTTGCTACGCCCTGGGCCGCCGTGAGATCCTGCGGTTGCGCGATGACGCGCGAGAAGCGCGAGGCGCGATGTTCTCCCTGCGTGCCTTCCACGACGAGCTGCTGTCGTACGGCGCCTTGCCCACGCCGTTGGCCAGGTGGGGGATGGGACTGGCGTGAACGACCTTTAGCGAGTGAAGCTGCGCCTCGGTCGTAACGTCATTGCCCTCGCCGCGGTGAGCTTCTTCACCGACGCGTCGAGTGAGATGATCTATCCGCTGCTCCCACTATTCCTGACCGCTACCCTTGGCGCGAGCGCCGCCTTCGTGGGGGCCATCGAAGGGGCCGCGGATTCGGTGTCGGCACTCCTCAAGCTCGCCAGCGGCTGGCTGTCGGATCGCACGAGGAGACGCAAGCCGCTCGTCGTTGTCGGGTACGCACTCGCATCGGCCGTTCGTCCCCTCGTCGCCATCGCGCAGACCGGCGCGCACGTGCTTCTCATTCGCGTCACGGATCGGCTGGGGAAGGGAATCCGCGGCGCCCCACGCGATGCGCTGATCGCCGACTCCGTGGATCCCGCGTTGCGAGGGCGCGCGTTCGGTTTTCACCGGGCCGCCGACCATGCCGGTGCCGTCATAGGGCCGCTCATCGTATACGTGCTGATGTCGCAGATGGGTGTGGGCGTCCGCACCATCTTCTGGCTGGCCGCAATCCCCGCCGCGTTCGCCGTGATCACGTTGATCATCGGTGTTCGCGAGCCGCGGCCCGCGCCCCCAGCGCCCGCAGCGCCCCCACCGCCTTCAGCGCCCCCAGCGCCTTTGAGCTCCCGCTTCTTCGCCTATCTCGCCGTGCTCCTGCTCTTCACGTTAGGCAACTCGACCGATGCGTTTCTTCTCCTTCGCGCGAGCGAGCTCGGTGTCAGCGCCGCGCTGCTTCCTGTGCTCTGGGCGATGCTGCACCTCGTGAAGTCCCTCTCGAGCACGCCGGGTGGCACCCTCTCCGACCGTCGCGGGCGCAAACCGGTGATCGTCGCCGGCTGGATGGTCTACGCGCTCGTATACCTGATGTTCGGCCACGCGACGGACGCGTGGCATGTGTGGGTACTGTTCGCGATTTACGGGCTGTATTTCGGTCTGACCGAGGGGGTCGAGCGCGCGCTGGTCGCCGACATTGTGCCGCCCTCGCGCCGAGGCGCGGCCTTTGGCTGGTACAACCTCGCGATAGGTCTCGGCGCACTGCCAGCGTCGGTGATCTTCGGAACCATCTACGATCGGTTCGGCGCGTTCACCGCGTTCAGCGTTGGCGCGGCGGCCGCGATGCTCGCGAGCATCGGGCTTTGGATCGTCGTCCCGAGCCCTACATCTCCGGCACGAACATGATGTGCGCCTTGGGCGTACCGGCGCCCATGATCCACGGCGTCCCGCGCGCCGGCTTGTCGGAGAGTCCCGTGGTTTCCGTCGTCGCGAACGGGATGTAGACGACGAACAGTCGGCGCGCTCCATTTGCCGTGAGCGTGGAGGCGTCGAGGGTGCTCCAGTCTCCAGTGAGTGAATACAGCGATGCCGGATTTCTGGGCACCGCGAGCTTGCCGGTCTTGACCTCGCGGAAGCGCGCACTGTCGACAGCGTCACCGGTCACACCGCTCGCGCGAAGCGCACGCCCGCGCGCCATGAACGGCTCCAGCGAGTTGTGGTAGCAGGCTACGTGAAAGCGCGAAGTTGCCCTGTTCGGCGCAAGGCACGTCATCTCCCCCGTGCCTTTCCGCAACGGCGTGAGCTTGCCGGTCGCGTCGTAGCCGAGGACGGTAGCACCCGCACGTAAATCGGCGGGAAGCGGCAACACGGCGACGGTGATCTGTTGCTCGCTGGTCAACATCGGTGCGGCGGCAGCAGTCTCCTGAGCCGGAAGCGCCGCTGGTGCCAGGAAAAGCGCGACAGGTACAGCTCGCAGCACGCAGCTCGCGGCTCGCAGGTTCAACAGCATTTCCCCCCCGGTCTCGAATAGCGATCGTCGAAGCGCGCGCGCTCGAACTCGGCGCGCGACATGGGCTCGACGTTGGGATGATGCCGAGCAACGTGCGCGCAATATGCGTCGTACCGGGGCACGCCGATGATCGTGCGCAGCGCCCCGGCGAGCGCGGCAAAGAGCCGCCTCATCCCGGCGGCGGAGGCGTGGCTTCCTCGGCGTCGGGACGGTCGTCGGGTGGCCGGTCCTCCGGTCGACGGTCGTCCGCGACGACCCGCTCGGTAGGCGCATCGCTGGGTCCGAGCGCGGCGAGCGCGCTCCGCAGCTTGTCGATATCGAAGCGTGAGTTGACCGGGACAGCCACCTCGAGTCCTTGCAGGTAGCACGCGCGAGCGCGCGAGATCTCGCCCCGACGCGCGTAAATGTCTCCAAGCACGCGAAGACATTGTGCGCGGTGGACCTCACTCTTCGCCAGCACGAAAAACCCGAGTGCGCCGGCGGCCAGCGACTCCGCCTGCGCCAGCTCGTCCTGCGCCGCCAACGCCTCCGCGTAGTTGAGCGTGGCGATGCCCAGCAACTCGAAATCAGCGGCCTGTCGGGCCGCTTCCATCGCTTGCCGAGCGATCGTCGCTGCGCTCGAGAACCGTCCTCGGTCGAGCGCGGCGGCCGCCTGGTTGTTCAGCACGAAAGCCACACCCCGGTCGTAACCCGCGCGCCGGAAGTGCCAATAGGAGTCGAGAAAGAGTCGCTCCGCGGCGTCGAGATCCTCCCGCTGCGCCGCGATCGCTCCCATGTTCTGGAGCGCGAGGCCACGAACGCGGTCGTCCACGGGCAGCTCGAGAACACGCTCGTACAACGGGATCGCCGCGTCGAACTCCCCACGCTGGTGATAGACATTCGCTTCGGCGTGGATCGCTTCGGCGTAGAGCGAATACTCGCCCGCTCGCCGGGCCACCGTCGCCCCCCGTCGCGCGCAGTCCGTCGCCTGCTCCCAACGTGACCACTCGCGGTAGAGATCTGCCATCCGGCAGAGCGCCCGCGCCCGAACGATCTCGTCACCGCTCTGTGCGGCAACGTCGTATTTCTGAAGCGCTTCCTCCAGAAGTCCCGCCTTTTGGAGGCGGAACCCCTCATCGATCCGGTCGCTCTCGGACGCGATCACCGCTTCCTCCCTGTCAAGTGGACGCGCGTGCATGGCTGCAATGTGCCGCACGACACTTCGACACCGAATGCATCCCGCGACAGACTGACCGGTTGCCCCCCAGTCGTCCTCGCGTCGCTCCTATAGACCCTACAGGAGCACTAGATGGCTTCGCCGAACCGCCCCTCGGGCCTACTCACCGCCGTACCGGCGGTGCTGCTCGCACTCTCCGCCGCCTGCGGTGACGTCGAGCCCACGAACTCCCTGCAAGCTCAACCTGGCCTCTCGGTACGCCGTGCTGAACCTGAACCGATGCTAGCTGCGTGCCTAACGGAGGAATCCGCCGCGGCCTCGGCCGTGATTGGCGTCGAAGGAGGACTGCTCTCCGCTGGCTCCGCGACGATCTTCATTCCCCCGCGAGCCGTGCGCACTCCTACACGCTTCACGATCGAGCCCCTTGCCGGTCCCACGCTGCGCGTGCGCATAACCGCCCGGGGGCGCCGCAGCTTCGGATTCGCCCGCCCCGTCGGCGTCATGATAGGGTATGCCCACTGCCCGCGCCAGGAGTTTTTGGGCGGAACCGTGTCTGTTTGGCACGTGGACGATGCCACCAACGCCCCGCTGGAGCGAATGCCGGCCGTAAACGACCGTCAACACGCGATCGTGGGGTTCCTCACCACACACCTCTCGACGTACGCGGTGGCGAACTAACCGAATCGGAACGAGGCATGAGGAGTGAGGAAGCTTCCTCATTCCTCATGCCTCGTTCCTCGTTCTATTCGGTTGCCAACGCGGGCTCGAAGGGCACCTCCGTAGTTCGGGCCGGTTTGCGCCCTCGAAGGACCGCCACCCATTCCTTCGCCGAGTCGGCCAGAATGACGATCACCGCGATCATGAAGAACGCGGCGACGGCGGCGTCCAGGCGATCGTTGAAGATCATGCGCGCCGCAGCGGTGGCGTCGGCCGCTCCGCGGGGCAGCACGCCTGACGCGAGCTGATCGGCGAGCAGCCGGGCGTGCGCGAGAAACCCCAGGCGCGGATCGTCCGAAAAGATCTTTGCCCAGCCGCCAACCATCGTGACGACCACCAGCCACGCCAGCGGCAGCAAGGTGATCGGCGCATAACGCGCCTTCCCCATCTTGATGATGATCGTGGTCCCGACGCACAACGCCACTGCCGCCAGGAGCTGGTTCGCGATACCGAACAGCGGCCATAGGGAGTTGATCCCTCCAAGAGGATCCGTGACGCCCTGATAGAGGAAGTGTCCCCACATCGCGACGAAAATAGTGCTGGAGAGCACGATCGCCGGATACCACGACACGCGGCCGAACGGCTCCCAGAGATGGCGTCCGAGGTCCTGGAGCATGAATCGGCCGACGCGGGTGCCGGCGTCGAGCGTCGTCAGGATGAACAGCGCCTCGAACATGATCGCGAAGTGGTACCAGATGGCCATCGCGCCACTGCCGCCGAGCACCTGCGAGAAGATGTTCGCCATTCCCACTGCCAGACTCGGCGCACCCCCGGTGCGCGAGAGCATCGTCTCCTCGCCGACCTGACTGGCTATCGCCTGAATCTCCGCCGGCGTAACCGTGAATCCCCATTGCGCGATGGCGGCTGCCGCTGATTCGGCCGTCGTTCCCAGCGCGGCGACGGGAGCATTGATCGCGAAGTAGAGGCCCGGCGTCAGCACGCACGCCGCGATCAGCGCCATCACGGCGACGAGAGACTCCATGAGCATCCCCCCGTAGCCGATCGGTCGCGCGTCCCTCTCGTTCTCGAGAAGCTTGGGGGTCGTCCCGGAGGCGACGAGCGCGTGAAACCCCGAGATGGCCCCGCACGCGATGGTGATGAACGCGAACGGGAACACCTTTCCGGCGAAGATGGGTCCGGTGCCGTCGACGAACTGCGTCAGCGCGGGCATCTGCAGCGGGGGGAGCGCGATGATGATGCCTAACGCCAGCGCGATGACGACGCCGATCTTCACGAACGCCGACAGGTAGTCCCGAGGCGCGAGCAGCAGCCAGACCGGCAGCACCGAAGCGGCAAATCCATACGCCATGATCCACCACGCCAGCGTGGTTCCTTCGAGTGTGAACACCTCGGCGAGCGCTGGACGCGCCGCGACCCATTGGCCGGCATACACCGACAGCACGAGCAGTACGAGACCGAGTGCGGAGGCCTCCAGGACTCTTCCGGGGCGAATCCACCGGAGATAAATCCCGAGCAGCATCGCGATGGGAATGGTCAGCGCGATGGTCACCGTGCCCCATGGACTCGCGCGCAGGGCGTTCACGACGACCAGCGCCAGCACGGAGATGAGCACGATCATGATGCCCAGCACTGCGACGAGCGCTGTGAATCCCGCGATGGGCCCGATCTCGTCCTTCGCCATCTGCCCGAGCGACTTTCCGTCGCGCCGCACGGACGAGGCGAGGATGACGAAGTCCTGCACCGCGCCGCCGAGCGCGACACCGACGATGATCCAGAGCGCGCCGGGAAGGAAGCCGAACTGTGCCGCGAGCGTTGGACCGACGAGCGGTCCTGGTCCCGCTATGGCGGCGAAATGGTGTCCGAAGACGATCCACCGATTGGTGGGAACGTAGTCGCAGCCGTCCTCGAGGCGCCGGGATGGTGTCGGACGCCGCGAGTCGAGCGCGAACACCTTGGCGGCGATGATGCGACTGTAGAATCGATAGGCGACTGCATACGTACACAGGGCGGCGACGAGCAGCCACGCCGCGCTCACCGTCTCTCCGCGCGAGAGCGCGAGCCATGCGAACGCGCCCGCGCCGAGCAGTGAGATGGCGGTCCAGCCGAGGATGGACAACAGCTTCGGCATCGGTCCGAGGCTCCAGAGTATGGCGGCGCGGTAAATTGCGGACGCGATGCTTCGGGGTCAAACCCTTGGCCTTTCACGTCTTTGCCGTTTCAACCGCGCAGTCGTTAGCTTACCCCCTCGACCACAACCGGACCCTCGTGAAGCGCTCCGCTCTTCTCGCCAGCCTCGTTCTCGTGGCCGCCTGCCCGCGCGGCCCCGACCCGAACGCCCAGATCGCTCCGCTGCCGAACCGCCCGCTGGCGGGACTCGCGGGCCAACAAGTCATCGTCATCCCGGCGCATTACATCCGGCCGGGTGATAGCCTCGGGTGGGCAGACATGCTCGAGCGACGGACGCCGGCTCTCGCCGACGTCGATGACGAGATCGCGTTCGCGCTCGGCGAGCGTGGCTTCCGCACCCGGTGGGTTTTTCCGGAGCAGCTCATTCGCTCGGCGCAGCGCAATGCGGCGCATTCACCGGATCCCAGGGCCCTGGCCGCCGAAGGCCTTCGCCCGCTCGCGCGACGTCGCTCCGATGGTCAGCTGGGCGAACCTCTGGCTTCGCAGCTCCGCTCGCTCGTAGCGCTTCACGGCGCCCGCTACGCACTCTTCCCGGTAGAGCTGCGATTCGAGAAGATCGGCGGCGCTGGCCGCGCGGTCCTCCACGTCCTGTTGCTGGATGCGCGCCTTTCTCGCGCGACCTGGGGAGGGGACGTTCGCGGCGACACCGCGTCGACCTACGGCCGCGGAGTGATCGCGAGTGTGGCGAACAATCTCGCCGACCTCATTGCGGCTCCATAAAAACCGCGGACAGCCCGCAGCTCGCAACTCGCAGCTCGCGGTTCGCCGCTCGCAGTTCGCAGCTCGCAGTTGTCGATGCATTTTTGCCGTTCACTGATCATTGGAACGCATGCCCATCCCGATAACGCTCATCCCAGGCGACGGCATCGGCCCGGGCATCACCGAGGCCACGGTTCGCATTCTCGAGGCCGCTGGTGCCGACATCGCGTGGGACCGCCAGCTCGCCGGTATGGCCGCCGTGGCCGCCCATGACGATCCCATGCCTGACGAGACGCTCGCGTCCATCTCGCGGACGCGCCTGGCGCTCAAGGGGCCCCTCGAGACGCCCGTTGGCTCCGGCTACCGCTCGGTGAACGTCGCGCTTCGCAAGGAGTTCGATCTCTACGCCAATGTCCGTCCGGCGAAGTCGGTGACGCCCGGCCGGCGCCGCTATGACAACGTCGACCTCGTGCTGGTGCGCGAGAATACCGAGGGTCTGTACGTCGGCGTCGAGCATTACATCAAGATTGGCGACGACCCGCACGCTGCCGCCGAATCCGTGGCGATCATCACCCGCGCGGGGTCGGAGCGCATTCACCGATACGCCTTCGAATACGCGGTGAAGCACGGGCGCCGGAAGGTCACCATCGTTCACAAAGCGAACATTCTCAAGTTTTCGCAGGGACTGTTTCTCGATGTCGGTCGCGAGATCGCCAAGGACTACGAGGGCAGGGTCGAGGTCGAAGAGAAGATCGTCGACGCCATGGCGATGAACCTCGTCATGCGCCCGGAGGCCTTCGACGTCATCGTGACGACGAACCTGTTTGGTGATATCCTGTCCGATCAGATCTCGGGGCTCGTCGGCGGCCTGGGGTTGGCACCCGGCGCAAATATCGGTGCCAAGGCGGCGATCTTCGAGGCGGTACACGGGACGGCGCCCGACATCGCCAACAAGGGCATCGCCAACCCGGGCGCGCTGCTGCTCGCGGCATGCATGATGCTCGATCATCTCGGCGATCACGCGCGGGCGACGCGCATTCGTGACGCGATGTACGCGACGATTCGGGAGGGAAAGACGCTCACCGGCGATCTCGGAGGGACGGCCTCCACCGACGAGTTCACCAGCGCGATCGTCGCGCGGTTGCGATGACGCGTGTCCTCCACGCCTCCGACCTGCACTTCGGGAAGCCCGCCGTCCCCGAGCAGATCGAGGCGATCGAGGCCGTCATTCAGGACCAGAAATTCGACGTCGTCGCCATCTCCGGCGATCTCTCACAGCGGGCGCGCTCGGGTGAATTCCAGCGTGCCCGCGCGTTCATCCGCCATGCGCAGCGCGTGAGCAAAACGATCGTCGTGCCGGGGAACCACGACGTGAAGTGGTGGCGTGCCCCAATGGAGATCGGCAGTCGCGACGGGATGTACGCGAACTACATGAAGTACATCGACAAGGATCTCGAGCCGGTGCTGCGAATCCCGGGCGCGACGTTCGTCGGCCTCCTCACTGCACACGGCGTGTCGCGTCACACCCTCACCTGGAATCTGCGTGACATCGGGGTCATCGGCGCGCTGCGCAAGTCGCAGATCGAGCGCGCCGCGGCCGAGTTCGAGAAATCTCCGCCTGACGACTGGAGAATCATCGTCATGCACCACAACCCGGTGAAGGGAGAGCTCTCGCAGCGTCACGGGCTCCGCAACACCCCGCGCATCCTCGGCGCGTTCGCCGACTTGGGCGTTCACGTGGTCCTCTGTGGCCATGACCATCAGGAGGCCGTGCATTACATCGAGCACACCAAGCGCGGCACCGTCATCTCGACGGCCGGTACCGTTTCCAATCGGTCGCGCGGCGGCCGCCCCTCGAGCATCAACGTGATCGAGCTCGGCGAGCAGAAGATTCACGTTGCGACCCTCATCTGGTCGCGCGACAAGCGAGGGTTCGTGGCGGGCCCGGAGCGGAGCTTCGCGGCGTGAGCGGACTCATGCGACGCATGCTCACGCTGGTCACCGAGCAGCTTCCGCTCGAGCTCGACCGTCCGCCAGCATCCGCCGAGGAGCTGCTCGTGCGGCTGCGCGAGATGGGGCTCAGCGGTATCGACCGCTGCCTGCTCACCCACAATCGCTCGGTGATGATCTCGTTTCGTCGCGGCGTCCTGCGGCTCAATCGAGGCTATCTGAGCGCCCCGTTCGACGTCCACCGGGCAATCGTGACATTCGTGAGCGGACGAACTCGCAAGGCGCGACGGGAGGCCCAGCGAGTGATTCTCGAGCACCCGATCCCACTCCACGAGATGCGTGCGCGACGTGACCACATGCCGCGCCCGCGTCCGTCCGACATCCCGCTGATGGAAGCGCTCGTCCGCTCGCACGAGCACTACAATGCCATGCTCTTCGGCGGGCAGCTGTCACGAATCGCGATTCGAATCTCCGGACGGATGCGAAACCGGCTGGGGCAGTACAGCGCGCCCTGCGCGAGCGGCCGGCCGGCGGAAATCACCATCAGTCGCCGCCACATCCGCCGGCATGGTTGGGAAGAAGCGCTGCACACGCTGCTGCACGAGATGGTGCATCAGTGGCAGGCCGAAAACGGAATGCCCATCGATCACGGGCGGGAATTCCGCCGAAAGGCGCGCGAAGTCGGGGTTGAGCCGACCGCGCGTCGGGTCGTCGTGCGCGACGAGATTCGAAAGCAGGCCTGACGGTCAGGTCACGTCGGCGGTCGCGGTCGCGCCCACGCGCCGGCGGACCACTCCAATGTCGCGTACCGGCCGCACCTCGATGCACCCTGTACTCGCCCACGGAAATCGCGCCGCGATCTCCACTGCCTCGTCGATGTCCTCTGCTTCGATGAGGTTGAAGCCGCCAAGAATCTCCTTGGTCTCGGCGAACGGGCCGTCGACCGTGGTCACACGTCCGTTCCGGATGCGCACGGATTTGGCAGTGGACGCCTCCTCCAGCATCTGTGATTCGATGAGACGCCCGTCCCGACGGAGCTCGTCCGCATGCGCGAGACAGTTGCGCATCATCGCGTCGGCCTGACCCTCCGGCAGGGTGTCGACCATCGTGCCGTCGTTGTAGACGAGGAGTATGAACTTCATTGCCGCTCCCTCGTGGTGTGAAAGTGATGGGCTTAGGCGGTGTCGCGAGCCAGCGCCGCCGCCGCGTCGGGCGCCCACTCCCGTATGCTTCGCCGCAACTCGCTCTCGGTGGTATCGTCCAGGAGACGCTTGGGAATCGCCGACCCGCCGCCGGAGCGCCCTACGATCAAATAGAACTCTCGATTCTCGGCCACCTTTGTGATGTCCCGCCAGGGATACCGAACGTCAGCATGTCCGCACCACGTATGAAGGCCCTCCGCGGTCAGCTCGACGTAGTGCGTTTCCCGGCTGTGTGGGTCGTGTGCTTGCAGCCGACGAACCCGCCACTGCCCTTCCGCCTGGAGCGCGATGGCCGTGGCGGCCACGCCGGCGATGCCTATGAGCGCGGTTGGGAGCAGCGTGTGGGGCGTGAAGACGTACGCCGCTCCGACCACCGCGGCGTACAGCGCCATCACGATGAGCGTCGCTCGACTCGGAGGTAGCCCGGCCGCCACAATCGCGGTGCAGGCTCGCTGATTCTCGTCGGGTGTTGGGTCGATTTGGAATCGCACAATCGAAATGGTATCGCCGGGATCGAAGGGTGAGAATCGTACTGGCGATCGCCTGAATCTGTCCACCCCGCAGGCAAACCGCGCGCGGCGGCGACTCCCTCTCAGGCCCTCCCTCGGCTATCATCCGGCCCATGCAAGATTTCTACAATGTCGATTCGCTGCTCAGCGAAGAGGAAATAGCAGTTCGCGACTCCGTTCGACGCTTCGTCGACGATAACGTGCTCCCGATCATCGGCGAGTGTTACGTCGAAGGGCGGTTCCCAAAGGAGATCGTCCCAGGCCTCGCCGACCTCGGCGTGTTTGGAGCCAACCTGCCCGAGGAGTACGGCTGCGCTGGTCTCAACAACGTCGCCTACGGGCTGATCATGCAGGAGCTCGAGCGCGGCGATTCCGGGGTCCGCTCGTTCGCCTCGGTGCAGGGTGCGCTCGTGATGTACCCGATCTTCGCGTTCGGGAGCGAGGAGCAGAAGCGGCACTACCTGCCGAAGATGGCTTCAGGAGAAATCATCGGATGCTTCGGCCTGACCGAGCCCGACTTCGGGTCCAATCCGGCCGGGATGATCACCATGGCTCGCGAGCAGAGTGACGGCTCGTGGATCATCAACGGCGCGAAGATGTGGATTACCAACGGCTCGACAGCGCACGCGGCGATCGTGTGGGCGAAAACCAACGATGACAAGGACCAGCGCTCGATTCGTGGCTTCATCGTTCCGACCAACTCCAAGGGCTTTCGCGCCAAAGACCAGAAAGGGAAGCTCTCGCTACGCGCGTCCGACACGAGCGAGCTCGTCCTCGAGGACGTGCATGTGCCGAAGGATGCGTTACTGCCGAAGTCAGGCGGCCTCAAGAGCCCATTGATGTGTCTGACACAGGCGCGCTATGGCATCTCGTGGGGTGCGCTCGGCGCCGCGATCGCCTGCTTCGAGGAAGCGTCCTCCTATGCGAAGACACGTATCATGTTCGACCGCCCTATCGGCGGCTTCCAGCTGCAGCAGCTGCGACTGGCGGAGATGCTCACCGAGATCGTGAAAGGACAGCTGCTCTGCGTGCAGCTGGGACGGCTGAAGGATCGCGGAGAGTTCACTCCGCAACAGGTGTCGCTCGCCAAGCGCAACAACGTTCACATCGCGACGGACATCGCTCGCGAGGCACGACGTCTGCTCGGGGCGAACGGAATTCTCGCCGAGTATTCCGCCATGCGTCACATGGCGAACCTCGAAAGCGTGTACACCTACGAGGGCACGCACGATGTGCATACACTCGTGCTCGGCCAGGCGGTAACGGGGCTGAACGCGTTCGGAGCGTGACATGAAGATCGCCGTGTGCATCAAGCGCGTACCCGATATGGAATCGCGCTTTCGAATCAGTGCCGACGGGAAGGTCGTCGAGGAGGCGGGCCTCAAGTTCGACATGAGCGACTTCGACGGGTATGCGGTCGAGGTCGCGCTCCAAATCACCGAGAAGCTCGGGCAGGGGGAGGTCGTGGTCGTATCGCTTGGCCCCGATGCGGTTCAGGAAGCCTTGCGCAAGGCGCTCAGCATGGGGGCCGCGCGCGCGATTCACCTCAAGGCCGATCGCGCTCCCGTCGACGGGTTCGCCGTGGCGCGAGCCCTGGCCGCCGAGCTGAAGTCGGGCGGATACGATCTGATCATGTTCGGCAAACACGCGATGGACACGATGAGCGGGGTGGTCGGTCCCATGACCGCCGAGCTGCTGGGGCTGCCTAACGTCTCCGCGGTTTCGAAGCTCGATGTGGTACAGGGGAGGGCAACTGCGCGACGCGAGCTCGAGGGTGCCGCCGAGATCGTGGAATTTCCGCTGCCCGCCGTGGTGAGCATCGACGAGGGCATCGCGCGGCCGCGGTATCCCTCCCTCAAGGGCATCATGGCCGCCAAAAAGAAGCCGCTGGAGTCGAAGCCTGCACAGCTCGAGGCGCCTCGACTCGAAGTGACGAAGACCGAGCTTCCGCCCGATCGCCAGGGTGGGCGCATCATCGGCGAAGGCGCGGCTGCCGTGCCTGAGCTCGTCAGACTCCTTCAAACGGAAGCAAAGGTCCTCTGATGACGAAGGTGCTCGCATTCGCCGAGACACGCGCTGGTGAGCTGCGAAAAGTCGCGCTGGAGACGGTCACCGCTGCCCGCACTCTCGCCGACAAGAATGGCGGGGAGGTTCATGCCCTGATCATGGGCGCGTCAGGGATCGCCTCGAAGGCGCCGCAGTTGGGCCAGCACGGGGCGGACGTCGTACTCGTGGTGGAACACCCCGCATTGGCCAATCACAGCGCCGAGGTCGCTGCGGCGACGGTCGCCGGCCGCGCGCGGGAGGGTGGCTACACTGCTCTCGTCTTCAGCGCCTCGGCGCAGGGGAAGGACCTCGCCCCGCGGGTGGCCGCAAAGCTCGGGGTCCCGATGGCGGCCGACGTTTTCTCTTTCGAGCTGACCAGCAGCGGCATCGTGGCCAAGCATCCTGGCTATGCAAGCAAGGTCGTCCAGACGCTGACGCTGACCGCGCAGCCGGCGATTCTTTCGCTGCGCCCAGGGGCATTCCCACCCGTTGCGAACGGGAAGGCTGGACGTGTCGAAGCGGTGGCACCAGCCATGGATCCGGCGACGGCGCGCGTGGTGGTCAAGGAAATTGTTCAGGGTCGGACCGGGAAACCGGACCTCGGCGAGGCCCCGGTGATCGTGAGTGGTGGCCGCGGGCTCAAAGCCGCTGAGAATTTCCGCCTGGTCGAGGAGCTGGCCGAGGCGTTTGGGAATGCGGCCGTAGGGTGTACGCGGGCGGTCGCGGACGATGGGTGGCGCCCTCAGAGCGACCAGATCGGCCAGACTGGCCGTACGGTCAGTCCAGCTTTGTACGTTGCCGTGGGCATCTCGGGGGCCATCCAGCACCTCGCCGGAATGCGGACGGCCAAGACGATCGTCGCCATCAACCGCGACAAGGAGGCTCCGATTTTCAAGATCGCGGACTATGGAATAGTGGGCGATGCCCTGGAGATCGTTCCGGCGCTCACGGCCGCGGTTCGCGAGGCGAAGAAGGGTCACTAACTCACTATTTCTTAACAAGTTACCTAAAAACAGCGAGCGGGGGATTTTCCCCGCTCGCTTTCGTGTTTTCGCCCTTTGGGGGCATGGAGCGTGCGTTTGAACGCCGCACCGGCGGCCGCGATTCCGTGCTGGCCGATCGGTCAAACCACTAGCAGTGAGGTCGTATGAAGAAGTTCTTTGTCAGCGCCGCGCTCGTGGCCGCCATGGCGGCTCCGCTCGCCGCGCAGTCGTCAGTGGTGACGGGGCAGCCGAGCGTTTTCAGCCTGACGCCCTATGTGGGCTACGTCGCGTACGGCGACCACTTCGAGACCGCCAATGGCGCCGAGTTCACGAACGACAACGGGGCTCTTTACGGTGTGCAGCTGGGCATCGACATGACGCCCAACCTGGCGCTCGTCGGCAACTTCGGCTACTCGCGCACCAATTGGGAGTTCGAGTTCCCGGGCGCCGGGGGTGAGAGCTTCGCCGGTGACGTCGGTGTGTGGCTGTACGACGGAAACCTGCAGCTCAAGTTCCCCTTCGCGGCTGGCGCGGGCACGTTCTCGCCCTTCGCGCAGGCTGGCGTCGGAGCGATCAAGTTCACCGCCGACCGCAATGACTTCGATGCGGACGGCACGACCAACGTCGCCTTCAACGCCGGACTCGGCGCGGACTTCAACGTAGGCGCGCTTGGCCTGCGTCTGATGGTCAAGGACTACATCTCCTCGTTCAAGTGGGATGAGTTCCGCAATGCCAACGATCCGGACGATCTGCGGGATGCGGGAACGTCGCACAATTTCGCCTTTACTCTCGGGCTGAAGCTGGGCTTCTAAAGGAACGAGGAACGAGGAACGAGGAATGAGGAACGAGGAATGAGGAACGAGGAAGCCAGGTTCAATGGGTAGTCAGCCGCTCCTCGTTCCTCATTCATCATTCACGCGAACGGGTCGCCTTACGGCGGCCCGTTCTTGTTGGCTACCTTCCGCGCATGACGACCCAAAACGTTCTGTTCCTGCTGCTCGTCGCGGCGGCGGGTGCCTTCTTCGCCCTCAACGTTGAGCGGCTGGTCCGATATCTCCGGATCGGCCGCACGATCGATCGCAGCGATCACCCGGCGCGTCGGATCCGGAACGTTCTCGTCGTCGCGCTGGGCCAATCGAAGCTGATGCGCGATCCCGGCCCGGGCATCATGCACGCATTGATCTTCTGGGGCTTCATCGTGCTGACCGCGGGCACGATCGAGCTCATCGCCCAGGGAGTGTACCCACCGTTCTCGTACGGCTTCTTGCCGACGTGGGCCTACCGGGCATACTCGGTGTCCCAGGACGTGTTTGGCGTTCTCGTGCTAGGAGCGGTCGCGTTCGCCCTCGTTCGTCGGCTCGTGTTGCGGCCGCGGCGTCTTCAGGGTGATGGACTCGAGCAGGCCGACGCCATACTCATCCTCACGGCGATCGCGGGGCTCATGGTGACGATGTTCCTCACCAATGCCTTTCTGCTGATCATCGAGCCCACTTCGGTGGTTCGCGAAAAATTCGTGTCGCATGCGGTTGCCGGGGGACTCTCCGGCATGAGTGCGTCCTCGGCGGCGCTCGGCCACGATGTGAGCTGGTGGGCGCACGCGATTCTCATCCTGGCGTTTCTGAATTACCTCCCGTACTCCAAGCATCTCCACATCGTCAGCTCGATCCCCAACGTCTACTTCTCGAACGCGCAGGGGATGCGCTCGAAGGGGGCGATCCCCTACATCGACCTCGATGCGGAAGGAGCGGAGCAGTTCGGAGCATCGGACGTCGAGCACCTCACCTGGAAGCAGCTGCTCGACGGCTACTCCTGCACTGAATGCGGCCGATGCACGGCCGCGTGTCCGGCGAACATCACCGGCAAGATTCTCAGCCCGCGCAAGATCATCATCAACACTCGGCAGAGGCTGATGGAAAAGGCGCCGCTGCTCGTCGGCGATGTACGGGAAGTCGAGCAGCCACGTCTGGTGCACGGAGAGGGCGACGACGCGGGCGCACGTACCGTGGCCGAGATCATGGACCATCGCCTGCTCGACCAGTACGTCACGGAGGAAGAGCTCTGGCAGTGCACGACCTGTCGAGCGTGCGTGCAGGAATGCCCCGTCGGCATCGAGCATCTGGACACGATCATCGATCTGCGTCGAAATCTCGTCCTGATGGAGTCGCGCTTTCCGCCTGAAGTGCAGCCGGCGTTCGAGTCGATGGAGCGACAGGGGTCTCCGTGGGCGTTCAGCCCGGGCGATCGCGCGCGATGGGCGGACGATCTCGACATCCCGACCATGGCCGAGGTCGCGGAGCGTGGTGAGACGGTCGACGTGCTGTTCTGGGTGGGGTGCATGGGTTCATTCGACGATCGCGCGAAGCGCATCACGGTGGCGTTCGCGCGAATCATGCAGGCGGCGCGGATCCGGTTCGCCATCCTCGGTCAAGAGGAGCAGTGCAATGGGGACCCCGCGCGCCGCATGGGCAATGACTATCTCTGGCAGACGCTCGCGCGCGCGAACATCGAGACGATGGACCGCTATCACGTTCGCACGGTCGTCACGATCTGCCCCCACTGCTTTCACCAGATCGGGAACGAGTATCCGCAGCTGGGTGGCGACTACGAGGTCGTCCACCACTCGACGTTCATCGAGCGGCTCCTCGACGACGGCCGGATTCCACTGGCTGATGCGGATGGCGATGCCCGCAGCATCGTCTATCACGACTCCTGCTATCTCGGTCGTTACAACGATGTCTACGACGCTCCTCGTGAGGCGCTGCGCAAGGCGCTTCCGGTGCTGACGCTGGCCGAACCCAAGCGCTCGCGCTCGCGCGGCCTCTGCTGCGGAGCCGGAGGCGGGCGCATGTGGATGGAAGAGCGGGAAGGGAAGCGCATTAACATCGAGCGCACGGAGGAGCTGCTCGCCACCGGCGCCGACGCGATCGCCACCGCGTGCCCGTTCTGTATGACGATGATTTCTGATGGGGCGAAGGCCCTCGGAGCAGATTCGGCGGCGCCCGTCTTGGACATCGCGGAAGTCGTCGCGGCGCGCCTGGCGAACTAGAGGGTGTCGAGGTGATCCAGGGTATCCAGGTGATCGACGTGAAGCCGCCTCGATTACCTGGACCACCTCGACGACATAGACTACCTCAGAGTTTTTTCACCACCTCTGCCGCCGCGCGCCCGCCTTTCAACCCGAGTCTCTTCATCGCCACCGCCAGGGCGAACGCCCGCTCGGCATCGGACACGTTTCCGGCCTCGAGGCGCGCCACGAGATCATCGTAGATCGCCTGGCGCTCCGCCTCGCTCATCGCTGCCGCCCGGTTGGCGATGGGACCATCGGCCCGCAACTCGCGAAAGGTGACGTCGAGGACGCGGCGCTTGTCGGTGTATCGCGGATCCTCCCGCCCGGCAGCGGCGGTCTCTCGTGAGGCAGCGCGCGCAAAGGGGGACGAATCCTGCGACTTCGTCGCCAGCGGGCGCCGGATGCTTTCGAGAAAGCGGTGGCCTTCGGCATCGCGCGAGCCGCCGGAGATGTCGAGCAAAGACCGCCCGATCCACCGGATCACCGCCCACGCGATGCCCAGGAGTACGACCGCCTCGGCGAGGTACTTCGGACTGAAGGTCACGCGGAGGTGACGACGGCGCCGCAGGCGCCGTCACGCTGTCACTTTTCGACGGAAATCGGGATGCTCGCCCGGGTTGTATCCCAGATCATGGCCAGCGTGCCGGAGCCATTCCGCGTCGGCTCGATCACGATCGTGAACTGCTCGACGGGTTCGCGCAGCGTCGACAGCTTCATGCTCGCCCGCCCGACGTCCTGCGTCTTGTCGTAGTCCGTGCCCCACTGCCCGGTCTGGCGGTTGATGATCAGCGTCCAGCCATCACGCTCGGGGATCGTCCACAGGGTATACGTGCCGCGCGGAACACGGATCGTGCCGATCGTGATATCGCGGTCGGTGCGGAGGTGCGTCGCTTCGTTCGCCCCGGTGCGCCACACCGCGCCGAAAGGAACGAGACTGCCGAAAATCTTTCGGCGGCGCATCGATGGTCTTCCGTAGTCGACGACGACACGCGCAGCGCCGATGGTTTGCTCGGTGGAATCGCGAGGCGAAAGAAGGCGCGGCCTGGTATCCTGAGCGAGGGCAACGTCAGGAAGAAGCGCGATCGTCGCCAGCACGAGCGCGCGTGAGAGGACCCGCATTCGAAATCTCCAGTGGGTGGGCGAAGAGGAACGAGGAGCGAGGAATGAGGAATCTCGATGGAGTTTCTCCGTTCCTCGTTCCTCCTTGATAGAACACACTGCATACCCCGCGGACCCACGCGCGGTTGTCATGAGTCTGTTCGGATTCAGACTGAGATGCTGGCTGCCTAGCGGGAGCGCTGAATGGAGAACAGCGTGATCTTCTGCCGAATCGCGCCCTCGACGAACGGATACGTGTCGCGCTCGATGCGCGTGAGGCGGCGCGTCTCGCAGGCGCTGACGAACTGGTCTACGGCAATGCGCCCCGGATCCGCGATGATCGCGGTTCCGCGAGGGGCGAGCGCGGCGGCCAGAACATCGGCGATGAGGTCAGCGTACGTCATCTCGTACAGCACATCGGCGGCGACGATCATGTCGTACGATCCGACGTCGGTGGGCAGGGCGCGCCAATCGATCATTCGCACCGCGGGCTCCCGGCGCAGATTGCGCCACGCGTTCGCGCGGGTGAAGGCCAACGCGTCATCGTAATAATCGCTCGCGACGACCTCGTAGCCCGCTCGCATCGCCGTGATCGAGACGATGCCGAGGCCGCATCCGAGCTCGAGAAAGGAGCGCCCGTTCCCCGCCTCGGCGGCCAAACGCTTCGCGAGAATCACGGACGACGGCCACACGTCCGCCCAGTAGGGAAGGCGCTCGTCGCGAACGTAGTCCGCCTCGCTGATGAGATCGTCGGAGTTACGCGGCTTCAGGATGGACAGCGTCTCATCCGCCAACGGCACATCGACCGTCGCGGTGACGAAACGTGTTTCGAGCTCTCGGACGAGCGCGTCTCCCGTCACATCGCGAACCCGGCGGCGAGCTGCGTATCCTCGGTGAGAAGAAACGCGTGGACGGTCTCGCCCGCGTCGACTCGCGGTCGATCCTCGGGGATGATGAGGAGCGCTTCCGCCCGTGCCATCGACGTGAGGATGCCCGAGCCCTGGGGGCCCGTTAGGCGCGCGAGGAGCTGGCCGTCGTCGCCCGGCCGGACGGTGGCGCGCAGGAAGTGCGTGAGTCGCGCGCCAATGGAGACCGGCTCCTCGAGGGTCACGCGCACCGGCCGGCGAAAGAGGCGCTCGTGCCCGAGCATCTTGCGAATCGCGGGTCGAACGAACAGGTCGAACGTCACCATCGTCGACACGGGATTCCCCGGCAACCCGATCCATGGCTTGCCGCGCAAGAGACCGAATCCAAGCGGCGCGCCCGGACGCATGCGCACTCTCCAGAACTTCAGCTCGACCCCCATCTCATCCAGGACCCGGCGAAGGTGATCGAACTCGCCGACCGAGATACCGGCGGAAGTGACGATCAGATCGCACTCCGTGGCGCGGTTCAGCCGCTCGCGAATGTCGTCGGGATCGTCGCGCGCCGTTCCCATGGCGACCGGAATCCCTCCGGCGGCACGCACGAGCGCCTCCAGCGTGTAGCTGTTCGAGCTGACGATCTTTCGTCCCGCTTGCACTTCCTCGAAGCGGTCGAGGCCGACGAGCTCATCCCCGGACGTCATGATGGCGACACGCGGCCGAGCGTAGACCTCGACCGCTGCGCTCCCAATCGAGGCGAGGACGCCGAGCTGCGCGGCATGCACGGGCGTCCCCGGCTCGAGGACGCATGCGCCTTCCCGGATGTCCTCGCCCCGGTAGCGAATGTTTTTCCGCACGTCGCGCGCGTTGTGGATCGTGACGCGCGTCGTTCCGCCGTCCGTGTCCTCGACGCGGACGACTGTGTCGGCACCGTCGGGAAGGGGCGCCCCCGTCATGATGCGCATGCTCGAGCCCGGAGAGAGCGGTTCGCTCGCGAATCCTCCGGCAGCGATGGTCTCCAGCACGGGAAGCGTCACTGGCGTGTCGGCGGAGGCGCGCTCGACATCGTCCGCGCGTACCGCGTAGCCGTCCATCGCTGAATTGTCCCAGGCGGGAATGGTGATCGGTGAGATCGCGGCGGCGGCGAGGACTCGCCCGAGGGCCTCGACAAGCGCCACCTGCTCGACCGGGCCGCGGGGGACGTCGGCGAGAATACGCGCGACCGCCTCCGCGACCGTCAACACCTAACGCGCGCCGGCCGTCATGCCCGCCAGTCTGGCCACGATGCTGTCCTGCACGCGCTCGACGGCCCGTACTGGGACCGTCCAGTTGTTGCACAGCAGGCTGTAGATCAAGAGGCGGCCGTCAGCCGACGTCACGTAGCCCGAGAGGGAGCGAGCCTGTGCGACGAAACCGGTTTTTCCGCGCGCATTCGCTTCCGCGTACGTGCCCTTCAGGCGGTTGGCGAGAGTTCCGTCGACACCGGCGATCGGCAGCGCGTCGTAGAACACCGGGAACGCCGTATCCCGCTGCATCACCTCGAGAACGCGCACGATCGTTTCCGGGGAAAGATAGTTATAGCGCGACAGGCCGCTTCCGTCCCGAACGACGAAGCCGTCCCGCGCTATTCCCCATTCGATCAGTTGTCGCTCGATCACCGCACGTCCACTGTCGGGGACCCCGACTCCGGTGCGCTCGAGGCCGAGCGTCCGCAAGAGGATTTCTCCGATCTGGTTTTGCGAGGGCTTCTCGAAGGCGGGCAGGATTTCGCGCAGCGGGGGCGACAGGATGACAGCGATGGTGTCGACCGTCGTCCGAAGGCTGCCTTTCGAGACGGAATCGCTCTCGGCTACGGTAAGCCCGCGGGCCTCGAGCGCTTCCTTGAGCGCCATGATGTACGCCGCCGGGGGGGCTTCGTGAGCAAAACGAACGAGCTGGCTATCGTGTGGAGCGATCGTGCCGCGCACGACCACGGTGCCCGCCGCGGAGTCCCGCGTGACCTGAATGGACAGCGGCGTCACGAGTGCATCTCCCGCGGTCATCGCCGAATCCGGCGCCGCGACGGTACGCGCATCGATGCGCACTCGCGGATATCCGCGGGAGGGCAGGACGGCGGCCGTCACCGGCTCTCCGGGAAACGCGCCCCCGCGGATAATGATGCGGGAGAACCCTTCGTTGAAATACAGCTCGTCCACGCCGGCTGAGTACGGCTCGTCCACCTCATCCCACGACCATCCGTAGCCATAGATGGCGCCGGGGAACGCATCGCCTTCCGCGCGGATCCGTCCCTCGATTCGCACGATGCCACGCGCCGCGATCGAGTCGGCGAGCTCGAGCATGGCGAGCATCGCGTCCCCACGCATGTGGTCGCTCGCGGTCGGATCTCCTCGTCCGACCAGGATCACATCTCCACGCAGCGTGCCGTCGACGACTGGGCCCGTCGCCAGGAGCGTCGTCCGGAAGCGGTAGTCGGGACCGAGCTGGGCCATCGCGACGGCGCCGGTAATGATCTTCATGTTCGACGCCGGCATGAAGAGCTTGCCGGCATTATACCTAACGATCGTGTCGTTCCGTGCGGGATCGACGACGAGAATGCCCCAGTGCGCGCTTCGAAACTCTGGTGCGGCTATCACGGAATCGACCCACCAGCGGAGCGCCGCCCGCTGACGGGCAGGCGTGGGAGTGATGGTGATCGGCGCAGTTGGCGCGCATGCCGCGAGCATCGCGGCGGCGAGAATGGCGGATCTGATCATGGGTGATTCATCAGCTCACGTTCGACGAAGGCGGCGACCTCCTCGAGCCACCGCGCGTTGCTCAATCGAAAGATAGGCACGGGCGCCCGGAAGTCATCGGCGTCGGTCACGACGGCCCGCCAGGTGACGGCCGCGTCGGACGAGGCATCCCACAGCGGCTTCTCGTGCGCCGCCCGCCGGTAGATCTCGATCTTCGGCAGCGACAACCGCGTGAACCCCTCGCACACCACCAGATCGACGTCGGCCATGTGGCGGCGAGCGACCTCCTGGGGGCTCATCTCATCGCTCCACCGCTCGACGAGCGCAAATTTGTCGGGCGCGATCATCGCCACCTTTTCGGCGTTGCCCTCGTGATAATGCCGGTAGGTATCGGTGGCGGCCGGGTCGAGATTGAAGGTGTGCGATCCGTGCTTGATCGTCGCAACCCGATGCCCGTGCCTGACGAGCTCCGCGACCAGGCGCACGACCAGCGTCGTCTTCCCGCTATGCTTCCGGCCGACGATGGACACCATCGGCGGCGTGCCGTTCGGCGAGGGCGAGGTCATCGGGGGTGTTCACGTTCATGAAGAGGATGGCCGGGTCGCCGAACCGCCGGACCTGCCGCTCCGGCAGGCGCTCGATCCGCACGTCGTCGAAGAAGGAGACGACCCGCATGTCGCTCGCATCCAGTCTGCGCTCGATCGCCGGAACGCACGCCGGAGAGTAATACGCGCAGAGCGGCTCGACGCCGCGGCGCGAGCCGCTCTCCGGAAGCGCCGCATCCGCGCGACCTCCGGCATCGCGAAGTGCCTGAAGAAGTCCCGCCGGAACGAAGGGCATGTCCCACGCGACGACCAACACGGGTCCCTCCGCGCGCACTATTGCGGCATGTATGCCGCCGAGACTGCCGCAGTTTGCTCGAACATCCCCGGCCAGTCGGATGCCCGGCAGCCATTCCCGCGCCGCCGGATCGTTGGCGATGAGAAGGAGCGTATCGGCTGCCTCGCGTAACACATCGGCAACCCGATCGATTACTCGGCGCCCCCCCACTCGCTCGAGTCCCTTCGGACGTCCACCGTATCGCGACGCCGCGCCGCCGGCGAGAATGACGCCGGTGCATCCTGTCACGGTCGATGGAATTGGGGCTGTCCACTCACCGCGCGGCCGATGAGCAGCGTTCCTGCGCTGCGCGCGATCTCCACCGCCAGCGTCGACGGTACCGAGGGGGTCGCGACCGCACCCAGCCGCGCCCGTGCGGCCTTGAAAGCGAGCTCACCGGAAATGCGCCCGGTCACGAGCAGTGTCAGTCCCTCCAACGCCCGTCCATCGAGCAGCGCCGCGCCGATCACCTTGTCGACGGCATTGTGCCGACCGATGTCCTCCGCGTGGTGGAGCAGGTGCTCCCCGTCGGTGAGCGCGGCGGCATGGATGCCCCCGGTCTCCTTGTACCGCTCGCCGCGCGCGAAGAGCTCCTTGAAGAGCGCCCGCGTCCGCGCCAGGTCGAGATCAGGCGGCGTCACGCTGCGACGGGGCAGGGAGCTCAGGGAGCCGAGGATCGTCGTCACCGCCCCGCATCCCGAGGCCAGAACGCGTCGCCGATCAGCGGCCTCGACGTCGGTGTATCGCTCCATCGGCACCTCCGCCCAGAACCCGAGCTCCTTCGCGCATGGGCGCAACGATACGAGGTCCTTGGCCGACTCGATGTACCCTTCGCCGTGCAGCCATCCGACGACGAGCTCGTCCAGCTGCGCAGGGGTGCACATCCAGGTGACCGCGGGCGCGCCATTCACCTCGAGCCAGACGGGAGCTTCTTCGACCGCGTCGAGGGGTTCGGTGAGAGTCATGGGTGCATAGTGCATGGAGAGCATGGAGGGCAAAAGGGGTCAGGAGCCAAGGGCCACGGGCCAGGGGATGGAAAGGGCCGCCGCGCTTCGCGCGTGCGGCCCTCATCAAATGAGCGCGGCAGCGAAGCTGCCGCGCCTTTCCTTCCCTGATCCCTGACCCTGACTGCTAGCTCCTGCCTTCCTCAGGTTCAAATCCCTCCGGCGTCGGCTCGTCAGGCGGAATCCACGCGGTGCCGCGTTCGATCGCCGACTGGACGTCATGCGTGCCGAACATCCGCGCGTCGAGGTCCTCCTGGAGGTGCTCCGCTTCGTCGTCGACGTTCTCGGGACCGCGGCCGATTGGCTCGCCGGTGCGCTCGCGGGAAGCCGCAAGGTGGTCGTCGACGGCTTCGGGCTCCTCGTCACGGCGGATCTCATCCACGACCAGATCGTTCCGATAGCGCTTCAGTCCGATCACGTCGGCGAGAATGCGTTCCGCGATGCGCCGCTCTTCCTCGGTGCCGACGCGCCCCGCCAGCACGACTTCGCCATTCGCCGCCGTCACGAGAATGTTGTCGGCGTCGACTGTGTCGTAATCCCCGAGCTGCTGCCGGACGAGGGCGCGCAGCTCGTCGTCGTTGAGCTCATCGAGCCGGAAAATATCCTCGAAATCGCGCGCCATGGTCGCTCCTGCCTATCGAGAGATGATATACGACGCGCCGAGCGTGAACACGCCGTTGTGCCGCCATTCGGAATTCTTGCCCACCAGCACCGGATCCCCACCGCCCTGCGGGATCGCCCCGTACGTCGCCGGATAGGTGAGACGGAAAAGGTGATCGGCGACATCGAACCGAAACTGCCACCGCCCGCCTGGCGCCCATCGAACACCGGTCCCGAAGACGAGTGCAAAGGGAGTGCCGATCGTGAAGTTCCCCGGATCGGCGCGGCTGGCGACGTTGGCGGCGACCCCGACCCCGAACCGCGTGAACGGAATCACTCCGTGCCAGCTCTTTTGTCCGGTGAGATTCAGGGTGATGCCGGCGTCGAGAAGCAGCAGGGACACGTCCTTCGTTCCGAGGTGTCGCGTCGCTGGGGGGTTGAGGGGATCGATCACGTCGCGCTTCGAGAAGGCGTGGCCGGCGTGCACGCTGAAGTACGCGGGCCCGCCGATCCGAATCTCGTATCGAAGTCCCACGATCGGTCCCGCCTGTGGTCCAACCCCCGCCGAGCCCTCGGCGCCGCTGTACCAGCCGGAGTATGTCGTGAGCTCCTGTCGATAGGGCGTGTCCTCGAAAGGACTGTCCTGGGGCAGGTGGCCCACCTGGGCGCCTATCGATGCTGGCGTGAGTGCCGCGAGCGTCGCAAAGACGAATCTGTTCACAACTGAGCTCCTTGAAGTCTCTCAATCTCGAATGCGGGTGCGATTATGACAACCATCGCGGCTGGTAGGAACCTGCGAACTGCGAGCTGCGAACTGCGAACTGCGAGCTGCGAACTGCGAAAAACGGCGGCGTGCTCGCAGCAGTCCGCAGTCCGCAGTCCGCAGTCCGCAGTCCGCAGTTCGCAGCTCTATCTGCCACTCACGCGTAAATCCACGCCCGACATTTCGGGTGGTTTCTCGACACCCAGCATAGCCAGGACCGTGGGACCAACGTCCTGGAGTGCGCCGCCAGCTCTCAGCGGACGGTCGCCATCGGGGTCCACGATCACGATCGGCACCGGATTCGTGGTGTGCGCCGTGTGAGGGCCTCCCGTTGCGGGATCGATCATCATCTCACAGTTGCCATGGTCGGCCGTCACGATGACGCGAGCGCCCGCCCGCTCCGACGACGCGAGCACTCGCGCAAGGCATTCATCGACCGTCTCGACGGCAGTCACTCCGGCGCTCAACACCCCCGAATGGCCCACCATGTCGCCGTTCGCGTAGTTGCATAAAATGAAATCGTGCTCGCGCTTCTCGATCGCATTGCACAGGACGTCGGTAATCCCCGGGGCGCT
The DNA here is from genome assembly GCA_035253695.1 of Gemmatimonadaceae bacterium. Lineage (GTDB taxonomy): Bacteria > Gemmatimonadota > Gemmatimonadetes > Gemmatimonadales > Gemmatimonadaceae > JAICNG01. Next base: position 32,695 of record DATFBS010000041.1, read on the forward strand.
CATCCGCGGTGCCAAGTCGTACGTGGCCACTTTCTGACTCGGCACGAGCAGTCGCTCCTCGCCGGGGTAGGGCGTCTCGAAGCCGCCGTTGAAGAAGTACGTGACGTGCGCGTACTTCTCGGTCTCGGCCGTGCGGAACATGGTCTTGCCGTTCTCGCTGAGGACTTCCGCGACGATGCGCGAGAGCACGAACGGCGGAAAGGCGACGGGGAGCGTGAAGGTCTCGTCGTACATCGTCATGCTCGCCACGCTCACGCGCGGGCGGTCGCTGACATCGAAGCCGTCGAACCCGGTCTCGGTGAACGCACGCGTGATCTGACGCATGCGATCTGCGCGGAAATTGAAGAGGAAGAGACCGTCGCCATCGCGAGCCTGGGACACCGGCTGTCCATCGCGCTCCATCACGATCGGCTTGATGAACTCGTCGCTCTCTCCCCGGTCGTAGGCTTCGCGAATCGCCTCGACCGGGTCGGTGGCACGCGGCCCGTCACCTCGGACCATCGCGCGGTACCAAAGCTCGGTGCGCGGCCAGCGCTTGTCGCGATCCATCCCGTAGTAGCGGCCGCCGAGCGTGGCGATCTGAACGCGCCCGCGGGCCCGCTCGACGGTCTCGCGCATGAACTCCAGCGCCGAACGGGGCAGCGTATCGCGACCATCGAGAAGTGCGTGCAGCGACACCTTCGGGAGGCCTTCTCGCTCCACGAGATCGAACAAGCCGAAGAGATGCTCATCGACCGCGTGGACACCGCCATTGCCGATCAGGCCGCAGAGGTGCAGAGTCGTTCCCCGCGCGCGCACCTCGCGACAGAGCGCCTTCAGCACGGCGTTGTCGAAGAAGGACCCGTCTCGAATCGCGAGGGTAATGCGCACGAGGTCAGTCGGAACCACGCGCCCGGCCCCGAGATTGAGGTGGCCGACTTCACTGTTGCCCATTTGCCCCTCGGGCAGTCCAACGGCGAGGCCCGACGCCTCGATCAGCGCGCGCGGCGCGCGCGACCAGAGCGCTTCCCAGGTTGGCGTGCGTGCAAGCGCAATGGCGTTTCCCTCGCGCTCGGCGCGATACCCCCATCCGTCGAGGACGACGAGAACGACCGGGCGCCGGTGTCGATTCGGCATCTTTGCTGAATGGTGTACAACTGATAACTTCGGCGCGTCGGGCGCCGGCGAAATGTACGCGCCCACCCACACGGCAACCAGCGATGTTCGTCGTTCCACTCCTTCTCGCCCTTGTCACTGCATCGTCGCTGTTGGCGCAGGCGACGGTGACGGCGCCCACGGAGGTGCGTGCGGCGCCGCGCGGCGCGCCAATCGCCACCGTGAGAGAGGGCGCCGAGGTCCGCGTACGCGATCGGCGCGGGACACTGTCACGAATTACGCTCGAGGGCTACATCCACCGCGATCTTCTCGGCGGCCGCCGCGACAGCTTTGCGCTGTCGGTGCGTGCGCCGTCCGGGGCGCGCCTTCGCGCACTGCCCGATCTCAATGGGCGCACCATCGCCAATCTTCGCGACGGCATGGGACTCACGCAGGTTTCCCGCCGTGGAGAGTGGGTTCGTGTGCGTCGCGTGGCGTGGATCCCGAGCGCGCGGCTCCGTACCGAAGCGGCGTCCGAGACGCGCGAGCAGGCTGGCTCAGTAGAAACAGTGCAAGCTCCCGCGCCTGCTCCCGCCGTCACGCCCGCAGCCGAACCACCGGTCACCGGCGGTCTGACCCCCACGCATCGGACGGCAATCCGCATTGCCCCGGATGGCGACTCGATAGGCGGGGTTCGCCCTGGAGCGGTCGTCGTGCCTCTGGCACGGGACCGTGAGTGGGTGCGGGTGCGCGTTGAAGGGTGGGTACGCGAAAACGAGCTTCAAACCCTCGACTCGACGGTGCAAACCCGGTTGAGCGCGGCCGACCTCCGCGCGGACCCCCAAGGAACGCGGGGCGTCATCGTGCGCTGGAACGTGCAGGTCCTGTCACCCATGCAGCGGGCGGATCCGCTGCGGCGCGAGCTCGCCGAGAACGAGCCCTATGTCATCGCGCGCGGGCCGGACACCGAGAGCGCGCTGCTGTATCTCGCGATTCCGCCCTCCATGATCGAGACCGTGTCCTCGATTGCGCCGCTCACCAATGCGGTCATCACCGCGCGCGTGCGTACGGGCCGCAGCTCGCCGGTGGGCGTCCCCATTCTGGATCTCGTATCGATCGTTCGTCGGTGATCAGCGCAACATCGACAGAGCGGCGGCGGTCCTGGCCATGCTACGCCGCGCTCTGCGGTCCGCTGCTTCGCGACGAGTCGGTTCATTTCTCTGCATGACATGAGCTATCGCGTGGGTTTTCGCGAATTCCGGCGCCGGCACCCCGGCTTTCTTGCCGCGGTGATCATCGTCGCGCTTGGGGTTCTGGCCATCGATGGGTACCTCCTCTACAAGCGCGAGAAGTACCGAGCCGAGATTCAGCGCCTTCGCGCGGGGATGAGCGAGTTCGAGAAGCGGCGCGCCGACGCGGTCCTCGCCTCCGAAGAGAAGCAGCTGCAGGTCATGGTCGAGCTACTCCGACGACAGGCGCGCGTCGACAAGGAGATTCATCTCGCCGTCGCCGTCGACAGCGCCTACATGGGTCTCGAGCGTGAGGGCGCGATTCTGCGCGACATGCGCGTCGAGGTTGGGCCCGAGAAAACCGTCGGCACGGGTGCCGACACCGTGCGCGTGACGATTCCGCGCGGCACACGGTCGGTGCTGCGGATCCTCGGCGCGAACGAAGGATGGGAGATTCCGCGATGGGTTTACGAGGATCGCGGCGTCCCCGCACCTAACGATCGAACGGTGAAGGGCGCGCTCGGGCCGGTCGCGATCGTCCTCGAGGGCGGTACGGTGATCTACTCCATGCCTACCACCGGGCCACTCAACGACTCGGCCTACGTGATGCCGGGAGCGGTGCGCGCGAGGGTGGACGACCTGCGTGCCGTAGTCCCCAACCTCGTCCGGGGAACGAAAGTGTATTTCTTCTAAGCACCTTTTCAAACGGAACTTCCTTCCTTGAGCCCGGTAGTTGACGTACCACCGAGGAGCCCCGCTGCATGAGTTTGGTTCAAGCCTTCCGCGACGACCTCCGCCTCTCCCTGACCGCCACCGGCCTGCTCGTCCTCGTTCTCGGGGCGAGCGGCTTTCTCGTCAAGCACGCCGCCATGGTGCGCTACGAGCGCGACGTCAATCGCATCGCGTTCAACGACAACTGGGAAGTCCTCGACGACATTCGGAAACAGCTCGGCATGGTGAGCGACTCGCTCGAGCGGGCCCTCGAGGCGGCGCCTGCCCCGCCGGGCGAGCAGCCGTTCATTGTGGTGAGCATCGAGGAGCGCCGCCTGTGGTACAAGCAGGGGGACGAGACGATCTTCACCACACGCGTCGCGACCGGCAGCGGCAAGACACTCGTCAAGGATGGCGGCCTGGACGAATGGAAGTTCGAGACCCCGCGGGGCAAGCTGGTCGTGCAGGGGAAGGAGATCGACCCGGTTTGGGTACCGCCCGATTGGCACTTCATCGAGTACGCCAAGAAGCGCGGCCTGGGAGTCAAGCAGCTCAAGCGCGGCGAGCAGCTTCCGACCCCCGACGGCGGGTTCATCACCGTCGACGGCAACGACGTGGTCAAGCAATACGCCGACGGCCGCACCTATCCACTCGAAGCGGGAGAGGGGCGTGAGATCGTTGCTGGCGGCAACGTCGTGATACCGCCCTTCGGCACCAACCAGCGTAAGTTCCGCGGGGTCCTCGGGTCCCACCGCCTCCTGCTCGGGGACGGGTACGCCCTCCATGGCACCGACCAGCCGGCCTCGATCGGCCAGGCCGTAAGCCACGGGTGCGTCCGCCTGCGGAACGAAGACATCGCCTACCTGTATAGTATCGTCCCGGTCGGGACACCGGTTTTCATCTACTGACTGACCACGCGGTCAGTTTCGCCCTCCGTTTTCGGGGTGGGCGCGTAGCGGGAAACCCCGGCCCCGCCGTAATATAGGAGTCCGCAAAAGCCGCTTCCCGAAGGGGGTTCAGTGTCTGTAAGTCCACTGGGCGCGCGACCGCTGGTCCGGTCGCTCGCCATAGCCTTTGCGTTGTGTGTTGCCCACCCGGCTCTTGCTGGTGGCGCCCTGGCCCCCCGCGCCACGGCTGTCGTACCGGCTTCGGCGGTGTCAGACGCCGAACTGGTTGTTTCGGATACCCTGCGCGGCCGCAGCGGCAAGCTGATGGCGCGCTTTCTCCCCTATCTCGCTCGGCTGGATCTCCCGATTCTCAGCTCCCTGATCGGCGACACCGTTGTTCGCAGACCAGGCGTTTACGTCTTGCGGGACAGCTCGAGATCATCTCTCTTCACGTTCATCACGCTGCGCCCCTTCTCCGACAAGGTGAAAGGTCGCGTCGGCAGCTACCGGATGGGATACTGGCCCTTCGAGCGTCGGAAGGTCCGGTCGGAAGCGTATGCGGGCCTGGACGGCTTCATCGAGGTCACGCCCGAGAATCAGGATACCCAGGTCTCCGAGCACTTTCGGCTGCGCGACTTCCTCACCAAGGACCAGCGCGATGTCTGGCCAAAGTACCTGGTCCTGGACACGAAGCTCATCGACAAGCTCGAGCTGATCATCGATGATCTCGTGGGCCGGGGCTACGACGTTCGGTATCTCTCCGTCATGTCGGGATTCAGAACGCCGCAGTACAATGTGAAGGGCGTTGGAAGGGGTCGCGCTGATGCGAGTCGGCACCAGTACGGCGATGCGGCCGATGTGTTCGTCGACAACAACCGGGACGGGCGCATGGATGACTTGAACCGGGATGGCCGAGTGGATACGCGCGATGCCCGTATCCTCCTTGGGGCGGTCGACCGCGTTGAGGCGGCGTACCCGGGCCTCGTCGGAGGAGCCGGCGTCTACGCGGCGACGCGAGCGCACGGTCCCTTCACCCACATCGACGCGCGAGGCACGCGCGCCCGTTGGGGTCGGATTTGAAAGCGCGCCTTCTGGCGGCCCTGACCTCTCGCTGGATGACGGCGGCCATGTTCATGGTGGCCGCGCTGGCGGTTCTTCGCTTCTACGAACCACCGCAGTCGCTGCTGGAGTCTCGGTTCGGCAACCCGCTGCTTCCGTTGGTTCCACCGGCAACGCCATCGGCGACCGCGTTCGGACTGAGCGGCGCGGTTCAGGTCCGGTTCGCTCTCCCGAGCGAGGGCGTCGAATATCCGCTCGAAGTGCACGGTGATCCCACCGAGCTCGAGTACTCGTGGGTGCGCGTGACCGACTCGGTCGGCGTCGACTCCATCCGTCGGCTGGACAGCGATACGCTCGTCGCGCCATCGGTGCCGGGCTTCTACCGGCTGGCGCTCATGCGCGGACTGGAGCGACGCATCCTCAGCGGACTCACCCTGGCGGTGATGGTGCCGTTCGACGAAAAGCGAGGCGGTATTCTCGACGGCTACCGCATCGGCACGTTCCGGGCGGAGCGTCGCGGAGGAACGGCTCCGCGTCCCGACGGCTTCGTGCAGGTGCTGCCCGAGCTCGTGAATCTGCCCGTGACTCGGCACCTGCGTCTCGGCTCGTTCGTCGCGCCCGACGGGCAGACGACGTGGCCTCGTTATGCGGCGCTCGATCGACGCCTTCTCGACAAGCTGGAGCTCGTCTTTCAGCAGCTCTCGGCGTGGCGGCCAGACACGGCAACGGTCCAGTTGGCGGTCTCGGTGAACTCCGGCTTTCGCACACCGTGGTACAACCGGCGCGTTCCGCGCGCGGCGCGCGACAGCCGCCACCAGTTCGGAGACGCCGCTGACGTCGTGATCGATGCCAATGGTGATGGGCGGGTGACGCGAGAAGACGCGAACCTGGTCGCGGCGGCGGTCGAGATGGTGGAGCAGTCCCACCCCGATCTTGCGGGCGGACTGGGGCTCTACGTCAGCGGACGCTACCGTCAGCCGTACGTCCACATCGACACGCGAGGCACGCGCGCCCGCTGGCGGGGCTAGCAATGGCAAGCGACGACGCATCCGGGTCGGACACGCATCCATTCTTGCGTGACCGGATCATGCGCAAGCTCGAGACGCTCTCGAACGACCGTCTCTACCAGGTTCTCGATTACGTGGAATTCCTCGAGTCGCGCTACGCCGAGCGACAGCCCTCGGCCGCGAGCGTGTTTCAGCGATTCACCGAGGGGCTCGAGGACACCATGCGCGCTGGCCGCTTGTCGGCTGATACGATCGCGCAAACCATGAGCATCATGAACCGGGCGATGGGCGTCCTGTCCGGTGTTGCCGCGGCTGGCAAGTCCGTTGCATCGGATGTCGTCAACGCGGCATCGCGTCCGACCCAGCGAGGGCCGGCGTCGCCGCCATCAGGGCCCAGGTCGCCCGGGGGGAGCGAGGCGCAACAGCCTTCTCCGCCGAGTGAGCCGCCTTCGGCCACCGATACGGGAGGCGCATCGAAGTGAGCAGCCAGGCTGAAGTGCCCGCGGGAAAGGCGAGTGCTCGCGGTCGTGCAGGACGTCGGCCACGCGTCGAGACAGCGGCAGAGGTGGAAGCGCCGGGACCTCGCACCGGAGCGAAGCGCACACTCGTCGATGTCATCAAACAGATCCCGGCGTACTTGCGACTGCTCGGCGGTCTGTTGACAGACCGTCGGGTTTCCGGTGTCGACAAGCTGCTCGTTGCCGGAGCGATCGCGTACATCGTGTCACCGATGGATCTGCTGCCCGACTTCGTGCCATTCCTGGGTGAGGTGGATGACGTCTTTCTGCTCGTGCTCGCCCTGCAGCGTTTGATTGCGAATGCGGGCCGGCGCGTCGTGGCCGACTATTGGGTGGGAAGCCTGGCCGACCTGAGCACGGCGAATCTCCGTCGCGTGCTTCTGGCGGCGACGTTCTTCCTGCCGCGGCGCATGCGGAGGCGCCTCCGCGCGATCGGAAGGGGCTAGGCCGCTTTACTTTGCCCGGGTGGCCGCCTACTTTTGGCCATGGCGACCACAACTCGACCACCATCACGGCCCGCTTCGCCGGCACCCCCGGCAAGCGGGCCGTCGCGCATTGAGGGGCCTCGCGGAACCGATCGCGTCCGTCCTGACGCGGCGCTGACCTTCGATGACGTCCTCCTCGTCCCGCGCCATTCGGTCACGCACCCCAAGGACGTCGACACCAGCTCTCGCTTTACTCGCGGGATTCCGCTGAACGTCCCGCTCATCTCGGCGGCCATGGATACCGTTACCGAGAGCGAGATGGGAATCGCGATGGCCCGCGCCGGCGGAATTGGGGTGATTCACAAGAACATGTCCATCGACCGCCAGGCGGCGGAGGTGGACCGCGTGAAGCGCTCCGAAAGCGGGATGATCCTCAATCCGATCACACTTGGACCGGACGCGACGCTCCGCGAGGCGAACGCGCTCATGCGTCGCTTCCGGATCTCGGGTGTGCCCGTCGTCGACCGGGAAGGGCAGCTGGTTGGCATCATTACCAATCGCGACCTCCAGTTCGAGCGGAATCTCGATCGGCCGCTGCGCGAGGTGATGACGAAGGACAATCTCATCACTGCGCCGGAGGGGACGACTCTCGAGGAAGCGGAGCGCATTCTCGGGCGCCATCGCATCGAGAAGCTTCCCGTCGTCGATGCGAAAGGAACGCTCCGCGGCCTCATCACGGTAAAGGACATTCACAAGCGCCGGCAGCATCCCAACGCCAACAAGGACCAGCACGGTCGCTTGCGCGTCGCGGCAGCTATCGGGGCGAGTGGAGATTTCATCGATCGCGCACGCGCTCTCGTCGATGCGGGAGTGGACGTGCTGGTAATCGATACTGCCCACGGACACAGCGATGGGGTGCTTCAGGCCACCTCACAGGTGCGCGAGCTCTTTCCCACTGCGCAGCTCGTGGCGGGAAACATCGCGACGCGCGAAGGCGCGGCAGCGCTCGCCGAGCGGGGCGTGGATGCGATCAAGGTGGGCGTGGGCCCCGGGTCGATCTGCACCACTCGTGTCGTGACCGGTGTGGGCGTCCCTCAGCTCACGGCCATTTTCGATGCCGTGGACGGCGCGGGCGATGTGCCGATCATCGCCGACGGTGGCATCAAGTATTCGGGTGACATCGTGAAGGCGCTCGCAGCGGGCGCGTCGAGCGTGATGATGGGCTCGATGCTGGCGGGCACGGAGGAGAGCCCGGGTGAATCGTTCCTGCTCGAGGGCCGCCGCTTCAAGATGATTCGCGGAATGGGCTCTCTGTCGGCAATGCAGGACGGCAGCGCCGACCGCTATTTCCAGGAAGGCGAGATGTCGGTGCGCAAGCTCGTTCCGGAAGGGATCGAGGGACGCGTGCCGTACAAAGGCCCGGTGGTGGACGTCCTCTTCCAGATGGTGGGCGGATTGCGCAGCGGGATGGGCTACGTCGGATGCGGCAGCATCGAGGAGCTTCGCAGCGCGACAGACTTCGTGCGCATCACGAGCGCGGGGCTGCGGGAGTCGCATCCGCATGATGTGCAAATCACCAGGGAGGCTCCTAATTACTCCCTCTGATTATTTCCCTGTACGGCAAAGATGACAAAATTCAGAATACAGAGCTCAGAATGCAGACAAACCAACGGGCAGCCAATACTGGCTGCCCGTGGTCGTTTCTGCATTCTGAACTCTGTATTCTGAATTCTGTCATCTTTGCCGTTTGGCTGAACTTCTATTGACAAACCCCCTAGGCAACGGGATTTTGCCCCGCGGCTTCCCGACGTAATCCCCGCCCGACTCCCCGCGGAGAATCCCCATGGGTCTATGGACCAAGAAGAGCATCGCCCTCCTCCAGGCTGAAGCGAGCGGTGAGACGCACGAGACGACGCTCAAGCGGGCGCTCAGTGCCACCAACCTCACCCTGCTCGGGATCGGGGCCATCATCGGCGCCGGGATCTTCGTACTCACCGGGACAGCGGCGGCCAACTACGCGGGCCCCGCGATCGTCCTGTCTTTCATTCTCGCCGGGTTGGGCTGCCTTTTCGCCGGGCTGTGCTACGCCGAGTTCGCGAGCATGATCCCCATCGCCGGCAGTGCGTATACCTATTCGTATGCAACGCTGGGTGAGTTCTTCGCCTGGATCATTGGGTGGGACCTCGTCCTCGAGTACCTGTTCGGTGCGTCGACGGTCGCCGTGGGATGGTCGGGCTACTTCGTCTCCTTCATGCGCAGCATCGGCATCACGATGCCGATGGAATGGACGCAAGCGCCCTTCGCGTACACGGCGGCGGATGGCCTGAGCCGCACGGGAGCGATTCTGAACATCCCCGCCATGTTCCTCATCGCCGTCCTCACGATTCTCCTTGTCGTCGGGGTGAAGGAATCGGCGGGCTTCAACAACATCGTCGTGGCGATCAAGGTCGCGATCATTTTCCTCGTCATCGGCTTTGGGTTCATGTTCGTGAACCCCGACAACTGGCGGCCCTTCATTCCCGATAACATCGGTCCCGGACAATACGGCTGGGACGGCATCGTCCGCGGCGCCGGCGTGATCTTCTTCGCGTACATCGGGTTCGACGCCGTATCCACTGCGGCACAGGAAGCGAAGAACCCCCAGCGCGACATGCCGATCGGCATTCTCGGCTCGCTCGCCTTCTGTACCGTCCTCTACATCCTGATGTCGCTCGTAATGACGGGTCTCGTCCCATACGCGCAGCTCAACGTCCCCGATCCCGTCTATGTGGCGCTGGCGGCGGCGGGTCCGGGCCTGGCATGGCTCACCAAGTTGATCGCGATCGGCGCCATGGCCGGTCTCGCGTCGGTCGTGCTCGTCATGCTCATGGGGCAACCGCGCATCTTTTACTCGATGGCGCGTGACGGACTGCTCCCGGCGGTGTTCGGCAGGGTGCACAAGCGCTTCCAGACGCCATACGTGACGACGATCCTCACCGGCGTTGTCGCGGGCACGGTAGCGGGGCTTTTCCCGATCGGGGTGCTCGGCGAGCTCGTGTCGATCGGGACGCTCCTCGCCTTCGTAATCGTGTGCGCGGGCATCTGGGTGCTTCGCGTTAGGTCTCCGGAGCTCCCGCGCCCGTTCAGGACACCGCTGGTGCCGATCGTGCCGATCCTCGGCATTCTCATTTGCGGTTACATGATGGCTCGCCTGCCCGGTGATACGTGGGTGCGCCTGCTGGTCTGGATGGCGCTCGGCCTCGTGATTTACTTCGCGTACAGCATGCGGAGATCTCGGCTGGGCGGGGCGCCGCCAGTGCGCTGACGCGCGTCGGCGGACTCGCTATCTTTGACGCGGCGCCCCTCGTGGGCGCCGCGTTCGTTTCCCCGTCGGGAGGTGTGGCTGCAGCCGTCGACATTGCTCGCGATTCCGCCCGCGCGCCGAGAGATCATCGAGCGAATGGCTGGAGCGCTCCGCGAGGGAGCGACTGCCGTTCTCTCGACGCATGTCAACGCCGACGGGGATGGCTGCGGCTCGGAGGCGGCCCTCGCGCTGCTGCTCGCGCAGCGTGGACTTGCTTCGCGAATCGTCAACCCGACGCCGTGGCCAGCGATGTTCGACTTCCTGCTCGCCGGCGTCCGCGAGGACAGCAAGCGTGGGGCAGCCGCCCTGAGCAAAGCCGACCTGCTGATCGTCGTCGACATCAGCGACGTTCGACGGCTGGGCCATCTCACCGAGCCTGTGCGCGCGATGAAGGGCCCCCGTCTCGTCATCGATCACCACGTCCCTGGTGAAGAGCCGCCCGGCGACATCGTGCTGACCGACACCGCGGCATGTGCGACGGGTGAGCTGATTTACGATTTGGCGCAGGTGCTCGACCTGGACATCACGCCCGAGATCGCGCGGGCGCTCTATACCGCCGTGCTCACCGATACCGGGGGCTTCCGCTTCAGCAACACATCCCCTCGGTGTCACGCCATCGCGGGTGAGCTTCTGTCACGGGGCGTCGATCCCGAAGAGATGTATCGGCGTATCTACGCCTCGGTGCCGGTTGGGCGCCTGCATCTGCTTCGCGATGCGCTGCACACGCTCGAGGTCGACGAATCCATCGGTTTGTCCTGGATCTCACTCCCCGCCGGCGTCATGGAAAAGTATGCCCTTCGGTCCGAAGAGCTCGATGGGATCGCCGAGCATCCGCGGTCGATTGCGGGGACTCGCCTGGCGATCTTCTTCCGCGATCTCGGCCACGGGCAGGTCAAGGTGTCGTTTCGCAGTGCAGGGACGGTCGACGTGAACCGCTTCGCGAAACGGTTTGGTGGAGGGGGACACGCCAAAGCGGCCGGTGCGCTCATTCCCGGCTCACTCGACGCGGTGCGCACGCGCGTCATTACCGAGGCTCGGGACTACCTGGCGACGACGGGCGAAGCTCTTGGTCCTCTCTCGGCCCGCTAGGTAACTTTCCCGTTATGGCCGGCCCCCTTCGTCGCTCCCGCCCCACCGTCGAGGATCGCATTGGCGATGCACTCGCGCAGGTCACGATCATCCTCCGCCTCGATCACGCCGTGCTCGAGCTCGTGACGTTCGAGCGGAGCACGGGGGTCGCGGTGCTCCGGCTTCACGGCGACTGTCCCGATTGTGAGATGTCGGTGAGCACGCTGCGCGACGGGATCGAAGCGCACTTGCGCATGCGCGTGCCCGAGGTGCGCGAGGTGCGAGCGCTCGCCACGGATGCCTCATGACCCTCCGCGGGCGCATCGTCGAGGCGTTAGGCGGCGTCACTAATCCCCGGACCGGCCACACGCTCATCGAAGGGGCGATGATTCGCGATCTCGCCCTCACCGACGATGGGAAGGTTCGCCTCACGTTCCTGCTCGGCGCCCAGGATCCGGCGTCCCTCGTGCGTGACGTACGGCAGGCGATCGAGCGGGTCGATGGCGTCACGGAGGTGCGGGTCGACGTGAAGGATCCGTCACAGGCGCAGCGTTCGGCGGCGCAGGCCTCTGCGCCACCACCGAACCCGCGTGCGCTTCCGGTCATGGAACCGCCCCGCGCCGCCCCGGGACCGCAGCGGCCGGCACCGCCGGCGCCGGTGACGTATCCAAATCTCGGCCGGATCATCGCGATCTCGAGTGGCAAGGGAGGCGTCGGCAAATCGACGGTGGCCACGAACGTGGCGGTGTCGTTGGCGCGCTCAGGAGCGCGCGTGGGCTTGATGGATGCCGACATCTACGGGCCTAACGTGCCGCGCATGATGGGGATCGACGAGCCCCCACCCGTGGAGAACGAGCGCATCATCCCGCTCGAGGCGCACGGAGTGAAGCTCATGAGCATCGGCTTCATGGTCGCGCGCGACGCTCCGGCGATCTGGCGCGGCCCGATCATCATGAAGGTGATCACCCAGTTCCTGCGCGATGTCGTGTGGGGCAAGCTCGACTACTTTCTGGTCGACATGCCGCCGGGAACCGGTGACGCGCAGCTCTCGCTCGTCCAGGCGACGCAGGTGCACGGTGCGGTCATCGTGACGACTCCGCAGGAGGTGGCGATTGGTGACGCGCTGCGCGGAGCGAAGATGTTCGAGCGAGTCGGTGTCCCGGTGCTGGGTATCGTCGAGAACATGAGCTATTTCGCGTGCCCACACTGCGGGAAGCCGAGCCCGCTCTTCGGCTCCGGCGGCGGTGCGCGCCTCGCCGCCGAGGTCGGCGTGCCGTTGCTGGGTGAGATCCCGCTGTACCAGCAGGTTCTCGAAGGCGGGGACGCGGGGCGGCCGATCGTCGTTGCGGAGGCGGAATCCGCGGCGGCGCGTGCGCTTGCCGCGACCGCGGCCAAGATCCGCCAGCGGATCGACGGTCAAGGAGCGGCAGCCGGGACGTGAGCGCGCGCCGGCAAGCGGAGCCCGCACTCGAAGCAACGCGGCCGCCAGGCGAGATGCCAGCGGCCGCGTTGCCGTTGGATGCCCACGAAGGGGTTCCGGCCATCGGCGTCACGGGCGAGTTCGTCGCGCAGGCGGCGCTCGTTCACAGCCCGTTGGCGAGCACGATCGTGCGCGTGGCGGTGCCATCCGTCGCGTCGGCGCTCCTGATGACCCTCTTCACGAGCGTGGATGCGTTCTGGGTGGGCACGCGACTCGGGCCTACCGGATTGGCGGCGGTGTCGACCTCCGTCTTCTGGATCTGGATGCTGATCGCGTTGGCCGAAATGGTGGCGGTTGGGCTGACCGCGGTCGCGTCGCGGCGACATGGGCAACGTCGTCCACAGGAGGCCGCGCGCGTGGTCGGGGCCGCCCTTCTGTTCGCCCTGGGGCTCGGCGTTGCCGTCGCGCTCGTCGGTCTCCTCCTGGTCGACTGGCTGTTCGCCGTCATGCACACGCCGCCCGATGTGACTCTGTTAGGCAGGCGATACCTCACGGCGTACCTGGCTGGCTGCCCGCTGATCTTCGGGTACTTCGCCATCGACGCCGCGTTTCGCGCGTCGGGCGACACCCGAACTCCCTTCCTGCTGCTCACGGTATCGGTCGTGGCCGCGCTCGTTCTCGATCCCATCCTCATCCTCGGGCTCGGGCCGGCGCCCAGCCTCGGCATTGCCGGGGCGGCGATCGCCACGATTCTCACGCGCGGCTCCGCCTTTGTTCTTGGACTCGTCCTGCTCACGCGCCGGTCGATGATCCGGCTCACAGGCCCGAGCGAGCGCGCGGTTCCTCTCATCGCCCGCATCGGTCTGCCGACCGCCGCTACCGGCGTCATTTTCAGCCTCATCTACGTCCTGATGACGCGCACGACGACGCAGTTCGGCACTCCAGCGCTCGCGGCGTTAGGCATCGGCCACCGGGTGGAGAGCTGGGCGTACATGGTCGGTGTCGGATTCGGGGCCGCCGCTGCCGCGATCGTCGGGCAGAACCTTGGCGCCGGGCAGGTGACGCGGGCGGAGCGGTCAGGGTGGATCACCACCGGCTTTGCCAGCGTGGTGGGGGTCGCGGCCGGCATCGTCGAGATCGTATTCGCCGAGGAGTTCGCCTCGCTCTTCACCGATGACCCAGCGGTGATCGCGGTGAGCGCGAGCTATCTTCGAATCTGCGCGCTATCGCAAGCGTTCGTCGGAGCGGAGCTTGTTCTCGAGGGCGCGCTTGGCGGAGCGGGGCACACGCTGCCACCGATGTTGACGTCGACCACGCTCACCGCCATTCGCATTCCGCTCGCGGCGTGGGCGGCGCTGCGATGGGGGATCGATGGCATCTGGTGGGTGATCTGCCTCACGGCTACCGCGCGCGGTATCGCCATGATGGTCCTCTGGCGGCTCGGCCGCTGGAAACGCAAATCCCTGTGAGATGCGACCGCTCATAACGTTGTTGACCGATTTCGGCACCGCCGACGGCTACGTGGCCGAGATGAAAGGCGTGCTGTACTCGCTTGCTCCCGAGGCGAGAGTGGTGGACCTCTCGCACGACATCGCCCCGCAGGATGTCGAGAGCGCCCGGCTCGCGGTTGCCCGCTACTGGCGTCGCTTCCCGCCGCAGACGATTCACCTGGTCGTAGTCGATCCCGGCGTCGGATCGTCGCGAGACGCCCTGGCCGTACGAAGCGAAGACCGCGTGCTCATTGGGCCAGACAATGGGGCGCTCTCACCCGCGCTCCTCGTCGCCGGCGCGCGAGCCGTGAGCCTTCCGGTTCCGGCCGCCGCGTCGCCAACGTTTCACGGTCGCGATCTGTTCGCGCCCGCTGCGGCGCGCATCGCCATGGGCGCTCCTATCGATGGGCTTGGGCCCCCCGCGGAATCGCCAACCATTCGGCGGACGCCGGAAGCTCGTCGGCTGGGCAACGGTGCGATTCAAGGGGAGGTCATTTCGATCGACCGGTATGGCAACGCCATCACGAACATCGTCGCCTATCCCGCGACGCAGGGTCGTGAGGGAGAGCAGGCGTTCGTGGAGGTCGCTGGCCGCACGATTCCGTTTGCGCGCGCGTACGCGGACGTGCAGCCGTTGGGCGCGGTGGCGCTCACGGGATCGTCAGGCCTGCTCGAGATTGCGGTTCGTGATGGGAATGCGGCGCAGAGCCTGTCGCTCGTTCGCGGATCCACGGTCACGCTGCATGGGCCACAGCGCGGTTGAAACAACGGCACAGATGAATTCTGTATTCTGAATTCTGCCATCTGTGCCGTCACCACCACTACATCTAAAGTGGCTGTACGCGCTCTACCCTCTCGTTGGACGCCCGTGACGGATCCCGCGCGGTGACCACGCGTCCGACGTACACCGCTCCCTTTCGAGGCTCGACGGACGCGGTTCCATGGTGAAGCTCGGCGTTGAGCTCGCCGCCGGTGAGAATCGCCAGCATCGTCAGGTACATCCACGTCAGCAGCACGATGACGCCGCCGATGGCCCCGTAGGTTTTGTTGTACGACCCGAAGTTCGCCACGTACGCGCGGAAGAGCAGCGTCACCAGAACCCACAGCACCGCCGCTACGGTCGCACCCACCAGGATCTGCGACTTGTCCTGCCGCTGGTTGGGAAGGAAGTAGTAGATCAGCCAAAGCATCCCAATGAGCAGCCCGAACGCCAGTGGGTACTGCACGACGCTCCACACCGTCTGTCCGACCTCGCCCATGATCGTCCTTCGCTCGATCCATTCGGCGATCTCTGGCCCGCCGAGCATGATCGAGGTGGTCACCATAAACAGAATCGCCGAGACGAGCACGCTCGCGAGGGCGATCAGCTTCTTCTTCCACCAGGGACGCCCTTCCTCGACATCGTAGGCCCGGTTCAGCGCATCGATCAGCGCAGAGAACACATTGGAGCCTGCCCACGCCGCGCCGAGCAAGCCGATGGAGATTACGCCCGCCGAGTTCGGGTTGAGAACATCGCGGACGACGTTATCGACGAGGTCCACCGCCTCGCCCGGCACGGCCTGCCGGAGATTCACGATGAGCCACGCCATGATCGCTTCACGCTCGCCGATGAATCCGATCAGCGGCGCTGCGAACAGAAACAGCGGGAAGAGCGAGAAGAAAAAGTAGTACGCGGTCTGCGCGGAGAGTCCGAGGATGTTGTCATCCAGGATCTCACGCCCGGTCTTCTGCAGTAGCGGTCCGACGCGCCGGCCCTTGATGATCACGCGGCCTCCCCCAAAAAAAAAAATTGCCCCGCCGGCAGGGAGGGGCAAAGGATGGGCCAAGGTCGGCGTTGCGTCAGTCGATCCGCTCGATCTCCAGTGTCCCGACGAGCATCGAGGCATCAATGGTCAGGCGGCGTTGGGCGCCCTCCCAGTTCGCCGAGTAATGCACGCCCTCCTGCTCGCGAAAGCCCTCTCGCTCGAACGTTCCCAGCGTTACGTCGACACGCGCCTGGATGCCCACGTCGCGCGGAACCCGAAGCGTGACAGCGCCGAGTCGAACGCGCAGCCGCGCGTCGACGTCGGCCGCCCACGCGCCGGAGAAATCGAGCGTCAGCGTGCCTGCGCCACAGTCTACGTCGACATGCTCGACGTTCGCGTTTCCAACGCCGGTCGCTTCGATCGATGCGGCGCCGACATCGAAGCGCAGCGATCGCATTCGTCGCGGGTTCGGTGTGGCGAACCGAAGCGCGGTCGCGCTGGCGGCGGACTCGACGTTCAGCTGGTCGACGGCAAGCCCGCCGAGGTCGAGATCCGCTTCGACGGCGCCGAGGCGAAGCGCGACATCGAGAGGAACACCTCGCGCTACCCCGAGCGAGAGCCGCGCGTGCTCCTTTTCGTCTCCCGACAAGCCACGGAATCGGTGGCGACCGCCCTCGAGGCGAAGGGACAGCGTATGCGACGCGGAGTCGAAGCGCCGCTCGACGTCGTACCGGGCGGCGTCGTATCGCATCGAGTAATCGTAAAGCTCGGCATTGTCGGCGGGCGACACGCGCAGCGCCCCGCCGGTGAGGTTCACGCGCAGCCGCAGGCTGTCTGATCCATCATGCGGCCGCGCCGCCGATGCCGTCCGCCATGCCTGCTCCGTGTCGGCCGCATAGCTGCAGGCGGCGAATGCCATGCAGAGAGCCAGCGGCTGCAGTCGCCTCACGACTCGATCCCCGAACGCGGGGCCGGGGTCGGCCGACGTGCAGCAACGACTCCCGACACCGGGGTCGGCGTCTGCCACTCCAGCTCCGCCGTTCTCGTCGTGGGGATGAACGGACGGGGAGCGTCCGCCGTACCGCCTCGCGAGATCAGTGTCGCGCCGAAACCTACCGTCGCGGCGACCCATGTCAGCAGCAGCGCAATGATGCGCATCGTTCCGCTCGCAGGCCCGCTCCACGCCAGAAGCGCGGTGAGAATCCAAAGCGACAAATACGCCAGCAGACCCACGAACACGACGCGCTCGAGACCACCCGGGCCGCGCTGAGTACGGCGCATCAACGCCTCGCCGGTCACCTGCGACATCGCGAGGAACCCGAGCGCCAGCGCGCCGGCGACCGCGACGAGAAAGCCGATGCACGCGAACGGAAGGAGCGCCCAGCCGACAATGGGAATGAGTAGAAGCACGACGATCAGCATGAGGAAAGCAGGCAGGACTGCGAGCTCGGCCGCGATGCCGACGAGGAACGCGCGGCCGAAATTGCGCTCGATGGCATCGGCGACACCTTCGAGATTGGTACGCGCGAAGAGCACAACAACCACGCCGATTGCGGCGAGGATCGCGAGCCAGCCGAGCGCAAGGAGCAGCTGATGCCACATCGTCGAGATGGCCGACCGCGGCGCGGCGGTGGCCGGCGTCATCCCGAGTGGCCCCGCGATCGACCGTATCTCGCCTCTAACCGTTCCGCCCTCGAGACGAACGCGGCCGCCGACCGCGAGCGCGTCACCGCCGATGACGCCGCCCTGCCTGACGATCACATCGCCACCGACCGCAATGGCATCCTGGCCGACACTGCCTGAGACGACGAGATCGCCGCGCGCCGTCACGGCGGCGCCGGCGATTACCTCACCGGGTGCGACAACGCGGTCGCCAGCGGAGATCGGCGTCGCTTCGTCGAGGCGGGCGCCGAATGGATCGCGGGCCAAGGCCGCGCGGATGTTGCGCGCGGAATCGGGCGGCAGGACGGTAACCTGCGCGAGAAGCCAGCCGGGGGCGATGATGAGCCACGCGGCGGCGATGAAGAGCGCGTTCATGGCGCTCAGCGACGGCGGTTGACTGCGAGCGTCCGGAGCAGCGTTGCCGCGAGCACAGCCGCGGCGATCACCGCCAAGGTGAGCACGGTCAATCCGAGGATTCCGCTCGAGCGCACGAGCGTGTACGCCGAATCACCCAGCGCGCCCGCGAGCAGCGTACCGGCCGCGTCGAGCAGACTCGCTCGCATTCGCTCGGCGAGCATTCCGACGGCGAACAATACCGCGTCGAAGCGCAAGGCGATCCACAGCACGAGCAGGCTCATCACGGTGGCCAGCGAGCCCCCGGCCAGACCAAACGCCACGCGTCCACCGCGTGACGAAGGAACGAGCCCTCGCAGCGAGTCGAGCACCGCCACGTGCCAGGGAACGAAGATGTTCACGCGTGCCAACACGCGTTCGGCGAAGAGCGGCGATGGCGCGAGATGGGGCAAATGCTCGAGCGCCCGCACCGTCGCGCGGGCTTCATCCAGCTCGCCACGACAGGTCGGACACTTCCGGATGTGCGTCTTCAGCGGGGAGGTTCCAAACCCCACCTCGCCGTCGAGCAGCAGATCGATTTCGCTGGGTAGTAAATGACGGTCCACAAAGCCTCCGGTCGGTCCTACGTCGGCCTCTCAAAAGGGGTTTCAGCTAGGTCCGAAGATGCTCCAAAGCGTCCCTGAGCTCCTTCCGGGCACGGTGGATGTAGGTCTTCACCGTCCCGAGGGGCAGGTCGAGCATTGCCGCGATCTCCTCGTACGACCGGCCTTCCACGTGACGGAGCATGATGCACGATCGATACTCGGGACGGAGGCGGGCGATCGCCTGCTCGATGGCCGACCCCAGCTCGCGGGATTCGACCTCCTCGAGCGCCGACTCGCCGCGGGATTCGACGTCGAATGAGGTGGCCTCGACCTCGGCCCGCGTGGCGGCGTGTGGAGATCCATCGATGCTGATCGTCTCGACCGTTCGTTTTCGCAGATGGTCGATGGCGACGTTGTTGGCGATCTTGAACAGCCAGCTCGAGAGCTTGAACTCGGGTCGATAGCGATCGATGTGATTCAGGACCTTGATGAAGGTCTCCTGCGCCAGGTCCTCGGCCGTCTCTCGATCGCGGACCATGCGAAAAATCAGCGAGAAGACGGGACGCTCGTACCTTCGCAGGAGCTCGCGATACGCCGGCTCGCGCCCCTGCTGCGCGAGCGCGACGACGTCGGCGTCGGGGAGATTGGCGAGGTCGAGGACGTAAGACATCAGGAGTCGGTGGTCAGGGATCAGGGCTCAGGGGGTTTTGGGTTTCAGGACCTGGGGTATCCCTGAATCCCAACACCCCTTGAGCCCTGATCCCTGACCACCGACTCCTGTTCTCGCAGGTGTGCAAACTATCCGCACAAGCCAACTTGAGCCAGCACATCGCGCTTGCGGCTCTCCACGACGTCGATCAACTTCATCGCAATGTCGTCCCTCCAGACCGAGCGGAGCGAGGCGCTCGCCGCTGCCGCCGGGAGCCCGGAGAAGCGCGCCTACGTACGCAGCGTCTTCTCGCAGATCGCGCCACGCTACGACCTCCTCAATCATCTCCTCAGCTTCAACATCGACAAGCGCTGGCGCCGACGCGCGGTTTCGGCGCTGCGGTGGGAGCGCGATCCCTCTGGCGTCTACGTGGATCTGTGCGCGGGGACGATGGACGTCGCGAATGAGCTCGCGCGCAGGCCGCGATTTCGCGGCCTGGTACTGGGAACGGACTTCGCCGAGCCGATGCTACGCTTCGGTCGGCAAAAGGTCGCATCCCGTCCCGTGGTGCCGGTCGTCGCCGACGCCGTCCAGCTTCCCCTTCGGTCGGGCACGGCCGCCGGAGCGATCGTCGCCTTCGGCGCCCGGAATCTCGAGAGCCTCGACGCCGGTATCGCCGAGGCGTTTCGCGTGCTTCGTGATGGAGCGACGTTCGTGATTCTGGAGTTCTCGATGCCGCGCCTGTCGCTCGTGCGGGTGTTCTATCGATTCTATTTTCACCACGTGCTACCGACACTCGGGCGTCTCGTAAGCCGACACCCCACCGCCTATCGATATCTTCCCGAGTCCGTCGACAATTTTCCAAATGAAGAAGAGCTTGCGAGGCGAATGAGCCAGGCGGGGTTCAACAACGTCCGCGTGACGCGTCTGAGCTTCGGAATCGCTGCGATTCACGCTGGGGAACGCGGAGCTGGCTTCGCGGCATGACCATCGACACGGTTGGGCAGTTTCTCAGCGAGCTCCAGCGCGCTGGCGAGCTGAAGCGCATCTCGCATCCCGTATCGGTCGATCTCGAGCTGTGCGAGATCGCGGATCGGGTGATGAAGATGCCGGGCGGCGGACCCGCGCTCCTGTTCGACCACGTAACGCTCTTCGACGGCTCGCGCTCACCATTCCCGGTTGCGATCAATCTCTTCGGTTCCATGCGACGGATGTCGATGTCGCTCGGTGTCGAACGCCTCGACGAGATTGGTGAGCGTATCGCGCAGATGATGGACCTCAAGGTGCCGCAGGGACTGGTCGCGAAGCTGTCGCTTCTTCCCCGACTCCTCGAGCTCGGAAAGTTCCCGCCTCGCATCAAGGGAGGCACGCCGCCGTGCCAGGAGATCGTGCTTCGCGGGGAGGAGGTGGATCTCCGGAAGCTGCCGATCATCAAGTGCTGGCCGGAGGATGGCGGTCCCTACATCACGCTGCCAATGGTGATCTCGCGCGACCCAAAGCGCGGCATACGGAACGTCGGGATGTACCGGGTGCAGCTGCTGGGGGCGCGCGATCTCGCCATGCACTGGCAGCGCCACAAGGTTGGCGCCGCGCACTGGCGCGACATGGCGGAGCGGAAGGAGACCATGCCGGTCTGCATCGCCATTGGCGCCGACCCGCCGTCCATGTACTCCGCCTCGGCCCCACTTCCGCCGACGGTCGACGAGTTTCTGTTCGCCGGATTTCTGCGGCGAGCGCCGGTACGCCTCGCGAAAGCGGTGACCTGCGATCTCGAGGTGCCCGCCGAGTCGGAGTTCGTCATCGAGGGCTATATCGACCCGTCGGAGCCGTTGGTCACCGAGGGTCCGTTCGGGGATCACACCGGATTTTACTCGCTCGCGGACCTGTACCCGCGTGTGCACGTCACCGCGCTGACGATGCGCTCGAATCCGGTGTACGCGACGACCATTGTCGGCCGTCCGCCGATGGAGGACTTCTATCTTGGCCACGCCACCGAGCGGATCTTCCTTCCCCTCTTGAAACTGACCGTCCCCGAGATCGTCGACTACCACATGCCGGCCGAGGGGATTTTCCACAACCTCGTGTTCGTCTCCATCGACAAACAGTATCCGGGACACGCGTACAAGGTCATGAATGCGCTCTGGGGCCAGGGACTGATGTCGCTCGCCAAGCTGATCATCGTGGTCGACAAGGACGTCAACGTTCGCGATCCGCAGGAAGCCTGGTGGATAGCCCTCAACAACATCGATCCCGAACGTGACGCGCGCTTCACGATGGGCCCCGTCGACGTGCTCGACCACTCCAGCCGCGCGTTCACCTACGGATCCAAGATGGGCATCGATGCGACCCGGAAGTGGCCCGAGGAAGGTTTCACTCGCGACTGGCCGAAGCTCATCGAGATGGATGCCGATACCAGAAACCGCGTGACCGCGATGTGGTCTTCGCTCGGAATCGACGCGCCGCGATGAACGATCTCCCGTATCCAATATCCCGGCTCGTCTTCACGCTGGCGTTCATGCTGGTGGTCGTGGCCGCGGCGGTTCTCGTCGTGCGCTGGCGCTTCCGGCAACAGCTCCTGTCCGATATCGCCACGACGCTCGGCATTTTTCTGCTGATCATCGGAACCATCGTGTACACGGTCGCGTTTCGCGGCCTGCGCCCCAGTGAGATGGTGGTGGCGTGGCTCCTCTCCTTCGCGGCGATCGTGTGGTTCGTCACTCGTCTCAATCGGACGATGACGCGCCCGCTGCGCGAGCTGGACCGGCTCGGTATCTCGCTTCGCCGCGGAGACTGGGGTCGCATTCTCGCCACCGGGACGGGCAACGATCGCGGCAACATCACCGCCGCGCTGCGCGATGTCGCGGCGCTGATCGAGGAGACTCGCCGAACGATGGACACGCTCATCCGCGCCTCTGAGCGCGTGACGCGCGTCGGTGGCGAAGCCGCTGGCGGCGCGCAGGATGTCGGCGGCGCACTCGTACGCCTGGCGCAGGGTGCGCAAGCGAATCTGGGCGTGGCTCGCCGAATCCGCACTGCCGCCGAGGAGATCACCTCGGCGTCGGGGGAGGTTGCCGGTGCGGCGCGAGAGACGCTGCAATTGTCGGCCTCGATGGAAACGTTGGCCGGGGAAGGCGTGCAGCATGCCGAGGCGGCGTCCGAGCGCGTTTCCGAGATTGCCGGGGCAGCGCACGCGTCGGCTGAGCGCATCGAGGCGATGCGACAGATGTCGGACGCCATCGGAGAGATCACCGCCGTCATCCACAAGATCGTTCGACAGACGAACCTGCTTGCCCTCAATGCGGCGATCGAGGCGGCGAGAGCCGGCGAAGCAGGCAAGGGTTTCGCGGTCGTGGCCGAGGAAGTGCGCGTGCTCGCGACGCAGAGCGCCGACTCACTGAAGCGCATTGATGCCCTGGTGGCGGAGATGACGACCCGCACCGAGGATGCGGCCCGTCAAATTCAGCGGATGGAGCTCGCAGTCGGAGAAGGGAAGCGAGTGATGACGCAGGCCATGGACGTATTCCGGCGACTCGAGGGAGACGCGCGCCGGGCGCACAGTTTGGCCGAGTCGGTCGTGGACGCGTCGAGGCGGCATGCGTCGCTGGTCGAGGAGCTCGGGACAGCGTCGGCGAGCGTGCTGGGAGAGGCCGACGCAGCCGCGGGCGAGACATCGCGAGCATCGGAAGCGATGGAGAAGCAGCGCGCGTTGACGGAGGGGCTGCGCGAGACGGCGATGGCGCTCGAGGCGGATGCACGTGCGCTGCGTGACGTCATCGCACGCTTTGGCGAGCCAGGCGCCGAATCGTGAGCAGCTCCCGCCGCGAGGGTCAAACGTTCGAGGGACGCGCGGCGCTGGTGCGATACGCCAACCTCGTGAAGCTGCCGCATACGCTCTTCGCGCTGCCGTTCGCGATGGTGGGGGTTGTGCTCGCCAGTTATGTCAAAAATGTCACACCGTCGATGATCGTGTGGGTCGCCATCGCGTTTACCAGCGCGCGGTTCGCGGCAATGGCCTTCAACCGGATCGTCGATCGTCGCATCGATGCGCTCAACCCGCGAACCGCTAGCCGTGAGATTCCAACCGGTATCATCGGAGTGAAGCCCGCGGCGATCGCGGTGATCGGGGCCTCGGGGGTTTTCCTCGCCGCGGCGTCGCAGCTGAACCCTCTTTGCTTGGCGCTGGCGCCGCTCGCTTTGGCGTGGGTGCTCGGGTACAGCTACACCAAGCGCTTCACGCGCTGGGCCCACGTCGTGCTCGGCATTGGGCTCGGGATCGCCCCTGTGGGCGGCTATCTGGCGGTCACGGGAGCATGGAGCGACCCCTGGTGGATGCTACCGGTGCTCGCCGCAGCAGTCATGACGTGGGTTGCGGGCTTCGATGTGCTCTATGCGCTCCAGGATGTCGCGTTCGATCGTCAGACGGGCCTTCATTCGATCCCAGCCGCGCTGGGAGAGGCCCGCGCGCTCGTCGCCGCACGCTCCTTTCACGTCGCGACGGTCTTCGCGCTCGCCGCGGTCGGGGCGGCGGTGGCCGCTGGCTGGGTCTACTGGCTCGGTGTCGCGGTCGTGGCGGCGCTGCTCGTCTACGAGCATTCGCTGGTACGCGTGGATGATCTGTCGAAGCTCGACGCGGCCTTCTTCACGATGAACGGAATCATCAGCATCGCGTTCTTCGGCTTCGTGCTCGCGGAGCGGCTGGTTCGGTGAGCAACCCGGCCCCGCTGGTCGTGGCGATCACCGGGGGCTCCGGCGCGCCCTACGCGCTCAAGCTTCTCGATGCGCTCATCAAGGCTAAGCGGAGCATCTGGCTGGTCGTCTCGGAGCATGGGCTTCGATTGCTCAGTACTGAAACCGAAGTCAAAGACGAGGGTGCCCTGCGCGACCGCGTCGGCGCGAAGGCGTGGGACCAGCTCGTGACGGTTTTCGACGACGGAGATCGCGGGGCGAGCCCGGCGTCGGGCTCGGCGCGTAGCAGCGGGATGGTGGTCTGCCCCTGTTCAATGGGCACACTGTCAGCTATTGCCGCGGGGTCGTCGCGCTCGCTCATTGAGCGAGCGGCCGATGTCGCCCTGAAGGAGCGGCGGAAGCTGGTTCTCGTTCCGCGCGAGACGCCGCTCAGTGCGGTCCATCTGCAAAACATGCTTCGGGTGACTCGCGCTGGTGCCGTCGTGCTCCCGGCGGCGCCGGGGTTCTATCACCGTCCGTCGTCGATCGATGATCTGGTCGCCTTTGTCGTGGCGCGGATTCTCGATCAGCTGGACGTGGAGCACGATCTGGTGCGGCGGTGGAGCGGCGGGGCAGGGCAGCGAGCGAGATAACATGGGCCGTCGCGTGATCGGCCTCGTGTCGGACACTCACGGCCTCGTTCGCCCCGACATCTTCAGCGCCCTCGAAGGGGTCGAGCTGATTCTGCACGCCGGTGACGTCGGCGGCGTCGATGTGCTCCTGGAGCTCGCGACGATCGCGCCCGTGGAGGCGGTGGCGGGGAACACCGACCCACCTGGAACGCCCGGTTTGTCGGACGCTCTGGAGCGTGAGATCGATGGGGTGCGTATCCACGTGAGCCACGGCCATGAGGTCGGCCGGCCGACGCCAGAGCGCCTCCTCTCGGCCTACCCGCACGACGTCATCGTGTACGGCCACACACATCGTCAGCTGATCACACGTACTGCCGGCAGGTTGGTGATCAACCCCGGAGCCGCCGGGCCGCGGCGGTTCAGCCTGATGCCGAGCGTGGGGAAGCTCATCATCGAGGGGGGACGGCCGGAGGTGGAGCTCGTGACGTTGTTGATGTGAAAACGGAACGAGGACCGAGGAAGTCGACTTCCTCGGTCCTCGTTCCGTTTTCGCCTTTCGCCCGTTCCTCGGCTACACCACGCGAAAGTGTGACGCCGGATACAAATAATCGCCTCCGGAATCATCGAAAATTCGGTAGAACGCGCCATCGGCTTCGATCCCGAGCAGCTCGTAGATGCGCCCGAGCGTCAAGTCGTGGCACCCGCCAGGCTCTTCACAGCCTGGATAGGAGAGCCATGGCTTGAGGCTCACGCACTGCACGAGCATGGTCGGTTGCCAGGTGGTCGCCATTCCGCCTCCACTCCGCTGGTACATCCTTCGCTCTGCGCCTGTGCGGCGCAGTGATGCACACGTGCAAGTGGCTGGCCAATCCGCGCGCGCGGCGCGAGTCCTTAGGCGTGACGAGCGCGAGCACCAGAAGGCAACCGCCAGCCGCTTACGCGCTGATCGGCGCTCGCTCAACCTCACGATCGCCGAGCAGCGCGGCGGGCGCCTTCGTTCGCTCGAGCTCTCCGGGATTGCGTCGGAACCACGATGACAACAGCAACAGCTCGTCGATCTCGTGCGTTGGCACCGCGCCGCTCGAGCGCTCCGGCGGATCGAATACGTCACGCACCATCGCCAGCAGCCGCGCACGTTCGCGCGCGGTTCGCGGCGCGTGCGTCTCCGCGCGTACGGTGCCGCGTCTGATGATGTACACCCGATCGTCTCCCGCGTGCCCGGGAACCGCGTAGGTAAACGAGAGCGTCTCGACGGCGAAACGCATTCGTGAGAACATCTCGCGCAGCGTCTCCAGGCGCTGGAGCTTGTCACGCAACACGGCAGCACGCTCGAAGTTCAGCAGCTCCGCACAGGCATCCATCTCCGCCTTGAGCCGTGCGATCGGGCCATCGTTCGTTCCGTCGAGGAAGGAGCGCGCCAGGTCCACCTGCATCTGATACTGCGCGGCCGTGCACGCCGCCACGCACGGGCCGAGGCATTTCTTGACCTCGAGGCGGATACAACCCGGCGTGCGCGGCGTGAGCTGAAACAGCTCGTGCTGGTCGGCGAAGATGATATGCTGGTCCTGCGCGCAGTCGCGCAGAGAAAGCGCGTCGCTCAACTCGTGCACCGCGTCGTTGACTCGGCGTGCGCCGAGAAAGGGTCCGTAGTAGGTGGCAGGCTCGCCGCCTGCTCCGCGCACCACGAGCAGCTTGGGCGCGGCGCCGCGCGTCAGCTTGATGAACACGTAGTGCCGGTCGTCGCGCTTCATGGCGACGTTGAACCGGGGTCGCATCTGCTTGATCAGCTGCAGCTCGCGAAGGAGCGCGGCGAACTCGCTCGGCGTGTACTCCCAGTCGATCGCGTGGGCCTCGCGCAGAATGCGGGCGCCCTTCTCCTCCGGATACGCGCAGCGAAAATAGCTCATCAGCCGAGTGCGCACGCGCTTGGACTTGCCGATGTATAGCACTTCGCCGTCGCTAGAGAGCATGCGATAGATCCCCGGCCGATCCTCGGCCGCCGCGCGCACTTCTCCGCGAAGGGTTGCCACGTGCGCCTCGGATGCCGTGCGTGTTTCGCGGCGAGTCACCGCTGACACCAGACGCAGAGCACGGTGGATCGGCCATCGATCGCATGCGTCTCGACGAGGCGAGCCGCGCACCGTGCGCAAGGCTCTCCTCCCCGGCCGTAGACCGAGAGTCGCGCCGAGAATCCGCCGCGCTGGCCTGTCGGATCGCGGTAGTCGCGGAAGCTGGTGCCCCGGGATTCCACCGCTTCAGCGAGCACGCTCCGGACGGCGCCGCGGAGCGCGATGGTCTCTTCCGAGCGCAGCGAGCGTGCTCGACGCGACGGATCGATCCGAGCGCGCCACAGCGCCTCGTTCGCGTAGATGTTGCCGATGCCAGCCACGCGCCGCTGATCCATGAGAAGCTTTTTTACAGCGAGGGAGGAACCCCGAACAAGGGCCGATAGATACGAGTCGGTGAAGGATGGGTCAAGCGGCTCGACGCCCAGCGCCGCCTCGTAATCCGTCCATCGCCTCGGCGACATCAGCGTCACTGTCCCCAGACGACGGATGTCGCGATAGTGCAGGGTGACATCGCCGAGGGCGAACTCGACCGTGGAAAAGCGACGTTCAGACTCGGCGAGAGTGCCCCGGTCCAGCAGCAGCGCGCCGGTGAAGCGCGGCTGAACGACGATGCGGTCACCGGTCGAGAGATCGAGCACGACCAGCTTGGCCCGTCTCCATACACGTTGGATCGTGACGTGAGTGGTCCGACGCGCTAGCCCCTTTGGATCCACCTCGCGCAGGACATCGGCGCGATGCACGGCGACGCGATCGATCGTGCGACCCGCGATCTCGCGATCGAGATCGCGAGCCATCGTCTCCGTTTCAGGAAGCTCCGGCATGCCGGTGAAGCTCACGCCAGCCGATGTCGGTGCGGAAGTGGCGGCCGGTGAATCGCACCTGCGCAGCGCCCTCGCCACTTCGGCGCCGGGCCTCCGCGAAGCTGTCAGCGACGGCAGTGACGGCCACCACCCGACCGCCCGCGGTGACCAGCTTTCCGGATGGCGCCACACTGGTACCGGCGTGGAAGAGCACGGTATCGCGGGGAAGCTCTCCGACGTCGATCGGGTCGCCCTTGCGAGGGGACTCGGGATAGCCAGCTGCCGCCACGACCGTGGTGACGGCGAATTCGTCGCGCCAATGAAGCTCGAGGTCGGCCGGCAGGCCATCGCCACGGGCGATTGCCGCGAGAGGATCGAGCAGACTGGACTGGAGTAGCGGGAGCAGAGCCTGAGTCTCAGGATCCCCGAATCGACAGTTGAATTCGACGACCTTGGGCCCGTCGTCGGTAATCATCAGGCCCGCGTATAGCAGGCCCGTGAAGGGGCTTTGCCGCTCTCGCAGCGCGTCGAGGGTTGGATCGAACACCTCGGTGACGATGCGATCGAGGAGCGCCGCATCGGCGATGGAGACCGGTGCATAGGCCCCCATTCCGCCGGTGTTGGGGCCGGCATCGCCGTCGAGTAGTCGTTTGTGGTCCTGCGCGGGAAGCATCGGCAGCACGACGCGCCCGTCCGTCAACGCGAGGAGCGATACCTCTTCTCCCTGCATGAACTCTTCGACGAGAATCTCCGATCCGGCAGCGCCGTGGACGCTTCGGACGAGCATGGAATCGATAGCCTCGTCGGCCTCTTCAACGCTTCCGCAAACGACCACTCCCTTGCCTGCGGCGAGACCCGAGGCCTTGATGACGACGGGCGTCCCAAACTCGCGAGCCGCGCGGCGCGCGGCGGTGGCATCGGTGTGACGCACCGCGCGGGCCGTCGGAACACCCGCGACCATCATGAGGTCCTTCGCAAACGCCTTCGACGTCTCGATCTCGGCAGCAGCGCGAGTAGGGCCGAAGATCGGCAGTCCTGCCTGGCGAAACCGGTCGACGATCCCGGCGGCAAGGGCGGCTTCAGGACCGACAACGGTGAGGTCTGGCTTCTCCGTGAGCGCGAGCTGCAAAAGGGCGGCGGCGTCGGCCGGATCGGCCTTCACACACCGCCCTAGCGCGGCAATTCCCGGATTCCCTGGCGCGGCGATCAGGTCGAGTGACTCATCGTCGCGGGAGAGCTTCCATGCGAGCGCGTGCTCGCGACCCCCGCTGCCGACGAGAAGAATCCTCATTTCGGCCGGCCGCGAACCGCCTGAGTGAACGCATCTTTGGCGCGAACGAGCACGTCACCGACCTGGTCCATCGCCTGACGCGCCTGCTGCTCGTAATACGATCCAGCTTCGGCGTAGTCCTGGCGCAGGGGACGCTCAGGCTCGGAGCCGCGCCGCGGATAGTCTCCGTCGAGAATGCGGTAATACTCTCCCGAGCGCACCCACCGGTGAAGCTCGGCGGCTCGAACGGTGTGGAAGGGGTGCGTCTGGAACGCGACGTTGAGGAACTTGAAGACTGTGTCGATCGCGTTGCCCCCAGTCTCGTACTCTTCGGCCTGCACCAGGAATTCGTCGAGATTGATCTCGTCATCGTCGAGTCCGAGACCCTCGGCGGCGACGCCGCGTGGCTTTCCGCCGGCCATCTTGAGCTCAGCCATCATCGCCGCGTTGGGATCCTGTCCTGACAAGAGACCGGCGCGATCGCTGGACAGCTCGCTCTTGCGATACCACTCGAACAGGGCGAGCTCGATCGGTAAAAGCGCCATTCCGGCGAGGAAGGGAAGGTTCCTCAGTCCAACAGTGAGGAGGATGAGCGCCATCGTCGTGTAGGTCGTGTGGCCGCTCATGATATGCCCCAGCTCGTGGCCGAGGATGGTGCGCTGCTCTTCGCGATCGAGGAGGCCGAGAAGGCCGGAGTTGATGACGATGAAGGGCCTTTCGAAGCCGACCGCCATGGCGTTGACGGCCGGTGTCTGCGTCACGTAGAGCTCATTGCCCGCCGGCCAATCCATGGTCTCGAGCACTTCGCCGTAGAGGGCGTAGAGCTTGGGACGCTGGCGCGGTCCAACGCGCACCGCGTTGCCCGCGAACAGGTGTCGGATGCCGCGCTCGCCGAAAAACGACGCGATCTTGCGCACGACCTCATCGAAGCCGGGAATCGCGCGAAGTGTTTGGAGCGCTGCCCGGTCCGCTGGGTGCTCCCAGGCGGTCGGCGAGATCTGAGTGAGAATCTTACGGTCTGCCATGATACCTACCTCGGTGAGGAAGAACGAGGAACGAGGAACGAGGAAGCGGCAAACTCAGCTGGTAGACGCGCTTCCTCATTCCTCGTTCCTCATTCACCGCGGAATGCGCGTTCGAGATCCCCGATTAGATCCCCCACATCTTCGACGCCGCACGACAAGCGGATCATGCCGTCGGTGATTCCCAGTGCGGCGCGCCGGTCGGGCGGCACGGAGGCGTGCGTCATCGTGGCAGGATGGCTGATGAGGCTCTCGACTCCTCCCAACGATTCTGCCAGCGAAAAGATTCGCGTCCGCTCCAGGACCCGCGCGGCGGCCTCCCGACTGCCCATCTCCACGGTGATCATCCCCCCAAAGCCGCACATCTGGCGTCGGGCGAGCTCATGCTGCGGATGTGACGCAAGACCTGGGTAGGTGACGCGCTCCACCCCAATCTTGTTGGCCAACCAGGTCGCGACCTGGCGTCCGTTCGCATCATGCGCGGCAACGCGAAGGTGGAGTGTCTTGGTCCCACGGAGCGCGAGCCAGCAGTCGAAGGGGCCCGGCACCGCCCCCGCGGCATTCTGGATGAACTGCAGTCGTGCCGCGAGGTCATCGTCGTTCAGTACGGCAATTCCTCCGATCATGTCGCTGTGGCCGTTGAGATACTTGGTCGTCGAGTGGAAGACGATGTCGGCCCCATGTGTGAACGGGCGCTGAAGCACCGGCGTCGCGAAGGTGTTGTCGACAATGAGCAGAGCACCGGCTCGATGCGCGATGTCCGCGGCCGCGTCGAGATCGGTGAGGCGCATCAGCGGGTTCGTCGGCGTCTCGACGAGAACGGCCACGGTTCGCGTTTGGCACGCTTCCTCGATACGATTCGGGTCCCGGGTGTCGACGTAGGTGAACTCGAGTCCGAAGTTCTGCAGTAGCCGATCGAAGAGCCGGAACGTTCCTCCGTAGACGTTTTCCCCGCAGACGACGTGATCCCCCGCCTTGAACAGCTTCATCAGCGAGTCGACGCAGGCCGTTCCACTCGCGAACGCGAACCCATGACGCGCTCCCTCGAGGGCAGCGACGTTTCGCTCGAGCGCTTCGCGGGTGGGGTTTCGGCTCCGCGCGTACTCGTACCCCTTGTGCTTCCCGAGCCCGTCCTGCACGTACGTGGACGTCAGGTAGACGGGTGTCATGATTGCGCCGGCGAGCGGCTCCGGCCGTTGTCCGGCGTGAATCGCGCGCGTGCCAATGCCGGCCGCGAGATCTTCTTCGAACACTTTCGTCATCGCCCATGTCCGACGGTAGGTTCGCGCAAGATAACCGACCCGAACCATCCCGGGGAGGCGCGCTGATGCGCGATCACCCGTTCGACCTCGGGGTGATGTCGGCGACGACGAGGAGCAACGGCGACGAGCGGCATGAACGGCGCTGTCTCGTCGTCGACGACGAGCCGAGGCTTCGCCAGGCGCTCGTGCGCCTCATGCAGCTCGACGGTTTCACCTGCTTCGAGTGCGCATCCGGGGTCGAGGCGCTCGAGATCCTCGCGCGCGAGCCGGTGATTCTCGTGCTCTCCGACCTGCGCATGCCGAAGATGGACGGCGCCATGCTGCTCCGAGAAGTGCGCGACCGATATCCGGACATCGCGGTCATCATGATTACCGCCGTCGCCGAGGTCGAGGTGGCGGTCGAATGTCTGGGCCGGGGCGCCATGGATTACATCAGCAAGCCCTTCGTGCTCGAGGAGGTGCGGGCGCGAGTGAGGCAGGCGCTCGAACGGCGGCGACTCGTTCTCGAGAACCGGCAGTACCATCACTCGCTCGAGGAGCGCGTACGCCTGCAGGCTCGCCGCCTCGAGGAGCTCTTCATCGCCAGCATTCAATCGCTGGCCGACGCGCTGGAGCTGAAGGACTCGTACACCCGAGGTCACTCGGTGCGTGTGAGTCACGTATCGGGGTTGATCGCGCGCGAGCTCGGCATCGATGGTGACACGGTGCGTCAGCTGGAGTTGGGCGGGCACCTGCACGACATCGGGAAGATCGGCGTTCGCGAAGACGTGCTGAACAAGCCGGGCACGCTCACGCCTGACGAGTACGCACACATCATGACGCACCCCGTGCTCGGCTGGCGCATTCTGCTGCCGCTCCTCAGCGATTCGCCGGTGGCCCTCAACGTGGTGCGCTCGCATCATGAGCGCATCGATGGTCGCGGCGTTCCCGATGGTCTCTGCGGCGAGGCGATTCCCCGTGAGGCGCGGATCGCGTGCGTCGCGGACGCGTTCGACGCGATGATGAGCGGCCGTCCCTACCGGACGACGCAGCTCACCGTCGAGGAGGCGCTCGACGAGCTGCTCCGTCACGCGGGAACGCAGTTCGATTCGGAGGTGGTGGACGCACTGAAGGCGGTCGTCCGTCGGGGGGACATCGCCGCGCCGGCGAGGCACTCGATCGCCGAGCTGGCGGTGGGGAAGGCGGAGTAGGAGCTGGTGGTCAGGGATCAGGGATGAGGGGTGGAAAGGCGCGTCGCCGCTGCGCGGCAGACGCGCTCAGCAGATGAGCAAACGGCCGCGCACTGCGCGGCCGTTTGCCTTTCCACCCCTCATCCCTGACCCCTGACCACCAGCTCCTAGAGATCAAACCTCGCCATCGCACCCTTCAATCGTGACGCGATGCTCGCCAAGTGCTGGCTCGACTCGGTCACATGCATCATCGACGACGTCTGCTCCTCGACGACTGCGCTGACCTCCTCCGAGGTCGATGCGTTTTGCTCCGCGACAGACGAGATCGCCTCGATCTCTCGGGCGAGCGACTCGGCCTCGTTCTGCTGTGACACCGCCGATTCGACGATGAGCGCGACGGCGCCGCGGCTGCCCTCGATCTCGCGAGCGATCTGCGTGAGTGCCGCGGTCGATGACCGAATGACGGTTTCCCCGCTCGCTACGCTGGTACTCACATCGGTGATGCGCTCTGCGGTGCGCATCGACGCGTTGCGCATTTCCACGGCGAGCTTGCGAATCGTGTCGAGCGCGCGAGCGCTCTCGCCCGCCAGCTTGCGCACTTCATCGGCGACGACGGCGAATCCCTTGCCGTGCTCGCCCGCCCGCGCGGCCTCGATGGCCGCGTTGAGCGCGAGCAAGTTCGTCTGGCGAGCGATCCCGGCGATCGTGTCGGTGATCTTTCCGATCCGCTGCGATTTCTCACCGAGCTCGGCAACGGCGGGCACTGCCTCGCGAGTGACCGCCGCGATTTCCCCCATGCTGCTGAGCGCCTGCTCGGCCGCCTGTGTCGCGCGGCGCGCGCTGGACGCGACGCTGTCGGCGGCACCCTGGGCGCGTCGCGCGTGCTCGGACACCTTCAGCGCTCGCTCCGCGACGCTGCCCGAGATGTTGACGACGTTCTGAATGTTGCGCGTCTGCATCGAGGCGGAGTCGGCGATGCTCTGTGCCGCGCTCGCGACCTCCTGTGTCGACGCCGTCATCTCCTCGGCCCCCGAGGCGAGCTCTTCGGCGGTAGCAGCGACTTCGCTGGAGCCGGCATCGACATCGCGAAGCAGCACGCGAAGACCCGTGGTCATCGTCCGGAACGCGTCGGCGAGGCGGCCAACTTCGTCGGTCGACTTGAACGCAAGCTCCTGGCGGAGACTGCCACGAGCGACTGCTTCAGCGTGCGCGGCCACCGCTTCGATGCCGCGGGTCAGTCGCCCGGCGGTCCA
This sequence comes from Gemmatimonadaceae bacterium, assembly GCA_035253695.1. GTDB lineage: Bacteria > Gemmatimonadota > Gemmatimonadetes > Gemmatimonadales > Gemmatimonadaceae > JAICNG01. Next base: position 66,062 of record DATFBS010000041.1, read on the forward strand.
CGCCGCGATGAAGATGCCCACTCCCAGGATGAACAGCGGCAGCCAGGCGAGGTTTCGTACCTGGTCGCCGAACTCGCGCAGAAAGTTGTCCGCGCGCAGTGTGGCGATGACGAATCCGGCGGCCGTTCCATCCGGCCGAACGATCGGTGCCACCGCCGTCAGCACGCGGCCCCCGCCCGCATCGAGATAAATATCGGTCGTGCCGCCTTTGTTGTGCGCGAGCGAGTCCGACAGCCCCTGAGGGGCGTCGAGTAGCTGGCTGTACTGCGGCTGCCCTGCCTTCCACTGCGAGTGGACGAGATAGCGATACCGTGCCTGCTGGCGCCGGACGATCGCGAGCCCGTTGGTCAGCTCGGCCAGATTGCCGCCGTTGGCGAGCCAGAGCCGGGCAAGTGTGCGCTGAGCGAAGACGAAGGCCGCTCCCGTGCGTCCATCAGGGCGCGCGATTACGTCGATCGAATCGGATGGAATGGCGACGGCCGCGCTGCGCGCGATGGCCGTGAGACGCATGCCATTCAGAGTCGTGAGCCGCTCGCGCCCCTTGAAGTAAATGAGCGTGAGGACGGGTACGAGCGTCGCGATGACAGCGGCCGCCGTGAGTGCGACCATTTTGCGGCGAAAGGGCTGCCGCGATGCCCACGTGCTGAACGACCAGGACAGGGGGAGCCTCCGGGACGGTCGCCATCGACTGGCGCACCAGGAAAAACGTCATGCTGCCGGCACTCATAGAACGCTCCGCCAGTCCCGCACGTAACGCGCGCTTGGTGCGCGACATGGCCCTCGGTAGCTTTCGCGCCGACCGCACGGGAGAGGAGCGTGTACGAAGGGTTGATGGTCAGCGTTTCCGGAGTGCGCGGGCGCGTGGGAGAGGCGCTCACGCCGGAGGTGGTCTCGCGCTTCGCGGCCGGGTTCGGCGTTTGGGCAAGCGACCGGGGAAAGACCGGCGCCATCGTCGTCGGCCGCGACTCGCGCGTATCGGGCCCCATGTTCCATCGCGCCGTCGTTTCCGCGCTCCAATCGGTGGGCTGCGGGATCGTCGACATCGGCCTGACCACGACCCCGACCTGCCAGCTCGCGGTCGAGCATCATCACGCAGCCGGTGGGCTGATGATCTCGGCGAGCCACAATCCGGTCGAGTGGAACGCGCTCAAGTTCATCGGTCCCAGCGGCGCCTTCCTCGAAGCGCACGAGGGCGCCGAGATGCGACGCATCGTCGAGGGGGATATTCCGCGAGCGTCGTGGGACCGCCTCGGCGCCATCAGCGAGGATCGGGATGCTATCGAGCGCCATATCGATCAGGTGCTCGCGATCCCTTTCGTCGACGCGGCTCGTATTCGTAAACGCCGCTTCAAGGTGGCACTCGACTGTGTGCGCGGGGCGGGCGGTCGCATCATCCCCCCGCTTCTCGAGCGCCTCGGATGCGAGGTGACCGCGATCCATCTCGAGACGGACGGGCGTTTTCCGCGATCACCGGAGCCAGTAGCCGAAAACCTGCATGAGTTGGAACGGCTCGTGCTTCAGAGCGGGGCCGAAGTTGGGATGGCGGTCGATCCGGACGTGGATCGGCTGGCCCTGGTGTCCGAACAAGGGGTGGCGGTGGGCGAGGACTACACGCTCGCACTCGCCGCTCGTGTCGTTTTGCGACACCGGAGAGGTCCTGTGGTAGCGAACTTGTCGACGAGCTTGATCCTCGACGACATGGTCAGGGAGGCCGGATCGATGGTGATCCGGGCGCCCGTGGGCGAGGTGAACGTGGCGGTGCGGATGCGGGAGGAGCGCGCGCCCGTCGGAGGCGAAGGGAACGGCGGAGTGATTCTCCCCGAGCTTCACCTTGGCCGCGACGCACCGGTTGGTGTCGCACTCATCCTCCAGTTGTTGTTGGAGGACGACACGCCGTTATCGGCGATCGTGGGCCGCTTTCCCCGGTACTCGATCGTCAAGGACAAGATGGACCGCCCGAATGTGTCGCTCGAGGCGGTGTATCAAGCGCTTCAGAAGGAATTCGCCGATGCAACGGCCGACACCCAGGACGGGTTGCGGCTTTCGTGGCCGGACCGATGGGTGCACGTGCGGCCGTCGGGAACCGAGCCGATCGTGCGGGTGATCGCCGAGGCGAGGACGGAGGAGCAGGCACGACAGCTGGTGAGTCGAGCATGGGCGCCGATCAGGGCGCTCAAACACAGCGGATAACCCCTGGATCCGGAAACGTACGCCCCATGTGTGGAATCGTCGGTTATGTCGGCGCGCGCGTCGCGACGCCGCTGCTGGTGGAAGGGCTGAAGCGGCTCGAGTACCGCGGCTACGACTCCGCGGGGCTCGCCGTCATGAACGGGAAGGGCGTCGAGACTCGTAAGGCCGCGGGCAAGATCTCGCAGCTCGAATCGGTGGTGCTGTCGAGCCCCATTCACGGAACGCTCGGGATCGCGCACACGCGATGGGCGACCCATGGCGCGCCGACGACGTGCAACGCGCATCCCCATCACTCGTGCGACGACGCGATCGCCGTCGTGCACAACGGGATCATCGAGAACGCGTCGACGCTGCGGAAGGTGCTCGAGGGGCGCGGTCACCAGTTCCGATCGGAGACCGACACCGAGGTGCTCGCCCATCTCATCGAGGAGCATTTCGAAGGCAGCCTCGAGACGGCAGTGATCAACGCTCTGCGCCACGTCGAGGGTACGTACGGCATCGCCGTCGTCTCGAGCCGCGACCCCAACAAGATCGTGGCGGCGCGCAAGGGCAGCCCGCTGCTCATCGGGCTGGGGGATGGTGAGCACTTCGTCGCCAGTGACGTCTCCGCGATCCTCGCGCACACTCGCGAGGTGATCTACCTGGACGATGGGGATGTCGCCGTGCTCTGTCGCGAGGGCTACCGCATTCTCGACGTGAATGAGGCCAGCCAGATCGATCGGCAGGTGAGCCGGGTCGACTGGGATCTCGACATGATCGAGCGCGGTGGGTTCGCCCACTTCATGCTGAAGGAGATCTTCGAGCAGCCGGCGAGCGTGCAAAACACGATGCGCGGCCGTCTTCTCGTCGAGGATGGCACGGCGAAGCTCGGCGGACTCGACATGAGCGCCGAGGATCTGCTCCACTTCGACAACATCGTCATCACCGCCTGCGGGACGAGCTGGCATTCGGCGCTGATCGGCGAGCACATGATCGAGGAATGCGCCCGCGTGCCGGTCGAGGTCGAGTACGCCTCGGAGTTCCGGTATCGCAATCCGATCATCAACGATCGCACGCTGTGCATCGTGATCTCCCAGTCCGGGGAGACGGCGGACACGCTGGCCGCCATGCGCGAGGCGCAGCGACGGGGCGCTCGCGCGATCGGGATCGTCAACGTCGTCGGCTCGACCATCGCCCGCGAGTCGGATGGCGGCGTGTACATCCATGCCGGGCCGGAAATCGGCGTCGCGTCGACGAAAGCGTTCACGAGCCAGGTGATGGCGCTCGCGCTCTTCACGCTGAAGCTGGGGCGTCTGCGGAGTCTTTCGGTCGTGCAGGGCCGCAACGTCGTGCAGGCGATGCAGGAGCTGCCGAATCAGATCCAGCAGATTCTCGACGGTGCGCCGACCATCGAGCGCATCGCCGACGAGTTCAAGGATGCGACGAATTTCCTGTATCTGGGGCGCGGCTACAACTTCCCAGCTGCACTGGAGGGGGCGCTCAAGCTGAAGGAGATCAGCTACATCCACGCCGAGGGCTATCCGGCTGCCGAGATGAAGCACGGGCCCATCGCGCTCATCGACGAGAACATGCCGGTCGTGTTCATCGCGCCGCACGACTCGGTATTCGACAAGATCTGCTCGAACATCCAGGAAGTGAAGGCTCGTGGTGGCCGCGTCATCGCGATCACGAGTCGTGACGAGCCGGCGCTGGCGGGGCTTCTCGACTACGAGATCCGCATTCCCGAGACGATCGACATGTTCACGCCTGTGCTCGCTTCGGTGCCGCTCCAGCTCCTCGCGTATTACATCGCGGTGAAGCGCGGGGCGAACGTCGACCAGCCGAGGAACCTCGCGAAATCGGTGACGGTGGAGTAGGCGGAGGCGCTGGAGGCGCTGGAGGCGCTGGAGGCGCTGGTGGGGTCGTCCCCTCAGCGCCTTCAGCGCCTCTAGCGCTTTCAGCGCCTGTGATGCCTTTATTTTGCCCCATGCGTGTTCTGGTTCAGCGAGTGTCCCGCGCCGAAGTGCGCGTGCGCGCAGGAGACGGCACGCCACGCACGACGGGGCGCATCGAGAAGGGATTTCTCCTGCTGGTGGGGTTTACGCACGACGACGACGACGCCCGTCTCTCATGGATGGCCGAGAAGGTCACCGGGCTTCGGGTCTTCGGCGATGCGGAAGGGAAGATGAACCTGGCGCTCGAGGAGGTCGGTGGCGCGCTCCTCGTCGTCTCACAGTTCACGCTCTACGGGAACGCCGAGAAAGGCAGGCGTCCCAGCTTCATCGATGCGGCGCGCCCGGAGGCGGCCGAGCGCCTGTACGAGCGATTCATCGAGATTCTCACCGAACGGGGGGTGCGGGCGGAGCGTGGTGAATTCGGGGCGATGATGGACGTGGAGCTCGTCAACGACGGTCCGGTGACGCTGTGGCTGGAGCGCTGACGCCTCGCGTTCTGCTCGCCTCGTCGTCGCCGAGACGGCGGGAGCTGCTGACGATGATCGGCATCGGGCACGAGGTCATTCCCGCCGACATCGACGAGGCCTACCTGCCGGGCGAAGCGCCGCTCGCGCACGCAGAGCGGCTCGCGCGCGAAAAGGCCGATACGATCGCGCGGGTAGCTCCCGACGCTGTCGTCATTGGTGCCGATACCATTGTCGTGATCGACGGTCAGGTGCTCGGCAAACCCCGTGACGAAGCGCACGCCACCACGATGCTGCGCCAGCTCAGCGGTCGCACCCACGAGGTCTTCACCGCCGTCGCCGTCGCCCGCGCACGGCGAATCGACTCAGCCGTCGAGATCGTTTCAGTGACGTTTCGAGCGCTCGGCGACGAGGAGATCCGAGGGTACATCGCGACTCGCGAGCCGATGGACAAGGCCGGTGCGTACGGGATTCAAGGGTACGGAGCGACCATCGTCCAGCGAATCGACGGCGATTTCTTCGCGGTGATGGGATTGTCGCTCGTGCGACTGGTGACGCTGCTCGCACAGCATGGCGTGACCTACGATTTCCGCGGGGTGCGTCTGGCATGAGCACGCCGCGGGTGTTCAAGGAGCTGGAGCGAGCGGTGAAGCGTGTGCTGCTGCGCATGGTTGGCCTGATGCTTGGCGGCGGGCGTCGGCGAACGATTCCGGACTGGTCGTCGGGAGCTCCTCGCGTGCTCTTCATTCGGCACGACGGGATCGGCGATGTGCTGATGTCGACTCCGTTGCTCCGAGCGATCGCGCGCGCGCGACCCAATGTCGCGATCGACGTACTCACGTTCCCGGGGCCGGCCGAAGCGCTGCGCGGCCTCCCATTCATTCGCAACGTCCGTGCGTTTTCCCCTGGGCGGCGGCTGACCTACCCGCGGGAGGTCATCGCGCAGGTTCGTCGAGAGGGATACGACGCCATCATCGACGGCACCGTGAAGCGCTTCGTCGACGGAAAAATGTTCGGTGCACGCGTGAAGGCGGGTATGATGTTGCTGCTGTTCGCCTCTCGGGCTCGGCACCGCATCGGAATGGCCGACCGCGAGAACGACTTCGTGTACACCGTTCCCGTCCGTCCGTCCAACGGGTACGCGCACCATAGCCGGTACACCGCGTCACTCGGAATCCCGTTCGGGGTGGATCCGTCCACGGTGGATCCGCAACCGGCAATAGTTCTGACGCCGGACGAGCTCGAGGAAGGTGAGCGTGCCTGGGCCGCCGCGGGAACGGGGCACCCCCGCCTCCTGGTCAACATCTCCTCACTCAACGAATGCAGACGCTGGCACGACGCCTCGTACGTGCTCGTGTTACGTGACGTCCGCGAGCATCGGCCGGATGTGCGCGTCGCCATCATCGGCGGGCCGGGCGATGAAGCGCGAGTCACCGCGCTCGCGCGGGATGTGGGCGCGATCGCCATGGTGCCGCCGCTTCGCGTTGCGTTCGCGGTCGTGGCAAAGGCGGACCTGCTCCTTACGCCCGATACGAGCCTGGGCCACGCGGCTGCGGCCCTTGGCACAGCGGCGGTCGTTATGCTGCCAACCGGTCATGAACCACTCGTGCCGGCGGGGAGTGGCATTTTCCCGTTGTTCGGCGATGGTGGCCACATCCGGTCGATTCTTCCTCGACCCGTCGAGCGCACGGTACTCGAGGTGCTGCGGCGAGTAGCGCCCGTTCCTTCCGCGTCGACGGGACGGTGACATCGCCGCGGATCAAGCGCGCACTCAAGCAGCTCGAGCGGGCGTGGAAGCGCGTCGTCTTTCGGGGCCTCGGTGTCTTCCTGCCAGGGCGCCGGGCGGAAGTCCCCCAATGGGACGCGCGACCGCATCGCGTGCTCTACCTGCGCTACGATCGGATCGGGGACATGATCATGGCCACGCCGCTGCTCCGCGCAATCGCGCGCTCCCATCCGACGATCGAGCTGGATGTGCTCGCGTCACCCTCGAACGCGGTGGTGCTGATGGGAAACCCCCACGTCCGGCGCACGACGATTCTCGATCGCAAGCGGTTCGCGTCCTTTGTGCGAACGATGCGACTGCTTCGGCGCCAGCGGTACGACGCCGTCATCGATGGAATGGTGTTGCAGCCATCCGTGACGATGCTGATGCTCATGCTCGCCACGGGAGCGCGGTATCGCATCGGCATCGGGGGCCGAGCCAATGACTTCATCTACACGCTCCCCGTTCCGGCCGCTCCGCCTAACGCGCACCAGATCCTGCAGTCCGCGGTGACGGCGGCGCCGTTCGGCGTCGATGTGCGCGGCACCGATTGGCGGCCGGAGCTCTTCCTCGATGCGCAGGAGCGAGCTCGAGCGGAAGAAACGTGGCGAGTGCCCGGCGATATCCACCCTCGCGTGCTCGTGAACATTGCTGCTGGCGAGGCACGTCGTCGCTGGCCGGCGGAGCGGGTAGTCGCGGCAATTCGCGCCGCGCGGGATGCTGCGACCCGTTGCACGGTGCTCGTGATGGCACCGCCGTCGGAAATCGAGGCGGCGGAATGGATCGCCCGAGGCGCCGGCGCCCGCGCTGTCGTTCCGGGATTGCGCGATGCGTTCGCGCTCGTCGCGACGGCCGATGTCGTCTTCACCCCGGACACCAGCGTCGCACATGCGGCATCCGCGTTCGCCAAGCCCTCGGTCGTGATGATGATCGGAGGCTCGGGAATCTTCGAGCCGTACGAGACGCCGGGCCGGTTCGTCTACAGCCCGGGCCCGACGCTGGAATCGTTGGAGGCTCAGCCAGTCATCGATGCGCTGGCGTCGGTGGTCCGAGCGGTGTCAGAAGCTCGAGCTCCGTCAGCATCGACTCCGCGGTAACACCCGCCGGAGACGGTCGAGCGATGACCCTCGATGGCGCTGGCCCCTGAGGGAACGTCCGCCTTGGCTCGCCCGGCGTGAAGATTCCCAGCACCGGCACGCCGAGTCCCGCGGCGATGTGCAATGGTCCCGAGTCGTGCCCAACGAACCCGTCGCACAGGCCAATGAGGGCCGCCGAGTCGAACAGCGTTCCGTTCCCGATCGCGTCGGCAAAATGCCAGCGAGGCACCACGCCGCCCGCCCGAATCTCCGCGAGCTCGGCACCAGAGCCGATCCACAGGACATCGACGTCACGCCTGACGAGTGCTTCGCCCAGCGATCGCCATACAGCGACCCCGACGCATCGGGCTCGACTCCCCGCGAAGGCATGCAGCGCGACGCGATGGGGGCCCCGGATGAGGGAAGCAAAGGTGGCGCGCCGCTCGGCGAGCGGCCCGGGATCGAGCTGGTAGCGACCGCGCGGCGTGGCGCCGAGCGCGTGCGCAATGCGGCCCAGCTCGGTGACGACGGGATGCGAGCGATCTTCCTCCGGAAGCACGTGCGTGAGCCAGCGCTGATGACCTCTGCGCTGTCGGCCGATCCGCGCCGGCACGCCCGCGAGTGCCAGCGCCGCGGCGACCCGCCACTGAGACGACGCGATCACGGCGAGGTCGTACTTCGCCCGACGAATCTCGCGTAACGCGCGAAGGAAGGGACCGAGCTTTCCCTTCGCTCCGCCGGGTGCGCGGTCCCAGAAGGGATCGGAGGCGATGACGCGCGACACGCCCGGCACGAGTCGTCCAATATCCGCTGCGTAGGCCTTGCACCAGAGATCGAGTGACGCGTCGGGAAAGCGTTCGCGCAGCGCTGGCGCCAGCGCCGACGCGAACACGAGATCGCCGACGTTGTCGAGGCTGACGAGAAGAATGCGCGAAGGGTCGCTCATATGGCGTCTCGATCACGAGACGGATACGATTCTGCCTGGCGTGATACTCCGATCGCAACGCCGTCCCTAGTCTAATCTCGCCCCGCGAAACGTGCCTCCCCTGCTCTCAGCCGTTTTGATCGTGCACAACGAGGCGGCGCACCTCGATGCATGCCTCGCGAGCGTCCGAGAGATCGCGGATGAGATCGTGGTTCTCGACGATGGCTCCACCGACGGCACCGTGTCGATCGCCAGGCAGCATGGCGCGCGTGTGGAGGTTCGTCCATTCGACGATTTCGGCCGACAAAAACAGGCAGCGCTCGAGAAGGCCACCGGGACGTGGATTCTCTCGATCGATGCCGACGAGCGTGTGACGGCACCGCTCGCTCGAGAGATCGCGCAGGTCATCCGCCGTGACGACGCCGCGGATGGCTATTGGCTGCGAAGAACGATGACCTATCTCGGCCGACGGCTGCGGTTCGGGGGCGCAGGCTCCGAATGGATCCTTCGTCTCGCCCGCCGTGAGCGAGCACGGTTCGCCCCGCTGGCGGTGCACGAGCATCTCATCGTCGACGGACGCACGGAGCGATTGTCCGGCGGCCTCGATCACCTCAAGTATCGGTCGCTGCGCGAGCACGTCGACACGATCAATCGCTACACGGAGCTCGCCGCGCGACGGAAACGCGAGGCCGGCCGTCGTTTCTCCATGGCGCACGTGTTCCGTATCCCCTGGGAGATGTTTTCTCGGCTCGTGCTTCGGCTCGGCTTTCTGGATGGGCGCGCAGGGGTCATCCATGCGGCGATGGCTGCCTTCTACGCCTTCATGCAGTACGCGAAGCTGTGGCGCGAGCCGGAGTGAAGCCACCGCGCGTTCTCCATCCGCGTCAGGTCCTGGTCATTCAGCTTCGGCGCCTCGGCGATGTCGTGCTGACGACCGCGCTGCTCGAGGATCTTCGGCGGGCGTTTCCTCACACGCCGGTGGATTTCCTGGTCGGCGATCGAGCGGCGCCCCTGCTCGAGCACCATCCTCTCATTCGCGAGCGCCTGATCTACGATCGCGCGCATCCCCGGCACACCTGGCGTGTCGTGCGGAATCGTCGCTACGACTGGATCGTGGATCCGCAGTCGTCTCCGAGGACGGCCCCGCTCGCGCTGGCTTCCGGGGCGCCGGTGCGCGCTGGTTTTGGGGTGCGCGGCTGGGGGTGGGCGTACACCCATCGACTCCCGCGTGCCGGCCGCGCCGTGGAATACGTCGCGCGGGAACGGCAGCGGCTGCTCGAAATGCTTGGCGTCTCGGTCGGTGCCGTTCGAACGAGCCTCGCCCTCACTGAGCAAGAGCGTGCCGCGGGACGTACACTGCTCGCCGGTCGCGGCATCCGCTCCGATGCACCGGTCGTCGGCTGCGTCCTTTCGGCGGGGGAGCTCGAGAAGGAATGGCCGGCGGCTCACTTCGCGAGGCTCGCCGACTCGTGCGCGGGCGCGGGAATTCAGGCCGTCCTGTTCGAGATGCCCGGTGACCACCACAAGGCTTCGGCCGCCTCGGAGGGGACACGCGCGCTGGTGCGCATTCCCGTGCCGGATCTCCGCGACTTCATGAGCGCACTCTCTGCGTGCGATGTCTTCGTGTCGGCCGACACTGGGCCGGCGCACATCGCCTCCGCGCTACGCGTGCCTCGAGTGACGATCTTCGGACCGGAGCCGCCGGCGGCGTGGGCGCCTCCGAATGATCCCTCCGTCTTCGCGCTGCGCGCCGATTCGGCGCGAAATCTGGGCATCGTTCCCAAATCCGACCCGCGCGCGTCGACGCTTACCGCAGAAGTACCGCCGGCGCAGGTTTTCGAGGGCGTGCGCACGCTTCTCGCACGACAGGGTCGTGTTGGAGACGGTGCGACGCGCTCACGCGGGGGATAGATTCTCCGCAAAGCGGTGGTGTGTGACAGACGTGCGAGGTGAGGATGGATGAGACAATCGGGATGCTGATCGCGCGGCTCGCCCAGACGAACATCGAGCTGTGGCACGAGGAGGACAAGGCGCGCGTCGAGGATGACCATCAAGTAGCGGCCGCGAAGCGAAACGTCGACAAGCTGAACCAGCGTCGCAACGATCTCATCGAGCGGATCGATGAGGCGGTGATGCAGGTCGCGCGCGATGTGCAGGGCGAAGCGGGGGCACGCCGTGGCTGAGACCGTCGGCTGGCTCGCGGACAAGCTGAGCATCGTCGAGCTCAAGATCTATCACATGCAGGAGCAGGCGGAACGGACGGACGTCGCGCCCGACTTCCGCGAGCGGTGCGAAGGTCGTCTCGAAGTGCTCCGCATGCAGCGCGACGACCTGGCCGCGGAGCTCACGCAGCTGCTCTCGGACGTGACTGCCGGTCGCGTGGTGCCGAAGGTGTACCGCCAGTTCAAGATGTACAACGATCCGCAGTACCGGCAGAAGACGTGATGCCGAGGACGCTCCGGTGTTGACGGTTCTTCACGTCGATACGGAGCGGGGGTGGCGCGGCGGAGAGCGGCAGGTGCTCTGGCTCGCGACGGGAATGCGCGAGCGAGGGCATCGCGCGGTCGTCATGGCTCGGTCGGGCGATGAGCTCGCGCAGCGAGCGCAGGCGATGAACGTCGAGGTGATCGGCGCTGCGCCGCGCGGCGAGCTCGACCTGTTCGCCGCCCGCGATCTGCGTCGCGCAATCGCCCAACAGCGCGCCCAGATCGTACACGCGCATACGGCACACGCGGCCGCGATCGCGGCGCTGGCGACTTTCGGCACCCGAACGAAGGTAGTCATCGCGCGTCGCGTGGATTTTCCTCTGCGACGCAATCTGGGCACCCGCCTGAAGTACGCTCGCGCCCACGCGGTGATTGCCGTCTCGAAGGCCGTGGCTGCAATCGTGGCGGAGGCGGGGGTTCCCCGGGATCGGATTCACGTGGTCCCGGACGGCGTCGACCTGGGGCGCCGCGTACAGCCTGCGAGCACGGAGGTGCTCAAGTCGCTCGGTGTCGTCCCCGATGAGCCGTTGATCGTTCAGGTCGCGGCGCTCGTAGCGCACAAGGATCCGCTGACGTTCGTGCGCGCGATCTCGATCGTGCGCGAGCGCGTAGCTGGCGTGCAGGCGCTGATGATCGGTGAGGGTCCGTTGCGCGCGGCGGCACAGGCCGAAGTCAGTCGTCTCGACCTGGATCGCACCCTGTTCTTGACTGGGTTTCGACGGGATGCGGACGAGCTGCTCGCCGCCGCGCATCTCGCGACGCTGAGCTCGGTCGAGGAAGGGCTGGGAAGCGTTCTCCTCGACGCCATGGCGTTCGGCGTGCCTATCGCTGCGACGCGCGCCGGCGGGATTCCCGAAACCGTCGCGCATGGCGAGACGGGACTCCTCTCGCCGCCGGGCGAGCCGGCGGCATTGGCCGAGAATATCATCCGATTGCTGTCCGACCCGGACTACGCGGCCTCACTCGCGGCCCGCGGGCGGATGCGCGTCGAGGAGTTCTCGGTCGCGCGAATGGTGGAGCGCACGCTCGACGTGTACCAAATGCTGGGGTAGTCGAGGGCGATCCACGATCACCGTCAGCCAGCGTACCTCGCCCGCCACAAACGTACCCGATCCACGACGTCCGCCACCTGAATTCGACTCATCCGCCCCTCACGATGCTCGGGCGAGATCGGATAGTCTTCGCCGGGATCGCCATAGGCATCGAGCGTGAGATCGTGGAACTTCCGGTAGGGACCGATGCGCTTTGGGTTGTTGTAGCCCATCAGCCCGATGACGGGCGTATCGAGCGCGACCGCCATGTGCAGTGGACCAGTGTCGGGCGAGACGACGAGCTCGGACGCATCGATGAGCCAGACGAGCTCGCGAAGCGGCACGCCTAACGTGCTGTGCGGCTCGTGGCGAGCGAGCCCCATGATGGTTTCCTGTATCGCGAGCTCCCGTGGGCTGCGTCCTCCCGCGAGCACGGGACGAAGACCGAAGTCCTCGTGGAGCACATCCACCAGCTCCGCCCACCGCTCCGGTATCCAGTCCTTCTGCGGATTGCTCGTCGCGAGCACGAGCGTCACGGCGGGCCGGGGCAGCGTCGCGACGAATGCCCGCCGCGCCTCGGCCTCATGCGGCCAGGGGCCCAGGTTCCACGTCACCGGCTCATGAGGCACGCCTAGCGCCTCGAGGAATTCGAAATACTGATCCTGCACGTGCTGGTTTGGTCTGGCGGGAATGCGGTGCGTGGTGAAGAGCCAGTTGAGATCCCGTGCGCGCGCGCGATCGAAGCCGAGCTTCACCGGAGCACGGGTGAAACCGGTGATGACGCCGGCCTTGAAGTACACCTGCAACGAGAGGACGACATCGAAGGACCGCTGGCGCAGCGCGCGGCGGACCTCTCCGAACGCCCTCCATCCCTTCTTGCGCTCGAAGAGGATGATCTCATCCACCCCCGGATGGCCGCGCACGAGCGAGGCCGGTCCCGGCTGCAGAACCCACGTGATGCGAGCGCGTGGGTGGTGACGCTTGAGCGCGGTTACGAGCGGCAATACATGCACCGCGTCGCCCACCGCGCTCATCATCACGATGCAAATGCGATCGAGCCGAGCGTCGATCAGGGCAGGGCCTCCTCCTCCTCGCGGGCAAGCGCCGCCAGCAGCGCCATCTCACCGTCCCCGATCGGAAGGCCCTCGCGCTGATGGAGCTTCCGCGCCGAGCGCGCGAACCGGCTCAAGTTCGCTTCGCGGACCCGTGGATGCCGCGGCGTATCGAACCACACCCGATCGACGTCGAGCAGCCAGGCTTCGCGATGCCCGTTGTCGTCACGAGCGATGAGCACGTTTCGCACGTTGAGGTCGGGATGTCTCGCTCCCGCCACGGCCATGCGCGCGAGCAGCCTCGCGACGACGCGCACCGCGTCGCGAATCGCGCCCGGGTCGCGATCGCGCTCCAACGTCGCTGCAAGATCGAACGCGTTGGGAACCTCCCGCGTCGCGACATCCGCTCGGCGAAGCAGTGGTGCCACCTCGTACGTGCTGTAGGCCACGATTTCGGGAGTGGGAATGCCTTCCCGGGCGAGCCGCAACGATACCTCGAGCTCGTGAGGCGCGCGCGTGGGCCTCAGGAAGATCTCGCCGGTGAGCGGCGCGAGCAGCCCTCCATGCCTCGACCGCCGCACGACGACGCGCGTCGCGCCGTCGGGAAGGGGCACGGCGTACGCCACGCCGCGGCCACGCAGGGGCCGGCCCTCCGGGTGGTGCGCCGCATAGTCGTAGAGCGAGCCGGCGGACAGCGCTTCGGCCACGGAGTTGGCTAGCGTTGCGCGAGCAACCGTCTCGACGCCGGGGCGGACAACACGCTCGTAGCCGGGAGGAGCGGTCATTTGCGCATGATCGAGTAGACCGGCACTGGCTGCGCCTTTCCCTTGAGCTCCATTGGCGCACGCTCCTTCAGCTTGGGCGGATGCCGCAGCACACGCTTCATCTCGTCGGTCAGCAGGATCTCGCCGCCGTCGGCGGCGGAGCATAGGCGAGCGGCGGTGTTTACCGCATCGCCAATGACGGTGAACTCCAGTCGCCGCTCCGACCCGATGTTGCCCGCGAACGCCTCGCCGTAGTTGAGACCGATCCCGATTTGGAGCGTCGGCTTGCCGGCGGTCCGCCACTTTTTGTTCAGCTCGTCGACACTGCGCATCATGTCGAGCGCGGCGGTCATCGCCCGGTCGGCATCGTCCTCCGCGGCAATCGGAGCGCCCCACTGCGCCATGACGGCATCACCCATGAACTTGTCGAGCGTCCCCCCGTGGCGAAACACGCAGTCGACCATTTCCGTGAAGTACTCGCTGAGCAGCGCGGCCATGTCGTCAGGATTCATCGTTTCCGACAGGGCCGTGAAGCCGCGAATGTCACTGAACAGGACGGCGATCGCTCGCTTGTCACCGCCGAGTCGCACGGCGTCCGGTGAGCTGGCGATCCGCGCCGCGAGAGAGGGCGCGAAGTAGCGCTCGAAGTTGCTGCGCACGAGCGCTTCCTTGCGAATACGCTCTCCGAACTTGCTATTCTCGATGGCGACGCCACCGATGCCCGAAAACGCCACGAGAAAGTTCAGATCCTCGTCACCGAATTGATGCGTTGCCGCCTGATTGTCGACGTAGAGAACGCCTTGCACTTCATGGTCGGTGCCGAGCAGCGGCGCGCACATCGCCGAGCGGACACTCTGCTGGAGGATCGATTGGCCGCCGAAGCGCTCGTCCTCCGGCGCGTTGTAGGTAAGCACCGCGACCTTCTCCTGAATGACCTTGCGCGCGATGGACTGCGGCACGGTTCGGCCGGCTTCGGTTCCACGACGATCGCGCGAGATCTTGGGAACCATCTCCCCTGTGTCTCCCAGGAGGTTGATCGCCACGCGATCCGCGTCGAAGATCTGAAAGACATAGGTCGCGATCTTGTCGAGAAGGCTGTTGATGTCGACCGCGCCCGACAGTCCCTTGGCGATCTCCACGAGGAGCGCGAGGCGTCGCTCATCCTGGCTGGCGTCGTCCTCGGGCGCGGCCGTGATATCCGAGCCGCGCAGTCGGCTCGACAGCAACCCATGTGATCCCGATGCCGACAGCTGCCGGCGAATCGTTCCACTGGCGCGGGCTCCGGTGTCGGGCGTGGGATGCGCGCCGGAGGCGCGAGGAGAAAGCGGGGGCAGATCCGGAGCTTCCGCCACCCGGAAGGAGACCTTCCCAAACGTCAGCACATCGCCCGGAGCGATGGCTCGATGCGTCACGCGCTCGCCGTTGACGTAGGTCCCGTTGCTGGAGCCGAGATCGCGAATCGCGAACCCTTCGTCACCGCACTCGACCTCCGCGTGCCGGCGCGAGATGGTGGGATCGAGGATCGGGATGTCGCTGTTCGGCGCGCGCCCTACGATCAGTGGCGGGCCCTCGCGCAGCTCGAACGACTGCGCGCCATCGGTGCCGACGAGCTTCAGACGCATTGAGCGGTCAAATATGGGCTGCGGTCGAGCCTGCTTCTAGCGCGCGGCGCGCCATGCCGATGGCGAGGAGCAGCGCACGCGCCTTGTTCTCCGTTTCCTCCCACTCACGCTCCGGAACCGAATCCGCAACGATGCCGGCGCCCGCCGAGACGGAGGCCGCTCCTCCGGCGATCATGCACGTCCGGATCGTTATCGCCAGATCCATGCGCGTCGCTCCCGCAGCGATGTAGCCGACCGCCCCCGCGTACGGACCGCGTCGCTCAGGCTCCAGCTCATCGATGATCTGCATCGCCCGCACCTTGGGCGCCCCCGTCATCGTTCCCGCGGGGAAGGTCGCCCGCAGCGCGTCGAGGGCGTCGCAGTCGGACCGTAGCGCGCCATCGACCTGACTCACGAGGTGAAGCACATGGCTGTAGCGCTCCACCCCGAACAGCTCGCTCACCTCGACGGAGCCGAAGCGCGCCACGCGACCGACGTCGTTGCGACCGAGATCGACGAGCATGATGTGCTCGGCCCGCTCTTTCTCGTCCGCCAGCAGCTCCGCCGCCAGGGCGGCGTCCTCGTCAGGCGTAGCGCCGCGGGGGCGCGTGCCAGCGATGGGACGCACGGTCAAACGCCCATTCGCAACGCGCACCAACAGCTCCGGGCTCGAGCCCACGAGCTCCATGCCGTCGAGCACGAGATGGAACATGTATGGCGACGGGTTGAGCGCACGCAGCGCCCGGTAGAGCGTGGTGGGATCGAAATCGAGCGGCATCTCGAGCCGACGCGCGAGGAGCACCTGGAACGCATCGCCAGCGAGGATGTACTCCTTGATCCGCCGTACGGCTGCTTCGAAATCCGGGCGACTCATCGAGCTCCGTGCGTCCGTGATTCCGGTGGGACCTTCTACGTCGAGGGCGGGCAGGTCGGCAGGTTCTCGCAATCGTGCCGCGAGCTCGTCGATCTCCCGGTTCGCATCCTCGTACCGCGATTGCAAGGACGATTCATCGAGGGAGGCGTCCACGGGCACGCTGATCACGATGCGTGCGCGCGAACGCAGGTTGTCGATGATGACGACGGCTCGCGTGAGCACCATGAGCGCATCGGGAACGTCCAGCGCACGGCGCGGAGGATGCGGCAGACGCTCGATGAGCCGCACTACATCGTAGCCGAAGTAGCCGACGGCGCCCCCCCAGAATGCGCCCAGCTCCGGGACGACGGCTGGCTCGTAAACGCGCAGTCGTGCAGCGAGGTCAGCAATCGGATCCTCCGGTCGGTGCGCGCCATGCCACCCTTGCTGGGGATCCCAGGTGTCGACTACGCCATCACGCAGCCGCCAGGCACCCGCGGGCTCCGTCCCGAGGAAGGTGTAACGGGCCCACGTCTCGCCACCAGCGGGCGCGGACTCCAGCAGAAACGCGAACGGCCCACGCCGCAGCTTGGCGAACGCGGACACTGGCGTGTCGGCATCGAGAAGTACATCGCGCCACACGGGAATGAGGGTGCGCTCGTGTTCCGCGCCGTGTGCCAGCGCGAGGAATCGCTCCGACGTCACGGATCGCGCGCTTGCCGCGCGATGCACGCACCGCGATATTCGCTCGTCATGCTTCGCCTTTTCGCGGCGATGGCAGCCGCGTGCTGTCTTCTGGGGCCGCTCGTCCCGCCCGCGAGGGCGCAGTCAGAGTGGAACGATGCGCGAACGATGGCGCTCGTGCATCGCGCCACCGAGCTCCGCGAGCGTCAGCTCGCCGACACGGCGCTGCACGACTGGCGCGCCATCGCGCGCGGCCATGTCACCTTTCTCGCTCAACTCGGTGAGGGCTTCACCGAGCCGCCGAAGGTCATCAAGGCGGATGAGCTCGCCCTCGAAGTGTACTGGCGGGCTCCCGGGCTGAGCAAGCAGCGTATCATCGGGCGACGCGACACCCTCCTGCTGCCGACGGACATCGCCTACCATCGCGATCACCTCGGCATCGTCCAGAACAACTTTCCCGAGGTCATTCGGCTGGGCGATGGGGATGAGGTG
>DATFBS010000042.1:0-92753 GCA_035253695.1 Gemmatimonadaceae bacterium
CGCCAACGAGCGCAGTCCGACGGGGGTTAGCAGCCGCTCTTCGATGATGCCAACGACCTGGGCCCATCGCGACCGATCCAGCACGGGATGGTCGAGGGAGATCGCGAACAGCTGATTGGGCCGGCACTCGGTGGAGTCACCCTCCGGTCCATCGACGAGGTCGTAGAGGTATCCGCCCGCCTCGTACCAGAATCGCCGATTGAACGAGTGCCTCACGAGCGCGGCCCTTTCGCTCACCGCGGCTCCCAATTCTTCATTCCCTTCCTCGCGCAGCCATCCGGAGAGCAGACACAGTGCATTGTGCCATAGCGCGTTGATCTCCACGGCCTTTCCGCGTCGAGGCGTAACCACCCAGTCTCCGACTTTCGCGTCCATCCACGTCAGCTGATATCCCTCGGCGCCCTGGCGCAGCAAACCGTCCGAGCCATCCATGCCGATACCGAATCGCGTCCCGGAGCAATGCCGCTCATAGATCTCGATCAGTGTCGGCAGCAGCAGCGGGAGCATCGCGCGATCGCCCGTGTGATCGAGGTAGCGCTGCACCGCGTGAAAGAACCACAGTGTCGCGTCGGCGGTGTGGTACAATCCCTCGTCGCTCCCATCGGGGAACAGGTTGGGGATGAGCCCATCGCGAACGTAGTGCGCGAACGCGCGAAGGATGGCCCCGGCCTCCCGATGCCGCCCCGTCATCAGCGTGAGCCCTTCGAGCGAGATCATCGTGTCCCGGCCCCAGTCGGTGAACCAGTGATAGCCGGCGATGACCGTTCGAATCTCGTCTCCAGTCGCCCAGGCGCGAGCGGTGTCGGCGCGTCTTCCAGCCGGGATGATGATGAACTGCTCGGCGGCGAGCAGGAGCTCCGCGCCGATACCCTCACGCAGCATTTCGGGTGCGGCAGCGAGCAGGCGACGCCGACGCTCGCTCTCCGACTGCACGGCCTCGCGTGGTGTGAGCGCCTGCATCACTTCAGGTCGCTCGGTCGAAGCGATCAGCGAGACTGGCCCGTGTCCATCGAGACTGACGCGGAACGAGCCCGGGCTCCAGAGGGCGCCATCGAACTCGTATCCCCGTGCCTCCTCGACACGATACAAAAACCCATCGACGCGTTGCGGCTCGGCGAGAAACTCCGACGTCCCTCCGTGTACGGCGAGTCTCAGCGGAGGCAGATCCGTCGCTTCGATCTCGTGATATCCCTCGGCGATGGTCAACCGATAGGGCTCCGGATGCGGGGTGCTGACCGGAGCTTCGTATCCTCGAAATTGCACCAGCGGCGTGAGCTCGAGCTGCACGGACCCCTTCGCGTTGAGCACGCGGTAGATGACGTGCACCGTGTTCTGACGATGGGGCATTACACACCGCTTCTCGATCGTCGCGCCGGGGAGCTGGTATTCCCACACCGGCAGGCCACGCTCGAGCCGAAACTCCGAGAGCCAGCGAGCACTCGGCACTTCCAGGCGTCCGCCGATGCGCTCCTCGCCGCTCACGACGATCACGTCGCCGGTCGGTGTGATCACTCGCTCGCCCACGTGACTCAGCATCACCATTCGACCGAGCGGGTTCGCCAGCGCCGCGACAAGAATCCCGTGGTAGCGCCGCGTGTTGACGCCGGCCACGGTGCTTGACGCGTAGCCGCCGAGCCCGTTCGTGACGAGCCATTCGCGCGCGAGGAAGGCGCCTAGGCTCTCAGTCTCGACGGGAGACACACGGATGCGGCGAGCGACGGCGATGGTCATGTCTGCGTTCGCGTGCGCGGGGCGAGGAGAGCCGCACACTCCCCGGTGATGTGCCAGTTCCCTGTGGGGTGGAGCGGCGTCATTCCGGATCCACCATAGCGCGGGTCCTCCGACGACCAACGGAGCTCCCATTGCATGCCGGGCGGCGGAGCCAGCAACGGCTCCGGTGCCGGATTCACATCGACGGCCGCGCCGAGATTCACGAGCAGCAAACGATCGGCATCATCGGGAGCAAAGAATCGCAGGACGAAGGCGTCTGGTGACAGCACGGCTCCATCGATCCCGTAGCGCCCCTGCGCGGCGATCGTTGCATCGTCGCGTCTCATCGCGAGGAGGTCACGGTGCATCGTCCACGTCTCGGCGTGCCGTACCCGCTCGGCGTGATCCAGCTTGCATCGCTCGAACGTCGCCGGATGACCAGGGTCGGCAAGGTGGGCACGCACATCGGGCTGGCCGATGCTCGGGAACTGCATGAGGAACTCGGTGCGGCCTTCGCGAACCTTGCGCAGGAGCTCTGGAACGTGATCAGCGAAATACAGGAACGGTGACGAAGTCGAAAACTCCTGTCCCTGGAAAAGCATCGGCGTTTGCGGTCCGAGGAGCAGGAGCGCGGTCATCGCTCGCCAGCGGCCGGGGGCGGTCAGCGAATGGCCGCGCTCTCCGAGGGCAGAGTTCGCGACCTGATCGTGATTCTGTAGAAAGTGGATGAATCGCGCCGGGGCGAGCCCGCGCGTTGGCGTGCCGCGATGCTGCTTCTGCCAGGCGTAGTACTGGCCCTGGTAGAGAAACCCGTATTTGGCGGCCGACACGAACTCCTGCGGAGCTCCGAGGTAATCCGTGTAGTACGCCTCCCGTTTTCCGGTGAGGGCGACCATCGCGGTATGGTGCCAATCGTCGTTCCACAGTGCATCCAGCCCCAGACCGTCCTCGTGGGGCGCACGCAGGAGGCGCACATCCTGGGGCTCGTTTTCGCCGACGATGAGCGTGCGGCGCTCGCCCGCGACATCGCGAACGCGTTCGCACACCTCGCCAATGATGTGGCGGTCGCTGTCGTCGTAGACATTCTGCGTCGCGTCGAGCCGCAGGCCATCGAGATGAAACTCATCGATCCAGTAGCCGGCATTGGCGATGAAGAGCTCGCGCACGGGCCCGCGGTGCTCGCCGTCGAAGTTCAGCGCGGGGCCCCAGTCGGTCGTGTGACGCGTGCTGACGTAGTGCGGCGAGAACTGCGAAAGAAAATTCCCGTCGGGACCGAGGTGGTTGTAGACCACGTCGAGAATGACCCCGATCCCGAGCGCATGCGCGCGATCCACGAAGCGGCGGAAGTCGTTCGGCGTTCCGTAGAGTCGAGTGGGAGCGAAGAGATCAACCCCGTCGTAACCCCATCCGAAGCGGCCCGGCCACTCGGCGACGGGCATGAGCTCGATCACGGAGATGCCAAGCTCCGCGAGCGGCGGCAGCTCGCGCATGGCGGCCGCCCACGTGCCTTCCCGCGTGAACGTGCCCACATGCATCTCATAGAGCACGGCCCCCGACAGCTCCGGTCCGGGCCATGCGTCATCGGTCCAGTGAAATTTCCCCGGATCGACCACGCACGATGGACCGTGCGGGCCCTGCGGCTGGAATCGTGAGGCGGGATCCGGGAATCGCTCGCCCTCATCGAGACGGTAGCGGTAAAGCGTACCTTCTCCCGAGCCGTCAACGATGCCAGCGAAGTAGCCACCGTCTTCCGGCTCGAGGGCCACCGTTCGTACGACGTCACCCTTCACATCCTCGAGCGCAACGTCGACGTTCGTGCGCGCGGGCGCCCACACCCTGAAGTGCGCTGCGTCGGCGCTCACTAATTCCGCGCCGACGGGTAGCCGGCGGCGAGCTGCGATGACGATGCGTGAGGAGATCATCCTGCCGCGTTATCTCGCAAGAATCGCGCAGTTTGTGTAACGGCAAAGATGACGGAGGTCAGAATAAGGAATGAGGAACGAGGAATGAGGAAGTTTTTTTTCCTCACTCCTCGTTCCTTTTTCCTCATCGTGACATCTGACATCCTTGCCGTTGCTTCTACGGCTTGAGAACTACCTTCGTGCACTCATCTTCCTTATGGAGAAACATGTCGTACCCGGCAGGCGCATCCTCGAGGCTCAGACGGTGCGAGATCACGAACGTCGGATCGATCTCCCCCTTCTTGATCCGCTCCAGTAGCGGCTTCATGTAACGCTGCACATGGCACTGGCCGCTGCGAATCGTCAGCGCGCGGTTCATCACCGAACCCATCGGAAACTTGTCGATGAACCCGCCATAGACCCCGATCACCGAGACCGTCCCCCCGTTCCGACACGCCAGAATCGCCTGACGCAGCGCGGTCGGACGATCGGTCTCCAGGCGCATCATCTGCTTGGCGCGATCGTACTTGTAGTCGAGTCCCCGGCTGTGCGCTTCCATGCCGACCGCGTCGATGCAGGCGTCCGGACCGCGGCCGCCCGTCATCTCCTTCAGCACGTCCAGGACGCTGTCGACCTCTTCGTAGTTGATCGTTTCCGCGTTCGTGTGCTCTTCCGCCATCCGCAGGCGCGCGGGGAACCGATCGATCGCGATCACACGCTCGGCGCCAAGCAGGAACGCGCTGGCGATGGCGAACTGGCCGACGGGTCCGCACCCCCACACGGCGATGACGTCGCCGCCTTTGATGTTGCACATCTCGGCGCCCATGTATCCCGTCGGAAAGATGTCCGAGAGGAAGAGCACCTGCTCGTCGGTAAACCCATTCTCGACTTTCAGCGGCCCGAAATCCGCGAACGGCACGCGTACGAGCTCGGCCTGCCCCCCCGCGAAGCCGCCGGTGAGATGCGAGTAGCCGAACGCCCCCGCTCCCGCATGGCCCCACATCTTCTCCGCCATCCACGCGTTGGGATTCGAATTCTCACATAACGAGTACAGCTCCTGCTTGCACATCCAGCATCCGCCGCAGGCGATCGCGAACGGCACGACGACGCGGTCGCCGGCTTTGAGATTCTTCACTCCCTTTCCGACCTCCATGACTTCGCCCATGAATTCGTGGCCGAGGATGTCGCCCTTCATCATCGAGGGAACGAAGCCGTTGTAGAGATGAAGGTCAGATCCGCAGATGGCTGTCGATGTGACACGCACGATCGCATCGCGGTCATTGAGGATTCTCGGATCGGGAACGTCCTCGACCTTTACCTTCTGCTTCCCTTCCCAGCAATTCGCTCTCATCTGCATCTCCTTCCAGACGTCGAGGTCACGTCGCGGCCGAGGTGGTCTCGCGGCGAGTGCATGTGATCACAGCTGAGGGGCGTGCTCCACTGGCCGCGCCGGATTCGGGCCGCGCTCGAGGCTGTCATCCGAGTGGACCACATCTCCCGTCTCCATCACCTGCTTGAATCGACGCAGGTCGTTGCGCATCTGCGTCTTCGGGACCTCGTCGAAGATCTTCGCCAGCTTTGCCCCGATCACGCCGCCGGGCGGGTGAAACCGCATCTCGAGGATGACCTCCGTTCCGCGGTCGCCGGGTGCCGGAGCGAATCGCACCGACCCGGAGTTTTCGACGTCGGCTCTCTCCAGCGATTGCCACACGATGAGCTCGTTCGGACGATCCTCGATGATCTCGGCGTCCCACTCCACCGTCATCCCGACCGGCGCCTTCGCCTTCCAGTGGGAAGTGCGTTCGCTGGTGATGCGCACTGCTTCGAGATGGCTCATGAAGCGAGGCAGGTTGTCGAAATCTCGCCAGAACCGGTACACCTCTTCAGGCGAACGTCCGACGGTCAGCGCGGTCCTGATCTCGATCGCGTTGTCCGTCGCACCATCCCCCGTGCCCTGCTGAAGTCGCGTGCCGCAATAGACGTCCAGCGCGGTAACGCCGAGCACGGCGGCCGTCGTCGCGGCGACGCGAGTCTTTTGCGCATTCTCGGATCGCATCGCCGAGCCCAGCAGGGCGAGGTCCATCGCGTCTCCAGCGACGCGGCTCCACACCCATGCCGTGGGTCTGCGTTGCGAGAGAATCCCGACACCACTGGCGATCTCCCGCATCCCCATGCCGCGCAGGAGGCGGCGATTTCTCTCATCGGCCTCGATTCCGATTAGGCGGGCAACGCCATGAGGGGCAACGACTTCGGCAAGCCCTAACCCGATGCTGAACCAGCCGAGCGCGCGCGCGAGTCCCTCACCGTGTCCCTTCTCCGCTCGCGCAGCATGGTCATCAGCGTGTTCGGCCCGTGTCCGTCCGCGCACGGCGGGACGCTTCGACGCGCGGCTGCTGCTTGCGGCGGCCCTGGGATTCGCGTCGTCGGTCGTTAGGTAGGAATCCATCTGCCATCAACTCCTCAGGAGGGATGTGCCCGGGAAAGCATTGCTCGTGCCGAGACGCGCACGCGCAGTGGGATTCCTTTCGGGCGGGCCGTCAATGGTACTCCGGGGCGGGGGGCGAAGGGTGTCGGGCGTCGTTGCGGCGGGAATCACCTCGACCTAGTGTGAGGGCCAGCCGTAGTTTACAGGTCCCCCTCGCCCCCGATGTGAGCACCGAAGTCATCGTCGACCGACTGCGCGCCGCACTCGCGGGGCGCTACGAAGTGCAGCGCGAGCTTGGCCGCGGCGGTTTCGCGACCGTGTATCTCGCTGCCGACGTGCGCCATGGGCGCATGGTCGCGATCAAGGTGCTCCACCCCGAGCTGATCGGCACGCTTCAGTCCGAGCGATTCCTCCGCGAGATCCGCGTCGTGGCGCACCTCAACCACCCGCACATCCTGCCCATGCTCGACTCGGGCGAGGCGGATGGGCTCCTCTTCTTCGTGATGCCGTACGTCGAGGGAGAGACCTTGCGCCACTTTCTCGACCGGGAGAAGCAGCTTTCCATCGGGGAGGCGCTCCGCCTCACCGCCGAGATCGCGGACGGACTCTCGTACGCGCACTCCCGCGGGCTCGTCCATCGCGACATCAAGCCCGAGAACATCATGCTGTCGAGCGGGCACGCCGTGGTCACCGACTTCGGCATCGGGCGCGCGATCGATCAGTCGGCCTCGGACCGTCTAACGTATACGGGGATGGCGACGGGCTCTCCGGCCTACATGAGTCCGGAGCAGTGGACCGCATCGGACCGAGTGGACGGCCGCGCCGACGAATACAGCCTCGCCTGTGTCCTCTATGAGATGCTCGTCGGTGAGACTCCCTTCTCCGGCACATCGGCGAGCGCCCTCATGGCGCGGCACAACATGTCGCCCGTTCCCTCGGTGCGACTCGTTCGCCCGAACGTTCCGGAAGCGGTCGATGAGGCCATTGCGCGCGCGATGGAGAAGATCCCCGCCGATCGCTATCCAACAGTCACGCAGTTCGCGGAAGCGCTTGCCGCCGCTCCTCCGCCCGTCCGCGTTACCACCGAGGACCCGATCGGCGCGCTCGCCGAGCGGCGCGCGGCCCGGAAGAGGACGCCTTTCACGCGCGCGAGACTGGGAATCGCGGCGGCGGTGCTGCTCGTCGGGGTCCTTGGCTTCTTCGCGTATCGCCAATTCAGCGGCGCTCGCGGCTACACCCGCCTGGTGGTTCTGCCGTTCGAGAACGGGGGGAACAGAGAGGACGCCTATCTCGTCGATGGCATCACCGGCGAGCTGACCAACAAGCTCTCCGGCATTGGAAGCCTCGGCGTGATCGCCCGCACGAGCGCGGTGCAGTATCGAAACAGCCGCAAGACGGCCCGAGAAATCGGACGCGAGCTGCAGGTGCAGTATCTCGTCGAAGGCAGTGTCCGCCGAGCACGAGCGGCCGGCGGTGCCGGAGCGGTGCATGTCAACGCGCGATTGATACGCGCCGAGGACAACACCCAGATCTGGACGGAGAACTTCCCCGTCGAGGCGAGCGATGTCACGGATCTGGAGTCGCGAATCGCCGAGCGGGTAGCGGCGAAGCTCGACGTGGTGCTTCTCGAGCCTGAGAAGCGTCGTCTGGGCAAGGCGGCTACCCGCAACGCCCAGGCCTACGAGCACTATTTGCGCGGCAACGAGCATTACGAGCGCAGCTGGTCGCGAACGGATGTCGAGACCGCGGTCCAGATGTACGAGGAGGCGTTGGAGCTCGATCCCGACTACGCGCTGGCGCACGCGCGACTCGCGCAGGCGCACGCCTGGATGCATCGCCTCGATTACGATCTGCGTGAGGACCGGCTCATCGCTGCCAAGCGAGCGGCCGACCGCGCCGTCGCCCTCGACCCCGACCTCCCCGACGCTCATGTCGCGCTTGGACTGTACTACTACTGGGGCCGTCGGAACTACGACGAGGCCATCAAGGAGTTCACCCGTGCGCTGGAGCTGGAGCCCAGCAACGCCCAGGCGCTCCGCCAGCTCGGCAACGTTAGGCGGCGGCAGGGCCGCTTCGCCGAGGCCGTCGATGATTATCGGCGGTCGGCCGACCTCGATCCACGATCCCATCAGGCGTGGTTCAACCTCGGCGAGACCCTGCTGTTCACACACCGGTACGACGAGGCGCGCCTCCATCTCGACCGGGTGACGGCACTCGCTCCCGAGTTTCTGGAAGGGTACATCCAGCGGGCGCGCGTCGTGATCAACGCGTCCGGCGACCTCGCCGCTGCCCGCCGTATCCTGCGAGAGGCGGAGGAGCGCATCCCGCCAGCCGCGTGGCGCTCCACCATGCTCGACTTTTCCCGCATCATTCATCATCCGGAGCTCGACGACCTGCTGGATCGCATCCGTCCTGGGATGTACGGCCTGGATAGCACCAGCTACCACCACCTCAAGGGCACGATGCTCCTGCAGCTGGGACACGTCGGTCGTTCGAGCGTCCAGTTCGATTCGGCCCGCCGCCGGCTCGAGCGCATGCGCCAAGACCTTCCCGATCAGGCGTGGATTCATGGCCAGCTCGGCGTGGCGTACGCCGTGTTGAAGCGGCCGGACGATGCGGTGCGATCGGCGGAGCGTGGCGTGCAGCTGCAATCGCCGTCGGGCGATGCTTTCGATGGTCCGGAACGACTGACGACCCTCGCCCTCGTGCACTCTCTTCTCGGGAATGACGAAAAGGCGATCGAGTACTACTCGCAGGTGATCGCCATGCCCTCGTGGACATCGCCGCACTCGCTGCGTGTCGAGCCACTGCTCGCGCGCCTGAGGACCAATCCCGACTTCCAGCGCCTCCTCGACGCTCAGCGCTAGCGGATGGCGAATTTCGTCGCGATCGTCGATGAGGACGCGGAGCGCCGGCGGAGGTTTGTCCGAAAGATTCGACCGGCATTGGCGTTGGTGGATGGCCTTGGTCTCGACGAGATCGAAGCCGGCGATTTTGCGGTGGTGTGGGCCGCGGAGCCACGCGCACCGCTCAGTCAAATGCGCTCTGCAAGTGCGGCTGCCATCGTTTGGGGCGATGCGATCCCGGCCAACGGAGCACATCGGATAACCGCGCAGGTCCTCTTCGATTCGTGGAAGCCTGCCGGTGCGACCTGTCCACCAGCGTTCGATGGCTTCTACGCCGCGCTTCGCTTTGACGCCCGAGATGGCGTCACCGTGGGTGCAGACCTCCTCGGCTTTTTCCCCATCTATTACGCCCTGCACGATGGGGTGCTGCTGGTCGGCACGTCGGCGCGTCTGTTCCGCGACCATCCGAAGTTCCCACCGCGACTCAGCCCGGCGGGCCTCATCGGGCTCCTACTCACTCATGCCCCGTTAGGTGGCCGCGCGCTCCTCGATGGGGTTCGCCGGCTCGCGCCCGGTCACGCCCTCGCATGGCGAAGGGGGACCGACGCGAGGGAGGTGCGACAGTACACGATTCCCAGCCCCCAGCGGCCCGGTGACCGCACGTCTCAGAGCGCCGCGGAGGAGCTCGATGCCGTGCTGGATCGCACCGTTGAGCGCCACCTGTTAGGCGACCACACTCCCGGGCTGCTCTTGTCGGGCGGCCGCGACTCCCGGCTGGTGGCGGGCTACGTTCGCCGTCACCGCGACCGCGCTCACGCCCTCACGCTCGGGAAGCAAGCCGATTACGAGATGAAATGCGCGACCGCGGTGGCGCGCACGCTCCGCTTGACACACGCCACCGTCGACGTGAAGGAGGCGCAGTTTCCGGCATTCGCCGAGCTGCAGGCACACTGGGAGCAATTGGGAACCGGATTCGCCAGTGTCCACATGTGGGGCGCGGTGGAGGCGATGCGTGAGCTTCCACCGCGCTTTTTCAGTGGGTACCACCTGGAAATTCGCGGCAGCGAGTCGATGCCGTCCGCGTTCGATGAGCTTTTCGCAGGATCGAAAAATCGTGGTTTTCAGGCCGCGACGCTGCGCCGCCTGCTGCGACACGACGCCTCCAGCGAGCTGATAAGCAGTCTCGAGCGAGAGCGGCGAGCGATATACGAAACAAGCTCGGTCATCGCGGAGGACCGCCCTGCGCACTTTTTCATCGCGCACGATTGGCGCGCGCACGCCGGCGGTGTCCCATGGAAGCTGTCTTTCGGGTCCTGGCCGATACTTCCCATTCTCGATCGCGGCATCCTCGACACGATCTTCACCCTTCCCGCATCGGCTCTCGCGAATCGGGGCGCCCAGGACGCGATCCTCCGGCGCCGCTTCCCGCATCTGGCGCGTCTTCCATTGGATCGGAATGCGCATGACACACTCCCTCTTCTCCCTTCGGCGAGGCAGCGGATCGTCCACGCACTGGGACGGTTTGCAGCACCCCTCACGCGACGGTTCCCGCGCAACCTCGAGCGTCGGTACTATCATCGCGTCTACGACATCAACGGCCCCGGGTGGCGCGCCATACGCCGCCTGGCGGAGCCACATCGCGAGCAGCTCTCGACGCTATTCAACATGGACGCGCTGGCGGAGGTCGTTCCTCCTCCCGACGCGCGCATCGCTGTGCGGAGCACGATCGCGGACAGCTTCGCGCCAAAGCTCCTGATCGGACTGATGATCTGGTCGGCCGACTATCCCTCCTGAGGCCTTACGCCGAGTCAGCCAACGCATGCGTATCGAGCGAATTCGCGAGGACAGGGTCGAGGGGTGGGATCGCATCATGGCTGATGTGATCTGGGAAGATCGCGAGGCGCCTGCACAGACCCTGGTCATTCAGGCGCGCGATCCGTTCGGAGCCGACCTCCAGCCCAGCTGTGACGCCATGCTCGTCGCGCTTCTTCCGCTTGCGCAGTGGATGGGAGAGCGCCGCGTGCGGATCGAAGGCACCATCTGCTGCCGCCTGCGCGATGGCCTGGGTGCGGCGACCGACCTGTTCTCACTTTGGTATCAGCGATGTGGCCCCCTTCGGATCGAGCCATCCCACGGATTTGCGCCGACCGTTCCGCGACGGGAGCCGCGCGCGGCGTCGCTTCTGTCGGGAGGCATCGACGCGCTGTCCCTACTCCGCGCGAACAGGCTCGAGTATCGCGCCGATCACCCCGGCTTCATCCGCGACTGCTTTCTCCTCTTCGGGTTGAACAGCTTCGATGCGGACGCCGAGGGCCCGAAAGCGGAGCGGTTGGCCGTCTTCGATGCGCTGGTAGCGCGGATGGAACCGTTCGCGGCCCGCGCCGGGGCGATGTTGATCCCCATCCGGACAAACATCCGGGCGCTCTATCCCGATTATGTCAGCTGGCAATCGGTAGGATTCGGCGCGGGCATGCTGAGTGCCGCGCTCAGCATGCCGGGGCGCATCGATCGCGTCGAGCTCGGGTCGGCCGGCGTGGCGATGCGCCAACCTCCGCGCGGGTCCCATCCGTGGCTCGACCATCACTACTCCACGGAGGCGGTGACCGTGCGTCACGCTCAGGTTCCACTCAGCCGATTCGAAAAGACTCGGCTCGTGAGTGATTGGGCTGACGGGCTCGCGGTCCTGCGCACGTGCTTCTATCAGACGATTCCCGCGCCGGGCCTGATCAATTGTGGCGAATGCGAGAAGTGCATACGGACCATGTTGGCGTTGGTGGCGCTCGGCAAGCTCGATCGCGCGCCGACGTTCGCCGCCAACGATGTCAGCCCGTCGATGCTCGACTGCGTGCACATCGACGATCAGCTCGGGGTGCTCTACTATAGCCAATGCATCGACGCACTGATCGCACGCAACCGTGAAGACCTGGCGGGCCCGCTGCGGCAGAAGATCGATGCGTTCCGCCGCCGCGAGCGGCGGCAGCGGCTGCGCGCACTCGTGAAGAAGATCGTCCGTTTCGGGCGGTGACGCTGGACGCCGATCGCGCGATCCAACGAGAATGAGGAACGAGGAACGAGGAATGGGGAGTGAGGAATTCAATCGACTGGCCTTTCGTCCCGTCGACTTCCTCACTCCTCACTCCTTATTCCTCATTCCTCGTTCTTCATTCCGGAGAACGAGGGTCTGACCGCGGAAGGATCAGTCTGGCCAATCGCGACAGCCAAGTCGCCAGTGTGCGCGCCGACCGCGGAGTACGGTTGCTGTAGGCGACATAATCCGACCAGAAGAAGATCTCGTAGGCGAGTCTCTGGAGCCCCGACACGCGTCGCCGTCGCAGCGCCGCCCGTCGCGCCCTCCACGTATTGCGCGCGCCGGTCTCGCGCTTCGCCACGTCGCGGCTCTGCGAGTCCGGCACTTCGCGATACCGGTAGAGAATCGCATCGACGAACACCGGGCGCGTGATCTCTTCGAGCTTGTACACGAGGTCGCGATCCTCCGCGTACAGCATGCTGTCGTCCAGTCCCGCGGTGCGGCGGTACGCCCGTCTGCGGAAGCTCCGAATGTGCCCGACCACGCCATCCAGTAACGCCGTGCTTCCCTCGGGCACGGCCGCTCCCCACACACGCTGCACCGCGAGACGATCGTCGCATGCCGCGAAGCGTGAAAAGACGAACTCGGTGTCTGAATCAGCTTGATACGCGGCCAGCAAGTGCTCGGTCGCATCCGCGGACACCGCGTCATCCGCATCGAGAATGGCAACGATGTCCGTAGTGGCCTCGGCGATCAGTCGGCGCAGCGTCGCGATGTACCCGAGGTTGTCGTCGTTGACGAGCATCCGGACTCGGGGATCGCCGCACCGCGCGATTACCTCTCGCGACTCATCGGTGCTCGCGTCGTCCACGACCAACGCCAGCCAATTCGGATTGGTCTGCGCGACCAGCGAAGACAAGCACTCGCCGATGTACCTTCCCAGGTTGTGATTCGCGATCAGGTACGTGACACTCTCGATCGCGGCGCTCTGGTCACCCACGCGCGCGCTCCCGGCTGGTCGCCCGCGTCGGGGTGCCGGCCAGCTCTTCGGCCAGACGCAGCGCTTCGGCCGGTGAATGAGCCCATCGCACGTTGTCCACTTCCGCCGTCCACGTTTCGTGGAAGCTCGAGAGCTTGCCGTAGCTGTTGTCGAGCAGCACGTGCGACACGCCCATGAGCACGCACAGGATGTGGGCATGCAACCGGTCAGTTATCACGACGCGGCCGGAGGCGAGGAGGTCGAGCCCTCGAGCAAGCCGCTGCCGCGCCAGCGGCGCGTACAGACGCATGAGAAGTGGTCGAGCCAATGGGGCGAGTCTCTTCCGCCGCACGGCGCCCATGAGCGCATAGCTCAGACGCCGCCGCCACATCGCCGGTTCGTCCAGCCAGTCCGCGATAACCTCGCCAGTTGGACTCGTCACTCCACCCCGCGACTCCTTGTCTGTTCGCAAGAGCCAAAGCCGCTCGTGAGACGCCCCGGCGGGTCGCGCGAGCGCGCCAAGAGCAAAGGCGGCATCGGGACTGAGCAGGCTCGGAGCACCGAACTCGGTCCGAGCGATTTCCAGGCTCCGAGCGTCACGGACGAGCAGGGTGATTTGCCGATGCGCATTGAGGACGCCGCGCGCTCGCTGCAGCGCTTGCCGCTGCTCGAAGTGAATGGTTTGCGGAAGCTGGATGATACGGTTGCCCGGGAACGACCTGACGATCTCCTCTCGCAGCTCCTGCGACGCCGGCCACAGATCGCCAAAGGTTCCTCCGCCGGCCAGGAGAATGACGCCGGCAGAGCCAAGGCGGTGTGCGAGCTCGGTGCGGTCATACGTCCGAATGTCGCAGATGTAGCGCGGGAACGGCACGCGCAGCGAAGCGAGACAGGCGAGCTCGCCCAGATAGATCGCGCTGTCGCCGACATTCGGATAATTCGGGAAGTCGATGAGGGCGACGCGGTCCGTGGGAGTGACGAGCGGGCGCAACGTCTCCTCGAGGCGTGCGCGTAACGTGTCGGCGGCGACCAGCGGGTGCATTACGAGTCGAGGAAACGCATCCGCGGCGCGCTGAAGACCAGACCGAGCGCGGACCGCTGCGAGTCGACGCCGATCAGCGTCGAGGGGCCGCGCGCGAGCTCGCGTCCGTGCCGCACATCCCAGGCGACTGCCTGTGCCCGATACGTCCCCGGTCCGACGTTCATCTGGATATCGATCTCGAGATCGAACGACCCCTGCTTCGGCAATGGGAGACCGCACCCACTCGTGTGAGCGGCGAACACGATTTCCTCCCGAGGGAGAACCCGGACTCGAACGCCGACGGCGGCATCCACGCCGCCGTTCGGTTCGACGACGACGCCGCGCACGCCCAGGCGCACTCGCTCACCGGGGCCAACGTGCGCCGGCACCGGTCCCGTGATCGCAGTGAGCTGGATCGGTGAGGCGTCCTCGGCACGCGGCGCACCCTCACCCACGTACATGGCGACGCACTCCGCCGCGCTCCCCGAGCAGATGACCCGCCCACGGTTCAGCAGGATCGCCTTGTCACAGAGCTGCATGATCTGGTTGAGCTGGTGCGAGACGACGACGACGGGCGCGCCGCGCCGAACCACATCCTGAATGCGCGCGAACGCTTTCTGCTGAAAGGCCAGGTCTCCGACGGCCAGCACCTCATCGATGAGCAGGATGTCTGGCTCGAGATGCGCCGCAATGGAGAAGCCGAGTCGGGCGATCATCCCGCTCGAGTAGTGCTTCACCGGTGAATCGATGAACTCGCCAAGCTCTCCGAACGCGACGATCTCGTCGAACTTGAGGGCAATGTCCCTCCGACGCATGCCGAGCACGGCACCCTGAAGGTAGATGTTCTCGCGTCCCGACAGCTCGTAGTGAAAGCCGGCCGACAGCTCGATGAGCGCGCCTACCCGCCCGCGGCCGCGCCCGGCGGCGCGGACGACCGCGTTTCCTTCGTCGGGTCGGAGAATCCCGCTGATGAGCTTGAGGATGGTCGACTTGCCCGACCCGTTCGGACCAATGATGCCAAGGGCCTCGCCCGCGCCCACCGAGAAGGACACGTCGCGCAGCGCCCAAAACGGCTCGCGTGAGGCGCCACGGCCAACGAGGCGTCGCAACAGCGCGGGAACGGCATCGCTCAGCGTGGTGTGGCGCACCCCTCGATAGAAGCGCTTCGAGACCCGCTCGAACCCGACGAAGGCGGATGCTGACGTCATCGATTGCCGCGCAACCGACGGACGAGCGCGCCAGCCGGGCGCCGGAGCGCGTCCACACCCGCGCGAAGGACGCGTCGTCGCGCGCTCCGCGCCACCGCGCGATCCAGCGCGTGGACGACATCGGAGCGGCCCCTCGTCACGGCGAGTCGCCGAATGTCCTGCACTTCGCGAAGCGCGAATGGGTGCGAGCAGTCCATCCGCGCGACCTCTCGCACGGTGATGTGTCGTCGAGGAAATGTCGCGCACCGCTCGAGTGCCCCGCAGAGATCGAGCACGAGCATTGTCCGCTGGCATTTCCCGCACGCGCCACAGTTTGCGTCGGACTGCGCTTCGAAGCACACGCGCAGTGCACGCATCGCGATGGCCGAGGTCGTGAGCGACTCGATTTTGTCCGTACGCAGGTATTCTGCCGCGTCGAAGACGATGCTCGTGCACCACGTCGAGAATAAAGGATCAGTCACCGGGTGCGACGCCCACGGATGGAGATCGCGATAGCTCCCGCTGCCGGCGAGATACACGGTGTGAAAGCGACGCTCGAGGGCGAGAGCCACCCCGGCGAATCCGGGTCCATGCGCGAGATACGACCACTGTGCGTTCCTCCAGCGAGTCGTGCGCAGGTTCGTCGCGACGTCGATGAGCGGCATCCCCAGCTCGCCGGCGACGCTCTCGTGTCGCTCTCGAAGCCGATGGAACGCGTCGGCTCCCGTGAGAGGGATGTCGAATCCCCAGACGGTGATCAGCTCATCGATGGAAGCGCGCTGCGCGGGGGGCGCGACCGCGCGGCGGCGCAGCACCGTGAAGAAGGAATCCACTCCGCCGGAAAAGAACGCGGCCGTCAGCGCGGGCCGTTCGGGTGGCGGGGACGGTGCGACATCCGCTTCGATCGCGGGAACGGTCAGCTCCGGGTACCACGTCTGCCAGATTCGCATGAGCCGCTCGGCGTTCTCGAAGAGCGGCCGGTCGACGGGGAGCGGCACGCGAAGCGACTCGCCGGCGTGCGCTGCCAGCGGCAGCAACGCGGCCACCCAGGGGTTTCCCGACGCCGACAGGTTCTGCGCATACGATCGAGGGACGTCGAACCAATACTCTTCGCTCCCCACACTGCCCGTTGCATACCGAACCTCGGCGCGCAGTCGCGCGCGGTCCTTTCCCAACGGCGAATCGTCGACCCGAACGTCGCGAACTTCCATCGCTCAGATCTCTTCCGCGAATCGAAGCTCAGCGCGGTGGAACAGCAGCCACCCGAGTCCCAGCGTCAGCAGCGCGACCAGGGTCACGCCGACGAACGGACCGGACGCGGGGAGCGCATGTCTCAGCAGCACATCCCGATAGGCTTCGATGATCGACGTCATCGGGTTGAGCCGCATAACGACTCCCAGCGTACCTCCCACGCGGTCGATCGGGTACAGCACCGAGCTCGCGAACATCCACAACAGCAGAACGAGCTCGAAGACGTACTTGACGTCGGCGTAGAACAGATGGGCCATCGCGACGATCAGCGCGACGCCAGCCGTGAACGCGACGTGCACCAGCACGACCACCGGCAGAAAGAACACGCTCCAGCCGATCGCGACATCGTAGTACGCCATCAACATCCCCATGACGACCGATGCGACGGCGAAATCGAACAGGGCGACCAGGACGGCCGCAAACGGCAGTACCTCGCGCGGAAAGTAGACCTTGGTGACGAGATCGGGGTTCGAGGTCAACGAGCTCGCCGCCGCGCGAAGGGCGGACGCGAACATCGTCCAGACCAGCAGCCCGGCGTACGCGTACACGGCGTACGGCATGCCCGTCTCGAGCGGCGCCACGCGCGTGAACACCAGCGTGAACACGATCATCTGCAGCAAGGGGGCGAAAACGGCCCACCCGACTCCCAGGATCGCGTTCCGGTAGCGGAGCGACAGGTCTCGACGGATGATGGCGCGGAGCAGCTCGACGTACTCGCCCTGCTCGCGCACCATCTCGAGGAGGTCCACCCGCAGACGACCCAGAATAGCCACCGATGGGAGAGTTGGAGAGCCGCGTCCTGTCGTTCGCGTCGACATCATACTGCCGCCCATGCCCGTTCGTAATGATCTGGCGTACCTTGTCCACGTCCGACGTCCCTCGACTCCATTCGATGTCACGTCCCTCGGCCGCGGCTGCCCACCATCCCATCTCGAGTCTCGCGTTGCCCGCTCCGAGCGCTCTCTTCGTCGTCAATGATCTCCGTATGGGCGGTGCAGAGCGTACGGTCGTAAATCTCGTCAACCACGGTCGGCACACGCGATCAGCCGTCGTATTGATCGAATCCGCGGCGGACCTCCTGGCGGAGCTGCGAGTGGAGCATCAGGTCTACACACTGGATGGGGACAGCGCGGCTCCGGTTCCCCGGCAGACGCTGGAAGCGGTCGTGGCGCACGCCCCGCGACGGCGGCGAGGCCAGCCGCGCGGCCGGACGCTGCTCGAGCTCCCGACACTGTTCGCGAAGGCTCGGCGGCTCGCGCAGATCGCGGAGGCAACGAACGCCAGCGTCGTGTCGACCTTCCTCAATCGATCGCACACGATCGCGCTCCTCGCCCAAATGCTCTTCGCGCGCCGCATGCGGGTGGTGATCAACGTTCACGAGATGATGTCCGATCACCTCGATCGCCACTTCTCGACGTTGGAGCGCTGGGTGATGCGGCGCTTCGTTCGCCATGCCTTTCCGCTGGCGCGCGCGATCGTGGCCGTGTCCGAAGGGGTGAAAGAGGATCTGGTTAGGCGGTTCTCCATCGCTCCAGAGCGGATCGCCGTGGTGCCGAACCCGCTCGATGGCGAGCGCATCCGCCGAGCTAGCCAGGAGCCGATTCCGGAGGCGGAGCCAGCGGCAGGGTCGGCGCTGATCGTCGCGGTGGGACGGCTCGTGCAGCTCAAGGGCTTCGACCTCTTGATTCGCGCGGTCGCGCGGCTGCCTCAATCGCTCCGCGCGCGACTACTCATCCTGGGTGAGGGCGAACAGCGCGATACCCTCGAACGATTGATCGCGGAGCTTCAGCTCGAGAATCGCATCTCCCTGCTGGGAACGAAGCCAAACCCATGGACATATATGGCGCGCGCCGACGTGGTTGCCGTCCCGTCGCGTTCGGAGGCGTTCCCAAATGTGATCGGCGAGGCGCTCGCCCTCGGTCGTCCCGTGATCGCGGCCGCCTGCTCGCCGGGCGTCGCCGAATACCTCGACCACGGCCGCTTTGGGCTCCTCGTTCCTCCCAATGACGTCGACGCGCTCGCGGCCGGACTCGAGCGCATCCTCACCGACGGAGACCTTCGAGCCGAGCTCGCGACTCACGCGGTATCGCGGGCCGAGTCGTTTGCGCTTCCCCAAGTGATCGAGCGCTACGATCGGATACTCATGGAGGCCGCACGTCCATGAGCCACATCGTCACGGTATACAGCAGCTCACTCCGGCCGGCTCGTCAAGTCGAGATGGGCCACATCCGATGGTACCGGATGTCTGCCGCGCTCGCGGCCCTCGGCCACAGTGTGGACATCGCGAGCGCCGAACTGAGCCGGCGTGTGTTCCGCACCGCCGAGACGATCGCCCCGAACCTGCGGATTGTGCCGATCTCCCGCGTCCGGTGGAGTGACTACGATGTCGTGAAAACGCTGTTCCATAGCGGGTTCGAGACACTCGAACGCTACGGTGGCGCAAACCATCCGTTCGTCATCGCCAAGCTTGGCTCGGTTGTCGGGGCCACCGACATGGAGGGCGTGTTCTTTTATGGGCGCCAGCGCGAGGCGATGCATCGCGTTCAGGAACGCATCGCGCACAGCAGTCGCTTCGTCACGCTGTTGAGCGAGCCCGCCGTCGATCTGTGGCGCAGCACCCATGGGACCGCGAGTCGGACGCTGCTCGTCCCGGGCGCCGCGAGCGCAGTGATTCCGCCGCCCCGGCGCAACCCATACGTGCACGATGGACGCAGCCCGGTCGTGTTCGCGGGCAACTTCTACAGCACCCACCCCCAGAGCCAGCCGAAAGCGCATCAAACTCTCGCGACAAAGCTGAATCAGCTGGGTGCCCTGCTTCACCGCCGCGGATCGCGTCTGTACGTGGTCGGCGCGGGGGAGCATCGCAGTCTCGATCCGCGCTACGTCAGCTATTGCGGCACCGTGCCTTACGAGGCTTCCTGGGACTACATCCACTTTGCGGCCGTCGGCATCGTCCTCACCGCCGGGGGGCGAATGCACAACAACGAGAGCACGAAGATCTACCACTATTTGCGGGCCGGGCTCCCCGTGGTGAGCGAAGCCGGATTCCCCAACGACAACGTCGTGAGCGAATCGGGGCTCGGGCACATCGTCGAGAATGGCAATCTCGAGATGATCGCGCAGCGTGTCGAGGAATCACTGCACACGCCCTGGGACCGAGACCGCGCGATCCGATACATCCTCTCGCGGCACACCTGGGAACGACGGGCGGAGATCTACGACCGCCTGCTTCGCGGCAGCGAATGACGTCGCCGGGGTTCTCACCGCAGGCCTACGTCCGCACGGGCGCGGGACAGTGGACGATCGCGGCGATTCTGCTCTGCGTGTTCGCCGTGCTCGCCTGGGCGCAGCGCGTTCCGTCCGTCACGACCGCCAACGACGACGCGACGTACATCCTGTTGTCGCGTTCGCTGCGCGAGGGCGGATATCACTCGATTCATCTCGTCGGCGCGCCGATCCACACGAAGTATCCCCCCGTCTTTCCCGCACTGCTCGCCGGTGTGTCCTCCGTGGTCGGAGAATCGGTCGACGCGTTCGCGGCGATGAACATCGCGCTTGCCGCCGCGGCCCTGGCGCTCGTGTTCGCCGCCGCCAAGCGGATCGTGCCCCCATCGGTCGCGCTCGGCGCGCTGGCGATGGCCGCGTCGAATCCGTACCTCCAGGGAACGGCCGGCACGGTGATGAGCGAGCCGGCATTTCTCGTTCTGATCGCCCTCACCGTCTGGCTGCTCTCACGAGCCGCGCTGACGACGCGGGACATCGCGCTCGCATGTGTGTGTGCAACGCTTGCGGTACTCACGCGCACCATCGGCGCGACACTCGTTCTGGCTCTGCTCGCGCTGTTGCTGTTGGAGCGTCGATGGCGCTCCGCCGCCCTGTACGGCGGTCTCATCGTCTTGAGCGTCGTTGGTGTTACCCTGTGGCTACGAGCGCACGCGATGCCGGAGCTGGCGGCGGACTACATCAGCGATGCACTCGAGCCGGGCAACCGATCGTTCGACAATCCCCTGGCCCTCGCCGGCAGTCGCGTGCGAGCCAATGCACCCCAGTACGCCGCCACGCTGCTCGGGGCGCTTTCAGTGCCGACGATTGGTGGAACGATCGTCGACAATCTTTTCTGGCTCGTGATCGTCGCCATCGGCTTGCCCGTCGGCTTCTTTCTCTTTTGGCGACGCTGGAGAATCGTGACGCTGCTCATGGTGAGCTATGGAGCGGTGATCCTCGCCTGGCCGTGGGTAGTGAGCCGGTTTCTCCTGCCGCTGCTCCCTCTCATTGCGCTCGCATTTCTCGCCGGCATTCGCACTGTACTCGAGGGGAGGGGCTCACGCGCGGCCTCGGCGGTGGTCATCGCGATCGCGGCGGTCATCGCGCTCACTGGGCTGAGTCGCGCGGCCTCGAGGATCGCTGTGCGATCTCGATGCGATCGTGAGCAGCCAATGCAGTCGGCATCGTGCTTCAACGCCGATCAGCTGGCGTTGTTCGCCGCCGCACGATACGTCGGGGAGCATACGCCGCCATCGGCGATCGTACTGAGCGCGAGCGAAGGGACGTTCTTTTACATCGCCGAACGACCTGTTGTCCCCGTGGACTCGATCAACGCCCGTGCTCCCGATCGCGCAGCGGACTTTCTTCAGCGGCAACAGGTGCAGTACGCCGTGATCAGCCACGCCAGCTTCGACAATCTCCCTCTGGGGGACCGACTGCTGAGCGCGTGCGATCACCTCGAGCCGATGGCGGAGTTTCCGCCGCGAACCGCGGTCTTTCGGGTGGTGCCGGCAGCGTCCTCCCACTCGCGAGCATGCGAAATCCTGCGGGACTTTCAGCGCGGCGCGGGGGAGTTCATCCCCCAGATCTTCTGATTCGCTCAACGGGCGTCGAAAACCAACGAGCCCAAAGGCGGTAGCACAGAGACACACAGAGACACCCACAGAGACACACAGGGGACCGCAACCGCAAAAGCCTTTGAAAAGCGTCGCCGTTGAAGTCACCGTGTGTGCAATGTCTCTGTGTGTCTCTGTGGTACCGCCTTTGGCTCGTTGGACCAATGACTCGCTGCCTGTGCCGGCCTTGGACCTGTTGCGACCGAGCATCACCGCGTGTTCCGGGCGCGACGTACGCCATCACATTGGCGCTCACCCCGGGCCTTGCACCACCACCCCGCCCTCTCCACTAAGTCGCTTCCAGCAAAGCTCTTAACGGAATCCCCAACAGCGTCTCCGAGCGTACATCCCGCCCGCGTGCCCGGGCCGGGAAAATGCTCACCCCCCAAACGCCGCATGCACGGAATCCCCCCTGCTCCCACCCGTATCGGAGTTTGCGTGACACAGGGAATACGGCCGCTCCCCGAGCCGGCCGAGGCGAGTGAATTCGACGCCGAACGCTCGCGTTGCCGTAAAGTCGCCCGGCTCCAGCCCGATGATCACGTCGTCATCGCCGGTGCCGGGCCCGCTGGGCTGACCGCCGCCTATCTCCTCGCCAAGGACGGAGTGAGGGTCACCGTCCTCGAAGCCGATACCGTCGTCGGAGGAATCGCGCGAACCGTCGAATATCGAGGATATCGCTTCGACATCGGCGGCCATCGGTTCTTTACCAAGATCGCACCCGTCGAGGCGCTGTGGCGCGAGCTCCTCGCGGACGAGCTCATCAAGGTGCCACGGCTTTCCCGGATTCACTATCAGGGACGGTACTTCGACTATCCGCTCAAGGCGACCAACGCCCTTCGTGGTCTCGGTCTGCTCAACACCTTGCTCGTGCTGGCGAGCTACGTGCGCGCCCACCTCTGGCCGAGCACGGCCGAGGACACCTTCGAGCAGTGGGTGACCAATCGATTCGGCCGACGGCTGTACGAGATCTTCTTCAAGACGTACACGGAGAAGGTGTGGGGCATTCCCTGCTCGGAGATCCGGGCCGAGTGGGCGGCGCAGCGCATTCAGGGTCTCTCGCTCTGGAAGGCGATTTGGTCGGCGACCGCACTCCAGCGACGCTCCGATGGCATCAAGACGCTCATCCACGAGTTCGATTACCCTCGGCTCGGTCCCGGCCAGATGTGGGAGCGAGCGCGCGATCGCATCGTCGAGATGGGAGGCCGCGTGCGCACGAGCCATCGCGTCGTCCGGCTCGAGCGACGTGACGGCCGTGTCATCGCGGTGCGAGCACGCACGCCGCACGGCGATGTGCGAATCCCAGCCGATCACTTCATCAGTACGATGCCCGTCGGGGAGCTGGTGCGAGCCTGCACACCGCAAGCGCCCCGCACCGTGCAGCGGGCCGGTGATGGATTGAACTACCGCGATCTTCTCGTCGTCGCGCTCATCGTGCGCCAGCCGGAGCTCTTTCCCGACAACTGGATTTACATCCACACGCCGGGTGTGCGCGTCGGGCGCATCCAGAATCTGAGCAACTGGAGCCGGGCGATGGTGCCCGATCCGACCACGAGCTGCGTGGAGATGGAGTATTTCTGCTTCGAGGGCGATGATCTCTGGACGCGCCCTGACGAGGATCTCGTTGCGCTCGCGCGTCGAGAGCTGGAGCAGCTCGGCCTGGTCGATCCGTCGTTGGTCGTCGACGGGACGGTGGTCCGCACCCCGAAGGCGTATCCCGTGTACGACTCGACCTATCGCTCCCACCTCGACGTCGTGCGTCGATGGCTGGACGCCATCCCGAACCTGCACACGATCGGGCGCAACGGGATGCACAAAT
The DNA here is from genome assembly GCA_035253695.1 of Gemmatimonadaceae bacterium. Taxonomy (GTDB): domain Bacteria; phylum Gemmatimonadota; class Gemmatimonadetes; order Gemmatimonadales; family Gemmatimonadaceae; genus JAICNG01. The sequence continues at coordinate 23,048 of DATFBS010000042.1, forward strand.
ACAACAATCAGGACCACTCGATGCTCACCGCCATGCTTGCCCTCGACAACATGCGCGGCGCGACCCACGACCTGTGGGAGGTGAATACCGACTACGAGTATCACGAGCATCAACGTGTGCGGGAGCCGGCGATCCGTCCCGCTCGTCGAGCGCGTTCCCGTGCCCTCGGACGCCGGTGGCTCGCACCTCAGCCCGAGGTCACGTGATCGCTCGCCCGCTGGCGCTGTCGGTGATCGTTCCCGCGCGGAACGAGGCGCAGCGGCTGCCGGCGTCGCTCTCCGCCCTGCGGCGGAGCGATCTGACCCCCGAAAGCTGGGAGCTCATCGTCGTCGATGATGCCAGCACCGACGGGACGGCCGACGTCGCACGCGAGTACGCGGATGTCGTCGTCGAGCTACCCGGCCCGCGCGCGTTAGGCCCGGCATACGCGCGCAACCGCGGTTGCGACCGGGCGCGTGGCGCCGTGATCGTTTTCGTGGACGCCGACGTCTGCGTGCATACCGACACGCTGCGTAAATTCGCCGAGGTGTTCCGTGACGATCCCGCGATTGGCGCCGCCTTCGGGTCGTATGACGTCCATCCCGTCGCCCCCGGCCTCGTATCGCAGTATCGCAACCTTCTCCATCACTACGTCCACCAACGCAGCGGGGGCGAAGCGGAAACCTTCTGGGCGGGGTGCGGCGCAGTGCGGCGGACGGTGTTCTTCGACGCCGACATGTTCGACGAATGGCACTATCCCCGCCCGCAAATCGAGGACGTCGAGCTCGGCGGCCGCATTCGCGCGTTAGGCCACCGTATCGTGCTTCGTCCCGACATTCAGGCTACGCACCTCAAAGGGTGGACGCTCGGCGCCGTTCTCCGCACCGACGTGCTCGACCGCGGCGTCCCCTGGACGCGGCTACTCGTGCAGCAGGGCTCGGTCGTCAGCGCGGCCATGCTCAACTTGAAGCGCACGGAAAAGGTGAAGACCGCGCTCGTCTGTAGTGCCCTCACCATGGCGGCGCTCGCCGGGCTGCTGCGCGATCCACGATGGCTGCTGGCGGCCACGTTCGCGGTGCTGGCGGTGATTCTCGGGAGCGTCGACCTGTACTGGTGGCTCGCGCGCGCGCGGGGATTCCGCTTCGCCCTCGGGGCGATCCCCTTGCACCTGCTCTACTACGTCACCAACGGACTGTCGGTGTGCCTCGGCTGGCTGATGCATCACGCGGTAGGCGAGCCGCGTCCCGACCCCGTCATCGAAGCGTACGCGGAAGTCGGACTGCAGCGCGACCCGCCGCTGCCGTCTCGACGACGCGGCAGTCCCTGGGCGGAGTCGTTAGGTTCGAGGTGATCGCGGATGGCCAGGGTGTCCAGGTGATCGAGGCAGCAACGACGCTCCCTGGACGACTTGGACATCCTGGACACCCTTCAATCTTACGCCATCGTCGCCAGGTATTCCGCGAGACGCTCGTAGCTGACGTCCATTCCCTCCTTCATTCCCGTCTTGAGCGCCGCGTCCCGGGCCTCCTTCGAGGGATAGAGAATCGTCAGGGTGATCGTTGTCTTCCCGCCTTTTTCCGAGAACACGAGCGTGTTGGTCGTCTCGGGCCACTCCGGGCCCCATCGCTCGGTGTTGACGAGCCGCTCCGGGGGAACCACTTCCCTGTAGACCCCGGTCATTTCCATCTCCGCGCCATCGGACTTCCGCCAGACGAAGTGCCACTTCCCACCCGGGCGGAGATCGATCTCGCACACCGGCATCGTCCATCCCTCAGGTCCAAGCAGCCACTGTTTCACGTGCTGGGGTTTCGTCCACGCGTCCCAAACGCGCTTGCGTGGCGCGTCGACGACTCGGGTGATCACGACTTCCCGATCGGACGGCGTCGTGAGTGCCGTGACACCCACCCTGTCGGCTGCGTTCATGATGGTCTTCCTCGCGAAAAGTCGGGTGAATCGAAGGCGAGGGCCTGCACTCCGATAGTCACTGGTCTTCCTCCTCGGCTTTCATGTGTTGCAGGTAGTTGTCGAGCCGTGCGTAGCTCGCATCCCAGAAGCGCCGGTACTTCTCCGCCCACTCCGTAACTTCCTTCAGCGGCGCTGCTTCCAGCCGACGTGGCCGCCACTGCGCCTTCCGGCCGCGCGCAACCAGGCCCGCCCGCTCGAGCACGCGAAGGTGCTTGGAGATGGCGGGTCCGCTCATGTCGAATGGCGCGGAGAGCTCCTTGACCGTGGCCGCGCCCGACGCGAGCCGAGCGAGAATGGCGCGGCGGGTCGGATCGGCGAGAGCGGCGAATATGGTGCTCAGGCGGTCAGTAGGCATGTAGGTAACCGAAGGGTTATCTAACCTGAAGGTTATATACGAAGGCTGCGCCTGTCAACCCGAACGAGGAATGAGGAACGAGGAAGCGAGGCTTCAAGCCACTTCCTCCTTCCTCCTTTCCTCATTCCTCGTTCCTCGTTTCCTCGTTCCTCGTTTCCTCATTCCTCGTTCCTCGTTCCTCGTTCCTCGTTCCTCGTTCCTCTTCCTTGCATCACCGCGTACATCGCCCTTCATTCCCCACCCAACCGGCTTCGGAGAACTGACATGCGTGCCACTTACATCTGCGTTTCCGCTCTGACGGCCGTCGTGCTCGTCGGCCTAGCGAGCCTGGCTCAGGCTCAAGAGATGGAAGCCTCTCGCGGCGTGAAGGACGGCGGCATTTCTGTCGCCGGCTGGTCCGGGAAGATCGACGCCAGAGAAGCAGCGGCCGGGCAGGCGTTGAGCAACGCCAAGCTCGCCAAGCATGGCGATGCCCTGCACGTGACCACCGGCCCGGCGGTTACGTACTGGAATCCTCAGAACACCGCGACCGGCGACTACACGGTGAAAGCGACCTTCACCGAGCCCAGGTATATGGCGCTGAACAATCATCCGCATCCCTATGGGATCGTCATCGCCGGCAACGACATGGGAACGGATCAGCAGAGCTATCTGTACTGCGCGGCGTACGGAAACGGGAACTTCATCGTCCGCGGGTTCGGCCCCGAGCCGTTTCAGGTGAACGGGCGACGCGGCGAGGCGCACGCCGCCGTGAACAAGGCCAAGGGACCGGGGGAGCCCGTCACGCAGGAGATCGCCGTCTCGGTGAAGGGCGACAAGGTCGAGTGCGCAATCAACGGGACCGTCGTCGGGAGCTACGACAAGGCCGCGCTCGTGACGGCCGGCAAGCTCAAGTCCACGGACGGCGTCTACGGCATTCGCTTCGCGCACAACACCGAGGCGTCGGTCTCCGGCCTGACGGTCACCAGGCCCTAACGAGGAACGAGGAACGAGAAAGAATGAGGAACGAGGAAGCAGGAACGTGGTTAAAGGCTCGCTTCCTCGTTCCTCGTTCCTCGTTCCTCGTTCCTCGTTCTTTCTCGTTCCTCGATCCTCGTTCTTCTCCTCTAGAGGCCGTCGTCGGCGAGCGAGTGCAACGCGGCGAACGGCTCTCTCCGGTCGGATGCGAACACCAGCCCGCGGAGCGGGTCGGCCGCGACGTCGCGGAGGAACGCCGCGGTACGAGCGCGACGGTTCTTGCTCGATACGTTCTTCACGATCCGGTACTTCACCTCCGGCACGGTCAGATCGACGACCAGCGTCGAGCCACCGCGGAACGTGTGCTGCGGCACCCGATTCGTGAGGTCGGCGGGCGCGGTCGTCGATTGCGTCAGCGCGACAATGACCTGAGGCACGAACCGTCCATCGGGACGGAAGCGCATCGCCGACCGGAGCTCATGAACCTCGAAGCTTCTCTTCGGATCGATCCCGAGATGAACGCCGAACTGCGGCACCCGGCGGAAGGCGGCGGCAAGATCCTTCTTCAATGCGATGCGCTCCTCCCGCGTGCGCGTGAACAGCTGCTCACGGTCACGAAGGTACACGCTCTCGTCGGCGTACCGCTGGAGCCGTTCGACGATGGTTCCGTAGCTTCTGGTAATGTCGCTCCACACCCGTTTCGAAAACTCGGTCGAGTCCAGCCCGCGCCACCGAAGCGTGTCCACGGAGAGGGTGCGTATCGTGTCCGCTGAAGCCACCTCGACGTCCACCGGATAAATCCCCCGGCGACGGAACGCCTCGATGAGCGCCACCCGGTAGTTGTACCGGTCGTCGCTGACCATGTCGAGATCGGCCGTGATCAGCGCGCGCAGATACTCGAAGAACGTCACGTCCACCGGGGGGAGATAGTCGAGCGCCCGGATGCACATCGTCAGGACGTGTGACGCCGCGGTCGACGCTTCCGCCGTCAATCGCCTCACGAGATCGGGATGAATCGCGCCGGCGGGAAGCTCCCCCGTGCCGCTGGTCGAGATGCGAAACAGATCCTGCGTGCGCCGCTTGTAGATCGCGATGAACGCATCGAAGATGGCGGCGACGAGGATCGCGCCTCGCGCGTGCGGAGTTGCTCGTCGTCCGAGCTCGGCCGGATCCGGAGTCAGCCGCTTCCAGACGCCGTTTTCGATGCGCCCGATCGCATCACGCAACGCCCGTCGTCCGCCCATCGCGGTGCCGAACTGCACGGCGAGGCTGCCGAGAATCGACTCGCTCTCGATGTCACCGCGCGTTCGCGCGATCTCCATCTCGACCACGCCGGGAATGGTGAAGTGCTGAAGCAGCGCCACGCTGTCGGCGAAGGCCTCGTGGAATCCCAGAACGTCCGGATTCGTCGCCTCGTTGAAGCGGCGATGCATTCCGTCGAGGATCGCATGCGTCGTCTCGTGCGCGATGATGTCGTGCGACAGGCAGGTAAAAATGCGGCTGCCGGGCATTTGCTCGCCCGGGTTGCTCGCCGAGCTGTCGAAATACCCGAACAACAGCGCGATATCCTGCGGACTGTAGAACGCGTTAGGCTGTCGCAGCGCGTGGGGACGAATCTCGAGATGGCGTACGCTCGCGCTGTCGTCGTACTCATCCTTCGGGTTGATCCGATGCCGCCACAACACGAGGCGCCCCAGCGCTCGCTCGAATTGCTCGATCGTCTGCATCGCGACGGCGTACACCATCTGCTGGTGGAACTGCGCATTCCCCTCTGAGGGCGCCCATCCGTCCTGCCCGAGGAGTCGCGCGTCATCCAGATTCACACCGGCGTACACGCGCCCCGACGCGTCCTTGTCGCGCACCGCCAGGTACTCGCCCACCGGTCCTCTCGCCAGAGGCTCCCACCGGACCTTGAGCGTGACTTCGTTGACGGCGGCCGTGTCGAGCCGGGTCGAGAAGCTGGGGTCGACGGCATACACACGAAGCCGTCGATGCGCCGGGTTTCGCGGCGGCGACGGTCTGTCGCAGGCTGGTGGTCCGTGCGACACGATTCCCTTCGTCCTTCGTGTCGCCGGGGGCACCTCGCCCGTTACCACGCGATATCGCGTCGCGACGTGCTTCCGAAGTGCGGCTGACGCGCCCTCGTCCTCGACGATCGCCGTCATGAAGTCGGCGAGCTGCGCCGGACTGAGATCGGTCGCGTCGTCCGGATCCGGTACGATCGCCTGAAGCCGCTCGTTCACGAGCCAGCGCTGCATGAGCTCGACGTTGAACATCCGCTCGCGCGGCGGTGGCTCCGCGATGCCAAGTCCGGTGATGACGCGGAGGAAGGAGAAGGAGTCCTTGTCGGACTTCGTCTGCGGAAGCGTGAGATCGGGTCGCACCGCCAGCGCCTGCCTCGCTTGAAGCAGCCCGCGTCCAAGCTTTTCCGCATTGCCCGGCGCAGCCGTCGTGAACAGCGCCTTCCGAACCGCCTCGACACGTCGCCAGTCGCGGGGGAGCTCCCCTTTGTACTTCTCGAGCCAGAGCGCGGCGGCCGCGGCGATCTGCGGCGTCGCCGACGAGGTTCCGCCGCCGTTGTACCGAACGATGGTGCGGCATGCGAAAACCGCCCACGGAATGTTCGGCGTGTAGGCGGACAGCGCGTGAGTCATCACCTTCGCGGGACCGTAATTCCCTTCCATCTCGCGTTGCTGCAGATGGGTGTACGGCTGCTTGTTCGCCATCACACCGCACGCGGCGATCACGCGCCCGTACCGGGCGGGATAGACAATGTGACGCGTCGGCAGACCGCCAAAGTTGTTGCCCGCCGCCGTCACGAGGCACACCCCGGCCAGGTACGCGCGGTCGACCTCCTCGCGCCAGGCTTCCGAGGGCAATCCTCCCATGCTCATCGAGACGACATCGCACCCGCAATCGACTGCGTAGCGCAGCGCGCGCGCGAACGCGCTCGTCCGGAACAGCACGACTCGGTCGGCAATCCGCAACGGCACCACTTCGGCGTCCGGCGCGCCACCCATGTCGATGCCGCCAAGTGATTGCGCTACGCCGCCAGCGAGCACACTGAGCGTTCCGGTTCCGTGCCCGGAGTTGTCGAGCAGTCGCAGGTCGTTGTCGGGATCCTCGGCGTTATTGGGATCCTCCCCGTCGACGAAGTTCCGTTCGAGATCCTGCCTGACGTTCCGGGGCAGCGTCTCGTGAGCCCGGTAATAGCCGGTGTCGATGTGCCCGATCCGGACGCGCGGAGGCGCGAACTCCACCGCCTCGCGCGCGGACGCGAGCTGCGAAAACACGTCCGTGAGATGCCACCCATTGGCGGGGCCCACGGCCTTGCCCTTTGTCCCGTCCTGCGGCGTCGCCACGCAGTTCGCCCCGACCGCGCCGAACCCCCCAGGCGGCGGCTCCGTATCGTCCACGTAAATGTCATGCAGCAGATCGGGCTCGGCGAAGATGACGTCGGATTCCGCGACCCCTAGCGCGTCGGCCACCCGTGCGTGCGCGAGATCCCAGGGGCTTCGTTCCTCGTCCGGAAGGTCCGCGAGAAACCACTGCGCGGCGGTGGGCGCCACCCCGAACCCACTCGGAGCCGCCATGGGATCGGGCTCATGCAACGGGCGGAGGTTGGCGGAGGATTCGGCCGCTCGCAGCGCACCAGTGGGGCGGAGCTTCACCAGCACCCGCTGGATCGACCCAGGCTTCGTGTTAGGCAAGGAAAACTCCCGCAGTGATGCGAGCCAGGGATTCTTCGATGTCGCGACTTCGTCGACGGGAGCGACGGCATCGCCGCTGGTGTCACCCGGGACGAATAACGTCGGCGCTCCCCGACGGCACGTCAAGTCGTCTCCTACACCTGATGCTCGACGGTGACGGGTGCTACGTTTTTTGTCATGCGCGACGCATCTCCTCGCGAGCCGCGAAACAGACCAGACGGCGCGATCGTGCTCGCGCCCCACAGCGCTGGATGGGCGGGAGCGTTCGAACGGGAAGCCTCGACCATCGTGAAGGCGTTAGCGCCCGTGCCGATCGAGCTGCATCACATCGGCAGCACGGCCATTCCGGATATCGCCGCCAAGCCGGTGATCGACATTCTGGGAATCGTGCCCGCGATCGGCGTCATAGATGCGGAGGCGCATCGGCTCACCGCGGTGGGATACGAGGCGCTGGGCGAGTTCGGCATTCCCGGTCGACGGTATTTCCGGAAGAATGCGCCTGATGGCGTTCGCACGCATCAGTTGCACGTGTTCGCGCTAGGCTCTCCCGAGATCCAGCGTCACCTCGATTTTCGGGACTACCTGCGCGCTTTCCCCTCGGAGGCGGCCGCCTATTCGGCGCTCAAGCAAGAGCTGGCGGAACGATGCGGCAGCGACATGCGAGCCTACACCGAGGGCAAGACGGACTTCATTCGCGGAGTCGAGCGGCGTGCGGCATCGTGGCGCCGGCCTCCTGAACCCGCGGAGTAACCGCCGAGCCACCCGCGCTCGAAGGGCTAACCCTCCACACGGTATTGCCGACGTCGTCGGCCACCAGCAATGCCCCGGTCTTGTCGATCGCGACACCAACGGGCCGTCCAAGCGATTCGCCCCGTTCGTTGAGGAAGCCAGTCAACACGTCCACCGGTGGCCCAGATGGCTTTCCACCGGCAAACGGGACGAAGATCACCTTGTACCCGCTCCGCGGCTTGCGATTCCACGAGCCATGCTGCCCAACGAACATGCCGCGATCGAACGGAGGCGGGAGCGTTCCCCCTCGCGCCGAGGCCAGCCCGAGAGAGGCCGTGTGGGGACCTAACGCGTAATCCGGGCGTATCGCGGTCGCGACCAGATCGGGGCGCTGCGGCTTGACGCGCTCATCGAGATGGTGAGCGTAGTAGCTGTATGGCCACCCGTAGAAGCCGCCGTCGCGTACCGAGGTCATGTAGTCCGGAACCAGATCACCCCCGAGCTCATCACGTTCATTCACCGCGGTCCAGAGGACCCCGGTTTCCGGTTCCCACGCAAGTCCAACGGGGTTGCGCAGCCCCCACGCAAAGATTCGATGACTGCCAGACCTCGGGTCGACCTCCCAGATCGCGGCCCGGTCCTTCTCGTTGTCCAGGCCGCGTTCCGCGACGTTGCTGTTGGAGCCGACGCCGACATACAAGCGGGACCCGTCGGGCGAGGCGATGAGACTCTTCGTCCAGTGGCGATTGATCGGCCCCGCCGGCAGCGCGACGACCGCGATTCCGCTGGCGGAGACCTGTGTTTCCCCCTGCACATAGGGAAACCGCATCACCGCATCCGTATTCGCGACGTAAAAGTCGCCGCCGATCAGCGCCATGCCGAACGGCGAGTTCAATCCGCTGAGAAACACCGACCGCGTCTCGGCGAGGCCGTCACCGTCCGCGTCGCGCAGCAGCGTAATGCGGTTGGCGCTCGGCACCGCGCTTCCCGCCTTCTTCTGAAAGAACTTGAAGAACCATCCCTTGATGCCCTTGTTGTCCTCTGGCTGCGGCGGCGCACTGGTCTCGGCGACCAGCACGTCGCCGTTAGGCAGGATGTAGAGCCACCGCGGGTGGTCGAGACCGGTCGCGAACGCGCCCACGGTCAGCCCGGGGGCGGCGGTTGGCGTGACACCGGCGGGCCACCCCTTCGCCTCGGCGATCTCGATCGCCGGAAACAGGCCCCGATCCGGTGGTGGAAGCTTGGGCTCGGGGCCCATGCCTTCGGACACCGCGAGTCGCGCCGCCCCCTCGCACCCGACGAGCGTCGTAAAGAGGGCGCACGAGACTAGAGCACGCCACGAGCACGCGACTAGCGACCGGTCCATCCGCATTGCGCCCGTTGCTGGAGGAGTGTTGGCGGTCGCACGGAGTGGGCCTTCGCGGCTCTGTTAGAACAGAATGCCGAACGTTGGCGTGAAGTATTGGACGTCGGTGTCGCCGATCTCGGTCCTGTGGTACCGCGCCTCGAGGAAGCTGCGGAAACCGAGAACGAACAGCTTCGTTCCAAGTCCCACGTTCCAGCCATAGCGAGTGGTCGCCTCGCAGCCGCTGTCGAGCGAGCACTCGCTGCGATACGCTCCCAACCCAGAAATGAGATAGGGCGACATCGGCGAGTTCGTCATCGGCAGGCGGTACGTGAAATTCAGTGTCGCCGAGCTGGTGGATTGATACTCATCGGCGAGCGCGGTGGCACCATCGCTGAACGCAAAGCGGTTGTACGCAACATCGATCCTGAGCCCCAGCGGCTGCATCAGGGTGCTCACGGCGATCGTCGCCAGACCGTGCCATCCAACCTCTACCCCATCGCGAAGATCTCCGGCGGGGATCGATGCGCCGCCGGCAATGCCGATGGAGACCGGCCGCTGCGCCGCAAGAGCATTCGCCCCCAGGAGCGCGGCAACCACCGTGGTGAGGAGTGTCGAGCGTCGCATGACCACCATCCAGGTCGAGCGGTTCTAGAGGGACTTGAGGTACTCCACGAGATCTCGCTTCTGCCCGCTCGTGAGCTGGAGATTTCTCACTCTCACGTAATGGTCGACGACGTCGCGCAGCGTCTTTGCGCTCCCATCGTGAAAGTACGGGGCATGCTGCCACAGGCCGCGCAGGGGTGTCGTGCGGTAGCGCTTTTCGGTTGTGCGAGCGGCGTAGGTCGAGTCCATCCCCGTTTCGGACGCGGCGTGGAGCACGCCGGTGTTGTTGTCGGTCAGATTTCCGCCGACGTGACAGCTCGCGCAGCTCGCATCGAACACCGCTTTCCCGCGCCGCGCCGCGCCACGATTGTACGAGGCCCCTGGCGTCGGGGGCACGCCGATGCTGTGCTGGTACGCGCGAAGCGCGGCAAGCTTCGGCGTCACCAGGTCTGGCTCCTGAACGATGTTTACACCGAGACGCGGGTCGGCGAAGTTCCCCTGCCCGTGCATCTGCGTGACGGCCACGTACGCGTTCCAGTAGGAAATCGGTCCTTCGGCAGTGTACGTCTCGTTGCGGACCTGCGCCAAACCGTGTGCGGGCGGCAGAGTCAGTGGCGTGCTCTTACCATCGAAATTGAAGCGCGGATCGTAGTGACCTTTGGGCCATGAGCGGAGCGTCGCTTTCTGCTCCTCGGTGTAGATCGGCAGCATCGCGAGAATTTTCCCGACTTCGAGGTCGCGGTTCGGCCAACCATCGAGACGATGACCGATGCCGGGGAGCAGCGCGTTGTCGACCGTGGAGTGACAGAGCGCGCATGTAATGCCGATGCGCGTGATGCGCCCGTCCTCCACCGTGGCCCGAATGCCGACGACGGCGTTCTGGCGCAGCAGCTCCTTTGTGCCCCCGGTGCCGAACGGATTGTGCAGGATGAACTTCAGGAGATTCAAGCGATCCATGTCGACCTTGAGCCCGAGGCCGAGCGCCTCGAGTGGCTGGATATGGCGGTCGACTATCTCATGCAGGCGAGCCGTGTCGGTCCAGAACTTCTCGTCGCCAAAGGTGTCGTCGCGGAAGATCTCGCGGCCTTGGCGCTCGAGGTCGTTGGTGACCTGGGTTTCCGGGAATTGTCGACAGCCCGCGAGGACGAGGGCCGCGACACCGATTGCCGTTGCATGGAATGATGAACGCATCATGAGCCAGCCCTCGACTTGTTCCGACCGAAATCGTCGCGCGTGAGCCCGGAGTGCATCTCGTATGGATCGGCTAGCATCCTCGTTGCAGACCATCGGCAACGGATGCGAGAGATACTGAAGATTTTCGTTTACAAAGTGCAAAAACCGCTCCGTCGAGCGGTAAGCAATTGGCTTTTCTGACGTTGTGAGATAACGTCGACGCGTTCGCGGTATTTACTGATTCCCCTAGACCGGCCCAGTGCACCGTCCCTCTCAGATACCTCCCGGGCCTCCCCACGGGACTCGGCGACGAATTCTCGATCTTCTTCGGCGCTCTCCACTGACGGCGAAGGAGCTCGCGGCGGAGCTCGGCCTGACCCACAACGCGGTGCGAGGACATCTCGCCGCGTTGGCGCGCGCCCATCTCGTGCGCGAGGGCAGTCTCCGCCGCGGCGAAACACGACCGTCGGTGGTCTATGAGCTCGTCCCGCGGGCCGACTCGATCTTGTCGACGGCGTACATCCCGTTCGTCGCTCAACTGCTGCGAGTGCTTGGCGAGCGAATGTCGAAGGAGGAGCTCGACGAGCTCATGCGCGCGGTTGGACGCCGCCTCGGGGCGGAGTGGCCGCGCCTGCGGGGCGATCTCCGCACGCGTGTGGACGCGGTCACTCGTCTTCTGCAGGAGCTCGGATCGCTGACGACCGTGGAGCCCTGGGACGGCGGCTATGTCATCCGCGGCTATGGCTGCTCGTTAGGCGAGGCGGTGCACGGCCGGCCGGAGGTCTGTCGAGCGATGGAGAGCCTCATTGCGCACCTCGTCGAAGCCCCCGTCACGGAGTGCTGCGAGCGGGGTGAGCATCCACGCTGTTGCTTCGAGATCTCGCCTGGTGATGACACCGCGTCTGCCCCGCTTTCTTCTTCGCCACGCTGAGTTACGAATGTCCGCCGGCAGATTACCGCGCAGGCGTTCTCGATGGGCTCCCTGGGCAGAGGGCATCCAACAGATCCGGCACGGTTTCACGGCGCGGCCCGCGGCCCCAGACCACGTCGAGGGTCGCCCTCTCCGCGCATGGATGCTGGAGAACGGCGACCAACACCTCTGCGACGTCGGCGCGCGCGACGTGAAAGCGGATCGATAACGGAAGTGCCTCTTGCGTGATCGTCATGGCTCGCCGGCCCCCTTCGCGGTTCAGCAGGACGCCGGCGCGGACAATCGTGTAATCCAAACCACTGCGCCGAACCTCTTCTTCAGCCTCCTTACGCCACCGCAGCGTGTTGCCTTTGTACAAATTGAGCGCCGCCGCGAAGAGCGATTTCGTCGTGACGCCACTCGAGGTGAGATACGCGAAGCGTCCGGCGAAGCCCACCTCCTGCGCGGCCCTCAGCGTATTCAGCACACCGGTGTACTCGGTTTCCTTCACCCGCGATGAGCGGGCCGGTCGCCCGCTGCGGACTCCGGCGGTAAACACGATGTGACTGGCGCCGGCGATCGCCGGAGGGAGGGTATGCGCCTTCGTAATGTCGCCCGGCGCAACCTCCACCGTCGTACCAAGCCGCGCCGCGGTTCGTCCGGGATCGCGCGCGAGGACGCGAACGCCTTCGCCGCGCTGCCGAAGCTGCTTCACCGCCAGCAACCCCGTACCCCGCGAACCGCCGATGACAAGAATGGTCGTATTCGTTCGCTCCTAGGGCGCGGTTGATGGTCTGGTCATATCGCACAGGCCCCCGTATTGGACATCCCCGACGATGCGAGTGTGACAGCAGCGTGTCACGATCAACAGCACCGTCGCTTACGACTTGTTTACGAAGGGCTTCGTATTGACACCACGAAGCGCTTCGTATATCGTTCGCGCCATGCCGAAACGCAAAGCGCCCCCACGCCCGACCAACGCCGAGCTCGCGATTCTCACCGTCCTGTGGCGTCGCGGGCCCAGCACCGTCCGGGACGTGCACGAAGCGCTGCGCGACCCGGTCGGCTATACCACCGTTCTCAAGCTGCTCCAGATCATGACCGAGAAGGGTCTCGTCACCCGCGACGAGCGTACGCGCACGCACGTGTACCGCGCGGCGGTGTCGGAAGCAACGACCCGGCGACATCTCGTATCCGATCTCGTGGAGCGCGCATTCGGCGGATCGTCGGTGGCGCTGGTCCTCCAGGCGCTTTCCAACACCCCCGCGAGCCGCGATGAGCTCGAGCAGATCCGACAGCTGCTCGACCAACGCAAGGGAGAGACCCGATGAACGCGACACAGGCTCTGGGCTGGGCGCTCGTGCATTTTCTGTGGCAAGGCGTGGCGTTGGCGGTCGTGCTCGCCACAGCGCTCGCGGTAACCCGGCCATCCGCCGCACGCGCCCGGTACGCTCTCTCCCTCGCTACGCTCGCCGCGATGGTGGCGCTGCCCATCATCACTGCCGCGCACCTGCACCGTACGGCGCCCGCCGACGTTACGATCGCTACCCTCGACACCGACGTCGCGCCCGGCGTGACGGGATCGCCGGAAGTCGCGGCCGAGGAGCCGGCCCGCGCGCTCGAAAAAGCGCCGCCCGTCATACCGCCACGCGCAGCGCTCTCGGCGCGCCTGTCCGCGTTCCGGTCACTGCTCGATCCGGCGCTTCCCTGGCTGGTCGTCCTGTGGCTTGGCGGCGTGCTGGCTTTCTCGATCCGGCTGGCGCGCGGCTGGAACGTCTCGCGCAGCCTGCGGACGCAGGGCACGGCGCCGGCGGCCGCCCACCTCATGGCGATGCTCGACCGGGTCGCGACGCGACTCCGCGTGCGGCGGCCCGTGGCACTGCTCGAGTCGGCGCTCGTGCAGGTACCGGCCGTCGTCGGTTGGTTGCGGCCCGTCATTCTCGTCCCGGTGAGCGCGCTGCTCGGTCTCCCGCCGCAGCAGCTCGAGCTGCTGATCGCGCACGAGCTGGCGCACGTGCGCCGCTACGACTACCTCGTGAACGTGCTGCAGTCGGTCATCGAGACGCTGCTGTTCTATCATCCCGCGGTCTGGTGGGTGTCGCACCGCATCCGCGAGGAGCGCGAGCATTGTTGCGATGACCTCGTGGCGCGGCTGTGCGGCGATCCGCATCTCTACGCGACGGCGCTGGTCAGCATGGAACGGCTCCGCGCCGAGCCGCCGCGGCTCGCGCTCGCGGCCACCGGATCTGGCGGATCATTGCTGCATCGTGTGCGGCGGCTCGTGCATCCCGGCTCCGCCCGGCGCGAGCTCGTCGCGCCCTGGGTGGCAGGCGTCGTGGCGATGACGGTTGCGCTGCTCGCCGCCGGCGGCGCACGCGTCGCGGAGTCTTCACCCGCGCCGAGCTTGCCGGTTGCCGAGGATGGACTGCGTTCGGATACGACGCGCGCCACGGCCGACACCGTCATCCAGCATCCCGATCCCAGCCGGCCATTGGCCGAGCGCTGGGCGTGGGCCGAGTCGCAAGCGCGCCGGCTCGACCGCCGGACGTACTGGATCGGCTATCGGATCGCACGGCCCGCCTGGCTCGAGCACATGGTCTACATCGACCGGGAAGTCGGCGTCACCGGTTCGGACATCACCATCAGCGGCCGCATGTTCGGTGACTTCGAGGGCTTGAGGTTCCGTGGGGCGCGGCTGCCCTCGCTGCTCGGGGCTCGCGATTCCGACGACATCGCGATGGTATTCGGCTTCGGCGGCGATGGCCTCGTGCGGGTGCACATCGCGAGCTTCAATCTCCCCATCGATCTCGCGAGCCGCACCCTGTTCTGGCTGGGCGATGCCGCCGATGCGGAGAGCATCCCGGTAGTCCAGCGGCTGATGGGCGCCACACGGCAGCGCGGGCTCCGGGAGGATATGGTCGGTGCGGTTGGCATCCACGGGTCGAGCGAGCTCGTGGTCCCGATCCTGGTGCGCTGGCTCACCGGCACCGACCGCAGCGAAGTCCGCGGGCAGGCGGCTGAATGGCTCGGATTTCATCCCACCGCGGCGGCGGTGAACGCGTTGAGCCGGGCGGCCCGCGCTGACGCCGATCGCGAGGTCCGGCGCGAAGCCGCCGAAGCGCTCGGCGACAGCACAGTGCCCGCGGCGACCGACTCGGCGATCGCGATCGCCCAAACGGTGACGGACGCAGAGGTGCGACGTGAGGCCGTCGAGGCGCTGGGAGAGAAGGACAGTCAGAAGGCGCTCGACGCGCTCGTCGCGCTCGCGCGGAACGACCGGAACGAGGACGTGCAGCGCGAGGCGGTCGAGGCGCTGGGAGAGATGCCGAGCGGCCGCGGCCTAACGGCGGTTCGCGAGCTGGCGCGCACCCACTCCAATCCCGAGGTCCAGCGGGAGGCGGTCGAGACGCTGGGGGAGCATCTTCCACCGGCGGAAGCGCTCACCGTGCTCGAGGCGATCGTGACGGGCGACGCCCATCCTGACGTGCAGCGGGAAGCGGTCGAGGCGCTTGGCGAGTTGGAGACCGACGCCGCGCTGGCGGTCATCACTCGGTTCGCGCGGAGCCACGCGAACGGCGACGTGCGACGCGAGGCGATCGAGACTCTCGGAGAGAAGGGAGGCACCGACGCCGCCATGGTCGTTCTCGATGAGTTGGCGCAGGATAGCCGCGATCCCGACGACGCGCGCGAGGCGGTCGAATCGCTGGGCGAGCTGGGCACGGCGCGCGCGCTGGAACGCGTTGCCGCGATCGCGCGACGCCACGCTCATACTGATGTGCAGCGCGAGGCGATCGAGACGTACGCCGAGCACGCCCGCACCGATGACGCGGTCAAGCTGCTCACCGAGATCCTCGCCGGCGAGGCGTCGGAAGATGTTCACAATGAAGTGCTGGACTCGCTGGAGGAGCTCGATGGCGGCGCCGGCATTCCGGTGCTCGTGGAGGCGGCACGCGCGCATCCGAATCGGGAAGTGCGGGCCGAAGCGCTGCGTCGCCTTGCCGAGAGCGACGATCCGCGCGCGAAGGAGATCTTCGAGCGGGCGCTGCGGCGGCCGTAAGGTCGTCGACGCGTTGGGCGCGCAAATAGTCGCGCAAATCCAGGGCGATGCGGCGGCGGGTCGGGCGCATGAAGCGACGGAGATCGTGGGAATGCCGGACCGCGTAATGCTCGTGCGTTCCTTCTGGCGATAGCCCGCGGCAACCCGAGAAGGGAATCGGTGCTCTCAAACCAGCATCGATTGCTGGGCGAAGATACCCGCCATCGCGCCCTGCGATGATGCCAGCGTGACCGAGGGCAGGAGGGGCGTGGCAAGGTCGCCGGCGGCGTAGATGCCGGGCATGCTGGTCTGGCGGCGCTCGTCGACCTTGAGGGCGATGCCGACGGGCGTATCGACCGTGGCGAGGCCGAGTGATTCATGCAGGCTTGCGGACGGCTTGTTGCGCGGATGGGCGAACAGGACGTCGACCGCGATATTGCGGCGGGTATCGAGATTGACGGTGGTGATATGGCCCTTGTGATGGGCAATCTCGACGATCCGGCCATCGACGACAGGTATGTTGCGGCGCGCCAGATCGGCCCGGATATCGGGCGGAATGTCGTGACCATCGGCGAAGACAGTCAACTTGTCGGTCCAGTCGTGGAAGAGCCTAACAGACTGGTGCGACTGCGGGCCGGACCAGACGAGGCCCCAATGCTGGCCGGCGACTTCAAAGCCGTCGCAATAGGGGCAGGGCACGATGGACGTGCCCCAGCTTTCGGCAAAGCCCGGAACATCAGGCATCTGGTCGGCGACGCCATAGCTCAGGATCAGGCGCCGCGCCCTAAGGCTTTCGCCATCGCCAGTGAGGACGGAGAAATCGTCGATGGCGCCGGAGACGCTGTCGGCCCGGGCACTGACCAGCCTGATCGTGGGATAACGCGCCAGCTGCTGCCGCGCCTCGGCTAGGATGTCCAGCGGTGGCTTGTGATCGTGGCCGAGCAGGCCATGCGAGTGGCCGGCGAAGCGATTGCGCGGCAGGCCGGTATCGAGAACGGTGGCCTTGCGGCGGGCACGGCCGAGCTGCAGGGCGGCGGCGAGGCCGGCAAAGCTGCCGCCGATGATGATGACGTCATCCATGGTGATGGGCCCCATGTTGTGGATGGAGGTGGGTCGGCTGGGTCTGAAGTGCCCCCTTTCGTCGCGCAACGCCGACCGACGCAGTGTTCGCGTCGCCGCGATCAGTTGCGGCACCCATGATGCGAGAGAACACGGCTTGGTGTAGCCAGCGAGGCGTTGCCCTGGTAAACATCACCGTGGCCTTGTTCGCCCAGCCGGGCACGACGCTGATGCGCCCGGCCTGCAACGCGCGGATCCCCGCTCGCACCACGGGTGCCGGCTGCATCATCAAGAGCTTCAACGCGGGCGTGATCTTCTGCTGCGCCGCTGTGGCGAATCCGGTGTCCGACATCCCCGGGGAAAGCACCGTCACCGTGACGCCGTCGCGTTTGAGCTCGCGATGGAGAGCTTCACCAAGACGCAAGACGTACGCTTTGGCGGCCGCGTAGACCGCGAACTTCTCGACGCCCTGATAAGCCAGTACGCTGGCGACCAGGAGGATCTTCCCACGCCCGCGTGTCCGCATGTCCTGCGCAAACACGTGGGTGACCGCCGTCAGGCTCACGACATCCAGTTGCAGCATCGCCAGTGCCGCGTCCAGCGTGCCATCCACGAATGTGCCCTGTAGTCCGTGGCCGGCGTTGTTTATCAGGATGTCGATGGCAATGCCACGCTCACGCAGCCGCTTGTGCAGCTCGACGACCGCCGTAATCGCGGAAAGGTCGAGCTGCTCGACGATGACGGCGACGCGATATCTCTCGCGCAGCTCGGTCGCTAACGTCTGCAGCTTCTCGATGCGGCGTGCCACAAGAACCAGCGGCCGCCCTTGTGCGGCGTACTGACGGGCGAACTCCGCGCCGAAACCACTCGACGCGCCCGTGACGAGAACCCACGATTGATCTTTCGGTGTCTTGACGAATGCCTTCATTGATCTCGTCTCGCTTCCCGTTGACGCGGCGGATGCAGATACATGATGAGCATCATGATTGCTAATATGATGCTCATCATGTATATTGTCAAGCGCCCACACCAGCACCTCTGGGAGGTCGGGAATGAAAGTGAGTAGAGAACAGGCGGCCCAGCACCGGGAACGGATCCTCGAGGCCGCCGCCCAGCGATTCCGTGAGCGCGGCTTCGAAGGAATCGGAGTCGCGGATCTGATGAAGGAGGCCGGTCTGACACATGGCGGTTTCTACGGACACTTCTCTTCGAAGGACGACCTGATTGCGCAGGCCTCTGCCCGCGCGCTCGCGCAGTCACTTGCGCGCTGGGGCGAGCTCGCGGATCGCGCCTCAGGTGATCCACTGTCCGCGCTCGCCGGCGCGTATTTGACCAGCAGACACCGCGACAATCCGGGCGCAGGTTGCGTTCTGGCCGCGCTGGGCCCGGACGTGTCCCGACACGGTCCGGCCGTGCGGCGCTCCGTCACCGGCTATGTGCGTTCCGCTTGCGATCTTGTGGCGAAGCTGATTCCGGGCAAATCGAAAGCCGCACGAAGACAGAAGGCCATCGGCACGTGGGCAACATTGGTCGGAGCAATGGTCATCGCGCGCGCGGTCGACGATCGCGCGCTTTCGCAGGAAATCCTAGACGCCGGCCTCGCGTCGGTTAAGGGCCTGACTCGACACGCGGCTAGCTCCGAGTCTCGTTGACACTTGTCGGGGACCGCGACATTACCAACCGCGCGTGTGAAACCGTGCCCCGCAGAGTTGGCAGTCGGGGAGAAACGGCACGGAACCCCTCGCCTGCAAGGCTCCGCATGCGAAAGCCCCGCGTCACCGAAGTGACGCGGGGCCAAGAGCTTCTCGAATTGCCCCTCCTGGGCTCGAACCAGGACTCTCCTGATCCAGAGTCAGGCGTGTTGCCAGTTACACCAAGGGGCAGAAATCGATTTTTGTGCGGACCCTAAACGTAGCCGCGGCAACCCCTTCGATCAACCCCGCCGCCTTTCGCGCCGCCGGTCCCCCGAAGACATTCCAGGGTGTTTTCGACTCGTCATGCGGCGTTGTCGCTGCTCTTCCCGCTGTCCGCCATCGCCTGTCGCGATGCCGTTCCCGCCCTGGGCACTACGCCCGAGCGGGCGACGCAGAACGCCGCCACCATGCTCACCGCACTCGCCGACCGGTTCGGCATGGCCGAGCTCTCACCCGAAGTGGCGACCACGCGCCCGCGCCTCGCCCGCTACAGCACCACGCCCTCGCGACTCATCGACGACCAGCAGCTGTGGACGAGTCGCGACGACGATGAGCGCACGCTCGAGATCGCTGGCGCGCGACGAGACGGACGCTACACCCTCTTTCAACGGCCCGGTGCACCGGCGCCTCGCGCGCCCGGTGAGTCGCGTCACGTGATGCGCCTCCAGATCCTCGGCGACGACGAGTTTCGATGGACGTCGGTGGATGAAGTCGCACTCGGATCGATTACGATCGAGGACCTGGACCGAGCGCTCACCGCGATCTTCCTGGCCGCCGAGCGCGGTGATGTGACCGCAGCGCAACGCGCAACGCGCACCGCCTTCCCCCAAGCGTCGGCGTCCCTGTCCCGCATGTTCGTCATCGACTCGTTGCGCTCATCGGGCGATGACGACGGCGCCACGTCGGTGGTTCTCGGTCTCGGGCTCAGGCCCGGCCAGGCGGAGCGCCACTTCAAGGCGCTGGGCCCTTACGCACGGAAATACTGGGTGCCGATTCGTTGGCGGCTGAGCGTCGAGGACTCGCTGGGCGTACGCTGGGGAGACTTTACCAAGCGCGACTCCTCGATCGTCCTGCGGTTCCGCGTCAAGGATGGATCGCTCGCCCCGTTCGGGGCCCCGCCTCGGCCCGTCGGCAGCAGTCTTCGCCTAACGGCTGACCTCTCGGTGAAGGTCGGGCCATTCCGCGTCGGCGTGCGAGACCTGGACGTTCGTGTGTTGCGAGTCACCAGCCCAAGCCACCTCGCGATGGCGTTTCGATTTCCCGCCGAGCCGGAGTGGCAGCTGCCGCCGCTCGTCGCGCGGCTTCTGCGCTCGCCGCTGCGCCGGCCATTCGAAGGCTCGGGCGCGCTCATGCGCTACGGTGTGCGCACCGACGCCCACTCGACCGACACGCTATCGACGGTGTGGCGTGACATCGATGTCACGGTGCGCGAGAGCGGGATCCTCCGCTTTTTCGGGCGCCTCGGCGGCACCGCACTGGGTGATTTCCGCGCCGGTGCCGAGAAGGAGGCGGAGCGGCTATGGGATGAATCCTTGCGCGGGTTAGCGGCGGACGTGAAGAACGACTGCGAACTGCGGACTGCGAACTGCGAATGATCTCCGCGGGCGAAGTCGGTTCGCACTTCGCAGCTCGCAGCTCGCAGTTGGGCGGGATCTCTTCCAAAAAAAAAACGCCGCGGACATTGATCCGCGGCGATTGCCATCAGTCGATCCGGCGAGGGTATGCCTCGCGCGCCGTCATTGGAACTCTGCGTCCTACCGAGCGGCGGCGGGCAACCCTGCGAAAGTGGGTTGACCGAGTCTCTTCATTGGAACTCTCCGTCCTACCGAGAGAGACCGGCAACCGATTCGAGTGTCGGCGCAACCAGTAATTCAGGTTGCATGCCAGAATGGAGCTGAGGGGAGTCGAACCCCTGACCTCCTGGGTGCGATCCAGGCGCTCTCCCAACTGAGCTACAGCCCCGCGCACGCGGGTACGGGAGAACCCTATGGATCCCTCGCACCCGGATCACCTGAAGACAACAGCCCCGCCAGGTTCGCGGGGCCGCGTTCAAGCTGTTTGATGATAACAGCTTTCGCGGGTCGCGTCAAGCGAACGCCGAGCCTTCTCGATGGTCCGGGCCATCACCCTCACGCATGATTCTACTACTGCATCACGCGCGCTGTTCCGACGATTTTCAAGACCTGCACAAAGAGCGATGGGGGGCGATCCCACGACTTTCGTCGTTTCCCAAACTGCCCACACTCCCCCCGGAGTTGTCCCCCCACCGCGTCACCTGACGCGCGCCTGCAACGCGCGCTGGGCCAAAAAGGCCCTGCTACGCACTAGACCGATCAGCACCGTTTGGGGCAACATCCGACGCGACGTTCATCACAATTCCGCGAGTACACGCCCGAACGCCGACCGTAGCCCCCACATCATGTTCGCCGACGTCACTGCCGACGATGTGCAGCGAGCCGAGAAGCGCCTGCGTGATACAGTGCGTCGAACGGAGCTGCGACATGCCACGCGCCTTGCGAAGCGCACTGAGCGCGACGTCTGGCTCAAGCTCGAGAACGAGCAGGTCACCGGATCGTTCAAGATCCGCGGAGCGTACAATGCGATCGCGTCGCTGTCGCCCGCCGACCGAGCGCGCGGCGTCGTCACCGCCAGCGCAGGGAATCACGGGCGCGGGGTCGCGCTCGCGGCACAGCAATTCGGAATTCGCGCGACGATCTTCATTCCGCGCACGGCACCACGCGTCAAGATCGACGGCATGCGCGATTGCGGCGCGTCGATCGACGCGGAGTCCGCGCATTACGATGAAGCGCACGCACGCGCGATCGCGTTCGCGAAGGACCACGACGTGACGTATGTCGATCCCACCGCCGGCGCGCCCCTCGTCGCCGGCCATGGCACCGTCGCGCTCGAGATCGTGGAGCAGCTGCCCGCCGTCGCCTGCGTCATCGTTCCCGTGGGCGGCGGCGGTCTTGCTGGAGGAATGGGGGCATTCCTCCGCGCCGCGAGACCAGACGTGCGCATCATTGGCGCGCAGAGCGCGAACACGAGCGCCATGGCGCGCTCGCTCGAAGCGGGTCAGGTGGTCGACATCCCCGTGCTACCGACGCTCGCCGACGGTCTCGCCGGCGCTATCAATGAGCATGGGCTCGATGTCGGCCGTCACGCTCTCGATGAGATCATCGTGGTCGAGGAAGCGGACGTCGCGGCCGCGATCGCCTTTCTCGCGCGAGAAGAGAATGTCGTCGCCGAAGGATCCGGGGCCGTCGGCGTCGCGGCATTGCTCGCCGGCGCGCCGACTGTCGTGGATCCCGTGGTGATCGTGGTCAGCGGTGGGAACATCGATACCGAGGTGCTGTCGCGTATACTGGCATAACGGCACGGAAAGGCGGCAAAGACGTCAGATGTCAGAGTACAGAATTCAGAATTTCAGCGGAACACTCCGAATTCTGAATTCTGTATTCTGACATCTGACGTCTTTGCCGTTAGTTTGTCGCCATGTCGCTCAGCCTCCGCTTTCTCGGTACCTCCGCCGCTCGGCCCACCGTCGAGCGGAACGTCAGCTCGCTCGCGCTCATCCGCGAGGGAGAGACGATGCTGTTCGATTGCGGGGAGGGGACTCAGCGGCAGATGATGCGCTACGGCATCTCGTTCGTGCTCGAGGACATCTTCTTCACCCACCTGCACGCCGATCACGTCATCGGCGTCATTGGGCTCATGCGGACGATGGCGCTCCAAGGCCGGATCGAGCCGCTGCGCCTCTGGGGGCCGCGGGGATCGGGGCGCCACCTGCGGCGCGCGTCGGAGTTCGGCGTCGAGCGCGTCGGCTTTCGCGTCGACGTAACCGAGGTGCAGGCTGGTGAATCGATCAAACGGAACGGCTACGTCATCGAGCCGTTCGCGGCCGACCATGGGGGTGGCCCGTCGTTAGGCTTCGCGCTGGTCGAGGAGGAGCGGCGGGGCCGGTTCAACCCCGATCTCGCTCGCGAGCTCGGGGTGCCCGAGGGCCCCCTGTGGGGGAAGCTGCATCGGGGGGAGGCGGTGTCCCTCCCCGACGGCCGCGTCGTCGATCCGGTGGTGCTGGTCGGGCCGCGACGATCGGGACGGAAGGTGGTGATCTCGGGTGATACGCGTCCGGCGCAAACGGTGATCGACGCATCTCGCGGGGCCGACGTCCTGGTGCATGAAGCCACCTTCGCGGACGAGGAGGCCGACCGCGCCCGGGAAACTGGTCATTCGACGGCTCGAGAGGCAGCCACGGTCGCGGCGCGCGCCGGGGTTCGCCAGCTCGTCCTGACGCACTTCTCCGCCCGCTACTCGCGCGACGCTTCCGACCTCTTAAAGGAAGCCCGGGAGGAGTTCGACCCCACCATCCTGGCCCGGGATGGTCTGGAAGTCGAAGTCCCATATCAAGATGATGGTGTGGCAGGGGGGGTCGACAAGGAGGGGGCGGAGAGGGGGTGACAAATGTTTCTGCCCCCACTAAGATTGGGGGCCGAAAACATTTGTGGTGAAAAAGCCGTGAATCCGGGACAGGTCCCGGTTCACGGCTTCGTATTGCCCCGGCCCGGCCGTAGCACCCCCACTCTCTCCGAGGATGCTCAACGATGCGCCGTTTTCTGCTCCTGCCCGTCAGTTTGCTGGCTGTTGCAGCCTGTAGCGACTCTCTCCCCGTTCAGACGTCGGATACACCTGCACTGAGCGTCAGCTCGGCGGCGACCTCCCGGTACGCCGTGTTGCTCCGGGGCAGCTCCGCGCAGTTCACCGCCAAGATCACCAGCCTCGGCGGTACACTCGACTTCCTCCACGATCGCGCCGGCGTGGCGATTGTCTCCGGCATGACCGACGCCGCCGCCGCCGCGCTCGAGAGCAGCGGCAGGGCCGAGCTCGTGATCGAGGACTTCGAGCACCAAGCGGTCCCTCGCGCAGTAAATCGGCAGTTCGAGATGCTCTCGACCGAGCACTCGATCGACGCCGCCAGTCAGGCCAACCCGGCTACGGCTGCGTGGTTTCCGCGGCAGTGGCACATGCGCGCGATCGGCGCCAACGTCGCCTGGGCCAAGGGCCGCACCGGCTCGCCGAATGTGGACGTCGCGATCCTGGATAGCGGCATCGATCCTACTTACATCGATCTGCTGACTCTGGTCGACGTCTCACGCGCCGCGGCGTTCGTGGACACGAAGGGCAAGGACCCGCTCAACCCGACCGACGACCAGCTGATCGAGAAGTTCTTCCCCGGCGTTCCGCTGTGGCGCGATCTCAATGGTCATGGCACGCACGTCGCCTCGACGGTCAGCAGCCGTTCGATTGGCAACGCCGGCGTCACCTCGCGCGTCACGCTCATCCCGGTCAAGGTTCTGGGCGCGAGCGGCTCGGGGTCGTTCACCGGCATCCTGCAGGGGATTCTGTACGCTGCCGACAAGGGCGCTGATGTCATCAACGCCAGCGTCGGCGCGATCTTCTATCGGCGGGGCGAGGGCGACTTCACGAGACTTCTCGATCGCGTGACCAAGTACGCGCGCGATGCTGGCGTCACCACGGTGGTCGCGGCGGGCAATGAGGCCGCTCCGCTGCATCCGAGCACGAACGCGCTCTACAGCGCCTTCTGCTCGACGAAGAACGTGATCTGCGTTTCGGCGACGGGCCCCCACACCGCGCTCGGCGCCGACGGCAAGGCGAACGTCAACGGCCCGAACTTCCTGCCGAGCGTCGATCTGTTCGCGGTGTACTCGAATTACGGCCAGCAGCACGTCGACGTCGCCGCCCCCGGTGGCAACTACGCTGTGAATGAGAAGGGAGAGCTCGTTTCGGCGGTCGCCGTTTGGGCTGCGTGCTCGAAGACGTCGCTCGACCTGATCGAGCCCACCGTGCCCGAAGGCTCGCCGCCGGAGACGAAGCCGGATCCGCCATACTACCAGAAGAGCGTGTGTGCGCAGCTCCCGCAGTTCACCTTCACGCTCGGCTCGCTCGGTACGAGCATGGCGTCGCCGCACGTGGCCGGGCTCGCTGCCTTGCTCGTCGAGACGTACGGTCGCGATCCTAACGCGATCCGTGAGGTGATTCTCCAGACGGCCGACGACCTCGGCAAGTCGGGCACGGACGACGCGTACGGGCGCGGTCGCATCAACATTCCTCGCGCGCTCGGCTTGTAAGGCAGTCGCGGGTTCTGTCGGTCATTTCGTCGGGGTGCGCAGTGATGCGCACCCCGACGTGCATCTGTGGCACTCGCGCCACTCTTGCGAGTAAACCCCTGACGCCGCAGTGTTGGCGCCTCTCTCCTGCCCCGAGGATGTGCCCATGCGTCGTGTCCTCCCCGTTTTTGTTGTCGCTGCATTCGCGGGTTGCTCCGACTCGCTCGTCGAAGTGACTCGCGCACCCGCACCAAGCCTCGCCATCAGCTCGTCATCCGCACCGTCGAAGTACGTCATACTGTTCCGAGGCGGAGCCCCATCGGATTTCGAGAGCAGCATCGCCGCTCGCGGTGGCACCGTCGAGCTGATGCACCACGGCTCGGGCATCGCGATCGTCGACGGTCTTTCGGCAGCGGCCGCAACCGAGATTCAGGCGAACGTGAGCGTCGAAGCGATCCTCGCGGACTTCGAGTACCAGGGTGTGTCGCACCAGGTAGAACCGATGGTCGAGGCGGCCGACGCAGCGATGCTCGACGCGGGAATGCAGTCGCAGGCCAATCCGGCGACGGCGTTCTTCTTCCCCCGTCAGTGGCACCACCGCGCGATCGGAGCGCATACCGCGTGGGCAGCGGGACGTCTCGGATCGGCGAATGTCGACGTCGCGATTCTGGATAGCGGCATCGATCATCTCTATCCGGATCTCGTCGGCCTGGTCGATCAGGCGCGCGCGCGGTCGTTCGTGCCGGTCGGGCCGATACCGCCGCAGTTCCCCGACAGTGCACGACTGCTCACGGACAACCAGCTCCTCCAGATCTGGTACCCGGGATCCGGCCGCCCGATCTGGAGCGATCTCAACGGCCACGGCTCGCACGTCGCGTCGACGGTGAGCAGCCTCGCGATCGTGAGCGCCGGGGTGACGTCGAAGGTCAGGCTGATCCCGGTCAAGGTTCTCAACGCGCGTGGCTCTGGCTCCTTCAGCGGCATTCTGAATGGCATCCTCTACGCGACGGATGCCGGCGCCGAAGTGATCAACATGAGCCTCGGCGCGCTCTACCCGCGCGACGGGAATCGGGGGTTCAACCGAGTGCTCGATGGGGTCACCAAGTATGCGCGGAGCAATGGCGTCACGATCGTCGTCGCGGCCGGCAATGACGCTGTACGGTTGCATCCGAACAACGCCGGATTGTACGGCGCATTCTGCTCGACGAAGAATGTGATCTGCGTGTCCGCGACGGGTCCAAACGCGGGCCCCACGAATGGACCGTGGACGCCAAGTGTCGATTTCCCGGCGATCTACACGAACTACGGCATCCAGTTCATCGATGTCGCCGCGCCGGGTGGAAACTGGGCGGTGAACGCTCAGGGACAGATCGTGTCGGCCATCGGCGTGTGGGCGGCGTGCTCCAAGACCACGCTGCAGTACGTCGTGCCGACCGTGCCTGCTGGCTCGCCGCCGGGGACGCTGCCGGCGCCGCCGTTCTATCGCAAGCAGACCTGCTCGCTGAATCCGAACTCGACCTTCGCGTCAGGATTCATTGGAACGAGCATGGCGTCACCGCACGTCGCTGGCCTGGCGGCGCTGCTCGTCGAGAACGTCGGCCGCAGTCCCGAGCTCATCAAGTCGATCCTGGTCGAGAATTCGGACGACATCGCGGACTTCGGCAAGCCTGGCAAGGACGACCTGTACGGGAACGGCCGGATCAATGTGGTGCGTGCCCTGACCGCCGCGGGCGGACTGTAACACCAAGGGAGTCGAGGTGCTCGAGGTGCTCGAGGGAAGACTGCTCGAGCACCTCGAGTCTATCCCGCGTGTGTCACCGGGATGCCTAACGGGGTATCCGATGCCGCGATCCGCATCGAGCGGCGGAAGTGAAGCGCCAGATCGCTCTCGGTGAGGTCCCGGAGGATCGTCTTCGCCTCGAGCCGCGCAGTCACATTGCGCGCCTCGGGGCCGTCGATGTTGCGCCAGGCGTACCGGTCCAGCCGTGAGGTACGCCCGTTCGGATGCCGAAACACGATCATGGCGTGGCTGGCGCTCGGGAGCATGACCTCTACGCCCCACCGCACGCCGTCGGGCGCCTGAAAGATGCGCATCGTTATGCGGTCGCCGTCGGTGCGAGCGGCCGTCGTCCGGCAAACCCCGCGTCACGCTCGTGCCAGTGGGCAACGGACGGCTCCCCCAGCCGCCAACAGAGGTAGACAGGGTGGCCGTCGATCTCGCCGGGAAAGTCGACCAAGCCGATGTCGCGGCCCTTCATCTCGACGCCCAGCTCGTTGAGCTCGCGGGTGAAGCCGTCGATGGCGCGGGCCGCGGACTGAATGTCACGCTGCAGGCGGTCGATCCGCGCGGCGTCGGGGGCGGGCGCCGCGACTAGTACATCCTGGGACTTCACGAGCTCCTGCCAGCGCGCGTAGTGGTCCACGATGTCCTGGACGATGCGCCGGACGAGAGGCAGGGTGCGATTCGCCTGCTCGATGGTGAAGGTCTTCATGTGACGCACAGGGTGTGCACGGCGCGTGCCCTCGGTCAAGAGACACCTTTCGAACGCGTCAGGCATCAGACCTCAAAGGATCAACTTCCGCAGACATCAGGGATCAGAAGTCAGATGTCAGTCTTCCGAAAGCATCAACGGCACCGCGCGGTCGGGGGTATGCGGCATCCAGTCGCCCGACGATATTCTCTGCATGCCCCCCGTCGCCCAACGCATGACCGCCGAGGATTTGGCGCGCGCCCGCGCGGTCCTTGGGCTCTCCCCGGGTGAGCTCGCCGCAGAAATCGGCTTGACGGAACCGGTCGTGCGGGCGTGGGAAGATGGATCCCTTCGGATTCCCCATCAGTACGCCATCCAGATCGTCTGGCGCGCGGCCGTCGCGGAGCGGCAGGCGGCGCTCGCATCGAGCGGCCTTCCGGAGTGCACCTGGGTGAGCCGGTGGATGGATGCCGCGCCGCCCCCAGGTGCCGGTGCGCAGCGCGACCATCTCGACGCGCTGCGTCGCCACGCCGCGGTATGTCCGCACTGCACGGCGCGGGCACGCTTCGTCGAACAGAACTTCCCGCCGATGCCGGACCTGCCGATTCCCCCAGCCTTGCGTGCGCTGCGCACCGTCGGCACCACCCTCAAGCGACTGCCCGTGTGGTTGCGCGCAACGGCCGTCGGCGCGGTCGCTGTCGGCTCGCTCACCGTTCTGCGAGTGGCGGGTCTTGCAGTCGCGGGCCAGGGACCATCGGCCCTTGATGCCATCGGACTCATTGGGAAATGGATCGCCATCGGGGCTTATCAGGGCGCGGCCGTGGGCATCACGTACTCCATCGTCCGCGATCCACTTCGAAAGATCGGCCGGCTCGGTGACTACATCGCCGGCATTCTCTGCGTCTGGGCATATCTGTTGGTCTCTGTCCTTCCGCTGCAGCGGCTACCCGAGCTCCCCGAGTTTGCGCGTCCGGATCAAGCCCCGGCGCTTGCGCTCGGCGGCGCCGTCGTTGGTGCGATCATCGGCCACCTGTGGTTCCGGCGTCGCTGACCACGGCACGGAGCATGAAATCATTGTCGACATCGACTATAGCCCTCGAGCCGAGACGCCCATGACGACGAGCCGTGAAACCAACTGGATGAACCACCCCGTGATCCGCAAACTGGTGGAAGATGCGAACAAACTGACGCTGGCGGAGCGGATCACGCTGGTGAAGGGTTTGATCCCGGCAATCGCGAATCAGCTGAGTCCGCGCGAGTTCGAGGGGTTCGTCGCCGAGATTCAGCTCAAGGGCGAGCGGTTCCACGAGGCGCAGTCGCAAAAAGGGGAAGGCCGGGCAGCGAGGCAGGTGCCTGGAGAGAGGGATTTGGAAGGGCGCTAGGGGCGCTAAAGCCGCTAAAGGCGCTAAGGGCGCTAAAGGCGCTAAGGGCGCTATGAGCGCGGTGGGCTTTCAGCGCCCCTAGCGCCCTTAGCGCCCCTAGCGCCCTTAGCGCCTTTAGCGCTCCTAGCGCCCCGCCCCTCAGCCGTCCGCTCCTCCAGCCTTCGCCGTCTCCGCTCCTGCGCCGCCTGGTACCTCCGCTTTTCATCTTCAGTCTCGGGCACGATCTGCGGAATCTCGATCGGGCGGTGGTTGCGATCGATCGCCACGAAGGTGAGATAGCACGAGTTCGTGTGGCGCCGCGCCCCGGTCGAGAGATCCTCCGCCTCCACGCGGACGCCAACCTCCATCGAGGTACGACCGACGTAGTTCACTGAAGACCTCAGGATCACCAGGTCTCCCAGGTGAATCGGCTCACGAAAGTCCACGCGGTCCACTGAGACGGTGACGCAGTTCTGGCGGGCGTGACGAATTGCCGAGACGGCGGCGACGCGGTCGAGCAGCGAGAGAATGACTCCGCCGAACACATGGCCAAGGTTGTTGGCGTGCTGCGGCATCATGATCTCGGAGCTTTCGTGATACGACTCGCGCACGAATCGCGACGACGGCTTGGGCTTGGGGCTCACAGACGTGGGGTGCGGGGGGAGCGCGGCGCCGTCGCGAAATGCGGGACGCGCGACGGTGGACGCGTTGCGGTGCGCGACTGCTCGGAGTAGAGAGCGGCTTCGTCGAACGCGCGCGTCAACGCGCGCCGCGTCACCGGGTCCAGTGGCGGCTCGTCCAGCCACAGAAGCGAATACGCAGGTGCCGAAATGCGAGCCACCGGCCACTCGCGGCCGGCGGAATCGACCATCACGAGCGTGGCGCGATCTCCGGTCGCGTCGTAGCGCGTGACCACGGCCAGGCCGGGACGCTCCCAGCGGTCGAGCGTCGAGTCGAGAGGCGTGACCGAGAGCGTACCTCTCACCTCGGTCCACCACTCGACCGAGGAATCGGCGGGGATCGGTGGGAGGCTGATCATCAGTCCTCCCGCGCGACCTCCGTGGCCCGGCGCGAAGAACTGAACGGCAGGAACACGTCCATCCCGCACGACCGCGAACGACGACGGGTCGAAATCGAAGTCGGCGATGGCCTCCGCCGCCGCCCGCGCACGCGCGTCGGGTGAGGCGAGCACCGAATCGAGCGCCAGCGAAAACCGCCGCCTGCCCTCCGCCACGATACGCGTCTCGGCAGTGTCTCCGAACAACCCCGCGATGCTTACCGCGTCGCCCTTTACCAAATCGAGCACTCCTCGCCGCGTCAGATGCCACTCGGCGCCTCCCTGAATCACACCGTCCGCGTGATACTCGTACGACTGGTAGGGGCCGAACGCATCGAGGAGGCCGATTTCCGCCGTCGCCTCGACGATCGGATGCTCGCTTACATCCTCCTCGGCGGTGACGCGAGGATCGTTGGGATGCTCCTCGCGATACCATCGCTCGATCGAGGCAGCAGTCGTGTCCTCGAAGATCGCCACCGAGTCACCGGTCTGAAGGTCGCGCCGGAAAACGCGCTGACCGACGATCAGGGCATCGTAGTGGGACCGGTCGTCGTCGGCGACATAGATCTCGTGGAAGCGCCCGCGCAGCCGCGCCAGTTGAAGCGGCGCCCCGCGAATCTTGAGACGACCGTTGAGGCTTCGCACCCAAAAGCTCGAGTCGCCCGCCGCAATGAGGAACTCCGCCCGCGGTGGGGCCACGCGCTCCGTTCGACAGGCCGCGAGCACGAGGACGAGGAGCGGTACGAAGCGCGACATGCTCGGCAAATATAGCGAACCGGGGTACACGCAGCGCGGCGATACGGATTCGCCCGTCGATCGTTTACATTGCGACACCACCCCGTCGTCCCCCGACTCCACCCCACATGCGCAGCATTCTGTTCGCCTCGCTCGCGGCGCTCGCCTGCGAGCCAAGCTCCAGCGCTCGGGCGTCGCAGCTCGCGACCGCCGGTGCATCCTCGCAGTCCTCCGCGCAGGCGCAGGCCCCCGCATCGAAGCCACTGCCCGACACCGCGCGCCGCGCCGACAGCGCGATCGTGCGCGGCCTCTACGTACTCCGGTGGGCAGCGCAGAGTCCCGCTCGCATGAAGAAGCTCGTCGCCATCGCCGACTCCACGGAGATCAACGCGCTCGTCATCGACATCAAGGACGAGTTCGGGTTGAACTACAAGTCATCCGACACGCTCGTCGCGCGCAACGCCGGCACCGCGGGCACGATTCCCAATCTTCGCGCGATGATCGACACGCTGAAGGCGCACGGCGTGATTCCGATCGCCCGCATCGTGGTGTTCAAGGACTCGGTCGCGGCGCGATTGAATCCGCAGCACACCATCCGCAAAGCGGATGGAAGCGTGTGGCGTGACAAGGAAGGGCTCGCCTGGGTGAGCGCGTACGATCCCAAGATCTGGGAGTACAACATTCGGGTCGCCGAGGAGATGGCGCGCGTCGGGTTCGCGGAGGTGCAGTTCGACTACATCCGCTTTCCCGAGCCATATCCCAGTTTGCCGAAGCAAGTCTTCCCGACGGCGAACGGGCGCAGCAAGCAGCAGGCGCTCGCGGAGTTTTTGCGCACCGCGTGCCCGCGTGTGCGCGCGCTCGGGGCCAAGTGCACGATCGATGTATTCGGCCTGACGACGACCGTGCCGGGGGCGCTCGAGATCGGCCAGCACTGGGAGTCGCTTTCGCCGCACGTCGACGTGATGCTTCCCATGACGTACCCGTCTCACTATCCGCGCGGCGCATTCGGGATCGCCCGACCAAACGCCGATCCCTATCGCGTGAACCATATCGCGATCAAGCGCGCCCGCGAGCGCGACGAAAAGCTCGGCATCGACGACCCCGGCCACGTGCGTGCATGGCTGCAGGCGTTCTCGCTTCCGCGAATGCTTCCGAAGTATGGACCGACCGAGATCGAGGAGCAGAAGCGCGCCATCTACGACGCGGGCTATGACTCGTGGATTCTGTGGAATCCCGGGTCGCGTTACGAGACGTTCATGGCGGGATTCGAGAAGACGACAGAGTCGCGGCGCAAGCGGCCGGAGGCGCCACCCGCATCGATCCCCGTGGCCGCGCCCGCCTCTGAAGTGAAAGGATCCTGAGGCGTCACCGGGCGTTCGCGATCGCGCGAACGCCCTCGACGAGACGGTCCACGTCGCTCTCGCTGGTGTAGCAGGCGCAGCCCGCGCGCACGAGACCATCACGTGCGTGACCGAGTCGCGACGCGACCGTGGATGCGTAGAAGTCGCCATGTGTCGCGAACACGGCGCGGTCCGCGAGCTGCCGGACAACGGCCTCCGAAGGAACGCCATTCACGACGAAGCAGACGGTCGGCGTGCGCGGCTTGTCCGGCTGCGGACCATAGAGACGGACGCCGGATATCGCTGACAGCCCCTTCCATGCGCGGCTGAGCAGCGCGCGCCCGCGCGCATGCAGGGTCTCGAACGACGCCTGCAGTCGCTGCCGGCGGGTCCCGTTGGTGCGCGCGAGCGATGCCAGGAATTCGACCGCCGCTGCCGCACCAGCGATGCCCTCATGATTCTGAGTACCGGTCTCGAATCGTTCCGGCGCTGTGTTCGGCGCGGGCGGAAGCTTGGGAACGTCGAGCGATGAGAGCAGGTCGCGGCGGCCCCACACGATGCCCACATGCGGACCATAGAACTTGTAGGCCGAGCATGCGAGCAAATCGCATCCGAGGGATCGCACATCGACCAGCGCGTGGGGCGCATAGTGTACGGCATCACAGAAGGTGATCGCTCCGACCGTGCGCGCCACGCTGGCCACTCGCGCCACGTCGGTGATGGTGCCCAGCGCATTCGATGCCGCACCGATGGCGACGATGCGCGTCCGTGGCCCGATGAGCGCGGCGAGCGCGTCCAGGTCCACGGTGCCGTCCTCGATCCGCATCGGTGCAACTTTTACCGTCAACGAGTTCTCCTTCGCCGCTTCTACCCACGGCGCCACGTTGGCCTGGTGATCGAGCTCGGTGACGAGGAGCTCATCGCCGGCGGTGAGCGTTCGCGCGAGAGCGCGCGCGATATGGAAGGTCAGCGTCGTCATGTTGGCGCCGAAGGCGATCTCGTCCGGTGATCCCCCGACGAAATCGGCTAACGTCGCTCGCGACGCCTCGAGCATCGCATCCGTCTCGGCACTCGATGGGTAGTGCCAATGGGTGTTCGCGTTGTGCTCGAAGAGATACTCGGTAATCGCGTCGACGACCTCGAGCGGTACTTGTGTTCCACCCGGCCCATCGAAGTATGCGACGCGCTCCCCGGCATGGAGCCGCGACAGCGCGGGGAAGCGGGCGCGAATCTCCTCGACCGTCGCGATGCTCACGTGCCGATCTCCACGCCAGCGGTGCGCTCGATGACGCGGACCGCCTCGACGTGATCCGCCTCCTCGCCGAGCTCGGCGCGGGCCCGCTGAAACAGCTCCGACGCCAGTTGCGTCAACGGGGCGGACACGCCCGTATCGCGCGCCATTTCGGCGGCGATCCGGAGATCCTTGTCGAGCAGTGCGAGACGAAACGTGCGCGGGAATGCCCGCGAAATCACGCGCTCGGGAAAGAGATTCATGCTCGTATTCGATCGTCCGCTCGAGGTGTTGATGACGTCGAGCGCGACTCGCGTATCGACGCCAGCCTTCGCGAGCGTCGCCAGTCCTTCGCCGGTTGCCCAGATGTGGATGGCGAGCAGCGCCTGGTTGACCGCCTTCACCATGTCTCCGGCACCGACATCGCCGCAGTGGACGATGTTCTTCCCGAACGCGGAGAGCACCGGACGGACGCGTTCCACGGCCGCGATGTCTCCGCCACACATCACGGTGAGCGTTCCCTCCTCCGCGCCGCGCTTTCCACCGCTCACCGGCGCATCGACGAACGCGACGCCGCGTTCACCGAGACGTGTGGCGATGCGCTGGGACGTGACCGGATCGCCGGAGGTGCAGTCGACCAGAATCGCTCCATGTCGAAATCCCGCGAGCAGCCCAGCCTCGCCGTCAAGCAGCGCCTCGACCTCTCGCGACGTTGGCAGACAGGTGATGACGATGTCGGACTCGCGTGCCGCCTCGGCGGGGGTGGCCGCGACGCGCGCGCGCACCGATTTGGTGAATTGCTCGGCTCGCTCCCGCGTGCGGTTCCAGACGATGAGCTCGAAGCCGTGGGCCGGAAGGTGCCGGGCCATGGGCGCGCCGATGGCGCCGAGCCCGAGGAAGGCAATGGTCGTCATGCGAGGCGCAAATAAATCGGGTCGAGGGCCAAGGGCCAGGGGCCACGGGGAGGGTCGAGGGTCGGTCGAGGATCGATTACCCTTCACCCTAACCCCTTACCCCGTAACCGCTGACGCTTTGATGCGTACGACTCTTCGCGTCGACCTTCCCTCAGTGCATGCCGTTCGTGCCGTGTACACGGCGCTCCAGGGCATTGAGGGCATCGCGCACGCGGATGTGTCGCGGAGGGGTGTTGTTCTCGAGCACGACGGCTGCGCGACGCCGGAGAGGCTTCGCGAGGCTGTACGAGCCGCGGGTTACAATGTGGTGGAGATAGTGGAGGAGAGGCGACGGCTGATCGTGCGGGAGTGAAGACCGCCTAAGGCTCAAGTGCCAAGGGGCGGGTCAAGGGTGATGCTCCGCACCCGTGACCCGCCCCTTGGCCCCTGGCTCCTGGCCCTTGACCCGTTCCTAACTAGCGAAACGCGTCAGCCCTTTCTTATAGCTCTCGACGACGAGCGGCAGATACTTCGAGACCGGCGTGTACTGCACGCCGAGCTCGTGCTGCGCGTGGGTGCCATCGGCACGGAAGCCGATGGACGTGAAGCGCGCCTCGTCGATCGACAGCACCGGCCGCTTGCCTAACGCGAGACCGAGGGCGGTCGCGATGTAGGCGCCCGCTACCGCCAGCTTCCGCGGCAGTGGAAGCGGCGGGCGCTTGCCCGCCAGACGCGCGACCTTCGCCAGGAACTGGCGCGGCGACATGGTCTCGCCGGACAGGATATATCGCTCGCCGTCCTTGCCGCGCTCGAAGGCGAGGATGATCGCCTCGGCGGCATCGTACGCCCAGATCCAGCCAACCGGCGCGTTACCCGCGAACCGGCGCTGACCGGTGAGCGTCTCGCTGATCATGCGGCCGCACCAGCCCGGATCGGCGGGGCCGACGATGATACCCGGATTGACGACGATCACCTCGATGCCCTTGGCGCGAAGCTTCAGCGCCGTCTTCTCGGCGGCGACCTTCGTGCGCTCGAAGTGCGAGAGCGTCCAGCCGCGATGGTGCGTCCACTCGTTGCCGAGCTGGCCGGGAAACTCGCCGATGGTCACGCACGAGGAGACGTACACGGCGCGCGGGACCTTGGCGATGACCGCGGCCGCCAGCGTGTTCTTGGTACCGTCGACGTTCACGGTATCGAACACGGACGGCTTGCGGGCCCAGAGATCGAAAAAGTTCGCGACGTGGAATACCACGTCGCATCCCTTCATGGCTTTGACGAGGACGTCGGGATTGGTGAGGTCGCCCACCACAGGCTGCGCCTTGAGATTTTCCATCAAGGTGACGCCGTTGCGGCGCCGGACCAACCCAACCACCCGATGTCCGCGGCGAGTGAGCGCGCTCACCAAGGCGCGTCCAAGGGGGCTCGCCGCCCCGGTCACGAACGCTCGCATTTGCACCTCCAACCTATGGGAGGGACGCAGTAGAAACGCGCACGTCACTCGTCGATCGACACCGTTGCACAATGCGCGAACGCTTGATTCGCGCATTGCCGCACCGGTATCTTGACGCCCCCGAATCGCTTGCGCCTGCACACCTGAAGGCGCGCGCGAAACAGACCGAATCAGGCCGAAACGACGAGGCTCGTCGCGATGGCATCCCCGAAGGAAGAGCGACCGATCGCGGCGCTGCTCGTGCCCGACATCCTCGCGCTGCTCGACGAATCGCCGGGCGATGTCGCGGCCGAGACCGAGGAGCTGCACCCCGCCAATCTCGCAGACGTCGCCGAGGCGCTCCCGCGGGAGCGCCTCGCTCAGCTGCTGCGCGCCCTGCCTGCGGCGCGCGCCGCCGATGTCCTCGAGTACCTCGATGAAGAGCTGCGCTCGGAGCTGCTCGAAGAGCTGAGCGCGCGACAGGCGGCGGAGCTGGTGTCGCAGATGACACCGGATGATCGCGCCGACGCGCTCGAGGATCTCGAGGATGAGCGAGCGGATGAGATCCTGTCGGAGATTCGTGGTGACGCACGGGGTGAGACCGAACGGCTGCTGGCGTACGAGCCGGATTCGGCCGGTGGCCTGATGACGACGGAGATCGTAGCGGTGCCGGACGCATCATCCGTCGATGCAGCGCTCGAAAGCGTTCGTGCAGCCGCCCGTGCCGGACGCCGAGAGGCGATGTACGCCATCTATGCGCTCGATGCCACCGGGGTCCTTCGCGGCGTCTTCTCGCTGCGCGAGCTGCTCGCGGCACCGCCGGGATCGCGCGTATCGGACATCTCGTGGCACGATGTGGTGAGCGTCGCGCCAACCGCCGATCGCGAGGAGGTCGCGCGACTCACTTCGAAATACGACCTCGTCGCCGTCCCGGTGGTCGACACGAACGGGCGGTTGCTCGGCGCCGTCACGGTCGACGACGTCATCGACGCCATCGTCGAGGAGCAGACCGAGGACGTGCAGCGTCTCGGCGCCGTGGAGCCGCTGGAGGCTCCGTACTTTCAGGCGAGCTTCTGGAGCATCGCGCGCAAGCGAGCGGGTTGGCTGGTGCTCCTGTTCGTCGCCGAGCTGTTGACGGCGACCGCCATGGCGCGCTACGAGGCGACGCTCGCCGGTGCACTCGCCCTGGTGTTCTTCGTTCCGCTGATCATCAGCTCGGGCGGAAACTCGGGGTCGCAATCGGCAACGCTCATCACGCGAGCGCTGGCGGTCGGCGACGTCGAGCTGCGCGATGCGCTCCGCGTGCTCACCCGCGAGGGGCTTCAGGGACTCGCTCTCGGAGCGTTCCTCGGGCTGTTCGGATTCCTGCGCGTGATCATCGGTGGGGAGTCGACCTCGTTCGCGCTCGTCGTCGGCGTTACGCTCCTGACCGTCGTCATCACCGGCACACTCGTCGGGGCGACGCTGCCGCTGATCTTCACGCGACTTGGCTTCGATCCGGCGATCGCGTCGTCGCCGTTCGTGGCCTCGTTCGTGGATGTCGCGGGAATCTTGATCTACTTCTCGGTCGCGGCGTGGCTGTTGAACGGCTGAGGTCGTCGAGGGTGTCCAGGATGGCCAGGTGATGACCTTCACCTCGACTACCTGGACAGCCTCGACGACATTGACGACCTCCGGTAGAATGAACGCGTCCGCCAACGGAGGCTCACTACATGACGACGGTTCAACGCATCGCGCAGATCTTCGGGATCGTGTTCATCCTGGTGGCGATCTACGGGTTCACGCAGACCGGAATGAGCAACATGGAGGCGGACCCGGCTCGGGCGCCTCAGATCCTCGGCCTGTTCCCGGTCAACGTCCTGCACAATGTCGTGCACTTGCTGTTCGGCATCTGGGGACTCGCCGCATCGCGCAGCTTCAGCGGCGCGCGGAGCTATGCCCGAATCGGGGGAGTTCTCTACTTGCTCCTGGCTGTCCTGGGATTCGTCGTGCCTAACGGGTTCGGGCTCGTCCCGCTCGGCGGCTACGACGTCTGGCTGCACGCGGTTCTCGGTCTCGTGCTCGCCATCGTTGGATTCACGGCGCGAGAGCTGCGTCCGCCGGTGGTGGCGTCGGCGGTGTGATGCCGGTGTCGAGGTGCTCGAGCTCCTCGAGCACCTCGAGCACCTTCAGTCAATCGTCGCCAGCGGGACGACTTCCATGAAGGGAAAATAGAGCGCGTCGAAGTCACGACGCGTGATGCGGTCGCGAACGAGCAGCGCGAGCGCCGCAAGCGATGCCACG
Source organism: Gemmatimonadaceae bacterium (assembly GCA_035253695.1). Lineage (GTDB taxonomy): Bacteria > Gemmatimonadota > Gemmatimonadetes > Gemmatimonadales > Gemmatimonadaceae > JAICNG01. The sequence goes on from DATFBS010000042.1 coordinate 60,494, forward strand.
TAGTGCGCCGTGCTTTCGATGGCCTGCGTGGAGTCGCCGACCCGGTCACCGCCCTCCCAGCGCATTCTCCGGGTGAGCTCTCCCAACTCGCTCAGCAGCTCCTCTCGGGCCTGACGGCGCTCGCTTTCCATCACGGCCGCGCTCACCGCTGCGCCGGCATCGTGCCATACGCCCGTCACCGTGGTCCGCCAGGCTCCGACCACCTCCCGCCACTGCTCGATGGTGAGTCGCTGTATCGCCTCGAGGAACCGTCTCACCGCCAGTGTCCTCGGGCCGAACAGGTTCTCGTCACTCACCGCACCTCTTCGCTTGTAAGTGACGCGGGGTGTTGCCGCAGGGGTCAGGCCGCAGTGAGAACGACTTGTCAGAGCCCTGACGGTCAGTGCCGGGATCATCTGTAGCCGAGAAGTTCGCGCATTTCTCTTGCGTTGCAGAGGCCCGTCACGCGGCTTCAGCGCCGCAACCTCCACGAGGACAGTCACGTGATCCGTTCCTTCGGCGCGCTCTCGCGCCTCGGCGGCCCCCTCGCGCTCGCGAGCGCGCTCGGCGCCCTCGCGCCCGCCAGGCTCCCGGCTCAGTACTTCGGACAGAACAAGGTCCAATACGAGTCCTTCGACTTCCGCGTCCTCCACACGGACCACTTCGACATTCACTGGTATCCGGCGGAGTCGCTGGCCACCGCCGACGCCGCGCGAATGGCCGAACGCTGGTATACGCGGCTCTCGCAGGGTCTGACGCACGCGTTCTCGAAGAAGCCGATCATCTTCTACGCGAACCATCCCGACTTTCAGCAGACGAACGTGGTGGGCGGCTTCATCGATCAGAGCACGGGCGGCGTCACCGAGGGGCTGCGGACACGCATCGTGATGCCCTTCACCGGCGTCTACGCCGAGAACGATCACGTGCTCGGCCATGAGATCGTGCACGGCTTCCAGTACGACATCGCGATGACCCATGCCGGCGGCCTCCAGGCGCTCATGAACCTGCCGCTGTGGGTGATCGAGGGAATCGCCGAGTACTTCTCGGTGGGCCGAGAAGACTCGCATACGGCGATGTGGCTGCGCGATGCCGCCCTCCGAAACGACATTCCCACCATCAACCAGCTCACCCGCAGCAACCGGTATTTCCCGTATCGGTACGGTCAGGCGCTGTGGGCGTACATCGGCGGCAAGTACGGTGACGAGGCGGTGTCGCGCATCTTCCGCGTCTCGCTGCGTGAGGGCTTCGAGGCTGCGTTCCGTCGCGTGCTCAACGCATCGACCGACTCCGTGTCGAAGGAGTGGCACGCCGCGATTCGTGAGGCCTACCTGCCCGTCGTTCAGGGCCGCACCGCGCCGGAGCAGGCCGGCACACGCGTGCTCGAGCGAGCGGGGGGCCGCCGAGGCGAAACCGACATCTCTCCATCGCTCTCGCCAGACGGACGACGCGTGGCGTTCTTCTCTGGTCGCGGCATTTTCGGCATCGATCTGTACATCGCCGATCCGGAGAGCGGCCGCATCATCAAGCGCCTGACGAGTCCGAACAACGACAATCACTTCGACGCCTTGAGCTTCCTCGCGTCCGCCGGCTCGTGGTCGCCGGACGGCCAGCGGCTCGTTTTCGTGACGCAGGTCGAAGGGGATCACGAGCTCTCGGTGTACGACATGGGACAGAACCGGATCGTCCAGACGTTCCGCCCTCCGGAGGCGGAAGCGATCACCGATCCGTCGTGGGGTCCCGATGGACGGATCGCGTTCGTCGGCTACGGCGGCGGCATCGCCGATCTGTACTTGCTCAATCCCACGGACGGAGAAGTACAGCGGCTCACCAACGATCGGTTCACCGAGCTGCACCCGGCGTGGTCGCCTGACGGGCGCACGATCGCGTTCTCGACCGACCGCGATCCGACGACCGACTTCGAGCAGCTCACCTACGCCGAGCTTCGCGTGGCGCTCATCGATCCCGCGACGCGCGAGATTCGTCTCGTCCCGCGAATCGGCGATCGGGCGAAGCACACGAACCCGCAATGGGCGCCCGACGGTCAGTCGATCTTCTTCATCTCCGATCGCGGCGGAGTCAGCGACATCTATCGCTGGTCACTGGATGGCACCGTCAGTCAGGTCACGCGACTGGCGACGGGCGTCAGCGGAATCACGTCGTCCTCACCGGCGTTGACCGTCGCACGCCAGAGCGGACGGATGCTGATCTCGGTGTTCACGAATCAGGGGACGTCGCTGTTCCGGCTGGAGCCAGGGCAAACCACGGGAAGTCCACTCGTGGAAAGCGAAGGTCAGCTGACGGCCGGAATCCTGCCGCCGGCGACGCGCAGCAACATCGTCGCCGCGTATCTCGATTCGCCGTTGCCGGGTCTTCCACCACCGTCGACTCCATTCTCCGTGACGGATTATCGGCCCAGGCTGCAGCTCGATTACATCGGCGCCCCCGCGTTGGGCGTTGCCACCAGTCCATTCGGAACCGGGCTTTCGGGCGCGATCGCACTGTATTTCGGCGACATGCTCGGCGATCGCGTGGTGGGTGGTGCAGTGCAGGCACAGGGAACGTTCAAGGACATCGGCGGCGAGGTGTTCTACCTCAATCAGAAAGGCCGTTGGAACTGGCTCGTCAGCGGCTCGCACATCCCCTATTTGAGTGGCTTTGCGGTCGGCTACGACACGCTGATCAACGGCTTTCCGCTCGATGTCATCGAGCGGCAGCTGCAGCGCGCGTTCTACGATGAGATCGGCGCCACCATTCAGTACCCGTTCTCCCAGACGCGGCGGTTCGAGCTCGGAGTAGCGGGCACGCACGTGTCCTACGATGTCGAGATCGAGCGCTATTTCTTCGATCCGTTCCAGCAGGTGGGCCAGGAGCGCGTGGGTGGGCAGTCGCCGCCAGGGGTGAGCTATGGTCAGGCGTCGGCCGCGCTGGTGGGGGACTACTCGGTCTTTGGACTGACATCGCCAGTGGCCGGCGGTCGTTGGCGCTTCGAAGCTTCGCCGGTGTTCGGAGATCTCAACTTCCAGAGCTTCCTCGCCGATTGGCGTCGCTACTTCTATGCACGGCCAGTGACGTTCGCCTTTCGCGCGCTCCACTTCGGCCGCTACGGAAAGGACGCCGAGAGCAATCGCATCTCCCCGCTGTTCATCGGATACGAAACGCTCGTACGCGGCTATGCGTCGGAGTCGTTTGACGGCAGCGAGTGCTCGCGGAACGCATCCGATTGTCCGGAGTTCGACCGACTGGTCGGGAGCCGGATCGGCGTTGCGAGTCTCGAGCTGCGCATCCCGCTGCTCGGCCCGGAGGGGTTCGGGTTGATCCCCTTCAACTTCATCCCCCTCGAGATCGCTCCCTTCGTGGACGCGGGCGCCGCGTGGACGAAGAATCAGGGAGTGCGATTCGAGTTCGATCGCGAGACGTTCGATCGCGTTCCGGTGTTCAGCTACGGGGCAAGCGCCCGCGTGAACTTGCTAGGCTACGCGGTGCTCGAAGCCTATTACGCGTTCCCGACGCATCGCAGCAAGGGGTGGCATTGGGGATTCAATTTCTCGCCTGGATGGTGAGAGAGCAGGAACTGGGAGCTCGTAGGCAGGGATCAGGGATGGAATGCAAACGGCCGCGCGTTGCGCGGCCGTTTGTTCATCAGATGAGCGCGGCGGCCTTCTCGCCGCGTCTTTCCGCCCCTGATCCGTGACCCCTGACTCCCAGCTCCTGGGTCTTTGCTCTCGGAACCATTCCGACAATTCCCTCCTCCAGCCACGCGTGCTCGCCCTTCAGCACTCGCTGCGACACTTTGTAAAGCCGGTCGTCGTTGGGACCAAAGAAGTCACGGAAATGCTGCGCGATCCGGTGCCGGGCCTCGACGCAGAACAGGTCCGCCAGCTCGATCGCCTCCTTGCGGCCCTGCTTCTTCGCCAGCATGTGCGCGCGCGAGCATGCTGCGGACATCGCGAACAGCTCGGCCCCGATGTCGACGGCGCGGAAGAGGACCATCTGCTTCCGCTCGAGCTTGGGCCCGAACCGCACCATGGCGTGAAAGATCGCGCGTGACAGCCGCCGCGACGTCCGCTCCGCGTAGCGCATGTGCTTGGCCAGCCGCCCGAACTCGCTGAACCGCGGCCACCGACCCCAACCCAGCCAGCGCGTCGGATACCACGTGGCGTAGAACGCGCCCGCCTTAGCGAACGCGGCGAGCTTCTTCGACATCGGAACGTCCTTGTCGATGATGTCGCCCGCCACCTTGAGGTGTGTATCCACCGCCTCACGAGCGATGAAGAGCCGCATGATCTCCGACGATCCCTCGAAGATCAGATTGATGCGATAGTCGCGCATCCCGCGCTCCACGGCGATCGCCGGCTCGCCCCGACTGGCGAGCGAACTCGCGGTCTCGTACCCGCGCCCGCCGCGAATCTGCAGGGTGTCGTCGACGATGCGCCAACCGGCCTCGGTATTCCACATCTTCGCGATGGCCGCCTCGAGGCGAATGTCGTAGCCGCCGCGGTCCGCCATCGCGCTGCACAGCTCGGCGACCGCCTCCATCGCGAACGTGTTCGCCGCCATCTTCGCGAGCTTCTGCGCGATCGCCTCGTGCTTCCCGATCGGCTGGCCCCACTGAACGCGCTGCGCCGCCCACGTGCGCGCCACCTCCAGCATCGCCTTGGCCCCGCCGGCCGCGCTCGCCGGAAGCGTCAGGCGTCCAGTGTTCAGCGTGATGAGCGCCAGCTTCAGCCCCTTCCCTTCCCCCCAGAGAATGTTCTCGCGCGGAACCTTCACGTTCGTGAAGCGGATGAGGCCGTTCTCGAGCGCCTTGAGTCCCATGAAGTGCAGCTTCTGCACGACCTCGACTCCCGGGGCCTTGGCCTCGACGATGAATGCCGTGATCTGTTTGCGCGGTTTTCCGTTCACGATCGCGTCGGGCGTGCGCGCCATCACGACCAGCAGCTCTGCACGCGTGCCGTTCGTGCACCACAGCTTCTCGCCGTTGAGGATGAAGTGCTTGCCATCCGCGGTCGGAGTCGCCGTCGTTCGCATGTTCGCGGGATCACTGCCCGCGTCGACCTCGGTGAGCGCGAACGCCGAGATCGCGCCCTTGGCGAGGCGCGGAAAGAACTTCTTCTTTTGCTCGTCGGTGCCGAACAGCTTGAGCGGATTCGGGACGCCGATCGACTGATGGGCGGACAACAGCGCCGTCAGCGACCCGTCCTTCGACGTCACGATCTCCATCGCGCGGATGTAGCTCATCTGCGACAGACCGAGCCCTCCGTACTCGCGAGGAATCTTGATGCCGAAGGCGCCCATGTCGCGCAGCTCCTGCACGAGCGCTTCGGGAATGTGTCCCGTGCGATCGATCTCATCGGAGTCGACGCGCTCCATGAACGCGCGGAGCTTGTCCATGAAGGGTTTGGCGCGCGCGACTTCGGCCGGATCATCCTCCGGATGTGGATGGATCAGCTCGGGCCGATACTTGCCCAGAAAGAGATCGCGCACGAAGCTCGGCTCGCGCCATTCACTTTCGCGCGCCGCCTCGGCGACATCGCGGGCTTCCTTTTCGGTAGCGAGCGCCTGCGTCGAATCAGCCATGACCTGTCCTGTCGTGGGTCCGCGTCAGGCGCGGACGTGAACGCGCGGAGACCGCGCGGCTTCTCTATAGTATTGGCTCGAACCTGCTTCCATCAACGTGCAAGTACGCTTGACGGCTGTCCGTGCCCGCCATCACTGCTCTTTCGCTGGTGGAAGTATCCGCGGATGCGGGAGACCTCGGCGCATCATGGCGGCGATCTCCTGATCCCATCGCGCGACGTGACTGCCGGTGGCCCACTGAATCATGACGATTTCGCGCTCGGTGAACGGAAGCGCGCCTACCCGTTGTCCGAGCTTCCGTCCATCGACCAGGTGCACGAACAGCGAGTCCGTGGTTCGCACGAGTGCCAGATCGCCGCGCGGCGATGTGAAGGCGTCTTGAACGCCCGTCGCCGTGCCCGCTAGAACGTTCCATGCCGGCCGCAACAGATCATGTCCAGTGAGCGTCGGAGCAAGCGTCGTCTCCACCACCGGATACAGCTGACAGTCGCCAGTGGCGACCTGATTGAAGATTACCGGCACCCACCGTCCGCCAAACCGTGTCGGGTACCACTGCGTTCCGATCTCCAGGAGCTCACTGGGATCGAAACCCTCCACCAGACTTGTACACACTTCATCGGTCGCGAGTTCTCGAGCCGCGTGCCGGAGCGCAACACGCGCAAGCGAGTCCACCTGAGGGCCGGCGAATTGCGTTACGGCAAGCGATGAGTCGCCATTGAAGAGCGACACGTAGTACGTCTGATACCACCGTCCTCCGCGAGGCTCGCACTCCTCGGTCTGGCCGCTCGTCTCGCCGAGCGCGAGGTACTGCGGCGAGACGAACTTCACGCGGATTCTGCTCCAGCTGCAGCGAATGATCTCGCGCGAAAGCGAGTCGCGCGCGGCGCTGTCGTCGGCATAAATCGGGAGCGGGAGCTCACCGCGGGGAAGCTCGTGGCAGATCTCCGAGACCGCGGGGACGGAGTCGGCGCGCGCCCGCCAAAGCACATCCATCGACTGTCCCTCCGGCCCACCCGTAGGGCAGATCGAAGTCGTGCCAAGACGCCACCAACCGTCGGCGCGGGGAACGAGCAAGTCGGGAAGCGTTGCGTGCAGCGGACGCGCGGCGTCGCGGACTATCCAGTGAGTTTCGTATCCCATCGGCGAGCTCACGCCAACGAGCACGCCGGACTGGGCAAAGGCGCTGGGGGCGCTAAGGGCGCCAAGAAGCAGCGCGGGGAGGGCGAAACGGCAGGTCATGATCGTCTCATCTAGGCTCCCTGATGAGACGATCGAGCGCTAGTCCCGTCGCCGCCGCTGCCGCCTCACGACCAGCGGCGTGCCGATGAGGGCAATCGCGGCGAACGAGAACCACTGCACGGCATAGTTCAGGTGCGGTCCCTCATCGGTGAACGCGGGAACGCCGAGCCGTGCGGGGCGTTCGGCAGCGGCTGTCTGGGCAACAGAGGAGTCCCCGAGCGCGACCACGTAGAGCGACCCCGTGGTCGACTGCGGAAGGGATGTCGGAAGCTCGTCCACGTACCCCACGAAATCCGCCTCAGCGCCCTCGTGCCATCGCGAGAGGTCGATCGTGCGCGCATCGGGGGAATACACCCATCCGCGATTGACGAGAATCCTGGAGCCGTCGGCCAGCGTTACGGGAGTTACGACATGCACCCCCGGCGATCCGCCGCGAGTGCGACCCGGGATGGTGGACTCGTTGGCATACTCCCACCGACCGCGGACCGCCACGCGTCGAAATCGTACCCTCGAATCGCGCATCACGGTTTGCGCCGCGACCGGTGGCTCACGGAAGGCGGCTGCGATCGTGGCGTTGCGCCCCTTTCGCTCCTCGAGGCGGGCCAGCTGCCAGACGCCGAGCCTCACGCAAACGGCCGCCACGACCACGGCGGCGGCGAGCAGAATCCAGGATCGGGAGGCCATGGAGCGTCGCGAGACGCGCCTAGAAGAGCGAGAGCTGTTCGCCGAGCTCCGAGGGCTCGACAGGCCGCTGGCCCAGCAGGCGCTGCAGCTCGCGTGCAGACTGTGGGCTGTGACCGGCGAAGTGATTGTTCACGTAGCCATATACCTCGGTTGCCCGCTGCGCCAGCTGCGCGATGATGGCGGCCCACTGCTCGAGCTCCCGCGAACGATCGACCTGGATTCGCGAATAGTCGACGATCTCGCGATGGGGGCCCATCCATCGAATGTACGAGAATCGCGCCGTCGGCCGTTCCGCCAAGGACAGCATCGTCCGACGTGGAATCCAACGCGCATCGGTCAGCGTGAGTGCCACCTCGTGTTCGGCGAGCAGGGCGATGATGCCATCGTGAATCCATCCGCGATCTCTGAACTCGATCGCGACCCGAATGTCGGCTGGGAGCATCGGGAGGAACGCGGCCAGCGCGGGAAGCTCCGCGGGCCCGAAATCAGGGCCGAGCTGGACGAGGATTGGGCCGAGCTTAGGACCGAGCAAGCGCATGCGCTGGAAGAACTCCACGAGCAGATCCTTGCTGTCACGAAGGCGTCGCTCGTGTGTAATCTCCTGCGGCATCTTGAGCGCGAAGACGAAATCATCGGGCGTGCGCTCGACCCACCCCTGTACGACTTTCTCGGAGGGAATGGCATAAAAGGTCGAGTCGACCTCGACGGTGTTGAACGCCCGCGAGTACAACGAGAGAAAATCCGCGGCACGCGAGCCCTCGGGGAAAAAGGGACCGACCCATGCGTCGTAGTTCCATCCCTGCGTTCCGATGCGGACGTTGGAGGGCATGGTGCAAAGGGGCGGCGAGGGCGCGAGAGTGTCAAGATACGGGGAAAGGGGACTGCGGACTGCGGACTGCGGACTGCGAGCTGCGAACTGCGAAGACCCCTTTTCCAAGCCGTGCGTTCTTCGCAGTTCGTAGCTCGCAGCTCGCAGTCCGTCCTACGATTACCAGCGTTATCCCAGGACTCACCTCATGACGTTCAATCTTTCCGACTCAGTAGAGGTGCTTCGCCGAACCCCGGCCACGCTGCGCGCGCTCCTCGACGGTCTCGACGACCCGTGGATTCGTGCGACCGAAGGGCCGGAGACCTTCAGTCCCTTCGACGTCGTCGGGCATTTGATCGATGGCGAGGAGACGGACTGGATGGCGCGGGCGCGGATCATCCTCGCGCGCGGTCCCAATCTCACGTTCACTCCGTACGATCGCTTCCGCCATTACACGCGCAATCGCGATCGCACGCTGGCGTCGCTGCTCGATGAATTCGCTCGGCTTCGCGCCGAGAATCTCGCGGTGCTCGCGACATGGAATCTTACCGCGCGTGAGCTCGACCTTCCGGGAGAGCATCCGAGCCTCGGCCGCGTGACCCTGCGACAACTGCTTGCAGCGTGGGTGGTGCACGACCTGGGACACGTTGCCCAGATCTCCCGAGTCATGGCGAAGCGGTATCGCGAGGAAGTCGGTCCCTGGGTGCCCTATCTCCCCGTGCTCACCGACCACGAGCAGCCACGGTCGTAGCCGTTACGGTCCGGCCATCTCGTCGACTTGCTGCTTGAGCGTCTCCATCACGCTCCCGAACTCCTCGACGCTCGTGGTGGGCAGCCATTCCGATCCGACCGGCTTCACGACACCGGAGAACGCTGGCACGTCGCTGAAGGTGTCGCCCTCGGTGAGCGCGGCGAGACCGCCGATCGACAACGCGACTCCGGCGACGACGAAGCCCGTTTTCCACCGACGGCCTCGAGCAAAGCCCGTAGCGAACGAGAGGTGCCCCGCGACGAGTGCAGCGAGCGTGAAGAGGCCGATACCCACCGAAAGGACGTCGGCAAGGCTCGCGTCGGGGAAGAAGAACGACAGCCATTCCACTGCAACAGTCCACGCCATCCCACCCAGCGTCACGACCGCCGCGACGGCCATGTGTGCCACGAAGTGGAAGCGCTGGACACTGACGCGGCTCGCCACTGCCCAGATGCCGGCCCAGACAGCGACGATTGCCACAAACCCAAGCGCCGCGAAGAGCGCCTCGTTGGCGCTCGCGCGCTCGGAGCTTCCGGCCCAACTGTAGAGCGCGATGGCAAAGGCCGCCGCGCCGACCGTCAACAGTCGAGCCCACGTCGTTCGCGCGCTTCGGGCGATCGTCGCGCGCACGCGGGCGCGACGACGGAGCTGAATTGCGGGCGGAACGACCGGCGCGGCGCGCGCCGGCGCGGGGATCGCATCGACGAGCGCGGGGGATACCGGCTCATCCGAGTCGCGGATGCGCAGCATCGTTCGGCCGATGCGAATTTCCGCGCCCGGCCGGAGCGCCACGCGTCCCGAGAGCCTGGTATGATTGGCGATCAACCCGTTTACGCTGCCGAGATCTTCGATTTGGGGCGCGCCGGTTTCATCGAGCGCAATGCGCGCGTGGCGCGCGTCGACGTAAGGATCGTCGAGAATGAGGTCGTTCGCGAACCCGCGTCCGAGCGTCACCGGTGCGTCGCCAAGCCGGTGCCAGGTGCGCGTACCCGTGGGATGCACCACCTCGAGAATCATCGCCACGAGATACGCTCCAGATACCGGCGCGCAAGGCGATCGACATTCTCGAACGTCACGCCCGACATCGTCAGCGTCGAGACGAGGCCGGAGTCGTCGCGACCGAGCACGGCGATCTTGAGCACGCCATCGTACAGCTCGCCGAGCTTGCGATACCGGCGGAGACAGAGCACGGCTCGCATGGGAAGCGACGCGTTCCGCACGTTGCGCGTACCGCAGCGCCAGCTCGTCACGTGCTCCTCCTGTCCGCTTGGCGTGTTGTCGTTCGCGAACACACTGCTGTAAAGGGAGAAGAACTGCGACGAGTTGAGCTTCTTCGTCGAGATCATCTCGTGCTCGACGTCGACGACGCCCGTGCTCTGGTCTCCGGCAATGAACAGATAGTCATCCGTCGAGCAGTGATGGCGCACCTGCTCGTACGGCAGCTCCTGGCGTCGCGTGGCGTCGGCCCAGCAGCGAAAGAACGGCGCCGGCTCGGTGACGAGTCGATACGGCCCCAGATCGACCATCTTGGTTTTGCCGGCGAACATGTCGCGCAAATAGGCGTCCTGGTGGTCACGGAGCTGACGGCCAACCGCCTCGAGCGTGCGGGCCGGCGGTCGATCGCCCGGTGTCAGCACCTGACCGAGCAACAATTCCGCGCGGTCGACGGGAACGAGGAAGCTGAGCTGATTGCCGGCCGTCGCGACGTTGATCCCGATGACGCGACCATCCTCGGCGATCGTCGGTCCGCCGCTCATCCCTGGATTGAGAGACCCGGTGAAGTGAATGCGCGGGTGCCGAGTGTGCGGAAGGAGTCCGTTGTACGTGCCCTCGACAATGCTCAACCCGAGGTCTTCGGGATGGCCGAGCGAGTAGAGGCGGTTTCCTTGCGCGATGCTGGCGGTGCCGAGGGAGAAAAACGCGCGCGGCCGGACCGCGCTCCCCAGCACGGCGAGGTCGTGCACCACGTCCACGCCCAGAACGTCCACGGCCTCCACCGCGCCGGCCACATCGACGAGCTCCGCCCGGTAGCGGTCGGGATCATGAATGAGCTTGGAGATGACGTGGTAGTTCGTGACGAGATGCCCGCTCCCCGTCACGAAGAATCCCGAGCCGATGGTGGCCTTGGCCGCCGACCCCGTCTCGACGACCTGAATCTTGACCACGCGCTCGGCGAAGCGGCTGAACACCTCGGAGGTCGCGACGCTTCGCGACTGCGCGACGAGGTCGCCGGTGCAGAGGAGTAGCGCGGCGAGGAGCAGTGGGCGGTGGAACGACATCGCGGGGGCTCGGGGCTCGAATCCGGGGGAGCCCAAAGTGCGATGTTGCGGGCGGTGCCGCAAGGCCTAACGTGACCGATTGCAACGCGGGTGCGCGCGCATAACGATGACTTGAGCCGATCAACTCCCGAAACGCCCTCCTGTGACCACGGGCACAGGAAAACGCTCGTCCGACAGGTGACCGGGACATCCTCCCATTAGTCGCCTAATGGATGAGGCGTGTGGCACTGGGTCACACGTCTTCCCTATCAACCCCACCTACAATGTCGCACTATCCCACCCCCGCGGCGGCTCGCTCCACGGCGATAACGCCGCTGAGCCTGGCGAAGCTCACCGCGCTCTTCCGCGGTCGCTCGCTCGCCGCGGTCGTCGACGCCATCTGGGTGCCCGCCGTCGCGGCCACGCTCATTGTCGTCGCTGGCGTCGTCGGTCACTCGCTGAAGCAGCCCTGGCTCTTCGCGGGGCTCGGCCCGACGGTGCTCATGCTCGCGAGCAATCCGGGTCACGAAACGACTCGCTTCCGCGCGGTCGTAACCGCCCACCTCGCCGCCATCGGCTGCGCGTACCTGGCGCTGCTGCTGCTGAACGCGAGCGTCTCGACGGCCGTCATCACGAGAGCCACCGTGCCGCTTCCGCGCGTCTGGGCGAGCGCCGCGTCGCTGGCGATGCTGGCGATTCTGATGCCGCAGCTGCGCGCCTATCATCCGCCCGCCGCGGCGACCGCGCTGCTCGTGACGCTTGGCGCGTACCGCATGACCGGCAAGACACCGCTCGCGTTGATGGCCGGCGTTGTGGCAGTGGCGGTCGTGGCGGAAGTGCTGCATAGAGTGAAGCCGCGCAAGTCGAGGTAGTCTCCGGCAGGATGAGGAATGAGGACTGAGGAGTGAGAAATTCGATTGGAGTGGCTTTCACTCGATCGAATTCCTCACTCCTCCGTCCTCATTCCTCATCTCGGCCACTTACAGCATTTCTTTCAGCTTTCGACGTAGTATCTTGCCCGCCCCCGACTTCGGCAGCTCGCTCACGATCACGATCTGCCCCGGCACCTTGTAGGGTGCGAGCCGCTCGCGGCAGTACGCCTTGAGCTCGTCAGGCACAGCGGTCACGCCTGATCGCGGGACCACCCAGGCCTTGGGCACTTCACCTTTCGTCGGATCGGGGACGGCGGCGACGCCCACTTCCGACACGGACGGGTGTGTCGACAGAACTTCCTCGATCTCACGGGGCCACACCTGATAGCCGCTCACTTTGATGAGGTCCTTCTTCCGATCGACGAGGAAGACGTATCCATCCTCATCGAGGTAGCCAAGATCGCCGGTGTAGAGCCACGTCGCGCCATCCGGCCCCGCGCGCATCACCAGCTTGGTTTCGGCATCGTTTCCCCAATAGCCGCGCATGCGCTGCGGCGCGCGGATGATCACCTCCCCCACCTGACCTTGGGGCATTTCCATCGTGCCTTCCTCCGACTCGACGACACGGATGTCGACGTCCGGGAGGGGCATGCCGATTGACCCCACCTTGTTGGGACCGCGCACCGGGTTCGCGATCGCCGCCATCTGCGCCTCCGTCAGCGAGTAGCCCTCGATCAGCCGGCCGCCGGTGAGATCCTGGTACCGTCGAATCGTCTCGCCCATGAGCGGCGCGCCACCGGAGAAGCAGATCTTGAGCGACGAGAAGTCTGCCTTTCCCGACGCGACCAACCCGTGATTGAGCATCGCGCTGAGCAGCGCGGGCACGGTACAGAAGAAGCTGGGCTTCTCGTGAGCGATCGAGTGCAGAATCCCCTTGATGTCTCGAGGGTTCGCGACCAGCAGCATCGGCATTCGTGCCACGATCGAGAGACTTTGTACGCCGATCAGTCCGTACACGTGAAAGAGCGGCAGCGGAACCATCAGCACGTCGCGGCCGTCCTGCAGCGCACTATGCAGCCAGGCGTGCAGCTGAAGTCCGGCGAGCACCATATTGCGGTGGGATCCGACGACGCCTTTGGGGATTCCCGTCGTGCCGCCACTGGGGAGAATCGTCGCGTCGTCGTCGGGTTGCGCATGCGTCGCGGGCGTCGGCGGATCATCGCGATGAAGAAGCGTGGAGAACGCGAGATCGCCATCGCGAAGCTCCACGCGATCCCCCTCCTCCTTTTCCTTGAACGCGGTGAAGAGCAGTCGGGTGAGCGGCTTGAGGTACTCCTTGATGTTCGTCGCAATGACGGTGGTGACAGCGGTGCGCGCCTGAAACGATTTCAATCGCTCGTAGTATCGCGTGAGCACGACGACGACCTTCGCCCCCGATGATGCGAGCAGCGTTGTGAGCTCCTGCTCGGTGTACACGGGGTTCAGCGGGGCGACGATCGCGCCGACCTTCCACGCACCGAACTCCGCGATCACGAATTGCGGACAGTTCGGGAGGATCAGCGCGACGCGATCGCCCGCGACGACGCCCAGCTCGACGAGCGCCGCGGCGAAGGCATTGCTGAGCTTGTCGAGCTCGCCCCACGATATGCGCTTTCCCTCGAAGATCAGTCCCGGGTCGTTCCCGTGGTCCCGTGCGTGATCACCCAGGTAGTCGATCAGGGTGCGTGCGGGATATGGAGCCAGGGTCTGGGGGACATCGGTGTCGTAGTGCGCGAGCCAGGGGCGCATGAAGGCCGTGATGAGGGGAGTGAGGCGCGCTGCCGGTGCTACCCTTTGCCGAAATCGGGGAACCTTCGCAACCCCCGGTGCGCTGGAGCGTTGTCGACGGCCTGCGCACGATCGCATCGTTGGGAATGCAGCTTTTCTTCGAGCAGGTGTACACGATCGACGAATGGTGCGCGGGTCCCCGGGCTGGAGTCGCCAACTTCGCGGGCGTCCCCCACTTCTATCGCTTCGTCGGGCCGGAGAGCGATGCATGGGCCCCTGACGAGGACCGGTTCGAGCTCATCCCCCTCACCCCCGACCTTCTCGAGATGCTCCTGGAGGCGGACGCGCTCTTCCGCCGATGGCATCCCGGGCCCCGTACGCCAGGGGGGAGCCCTTTAGACGGCCGTGGACCCATCGAGGAGTGGGCCCGGTACGCCGAGTTGGAGCGGCAGATTGCCGATGCGCTCGCCAAGCGTCATCCCATAGCGATCATGCGCGGTCATTTCGATTTCGACCCCGACCGCGTGCGGTGGACGCCGATCGACCGCGTCCACGCGGATCGCGACGTGTCGCAGAACTAAGGCCCCGCAGTCCCGCATCGCTCCTACTCCCCGTCGTATGCGAACGATACTTCTGGTCTCTCTCGCTGCCGCGCTCAGTGGCGTCCTAGGCTGCGGATCCTCGGATGAAGGCGGACCCGCCTACCTCCAGACGCGCGCCGCCGCCGGCAAGCCCCCCGTCCTCGACAGCGTCACGCACATTCAGGTGATTCCCCCGCCAGTGAAGACCGAGGCCGGCGTGAAGGTCGATCCGCGCACCGTGACCGATCCCGATTCCATCGCCGCCATCGTAACGTTCGTCACGCGGCGCGCGAGCGCATGGAAGTCGAAGCGCGGACTCCGCGAGACGCCGCGCGGCTCGCTCATCCTCGACTTCTACACCGGGCCCGCGCTGGTCGCGACCGTGGTCGATCGGGGAAGCAAGATCTCGCTCCAGGGGCACAAGGTCGGCCTCATTCAGAAGCTCCCGCGCCAGGAGAAGGCGACTCTGGCGGCTCTCGTGGGGATGCCCGCCGAGCAATAACGTTGCGGGCTGGAGGTGCTTCAGCCCGGAGTCGCAACATGCGCCGTCTTCCTTCGGTCGATGTCGTCGTCGACACGACCGCGCTCGTACAGAAGGAGTCGGGGACGATCGCCGGGCCGCTTTGGCTAAGGGACGGCGATCCTGACGCTCAGGCGGACTTTCCCGAGGTGGGTTGGGTCGATCTCCCACTCGCCGCGCTCGCGGCGTGGGTCCAGGAGCTTCAGCGGCTGACGCGCTCGCTGCCAGCGTCCGGCGGCGAAATCGCCTGCCGCTTCCTCGATGGACCGTACTATTTCACGGTGCGCGCGGAGACCGCGGGCGGATGGCTCATTCGCTGCTTCGAGGTCCGTGACCGCTCGCCAGGACCCGACGAGCCCGTACGGGAGTGGAAAACGGGCAGCTCGGCTTTCCTCGCCAGCGCAGTTCGCGCCGGCCGTGCCGTTCTCGCGCAATGTGATGCGCGAGGCTGGTGGAGCCGCGAAACGGAGGCGCTCCGGCGCTGTCTGGAGTCAGGAAGCCAATACCGAGCTGGCTGAGCGCTGGACGGCCACGCGTCGCGCAGCAATCTTCCGCTGAAGAGATCCGGCTGCGAGGAACCACGTGGTCGACTATCAGAAGGCCTTCGACGAGTTCGATGCCGCGGGTGGGCGACGGGCGCTCGAGCGGCAGCTCGCCGAGCTCGATCGCGTGGCGCAGGCCTCCGTGCTCGAGGGGATCGAGCCCGACTCCCGTCTGATGGCGCTCCGCGAAGGCCTGCAACGGCTTCTCGCCGCCATCAACGACCTCGCCTCGGCGAGCGAAAGTCCCGACGCGACCGGCGATGAGCGGACCGACGGTACCTAACGACGTACGTCCGGGGTGTTGTGCGCCGTCCCCGTGGTGATCGCGAACACGTGACTCAGGACGTTCGCATCCGGTTCGCGACGATGGACGACGTTTCGGTCATTCTCGCGCTCATTCGTGGCCTCGCCGATTACGAGCGGCTGGCACACGAAGCCGTGGTGACCGAGGCGGACATCCGCGAATCACTGTTCGGGGACCGCCCCGCGGCCGAGGTGCTCATCGCCGAGCTCGGGAACGACGCGGCGGGCTTCGCGCTCTTCTTCCACAACTACTCGACCTTTCTCGGGCGGCACGGGCTGTACCTGGAGGACTTGTTCGTCTTTCCCGCTCATCGCGGGCGTGGCATCGGCCGCGCGCTCATGCGGCGACTCGCCCAGCTGGCGATCGAGCGCCGGTGCGGTCGGTTCGAGTGGTGGGTCCTCGACTGGAACGAATCCGCCATCCGCTTTTACGAGAGTCTGGGCGCGCGCGCGATGAGCGACTGGACTGTCTATCGTCTGAGCGGCGAGCCCCTCGCGCGTCTCGCGCGCGACGGTCCCGACTGAGGGAGATGCAGATCTCCACCGTCTCCAGCTTTCTCGAATATTTCGAGAGCATTCGCGGCCGAACACGGCGCGTGGTGACGTGCATTCCCCCAGACCGCGTCGAGTGGACGCACGCGCATGGCCGCTTCACGCTCGGCGACCTCGTGAGGCACCTCGCCGCGACCGAGCGATGGATGTTCGCGGAGAATGTCGCGGGGCGGCCGAGTCGGTATCCGGGACATGGCCCCGAGCTGGCCGCGGGGTACGACGGCGTGATCGAATATTTCGACCGGATGCATGCGGAGGCGACCGCGATTTTCTCGTCGTTGAGCGACGATGCGCTGCCGCAGCGCTGCACGACGCCTTCGGGCGTTACGCTTCCGACGTGGAAATGGCTCCGGGCAATGATCGAGCACGAGGTGCATCACCGTGGCCAGATCTATCTCATGCTCGGGATGATCGAGGTGCCCACTCCCCCGCTCTATGGCTTGACGTCAGAGGAAGTGCGAAGCCGATCGGTTTCCTGAGTGCCGATTCCATCGCGCCGGTCCGCCAGCCATCTTGCGAGCATGAACTTTCGTGTCGTCACGATTGGCGGCGGTCGCATGTCACGCGGGAAGACGATCGCCCTCGCGATCGCCGCCGTCACGATCGGCGGCATCTTCCTGGCACTCGGCATCGCACTGCTGGCGACGCTCGCCTTGGTGGGGACGGCGGTGGCGGCCGGGATGGCCGTCGCGCGGGTTTTGCGCGGGCGGCCCCTTCCGCCGCTTCGCGAGCGGCCGCTCGATCCCTCGATGGAGGTTTTCCCCGCGCATTCCGATGAGCCGCGGCGCGTCGAAGGCGGATCGAAGGAACGGTAAGCGCACGGCGCTCTCGACTTACGCGCGAGTGTATGCCGCCGTTCGTCGTGTTCCCGCGGGTCGCATCGCGACCTACGGACAGGTGGCCCGTGTCGCCGGTCTTGGCGATCACGCACGGATGGTTGGGTACGCTCTCGCGGCACTTCCGAAAGAAACCACCGTTCCCTGGCATCGCGTCATCAACGCGAAGGGGACGGTGAGCCCGCGTCGTTCCGGGGACTCGCTCAGTCAGCGCATGCGCCTGGAACGAGAGGGCGTGCGATTCGACGCGCGGGGGCGTGCGTCGTTCACGCGGTTCGGCTGGCGCCCACGCGCACCCTAACGAGCGCACGAACCGCACCGCTCCCGTGGCCGTCTCCCGGGCTACGGATCGCATCGGTTGCCCGCCGCGGTGCCGCGCGCTATCCTAGCCCCACGTCCCTTCCCTTCGGATGGAGTCCACCATGCGCTCGTTCCGTTTCGCCGCCCTCACCCTGCTGCTGCTCGTCACGGCCGCGTGCGCTTCCTCGACGCAGGGCAGCCGCACGTCCGGGCGCCGCGACGCTCGCATCCTCACGGCCGAGGAGATCCGGGCGGCCTCCGCGTCCAACATGTACGACGTGATTCGCTCGCATCGCCCCGAATGGCTGATCAAGCGAGGACAGACGAGCATCAACATGGAGGGCGACATCGTCGTGTACGTCGACAACGTCGCGCTCGGTGGCCCGGAGGCGTTGAGGAGCATCGACGTCCTGAGCGTCCAGAGCGCGCGCTTTTTGAACGCCTCCGAAGCGCAGATGCGCTTCGGCGTCGGGCACATGCACGGGGCGATCGTGCTCGTGACGCGAACATCTTGAAGGGTGCTCGGGGTCCTCAGTGTCCCCAGGGTCCTCGGGGTGCGAAACCCTGAGCACTCGCACCCTGAGGACCCTGAGGACCCCGAGGACCCTGAGGACCCTTGCTATTGAGGCGGTATAATCAGCTGCACCACGTCGCCGTTGCGGACGAAGATCTCTTCGCTGATCGGGGTGCGGCTGCCGCCGATGGGGTCGGCCTGGAACCGCAGGACGCCGGAGCCCTCGACGAGAACGCTGGGGATCGACAGCATCTGCGTGCTGAGGGCATTGACGAGGCCGAGGCGACGGCGCTCGCTGCCGCGGACGACGTAGATGGTCATGTCGAGCATGCTTCGATTCTCGACGCGCACGAACGCCTCGGCGCGCTGCGGGGCGGGCGCGCGGTTGCCCGTCGATGGGCAGCCCGCGATGGGAAGGAGCACGAGCAGCGCGGTCGTCAGGGCGAGCGGAGTGGAAAAATGGGCGCGGCGCACGTGTCACTCCTTGAGGAAGGCGAGCTCCGGTGACAAGATGGTCGCCGCGACGCGGCGGCGCCATGGCGATGCCAACCTAACGATCTGCGAATGGCCTGCGCGCGGGCGCGGCCGCCGACGGGGGATGCAAGTGCGGTAACATGTGTAGTGCGCAGGGCGGTTCGCATCAACGCCGGACGACGTGTCGCGTGTTCCCAAGTGGTAAGCAAAACCGGGCGATGCATTACGAGGCTAGCCGCGGGCGCGGGGACGGTGTACATTCTCCGATGTTCACTCGGGCAGTTAGGCACCCGTGACAGTCACGGGCAGCTATTGACCACCGGGCGCGGGCGAAGCGGTCAGCGCCGGAAGAGGTGATTACATGGGAAAAAATGGACTGAGAAGCCCAGGACCCGGCATCAGCCGGATCGACCAGGATTCGACGCGGACGCACGGCTACTTCGTTCGGGTGGGCTATCGCCTCACCGACAAGGGATGGCGTCCCAAGTTCTCCGCGTTCTTCGGTGACGCGACACACAAGGGAGCCGGAGGCGCCCTGCGTGCGGCGAAGGCGTGGCACAAGGAGATGTCGGGTTCCGCCGGCAAGTCCAAGCGCAATGGCAAGGCACGGCCCAAAGCGAAGAGCACGCGCAAAAAGACCACCGCGCGGCGCCGGACAGCACGCCGTTGATCGTATGAGATCCCCGGGCGCCGCCGCGCGGCGCCCCATCTCGCAGCGGCGTCCTCACGGGCGCCGCTTTCGTTTCTCCCCGGAGGCAGACATGACCATGACGTCCGTGGATCCGCGGTATCCCATCGGCAAGTTTCAGTGGAGCGGCGGCGTCGCGACGCCCGCGGAGCGCGCCGAGCGCATCGCGCAGATCGAGGCGTGCCCGGCGGGAATGCGCGCCGCCGTGCGCGGACTCGACGACTCGCAGCTCGACACGCCGTATCGCGCCGGCGGTTGGACGGTGCGGCAGGTGGTGCATCACGTTCCCGACAGTCACATGAACGCATACATCCGGTTCAAGCTCGGCCTCACCGAGGAGCGGCCGACGATCAAACCGTACGACGAAAACAGCTGGGCGCAGCTTCCCGATTCCCGGACCCCGATCGCGCTGTCTCTCACGATTCTCGAGAGCGTGCACGCGAGATGGCTGATCGTGCTTCGCGCGATGCGTGATGCCGACTTCGCGCGGGAGATCAACCATCCCGAGACGGGGGTGCAGACGCTCGATCGCGTGCTGGCGCTCTACGCCTGGCACGGCAGACATCACATTGCGCACGTGACATCGCTCCGCGAACAGCGAGGGTGGTGAGCGGGGTGTGCGAACGTTAGGTTGGACTCACGGACGATCGGCGCGCGTGCCGCGGAGCCCGTGCCGGTCGTCATCCTGGCGTATTCCCGCCCCATCCGCCACCGGCCTGCCTGGCCGGCTGGACTCGCCGTTGTTCTCGCAGGAGTCGTCTCATGTCCCACAGCTACCTCGGCGCCATCGCTCTCGCGTTCGGTGTCTCCCTCGCCGTCCCCACCTCTCTCGCCGCCCAGACCGCTGATTCCGCTCGTGCGCCCCACGTGATGGCCGCGGTCGTCGTCAACGGCTCGCGGCCGGCCTCGGCCGCCCAAAACGCACGCCTCAGGCGCGAGCTCGCCCGCTACGACGAACGCATCAACAGCCTCCAGCAGCATCTCGACAGCCTGAAGACGTATGCGGACTCGCTCGATCGCGACCGCGTGCACTTCGAGGCGGCGGCGGCGCAGGCACGCGCGCGCCGCGCGCAGATGGAGCAACGGCTGCGGGAGCTCGAGACGCGCACGCCGACGCGTCCCACGGACACACCGGTCGCAACACCCTGACGGGCCCACCGAAGAAAAAGCGCGGGGTGGCTGACTGGCCGCCCCGCGCTTTTTTTTGGTGGCCACCTGGAATTGCGCGCGGCTCGTGCCCGTTGCACGTTGTGAAGGACAACGGAGGGACCCATGAGCCACCACGACGAACGCACTCCTGACGACGTGCTTCGGAATCATCCGCTGCGCGACACCCAGGAATTCAAGAGCGACATCCTCGCTCGTGAGGCACCCACGGACGAGCTGCGGACCGGGCCCGCTGGTGCAGTCGGCGGCGCTGGCGGCGCACTTGCCGGCGCTGGCATCGGCACCCTCGTCGGCGGTCCGATCGGGGCGATCATCGGCGCGATCGCCGGCGCGGTCGGCGGTTGGTGGGCCGGACAGGCGGCGGCGGATCCCGCGACGAACGTCACGCCCGAAGATGAGGCGCGGTATCGCAGCCTGTACGAGGAGTCTCCCAACCGACTCGCCGATCGCTCCTACGAGGATGTGAGAACGTTCTACCACCTGGGCCACGTCGCGAGCGCGAATCCCGAGTACCGCCAGCGCGCGTTCGAAGACATCGAGACCGACCTCCAGAAGGGCTGGACGTCAGACCTTCGCACGCGGTACGGCGATTGGAGCTACGTGCGTCCGTTCGCGCGCGAGGCGTACGAACGGCAGAGATAGTCCAGGTCATCGAGGTCCTCGAGGTGATCGAGGAGTGTCAACGACGTTCTGTTCCCTGGATCACCTGGACTACCTGGACTACCTGTCGCTATCGGTAGGTCTCGAAGAACCCGGTCCCTTCCGAGTCCACGGGGCGACCGGCGATGACCCCGCGTAGTCGTGCGCGCCCCTTCATCTGGATGAAGTAGGGCGTCGAGAGCGCCGCGGCCTGCGGGTCGCCGCGCTCGTCGAGCGGGAGGCGAATGTCGGAGCCGATAGCATCCTCGATCATCAGCTCCACGATCACGGTGTCGCCGCCGCGGACGTCGAACATCGTCGCGCGGGACGGCACGCGGATCCGGCGGCCGTCCACCACCACGCTTGCATCGTCTGCGTAGTCAATGCGCGTCGGCCGATACAAGCCGGCGAACCCTAACGAGTCAACGACGTACAGGAACAACGGCGGCCTCGAGGCGAGCGTGTCCGGCGAATGTACGCGACCGTACAGGAACGTCAGAGGACCGGCGCGCGCCGCACCCCATTCCCAGGTGACGCCCCGCCACACCCCCCAATTGTGATCGTGATACGCCTGCGCCCCAGAGACCACCTCGCACGAGACGCCAACGCACAACCGTCCGCTCGCCGACGCTCGCAACGCCGGCACCGTGTATCCCGAGGTGAACGTGCCCGCCGCCAGCGTAGCGCCCGGGAAGTACGCACCGCGCGCCGGAGTGATCACGAGATCGACATTCGCACGCTCTCCAGCCGGTCCCCGGGCAGCCGCCACGACGCGATAGCGCCCACCGCCGAGCAACGTCACTCGCGACTCTCCCATCGTCAGATCGGGGCTCGAGAGCGAGAAGCGAGTTCGTGACGCGTCATGCGTGCGCGTAAAACGCGTCGTTGAGCCGCCCTGCTCGCGACGGGTCATACTGACCAGCCCACCCCAGTCGTCCCCGGTGACATCTCCACCGATGATGAATGAAATGAACCACCACCGGCGCGAGTCGGGCGAGAGCACGTTGAAGTAGTGCCACTCGCCCCAGCTCTGCCGATCGGCCACATCGGGAGGGGTGAGATGAAATCGGTCGATCTCTGCGTAGAGCTCCATCGTCGTGGGGGCCATCCAGCGACGATCACCTCCATCGTCCTCCCACGCCCCGGCGCGAAGCGACGGGGTCCCGCCGACGGACGCCGTGCGAGAGGGGATCTCGCCCATCGCGCGCACTGGATACTCGCGGCCTCGCGTACGAAGGTACAGGAGCTTGCCCTCGATCTGTGGCGCCGCCGTGCCGATCACGCCCGCGAAGCGTGGTGCAGCGAGCAGCTGTCGATAGATGAAGCGCGCATGATCGATCGAGAAGAACAGGCCGCCGACGCCGCCGGTCTTCATCACCTCGAGATCGATCCCCTCCGGCAGCACCGTGACATCGCCTCCTCCGACGAGCTTCTCATCCCGCGCCTGCACCAGAAGCGCTTCACCGATCGCGAGCAGCACGATCATCACCCCGACGCCGAGTCCGTAGCCGACGAGGAGAAACGCCGACCGCAGGGGCCGATGCGTGAGGTGGCGAAGCGCGAGGAGGCCGATCAC
This sequence comes from Gemmatimonadaceae bacterium, assembly GCA_035253695.1. GTDB lineage: Bacteria > Gemmatimonadota > Gemmatimonadetes > Gemmatimonadales > Gemmatimonadaceae > JAICNG01. The sequence continues at coordinate 83,121 of DATFBS010000042.1, forward strand.
CCGGCCGACTCCCAGGGAGCGCTCTCGCCCGGGCGCGCCATCTCGAATCGGATGACCTGGGTTCCCCACTCAGCTTCCCATACATCGGTCCACGTACCGTAGTCGAACCACCGATAGGTGGCCCGAGAGGCCGCTTCACGAACGCGATGGTCGGCGGGCGCCAGTGCGATGGTCTCGTTAGGAGACACGAGGGTCACACGCGCTCGCTCCGGCTCCAGGAGACGCGTGGGATTCGGCTCCGGAAATGTCCGCTCGATCGCCGTAAGGTCCTCGGCGGACAGCCGAACAGGGGCCCATGTGGCTTGGGTTCCATCCCTCGTCGTCTCGCCCTGGGCCAGTAACGCGCGTACGTCTCCGCACTCACGACCGACGAACAGCCACGCGATCAGCGTGCGCAGCGGCCAATGGACCGTACGCTCGCCGCCTTCGTGTTGCATCCGCACCGCGATGCGTGCTGGCTCCCCCCGCGGGCGATCGTCGATGATGACGCCGTCGCGCATGTGCACGACGCGTCGCGCCGCCGCGGCGAGCTCTTCATCGTGGGTGACGACAACCACCGTGGTCCCCTCGCGATTCAGCCGCGTCAGCAGGGCGATGATCTCCGCGCCCGTGCGCGCATCGAGCTCGCCGGTCGGCTCATCGGCGAGCAGAATCGCGGGCCGATTCGCGAGCGCGCGAGCGATGGCGACACGCTGCTGCTCGCCACCAGAGAGCTGCGCCGGCCTATGCCGCGCGCGCGCGGCCAGTCCGACGTACTCCAGAAGCTCCATGGCCCGTCGGCGTCGCTCGCTCTTCCCGAATCCGGCCTCGGCCAATGGCAACTCGATGTTCTCACGCGCACTCAGCGCCGGGACGAGATAGAAACGCTGGAAGACGAAGCCCACCTCGAGCAGCCGGAAGCGCGTCGCCTCGCGATCGGCCAGCGACGAGACATCGCGCCCGTTCACCTGCACCCGTCCCGCCGTCGGCGTGTCGATGGCGCCGAGCAGGTTGAGCAGCGTCGACTTTCCACAGCCGGACGGCCCCACGATCGCCACCCAGTCTCCGGCCTCGATCGAGAGCGTCACTCCTCGCACCGCATGCACGACATCGTCACCCAACCGATAATCCCGTCGCACATCTTCGGCTCGCACGAGCTCGCTCACGCTACCGCCTCCTCCCGTAGCGTTCGCGCGATTGGCAGCGACGCGGCGCGCCACGAGGGGTACACCCCGGCCAGAATCCCCGAGCCGACGAGAAGTCCCAGCGCCGTCCATGCAGCTCGCGGCTGGAACAGGAAGAAGTCGATCGCCGTCGGCAGGCCGGGGAAGCTGGCGAGAATCGTATTGAGCCATCGCGCCGTGACGAGCCCGAGCGCCAGCCCGAAGGCGGCACCCACGGCCGATATCGCGAGGCTCTCGACGACGATCTGCTGCACCACATGCGCTCGCGAGACGCCAATCGCGCGCTGCACGGCGATCTCGCCGATCCGCTGGTTGACCGACACGGTGACGAGCGTCGTCACGAGGAGAAACCCGACCAGCAAGCTCACGCCCCCGAGGATGAGCGCCATCTGCCGGAAATACGACAGACGCTCATCGACGCGGGCGAGCGCCTCACGAGTGGAGATTGCGTCGACCCGTGGGATCTCGCGTTCGATCCACCGCTGCACACTGTCGGCGATAGCTCCGTCGCGAACCCCCACCATGAACAGCGACGCGCGATCGGCTCGTTCCAGGCCGCCCATCGCCTGGAGGGTAGCCAGGGGCATCGCGACTGCGGGTTGTCCGCGCGACAGGTAGAGAAAACGTACGAGACCGGAGAGAACGACGCGGCGCTCCCCGCTGTACGATCGCAATTGAGGACTGTAGGCCGTGGCGAGCACCAACGTGTCGCCGACGCGTGCACCCGTCGTCTGGAGAAACTCCGCGTTGGCGACGAACACATCGCCATGAGTCGCGTCGGTTCCCCGCTCGATCTCGTAGTCGCCCTGAACGGCGGGATTGACGCCCAACGCGAACGCCGTCGTGCGAGATGCGCCGCTCACCACGTGTATCGTGGCGCCGAGCACGGGGCTCACCGTCGTGATGTCGGGGTGACGCGACAGCAAACCCACGATCTCGGATGCGCCAGCGATCGTCGCTTCGGTGTCGAACGGCAGCGTTCCGCGCGGCGCCAGTCGGATGGAAAAGCCGCGACTCTCGAGCAACGTCCCGAACGATTCACGCATGCCGCTGGACAGCATCACCATGTCGAGCAGCATCGCCGCGGCGACAGCCACGCCGAGGATGGCGAGCGCGGTGCGGGCGCGGTGGCGCGCAAGCGAGATGATCGCGAGTTGCAAACGCACGGCGTTACCGACCCAGCAGCGCCAGCGGTCTGGCGCGCACGAGTCGCAGGGCCGCCAGTGTTCCCGCAACGATGCCGAGCGCGATCGACAGTGCCGCGGCGAGAAGTACGATGTCCGGTGTCACGATCGAGAAGCGCAGCGGCGTACGGTACTGCGCTTGGTAGTATGTGTTCACCGCCGCCGACGCGAGCGCGCCAATGGCCGTTCCGGCACCGCTTCCCACGAGCGCGATGAACGCTGCTTCGAGCACGACGGCGCCGAGCACGGTGCGACGCGAGATTCCGAGCAGGCGAAGCGCCGCGACGTCGCGCCGTCGCTCATCGACCTTCAACAGGAGGATACAGAGGAGGAAAATCGCGCTGGCGACGATCGTGATGACGCCAATGGCCCGGTGAAACCGGCTGACGACGCGGAACGTTTGCGACGTCTCGATGGCGACATCACGCGACCGGTGCGCGCGGAACCCGAACGCCACATCATTGATGACGTCGAGCGCACCCTCGGTCGCCTTTCCACCGGAGGTCGCAACGGCGAACCGATCGACGCGGTCGCCATAGCCGATCAGCTCCTGCAAATGGTCGAGATGCAGGCGAACCCGATACTCGTTCCTGGCGATCTCGCTCGGATCGGCCGTCCGCGCCGTCACGGCGCTTATGACCACAGTGTCGCCGGAGAGACCGGGCGCACTGGCAACGACGACGCGGTCGCCGACGCGAAGCCCGGCATCGGCGGCCAACCGTTCGTCGATCGCGATGGTGCGCGTCGTGCCCTGAAGCGCCAGGGTCAACGCAAGTAATGGGAGGAGTGCCATTGTCAGGGGAAATATGACTGTGAGCGCCGAATGCCGTCAGCCGTTTTGATCGATACCGACCCAGGCATCGATGATGCCGTGGCGCTGGCGCTGGCTGCTCGGCTCCCCGAGCTCGACGTCGTAGGCATCACGACCTGTCATGGCAACACCGATGTGGCGCGTGCGACGCGGAACGCTCGCGAGGTCGCCCGACGGGTTGGCATCACTGCGCCGATCACCGCCGGAGCCCCCACGCCACTGCAACGCGCCGCGCACCCCGCGCGCGAGACGCACGGTGAAGAAGGCCTCGGATACTGGGTGCCGGAGCAGGCCGCGCCCGCGGAGCCCAACCACGCAGCAGCGGCCATCGCCGAAGCGGCCGGCGCCACCCATCGGCTCACCCTGATCTGTCTCGGACCGCTCACGAATCTCGCGCGCGCCGTCGCCGAGTACGATGTCGTGTCGATGTTGGGGCCCGTGTTCATCATGGGCGGCACCATCGGAGTGAGGGGGACGCAGACACGTTGGAGCGAGTTCAACTGGTGGGGAGACCCCGAGGCAGTGGAAGTGGTGCTGAACGCCGGCCTCGACATTCGTCTCGTCCCTCTCGATGTCACGCGTCGGATCGTGGTCCCGGGCGACGCGGTGCGTGCTCTTCGCGAAGCCGGAGAGTCCGACGACGAGCCGCGATTCTGGGCAGACGCGCTTGGCTTCTACATGGACTTTCATCGCGGCTACGAGGGCCTCGATGGATGCGTCGTCAATGATCCACTCGCCGTCGCGCTCGCGGCCGATCCATCGCTGGCCACCTGGCGCGACATGCGCATTGGTGTCTCGGTGAGCGACGATGAGCGGCGCGGCGCGATCGTCCTCGATGATGGTGCAGGAGCCGCGGCCCGCGTGGCCACGACGGTGCAGGCTGCCGACGTGCTTGCGCTGCTCACGAATCACGTCTTCGCGCCCTGGCTGACCGACGCGCTCGTAAGGCGCGGCGCCCAGCAGGCGGCGAAATGGCTGGAGGACCATCCGCAGTGAAGCGGGCCGTCGTAATCGGCGCCGGCGAGATTGGCGGAGGATGGGCCGCTCTCTTCGCGGTGTATGGCGCTGACGTCACACTGGTCGATCCCGATCCCGACGCCCTGGCACGCGCCCGGGCCGCGTTGCGTGAGGCCCAAGCGCTCGGTGTGGGTGGTGGTGCGCCCGGAAACCTCACGATCGCCCGCGAATTCGAGCGCGCCGTCGCTGACGCCGAATGGATCCAGGAGGCGACGCCGGAGGCGGCCGATCTCAAGCGCTCGCTGTTCTCACGGGTGGAGAGTCTCGCCTCGTCCGATGCCATCATCGCGTCGAGCACATCGTCGCTCACACGGATCGAGCTGTCCGGGGGAATGCGCGATCCCGCGCGCCTTTCGATCGTGCATCCACTCCACCCGGTGTACGCGGTTCCGATCGTCGAGGTGAATGTGGACGCGGCCCTCCCGCGCGATGCCGTCGAGCGCGTGCTTGCAACACTCCGCTCGCTCGGCCGCGACCCCATCCTCGTTGCCGGCGATCGTCCGGGACTGGTGGCGAATCGTCTGACGGCGGCCGTGTTGCGGGAAGCGCTGGATCTCATCGCCAGCGGGGCGATTCGCGCCGCGGACCTCGATCGCCTGGTTGCGCGGGGGATCGCCCTTGGCTGGGCGGTGCATGGTCCGCTGACGACGGAAATCATCGGCGCGGCGCTCGACGCCCCTGAGGGGCTGCCCGATGCGCTCGATGGGACGCTCGCGCCGCTGTGGGGAACGCTCGCCTCATGGGCGTCCCTCGACGCGACGGCGCGGAGCACGGTGGAGCGCGACCTGCGAAGCTCGTTAGGGGAGAAACGAAAAGCCCACGCAGCTGGCGAGAGCACGTGGGCAAAAACACTGTCGCGCGTCGCCCGCGCCGCGGAAGCCGACTAGCTGGCCCGTTCCCTGGCGACCCAGGCCGCCGTTTCCCGGATTTCCTCCCGCGACTCGCCGAGTGTATACGAAGGCTCACCAAACCGGCGCACCCCGCGGAGGATGAGGAACACGCCCAGACCCACCTCGATGATTCCGGTGACGAGGGCGCCGACCCAATAATTTCCATCCGCGAGGCGGCCGATGAGCGTCACGAACGTGATCGTCAGGGCGACTAGCGCGATCACCGCGATACCGAACGCCATCGACAGCCACAGAACACCCCGTGCACCCGTTCGGATGCTTTCCTTGACCTCCAGCTTCCCGAGCAGGATCTCATCGCGCACCAACCGCTTCGAGTCTGCCGCGAGCTGGCCAACCAGTTCGGTAATGCCGGTGTCGGGGTCGATGTGGACCGCGTGCGCTGCCAAGTCTCGTCCCTCCGTGATTCGCATTCGGTTGCTCAATGCGGAAGTGTGGCAACAGACGTGCCGAGGTAGGCAGGGTCCTCAGGGTCCTCGGGGTCCTCAGGGTCCTCGGGGTCCTCGGGGTGCGGTGTGCTCAGGGTTCCGCACCCTGAGGACCCTGAGGACCCCGAGGACCCTGAGGACCCTGAGGACCTAGCCTCTCTCCACCTGCACCACGCTGGCGAGCGCCGGGCCGACCTGGTGCTCGGCGGCGCCGACGCGAAGGGTGATCGGGCCGCCGAACGGGGCCTGCGAGAGGACGCTCACCGTCACACCCGGGATGAGACCGAGCTCCCCCAGATAGCGCAGGCGTGGGGCATCGTCATCGCTCACCCGCACGACACGCCCCGAAGCCCCCGCCGGAAGGTCAGCCAGCGACATCAGCGAGCGCTCATCGATCTCACCTTCCCGCGTGGGAATCGGCGCGCCGTGCGGGTCCACCGATGGCTCACCGATCGCGGCTGCCATGCGATCGATCAGCTCCTCGGATGCCGCGTGCTCCAGACGCTCGGCCTCGTCATGCACGCGGTCCCAGGCGTAGCCGAGCGCGCGCGTGAGGTACGCCTCGATGATGCGGTGCCGGCGGAGCATGCGCAGCGCGATACGGCGGCCCTCGTCGGTGAGGCGCACGCCCCGGTAGCGCTCATGGGCGAGCAGCCCCTGCTCGGCGAGACGGCGCACCATCCCACTCACCGACGCGGGCGCGATGGCCAGGCGATGCGCGATGTCCGTCGTCGCCGCCGCGCCCGAGAGGCGCTCGATCTCGTAGATCACCTTCAGATAATCCTCGACGGGTGCGGTGACGTCGTCGGGATTTCGCGTCGTCATCATCAAGGCTGCACCCACGCCGAAGCGGTCTGCACGAGGAGCCACCGCGCGTCACGAACTCTCCCATCTTAATCCGGCGGGACGTGAAGCGCACCGGCGGAAACGACCGCGACCGATCCTGCTACGGAGCCAGTGACAAGAACTGACGCAGGATGCGCTCGGTGAGGCCCCAGATCGTGTGCGCGCCATGCTGGAAGCTCATGACTGCGCGCGGTCCCGTCGCCAGCTCGAGCACGACCTCGCGTGACACGTCGGGATCCCGCAGCGCCGCGACGTCGACCCAAAACCACTCGGCCACCTCGGGACTGGCGACGATGTCGACGTCGAACCTCACGAGTCCCACGAACGGAGTGATGATGATCGGCGGCAGCACTGGCGTTCGCGGCGCCAGCTCGTCGAGACATCCGAGCAGACGGCCGTCCCGCTCGAGATCGATCGCGGTCTCCTCCCACGTCTCGCGGATGACCGTGCGCTCGAGCGTGGGATCCGCCGGCTCACGCCGGCCGCCGGGCAGCGCGACATGTCCACTCCATGGATCGCCCTCGAACGTCGCGCGCTTGATCATCAGGAGCTGTGGCGTCGGTTGCTCGCGGCTCTCATCGAGCCTGACGAGCAACGCGACCGCGGCTCGACGCGAGGCATCGTCCAGATCGACGAGCGCCGGCGCTCGCCCCGCCATCGCGCGCACCAGTGGCGCGATCGCCGGATGCTGCGCGAGCCGGTCGAGCTCCGTGTTCGTTCCCTCCTCCGTGTGATGCTGCACGCTAGCCCTCGATCTCGCCTCCCGCATCGACCCACGACTGGATACCGCCGGTCATGGACGCGACATCACGGTATCCCATCTCGCGCATCGTATCCGCCGCGAGCGCCGAGCGGTTCCCGCGGGCACAGTAGAGCACGACTTTGCGCTCGCGCGGCACGGCCCCTTCGATCTTCCCCTCGAGCGTCCCGCGCGCGACGTGCACCGCCCCCGGGAGATGCCCGAGGTTCCATTCGCGATCCTCGCGGACGTCGATGATGGCAAAGTCCTCGCCGCGTTCGCGCATCTGAATGACTTCGCGGGGGCTGATTTGCTTGATGCGGGTCTTGGCTTCGTCGATGAGTTGATGGCCGGTTTTCATTGCTTCCAGGTAATCGAGGGTGTCCAGGTCGTCGAGGTAATCCAGGGCGGAGCGCGTGGTTTTGATGCCACCATGTCCGACAATCTGAGCAATGCTAGAGCATGAATGCACCCGCTCCGGTGAGATTTCGACCTCTCTCCACACGAACCCATCGCGATCTCATCGTATGGAGGGAAAGCATGCTTCTACTCACCGAGACCTATCGGCTCGCGACCACTTTGCCCGAGAGCGAGCGGTTTGGTCTCTCGTCGCAACTACGTCGCGCCGCGGTATCCATCCCGACAAACATTGCTGAAGGCTTTGGAAGGCGCGCGCCGCGAGAATTGAGACGCTTCCTATCCATCGCCGAGGGATCGCTTCGCGAGCTGCAAACGCTTCTCGAGGCAATCACCATGCTCGGGTACCTTCCAGAGGAGCAAGTTGCAGTTCCGGTGGCAACCGCCAATCGCGTTGGGTACCTACTCCATCGATTCAGAGAGGCCGTCAGGGTGAGGTGCGCCATTTCTCGATCATCCTGACGACCTGGATTCCCTGGACGCCCTGGACATCCTGGATCACCTATCCTACGGCCAGAGTCCGCGTCCCCGCGTCCAACTCCGCTAGGGCACCAAGGGGCAGTGTCCACTGCTCCCCCACATGCCCCACCGGAACCCCCGCCAGGCACGGGACGCGCAGCCAGTCGGCCAGCTCCAGCAGCACGTCATCGAGCTTTCGTGCGCCGTCATCGGCCTCCTCGGCGCAGTTCGTACAATCGCCGAAGATGATGCCGCGGACGCCGTGCAGCGCGCCGGAGAGACGCAGCTGCGCGAGCATGCGGTCGATGCGATAGACCGCTTCGTTGATGTCCTCGAGCACGAGAAGCGCACCATCCAGGGGCGGCAAATACGGAGTGCCCACGAGCGCGGCGAAGACCGCGAGATTGCCGCCCTCGAGTCGGCCTCGTGCGCGGCCGGGCCGTAGCACCCGCGCACGCTCGGCGACACCGCACGAGTCCTCACCGCGCATCACCGCGCGCTCCAGCGAGGCGCGGGAGAATGGCGACAGCGCCGTGCGCGCCGTCGGCGCATGATACGACACAATGCCCGCCTGACGAGCGATCGCGCCGTGCAAGGCGGTCACGTCGGAATAGCCGAGGATGGGCTTGGCACGGCCCCGCAGCGCGCTCCAATCGATGCGGTCGAGGAGACGCATCGCGCCGTAGCCGCCCCGCAGGCACCACACGCCATCGATGCGCGCATCGCGCAGCGCGTCGTTGAGGTCGGCGGCGCGCGCTTCATCATCGCCGGCGAAATACCCGGCGCGCTCCAGCGCGTGCGGCGACACGACCGGCTCCCAGCCGAGGGCGCGCGCGTTCGCGATGGCGCGATCGAGATCACCGGGACCACGGAGTGGGCCCGCCGGTGCAACGAGTGCAACGCGCGCGCCAGACGCGAGTCGCGGCGGTGCACGCCGCGCAATGTATGCAACCGTCATGCGCGCCGCTCGCATCGCTCGCGATCGAGCGCGTAAGAAAAGCGTGCCATGTGCATCAGAAGAATCGCGCAACGTAGACGCGCATGACGGAGCGGTCAACCGAGCGTGCATCGCGGTTTACGCGCGCATCGCGCGACATGGCACACGCGTTGCCCCTTTGCACGACCCCAAGGGCGGCGCACGCCGCCGCGATGCAAAGCACCTGACTCAGTTCGGAGGACACGACCATGGCGGATCGTAACAAGGACCAGAATGAGGATCTCGGCTCGCAAGGCGGTCAAGGAGGAATGAGCGGATCCCCAGGAGGTTCGCAGAGTGGGTCGCTCGGTGGATCGCGTGGTGGCGCCGGTGGGCAGCAGGGCAGCTCACGGACCGGAAGCTCGGGCGCCGGCAGTGAAGGCTTCGGCGCGTCAGGTGCCGGATCGAGCGGTGGTGCCGGTGGCTCGAGTGGCATTGGTGGAGCGGGCGGCAGCGGTCAGAGCGGCTCGAGCGGACGCTCGGGCTTTGGCGCATCGGGCTCCGAGAGCGACCTGGATGAGGAAAGCATTGGCGACGAGAGCTCAGGATTGGGCGGCGGAATGAGCGGTAAGGATCGCGGCGGCCAGGGTGGCGGCGGCGGTGGTGGCGGCGGCCAGCGCGGCGGCGGCGGTGGGCAGGGTGGCGGTGGTGGCGGGGGCGGTCAGCGTCCCGGCCAGGGCGGCGG